>WOVA01000084.1 GCA_009773155.1 Elusimicrobiota bacterium
CGACAAGGAGATCCTTGAGATCGCCATTGAGGACCGCGAGGCCATACTGGCCGCCGACCCGGAGCTGGCCGCCAAAGAGAACCGCGGCCTGCACAAGAAGCTCTCCGACCTCTACGCCGCCCGCTGGAACCTCATAGACCTGGCCTAGCGAGGGGAAGCGGCGTCCCCTCATCAAGGAGCTAAAATGGATGTTAAAGCGGAAAAGGCGGCTGTGAAAAGATCGTGGTGGTCCCGCAACCGGCTCTGGGTAATGTCCCCGCTCTGGCTAGGCGCGGCCTGGGCGGCCTTCGTTCTGTACCGGGGAGTACAGGTTTACGCCAGGAACCAGGGTAGCCCCTGGAACAATTTCGACGCTGACCGGGACGGCCGCTTTACCCGGGCCGAGGTGGAGGATCTCTACGGCATGGACGACCGGGTGTTCGTTTTTTGCGACGAGGACGGCGACGGCCTGCTGACCCGGAGCGAATACGAAGAGACCTGCTCGCGGCGCTGGGTGGACAGCACCAAGGCCGCCGCTACCAGGAAGGCCGCCAGGGCCCTCTTCCTGCTGGAAAATCCCTCGCAGACCAGCTATTCCATCCTGGGCGCTTACGCCAGCGAGGACGGGAAGATCTACCGGGAAGCCGTCCCGCTCTTCTGGGAAACGCCGGCGTTCTCCAGGTTCGGGTTGGACAAGGACGGCGACGGGGTTATCTCCGAACCGGAACTGCAGGCGGCGCTGGCGCTGCCGCCGCCTGAAAAACCGGGATTCCTTGCGCGGCTGGCCGCCGGCCTCTGAACTGCATATGCTTAAAAAGAACAGGATACCGCTGCTGGAATTCGACACGGAGCGCAAGGCCGTCATTAACCCGGAGAACATACGGCCCGGGGAGGCCCGCCTGCCGGAGCGGGGGATAATCTGTTTCCAGGGCGAGACCATAAAGCGGCTGTTGCGCGCGCGGCGGCTGAAGAAGATCTATAGCGCCTACACCGTCTGCCAGGATTACCCCATCTACCAGCTTAGCCACAAGGGTAAAAAACTGCTGGTTTTTCCGCCCACGGTCGGCGCGCCCATAACGGCCGGCATCATGGAAGAGCTTGGCGTCAAAGGCTGCACCAAGTGGATGCTTTGCGGCTCGGCCGGCGGCCTGGACAAGGCCCACTCCTTCGGCCACCTGATAGTGCCGCGTTCGGCCGTGCGCGACGAGGGCTTCTCCTACCATTACCTGCCGCCCTCCCGCGAGGTCGCGGCTTCGCCGCGCGCCGTAAAGGCCATAAAGGCCGTCATGGACCGGCACGGGGTGCCGTACCTGGTCTCCAAGACCTGGACCACCGACGCCTTCTTCCGCGAAACCCCGGCCAAGGTGGCCCTGCGCAAGAAAGAAGGCTGCCTCGCCGTGGAAATGGAAGCCGCGGCCGTGTTCGCCGTGGCCAAGTTCCGCGGCTACCAGGCCGGCGCCATCCTGTACCTGCACGACGACGTCAGCGGCAAGGACTGGGATAAGCGCCACGCCCACGACCCAGCGTATATAAGGGAGAAGATCTTCTGGCTGGCCGCCGACGCCTGCCTTAAAATATGAAAAACAATAAACTAGCGGTCCTCGCCGCGCTGGTCCTGCTGGCCGGCTGCGCCGCGGCGCCGGAAAAGCGGATAAGCGAAACTTTCCAGGCCGCCCTGCAGGCAGAAAAGCGGAGCGACGCCGCCGCCCTGGCGGAGCTGGCCGCCGACATCAAGCCGGCCGACCTGGCCCCGGCGGCCCTGCGGGCCTACCCGGAGGCCACTCTGGACCAGCTCTACAAGGCCCTGCGGCGCATAGCGCTCTTTACCCCGGACAGCGCCCCCAACGCCCTGCGGCTGGAGGAGGTCTTCGAGGAAAAGGTCCGGCGCGGCACCTTCGAGGCGGACCATGCGGAGGAAGTTTACGGCTGCCTGCTGCAGGCGCGGCTTTTTCACCGGGCGCGGGCGCTGAAAGAGCGCTTCCCGGCCATCCTGACCCGCCCTCTGCCGAGGGTGGTCACGCCTGACCCGCTGCCTTCCGGCCAGTGGCTCGCCTACGACGTGCTCGACGGCGGCAGTACGGCCAAGATCAAGTCGCTGCGCCTCGCCAAGGGGCCGCGCGTGGTGGTGGTAACCGAGCCGGGCTGCGTCGTTACCTCCCGTGCCATGCGCGAGATCATGGAGGACAAGCGCGTAGGCCCCGCTTTCGACGCCGCGGCCGTGCTGGTGATGCGCCGTTTCGACCCGCCTGCCGTGCTGGAGGCCCGCGCGGCTTCCGGCCTGGAGCAGGTCTACATGGCCCGGTATTCCTCGGATTTCCCCGGAGTGGTCTTCGACGGCTCGCCGCGCTTCTTCTTCCTGCGCGACGGCAAGGCGGTCACGGAGCTGCGCGGCTGGGGCGACGGCGGCCCCGGCGCCCTGCGCCGCCTGCGCCGCGCCATGGAAGAGATAGGGATAAGCCTGCACCAGGCCTACTAGGCGGCCCGGCGCAAAAAAAAGGCCCCGCGCCGTAAGCGCGGGGTCTTTTTTTTACCTCCCGGCCTCGTCTAGAACGAGGTCCATGGTCCGTACAGGCCGGTATTGCCCTGGCTCTTGATGTCCTCGTGTATGCAGTTCGCCACGAAGGTGCCCCAGATGGCCGACACAGACGGGCTGTTGAAGTACACCCAGCCGCCGCCGCCGGTGCCGACGGGCTCCTCCGCGGTGCCGCCGGCGTCGGTGGTGACGTCGAACGCCCCCGCCGCCGTGTACGAAGACACCGTCACCACGGTCCGCGTGTCCGCGTGGCCCGTCGTGGGCAGCTTCGCCACAGGTATCTCGTTGATATACTTGGCGTTGTCTATGAGGATCGCCAGGTTATCAGCCGGGAACCAGCCTTCGTTGTCGCCGTAGTACACCTGCAGGGCGCTCCTGACCGAGGAGAGCGCGCCCTTGGTCGCGCCTTCCTTCGACTTGTTGATGAGGTCGGCGAACTTGGGTATCGCTATGGCCGCCAGGATACCTATGATCGCCACCACTATCATCAGCTCGATCAGGGTGAACCCCTGTTTTACGCTTTTCATTTCACTACCTCCATCGGGCAGTCTGGCAGACCTTACCCGGGATAATATATAGATGATGCCCGGTTCCAGCACTGCCACGGTTATAGTCTAGTCTACCAGACGGTATTCATATTTCCATCAGCATTTGGTCAAATTTACCGCAAGTTACATGCAGTTGGCAACGCGTTCTGGGAAATGGCGTTTAAAGCGTGTGAGGGGCCTTTTTAGAAAGAAACATATATGTCTGATTTTTATGCCAACTTTTATTTTGTATATAATCAAGAATATCCGATAAATAATCCATTGATTGGACTCCCATTGCGCTTGATACAGCGTGATAAGATCGTTCAATCGATAAGTTTTTGCCGTAGTTCAATTGTTTTGCGATATGTCCGGAGTTTCGATTGTTCTTAACGGAGAGAGACCAATGAAGAATAAGGCCGGTATATGTGCTGGGTTGATTCTCTTGTTCTTTGGTGCCGCGGCTGCTCAACAGTCCGGGGCGCCAACTGTCATTTTGTCTGGGAATCCCCCAGCGGAGGTTGCCCGGCCGGCTCAGGCTGTGAAAGCGAATGGGTTTGAAGTTTCGCTTTCCTATCTGGCTGTGCCGGTTAAATATTACTACCTTGAAGCTATAAATCAGTTGACCATGGTTAACACATACGGCTATCCCAGCATTTATTTCGTTTCTTATTCCTGCTCCGAAAAAAACGAAACTTTTACGCTGGGAAGCGCCGGCTTGAGATTCACCCAAATGCATAGGGTGAGCGATTCTGTTTCTGCCGGCATCGAATTCGGGATTGGGGTCCCGACTGGCAGGAAAACGTATTCTTATTCCGCAGGGCAGACTGTGATGGGGACTACGCAGACAGTACGGCATGATGATGAAATGGATGTGTTCTATACGCAGTACGGCCCGCTTAGCACCAGCGTGTCGGTTAAGTCGCTGAGCGCCCCGCTTTTCGCAAGGATGGAATTAGGTGCGGCCGACCCTTCGGCGGGCACGCATTTCTTCGTCGGAGTCGGGCTGGGAATGTACTTCATGCTCAGTACTATTGAAACCACATATAACACCTGGAGCAGCCTCGGCAATCCGTTGCGTTTTAAGAACACTACTCAGGTGACCAGCCTGCTCCCGGCCGCCGAACTCAGCGTTGGCGGCAAATTCAAGCTGACGGATAACATGCGCTTCTCAGTATCGGGTATTATGGGCTACAGTCTGAAAGGGCCAGTGATGTCCATAGGTGAAAATAATGTCCCAGGGGTGAATTATAGGGATGGGTTTGAGATCGGGGGGCTTGCTTACGGCGGCAAAGCGGGGCTGTCTTTACTGTTCTGATTTTCTTGGGAATGCTGCGTGTCAGGATAAATTTTGTGCGGGCTGTGACTACAAAAAGATCCCAGCGTAAGGCAGAAAAATAAAACGGACTTCCGGCATTTTGGGGCTGTTACCCCCGCGCGAATAATTGTGCGCGGGGGCGTCTTTATATAAAGACATATATATTCCATATTTTATGTCAACTTTTATTTTCCCCAATGAAAAAATGGAAATTTCTTGCCT
>WOVA01000039.1:0-32263 GCA_009773155.1 Elusimicrobiota bacterium
GGACGGAATAGCCCCGGTTTTCAAGGCAAAACAGGTTTCATGCTCATTTTGCGTTGGAAACACGGGAAATTTCATGCTCATTTTGTATTGGATAATTCTGGGTATTCCGGAGCCTCCTTTAATAAATATATAATAGTACCTGTATTCCCGCGTGTGCGTCGTATCTCGCCCCGGCGGGACCTGAAAAATGAATCCTCCTCCTTCCTCCTCCGACAGGCCTTCGCTTAAAAAGGTCTTCGTACTCAGCACCGCGATGCTGAGCTTCATCTCTTTCTGGAAGGCCTCGGCCATAGTCCTGTGCGACTTCGGCTCCAGCGCCTATTATTCCGGCGGCATAGCCATGAAGGCTTACGGCCCGGCCTTCCCCTGGTTCATACTGGGCGTCATGCTCTTCGCCGGCGTGATGCTGGCGGTATATGTCGAGTCCTGCTCCATGTTCGTCCGCGGAGGCGTCTATGTCGTGGTTCGCCACGCCATGGGTAAGTTCGTGGCCAAAATAGCGGTCTCGGCGCTGGTCTTCGATTACGTGCTGACCGGTCCGATAAGCGCCATAAGCGCCGGTCTCTACATCTCCTACCTGGCGAAAAGCCTCATGGGTATGGCCGGCGTCGAGGCTTCATTTTCCCCGAACATGCTGGCGGTGGTATTCGGCGTGGCGGTCATCTCCTATTTCTGGAAGGCCAATATCCGGGGAGTGAAGGAATCGGGCGACACCAACGTTAAGATCGTCCTGTTCGTCGCCTTTATAGCGGCCGTGCTGCTGATCTGGTCCCTGTTAACCGTTTATGTCCGCGGTTTCACTCTGCCTCCCTTCAAGCTGGAGTTCAGCGATTACGCGCTGGGCTGGGCGAAGGACATTTCCTGGCTCAAGCCGGTGGGCATGATAGGGATATTCATGGCCTTCGGCCACTCCATATTGGCCCTCAGCGGCCTGGAGAGCATGGCGCAGGTCTATCGCGAAATAGAGGATCCCAAGATCCCCAACCTTAAAAAGACCGCGACCATAGTATTTCTTTTCAGCCTGCTTTTTACCGGCGTCCTGACCTTCCTCTCCGCGATCATCATACCGGCCGAGCGCATCGTCGGCGAGTATTCCGAGAATCTTCTCAGCGGTCTCGCGCTGGAACTGCACGGGCCGTATTTCGCCAGGCTGGGGCTGCAGGTGCTGGTCGTCATCTCCGGCGGCCTCATACTGATGGGCGCCGTGAACACCTCCTTCGTCGGGGCCAACGGGATACTGAACCGCGTGGCCGAGGACGGCATCCTGCACGACTGGTTCCGCAAACTGCATCCGAAATACGGGACTACCTCCCGGATAATCACCATGGTGGCGCTCCTGCAGATAACCATAATAATTATTTCAAGGGGCGACATCTTCCTGCTGGGTCAGGCTTACGCGTTCGGCGTGATGTGGAGCCTGATCTTCGACACCCTTTCCCTTGTGGTGCTCCGCTTCAAGGATACCGAATTCGAGCGCGAATGGCTGTTCCCTTTCAATATCCGCGTCAAACGCTACCAGGTCCCGGTGGGGCTGATGGCCGTCCTGCTGGTGCTTCTTATAACCGGAACGATGAACCTCATTACCAAGCCGACGGCCACAGTCATGGGCCTCATTTTTACCGCCGCGTTCTTCACGATTTTCCAGGTCTCGGAGAAGATGAACGAAAAAAAGGCGACGCTGCACGTCGAAGACGAGGAGGCGGAGGAGAAGCTCAATCTCAAGAGTGAGGCCGATATCAACACCATCCTGCCCGAGCTCTCCAGGCCCAACCGCATACTGGTGCCGGCCCGCAACCCCGACAACCTTGTCCACCTCAAGCAGATACTCAAGACCGTGGACGACTCGACCACCGATATAATCGTTCTTTCCGCCAAGGTCACCAAGAACATGGAGTTCGGCCGCGAGGAGAACCCGGTCACCGACGAGGACAAGGACCTGTTCCGCAACGTGGTGCTGATGGCCGAGAAGTACGGCAAGACGGTCAAGCCTATGCTGGTCTTCTCCAACGATCCTTTCCTCTCGATAGCGCAGGTGGCCTACGCCGCCCGCGTCAGCGAGATCGTCATGGGCGTCTCCGGCTCCGTCGGCGCGGAGATACAGCTGGAGAAACTGGCCATGGCCTGGGGCATGCTGCAGAAAGAGGACGGGCTGTCGGTTAAGGCCAGGGTCATCTGGCAGGGCCGCGAGATGAGCTACAAACTTTGAGGTAACGGACCCTGAATATGGCGATAAGACGCATCTGCAAGTACGGCGAGAAGATACTCGCCAAAAAGACCGGGCCGGTCGATTTTAGGGCTCTCAGGCCTTCGCTGCCGGCGCTGCTCGCCGACATGTTCGACACCATGGATATAGTCGGCGGGGCGGGCCTGGCCGCCAACCAGATAGGCCTCGACATGCGCCTCGCGGTCATAAAGGTGACGCGCGAAGAGGACGAGCTGCGGGTGGTCATCATAAACCCGGAGGTCGTCTCCGGCTCCGACATCGTGGAAGAGGACGAGGGCTGCCTGTCCTTCCCCGGGCTTTTCGCGAAGATAAAACGTTTTTCCAAGGTGAAGGTCCGCGCCCTCAACGAGAAGGGCATGCCGGTCGAGATCACGGCCGAGGGCCTGCTGGCCAAGGCGCTGCAGCACGAGATAGACCATCTCGACGGCGTGGTCTTCATAGACCGCCTGCCGGTGCTGACCCGGCTCAAGCTCAAGCCTGTGCTGATGCGACTCAAGCGCCAGTGGAAGAAGACCGACGAGAGCCGCATATCGCGCGGCCCCGCCAGGGACGGCTCAAAATGAGCGGCCCCCGGCTGGTTTTCCTGGGCACGCCCGGGACCGCCTGCCCGTTCCTTGAATCGCTGGTCTCGGCCGGTTTCGAGGTAGCCGGGGTCATAGCCCAGCCCGACCGTCCCGTCGGGCGCGGCATGAAGATGTGCTGCCCCCCCGTCAAGAATTCCGCGCTCGCCCTGAACCTTCCCGTATTCCAGCCCGCGTCGGGAGCGGAACTGCGCGAGGCGGTCGCGGCACTCAAGCCCGACCTCGGCGTGGTGGTGGCCTACGGCCGCCTCATAAAGAAAGAAGTCCTCTCCCTTCCCCCGCTCGGCTTCATAAATCTCCATTTTTCGCTGCTGCCCAGGTACCGCGGCGCCGCGCCTGTGCAGTGGTCGCTTATCAACGGCGAGACGGAGACCGGCGTGACCGTCTTTCGCCTGGACGAGGGCATGGATACCGGCCCCGTCGTCGCCTCGGTCCGCACGCCGGTGGACCCGGCCGAGGACGCGCCCGCGCTTTTCGCCCGCCTGACGGAGCTGGGACGGGCGCTCCTGGTCTCGTCCGTCAGGGAGATAGGGGCGGGCCGCGCCTCCTTCACTCCGCAGTCCGGGGAGCCGTCTCACGCCCCCAAGATACGGCCGGCCCTCTCTTTTCTCTCCCCGTCGATGACGCCCGCCGCGGCGTTCGATCTTTTTCGCGGTCTGGCCTGCGGTCCCCGCGCCCGCTTCGCGACGCCGGCCGGGATGACGGTGCAGGTGCTGAAAGCTTCGCTCCGGCCCCCGACCGTGGACACTATACCTCATGGTGTCCACGGCGCCGGCGTCCCGGGCACGGTAGGCCACGTTGAGCCCGGCAGAGGATTTTTTGTAAGATTCACCGGCGGGAGTCTGTTCCTGGAGGAGCTTAAACCGGAAGGGCGCGGCCCCGTCGGCGCGGCCGATTTTCTCAACGGCGCCCGGCTCGTCCCCGGCGACGCTCTCATAGTTCCGCCGACCGCCGGAGGCGAAGGTCCCCATAAATGAAAAAAGTCATAGACACTATCAGGAAAGTCCAGGAAGACATCCCGATAAATTTCGCCTTCATCGCCAAGATAAGTTCGCTGGCGTTGTTCGTCTTCCTGCTCACCTTTCTCTCCTTCTCGTGGACGATGCAGACCGTCATCCACCACCGCAAGGATGTCATAGTCCCCGACATAAAGGGCAAGTCCTCCGTCAACGCGCTGCAGCTGCTCTCCGAGAACGACCTGGCCATGCGCATAGGCGGCTACGAGTTCAACGAGGGCGTACCGATCGCCACCGTGCTGCGCCAGCATCCCGCCGCCGGCACCACCGTGCGCGAGGGCAAGATCATAACGGTCGTCTTCAGCCAGGGCGGCGAATCGGTCTTCGTGCCCAACCTGATAGGCCTGCCCCTGCGCAACGCCGAACTTTTCCTGCGCCAGCGCCAACTGCTGCTGGGTTCGGTCAGCGAGTCCTATTCCCTCAAGGCGGACAAAGGCACCGTGCTTTTGCAGGACCCCAAGCCGGAGATCAGCGTCGGCAAGAGCCAGATGGTCAGCGTCGTGGTTTCGGCCGGCAACCCGCCCTCCGGCATCAACCTGATGCCGGATTTCAGGCAGAAGAAGGCCGACGACGCCTACGCCTGGGCGGCGACCTCCGGCCTGAACATCAATATTCTCGAGGACGCGTCCTCGCTCTTCCCGCGCGGCACCATCATCGACCAGGCCCCGCCGCCGGACACCGTGGTCTCGCAGGAGAGCCGTATCAACCTCACGGTCAGCGCGCGCTCCGTCTCGGCCGAGCCCGAGCTGGAGTACCACGTGCGCTACGAGGCGCCCCAGAGCGGCGTGCAGCGCCATATAAGGATAGTCTCCGTCAGCAAGTCGGGCGACAAGGAGATCTTCAACGGCCTGCGCGACCCCGGCTCCAAGATAGACCTCACGATACCTTTCGGCAGCGCCGACAAGATCCGCATCTTCGTCAACGGCATCCTCGTAGAAGAGCGCCCTGTAAAATGAACTTCCCGCTGCCCGATGGAAGAATAGCCGTGGTGCCGTCGGTGCTGTCGGCCGACTTCACGAGGCTCGGCGCCGAGCTCCGGCGCGTGCGGCCCCATTCCGACTGGGTGCAGCTCGACGTGATGGACGGCCGCTTCGTCCCCAATATCAGCTTCGGCCCCCATGTAGGCGCGGCGGTGGCCCGCGCTTCCGGCCTGCCCGTGGACGCGCACCTGATGGTGGAGCGGCCGGGCGACCTGGTGGAGGCCTTCGCCCGCGCCGGCTGCGGCCTCATCACCGTCCATTACGAATCCCGCGGCGCCCTGGCCGCGCTGAAGAAGATAAAGTCGCTCGGCCTGCGGGCCGGCCTCGCCGTCAAGCCGGCCACCCCGCTGGCCGGTCCCCTGCGCCTGCTGCCCATGCTGGACCTTTTCCTGGTCATGACCGTGGAGCCCGGTTTCGGCGGCCAGAAGTTCATCTCCGGGATGCTGCCGCGCATAAAAGCCGTCCGCGCCGCGATAAAGAAGTCCGGCCGGCCGGTCTGGCTGCAGGCGGACGGCGGCATAAACGCGGAGACCGCCCCGCTGGCCGTAAGGGCCGGGGCCGATTCGCTGGTGGCCGGCAGCGCTTTGTTTTCGTCCGGCAATCTTGTAGAATTTACCCGCGCGCTCAGGGGGAGCCGCGGGGGTCGCTGAAATGGCAAAAAAAGTCCTTATAATCGATGACGAGCCGATGATCGTGAAGGTGCTCAGCCTTCGCTTCGAGCAGTCCGGTTATGAAATAGCCTCCGCCTTCAACGGCGAGGAGGGCCTGGAGGCCGTGAAGAAAGAGAAGCCCGACCTCATCCTCCTCGACATCGGCCTCCCGGTCATAGACGGCAACACGCTCTGCGAGCTGATAAAGAACGACAAGGACCTCAAGCATATCCCCATCATAATGCTCACCGGCAAGAAGCTGGTCGGCGACATGGAAGACGCCTTCAAGGCGGGCGCCGACATCTACGTCAACAAGCCTTACGACTGGCACCGGCTGCTGGAGCACGTGACGAAGCTGGTAGGGCCGGCCTGACCCCCCCCAGCAGCATTCGCAAAAGTCCCGGAAATATAATATAATTACAGGACGCGGTCCCTGCGGGCCGCGGGTTTTTCACGATTTCTTAAACGCAGATCCAGGAGGAGTATTATGGCAGTAGTTTTAAGGCTTCAGCGGTTCGGCAAGCGGGTACAGCCCCATTACCGCGTGGTGGTCATAGAGCGGAACCGCGGTCCCCACGGCAAGCCGCTGGAGATCATAGGGCATTACAACCCCAAGGCCGACAAGGACAAGGAGAAGATCACCCTCGATATCTCCAAGACCGACCGCTGGCTCAAGAACGGCGCCAAGCCGTCCCAGACCGTCGGTAACCTGATAAACAAGGCCCGCAAGCTCATAGAGCCCCAGGCCTGATATCCGTAAGGGGACCGAAACATGAAAGAACTGGTCACTTATATGGTCAACGCCCTGGTCGACGACAACCAGGGAGTGAAGCTTTCGATGTCGGAGGACGGCGGCGTGGTGCGCTTCAGGCTCAGCGTCTCGGCGTCCGACAGGGGTAAGGTCATAGGCCGGGAGGGCCGCACCATCAAGGCGATGCGCTCCCTGCTGCAGGCCTCGGCCGAGAAAGAAGGCAAGAAAGTTTTTCTCGACATAGTGTGAACGGATGAGGGTAGACGTCGTCACCCTCTTTCCGGAACTGGTGGACGGTCCCCTCTCCGGCAGCATAGTCGGAAGGGCCAGGGCGAGGAAACTGCTCGAACTGGGCTTCTCCAACCCCAGGGATTTCACCGGGGACAGGCACCGCACCGTCGACGACAGGCCCTACGGCGGCGGACCCGGGATGCTGATGATGGCCGAGCCGCTCTGCCAGGCCGTCAGGGCGGTGAAGAAGCGCGGCTCCAGGGTGATCTTCCTGACCCCGCGCGGGCGGAAGTTCGACCAGCGGCTGGCCCGCGAGCTCTCTAAGGAAAAGCGGCTGGTGCTGGTCTGCGGGCATTACGAGGGCGTGGACGAGAGGGCCCATTCGCTGGCCGACGACGAGCTCTCACTGGGAGATTTCGTCCTGACCGGCGGCGAGCCCGCCGCGGTGGCGGTGATAGACGCGCTGACGCGGCTGCTGCCGGGCGTCCTTAAGAAGTCCGACGCGGCGGAGAAGGAGTCGTTCACCGAGCCGCTGCTGGAGGCGCCGCAGTATACCAGGCCCGCGGTCTGGCGGGGCAAAAAGGTGCCGGCGGTGCTGATGAGCGGCGATCACGCGGCGATAGAGGCCTGGAGGGCGAAGGAAGCCCTGAAACTGACCAGGAAGAAGAGACCCGATTTACTTTAGAATGGAGGAAGTATGGAACAACTGCAGAAACATCTCGGACTGAAGCCCGGCAAATTCGATTTCAGGCCCGGCGACACGGTCAAGGTCCACACGAAGGTAGTGGAGGGCGACAGCGAGCGCATCCAGATCTTCGACGGAACCGTCATCGCCCGCCGCGGCAGCGGCATCTCCTCGACCTTCACCGTGCGCAAGATCTCTTACGGCGTGGGCGTGGAGCGCGTCTTCCCGATACACTCCCCCCGCATCGACAGGATCGAGCTGGTCAAGTCCGGCAAGGTCCGCCGCTCCAAGATCTATTATCTGCGCGAGCTCTCCGGTAAGGCCGCCCGCCTCGCCGAGCTTAAGGACGACAACGCCAAGTCTCCCCAGGCCGTCAAGCCCGAGGCCGCGGCGCCCGCTCCGGCGCCGGCTCCGGCTCCGGCCGTCCAGCCCGACGCCCAGAAGTAAGCCACAGAAGGTTCCGTTGCCACTGGCCGGATTCGACCTCTCCCTCTCCCAGGACTGCGGCGGCAAGCCCGTCGTGGGAGTGGACGAGGCCGGCCGCGGCCCTCTGGCCGGCCCGGTCACCGCCTGCGCCGCCCTGATCCCCACCGGCGCCGCGCACCTGCTCTCCCAGGTCGACGACAGCAAGAAACTCACGCCCGCCCGCCGCGAGAAAGCCTTCGCGCGGATGAGCGAGGCCGGCGTCCTGTTCGGCTTCGGTTACGCGCTGCACTCCGAGATAGATTCCTCCGACATACTTTCGGCCACTTTCCTGGCTATGCGCCGGGCGCTGGAGCGCCTCTCCGCGTCGGCCGGCAGGCCGCTCTCCGATTTCGTCGTGGCGGTGGACGGCTCGATGAAGATACGCGGCCTGGAGGCCGACCAGCGCGCGATAGTGGGCGGCGACGGCAAGTCTCTGGCCATAGCCTGCGCCAGCGTGCGCGCCAAGGTGCTGCGCGACCGCTGGATGGCGCGCCTGGACGGACTTTACCCCGGCTACGGTTTCGCCGGCCACAAAGGTTACGGCAGCGCCGGCCACATGGCCGCCATCCGCGAGAAGGGCCCGTCGCCGGTGCACAGGCTCAGCTTCGCCCCCGCAAGGCGAGGACAAGCGCCGCTGAAGGCGGGCGTCTGAGAAAGATCGGTACCGTTTACGAGGAGCAGGCCGCGGCCTGGCTGGCCGCGAAGGGTTACAGGATAACCGAACGCTCTTTCTCCTGCCCGCTGGGCGAGGTGGACCTCATAGCGGAGCAGGGCGGAGACCTGGTGTTCGTCGAGGTGAAAGCCCGGCGCGGCGAGGCCTACGGCCGTCCCTACGAGGCCGTCACGCGGTCCAAGCAGGCGAAGATAATAAAGGCGGCGCTGGTCTATATCAAGTCCAAAGCCCTCAGGCCCGCGGGTATCAGGTTCGACGTGGTCTCGATAAAGATGGGTTCGGAACCGGAACTCATAAAGAACGCTTTCGACGCGCCCGGTTACTACTACTGAAGACGCAACAGGAGTTGAAAATGAAGAACGACGACAGATTTTCCGCGGTGGAAAAGACGGCGGCCTGGCTGCTGAAAAAGACCGGCGGCTTCCGCCCCGGGACCGCGATAATCGCCGGCTCCGGCCTGGCCAACGCCCTGCCCGACCTCGCCGGGAAAAAGACCGTGCCCTACGGCGAGATACCGGGCTTTCCCGGCACCACCGTGAAAGGCCACAAGGGCGAGCTCGTCTTCGGCACGCTCGGCGGCAAAAAGGTGGTCATCATGCGCGGCCGCTTCCACTATTACGAGAGCGGCAATATGGCCTTCATCGCCTTCCCCGTGCGCGTGCTGGCGGCGCTGGGCGTGAAGAACCTGCTGGTCACCGCGGCCGTCGGCTCGCTGAGCCGCGATATCCGCCCGGGCGATATCATGGCCCTGCGCGACCACATAAATATGATGGGCACCAACCCGCTCATCGGCAATCATCACGAGGGTTTCGGCGCCATGTTCCCCGACATGAACGACCCCTACGACGCCGCGCTGCGCAGGACCTCGCTGAAGCTGATGCGCTCGGCCGGCATGAAGCCGCGCGAGGGCGTCTATTTCGCCGTCAGCGGCCCCACCTACGAGACGCCGGCCGAGGTGAAGCTCTACAAGCGGCTCGGCGGCAGCGTCGTCGGCATGTCCGTCGTCCCTGAGGTCATAGCCGCCCGGCAGCTGAAGCTGCGCGTGGCCGGCCTCTGCTGGATCTCCAATTTCGCCAGCGGCATCTCCAAGGAAATCCTGGACCACGCCGACGTGCTCGCCCTGGGCGAGAAGGTCTCGGTCAAGATGAAGGGCCTGCTGGAAGGCCTGGTAAAGGCGGCCTGAGGGCCGGGAGGAAAATATTATGAGAATGCTCGACCTTATACTCAGGAAGCGCTCCGGCGGCGAATTGAATACCGCGGAGATAGAGTTCATAGCGATGGGCGCCGCGACCGGCGCCGTGCCGGACTATCAGCTCTCCGCCTGGCTGATGGCCGTCTATTTTAAAGGCCTGACCGGGCGCGAGACGGCCGATCTGACGCGCGCGATGGCGCGCTCCGGCGACAGGCTGGACCTGGACTCGATAAAGGGCGTGAAGGTCGACAAGCATTCCACCGGCGGCGTAGGCGACGGCGTCTCGCTGGCGCTGGCCCCCGTGGCCGCCGCCTGCGGCGTGATAGTCCCGATGATGAGCGGCCGCGGCCTGGGCCACACCGGCGGCACGCTGGACAAGCTCGAGGCCGTGAAAGGCTTCAAGGTGCGCCTGCCGCAGCCCCGCATTAAGGCGCAGTTGAAAGCCACCGGCCTGTCCATGTTCGGCCAGACCGGCAACCTGGCCCCGAGCGACAAGAAGCTCTACTCGCTGCGCGACGCCACCTGCACGGTGGAGTCGCTGCCGCTCATCGTGGCCAGCATACTTTCCAAGAAATACGCCGAGGGCATCAGCGGCCTGGTCATGGACGTGAAGTACGGCTCCGGCGCCTTCCTGCGCGACTATAAGCCCAGCCGCGAGCTGGCCGTGGCGCTGATGAAGACCTCCAGGCTGCTGGGCATACGCTGCGTGGCGCTGCTGACCGCCATGGAAGAGCCGTTAGGCCTAGCCATAGGCAACGGCATAGAGATGGAGCAGTCCATAAAGATACTGCAGGGTGAGAAGGGCCCGGCGGACTTCACCGAGGTGCTGGAAGTTCTCGCCGGCTGGATGATAAAGCTGGGCGGACAGGCCCGCACCCCCGAAGAGGGCCGCGGGAAGGCCCGCCGGGCCATCGCCGACGGCTCGGCGCTGGAGAAGCTGAGGCTGATGGTGAAATGGCAGGGCGGCGACCCCCGCGTCGCCGACGACCCGGTCCGCCACATGCCGCGCGCGAAGTTCTCCGCCGTGGCCAAAGCCCCGGCCGCCGGCTTCCTCTACCGGCTCGACGCCAGGACGATAGGCCAGGCCAGCGTGGTGCTGGGCGCGGGCCGCGGCAAGGCCGAGGACAAGGTGGACTTCGGCGCCGGCCTGCTGCTGTCGGCCAAGCTGGGCGACCGGCTGGCGAAGGGCGCGCCGCTGGCGACGATCTACTCGTCCGATAAGAAGAAGCTCTCCGAGGGCGTTAAGATGTTCATGTCCGCCGTAGAGGTGAAGAAGTCCAAGCCTTCAAAGTCCAAGCTGATAAAGGAGATACTGGTCTGATGAAGAACGTATTCGTCTCCACTCATCCCCTGGTGCTCGACAAGGTGGCGCGGCTGCGCGACCGCCGCACTAATGTCGCCGATTTCCGCCGCGTCATGGGCGAGATCTCGATGCTGCTGGGCCACGAGGCGCTGGCCGAAGCGAAGCTCAAAAAAGTGCGCGTGCGCACGCCGCTGGGCGTCTGCGAGTCGCAGGCGCTGGCGCAGGACCTGGTCTTCGTCGCCATACTGCGCGCGGGCCTGGGCCTGCTCGACGGGCTTATGCGGCTGGCGCCCGAGGCCAGGCTGGCCCATATCGGGCTCTATCGCGACGAGGAGACGCTGCGGCCGGTCAACTACTATGTCCGGTTCCCCAAGGATATCTCGGCTAGCTTCGTGCTGCTGGCCGATCCCATGCTGGCCACCGGCGGTTCGGCGGTGGAGGCGGTCAACATACTCAAGGCGCGCGGGGCGCAGAAGATAGCTTTCGTCTGCCTGATAGCCTCCAAAGAGGGGCTCAGGAAGCTCGCGACGGCCCATCCCGACGTGCCGATATACGTGGCCACCGTGGACGAGAAGCTCAACGGCGCCGGCTACATCATGCCGGGCCTGGGCGACGCCGGCGACCGCATGTTCGGCACCAACTAGCCCTCGTTTTTTCCTCCAGGCGGAATAACTATTCCGGGGGCATGTCGGCGTGTCAGCACGCAGGACACGGACTCGCGCGCATAGCGCGTCGGTCCTCGGCTCTCGGCGCTCGCGCTTACGATGCTCGCGCCTCCGAGGCGGTCCTGCTTAGCCGCCTCCCCCGGCTGTCTCCTTAATGGGCTGATTGGCGGGCAAGGCTTCATTGCCGGGCCTTCCGAAGCCACATCGGAGGCTTTCCCCAAGCGGAGCGAGGGAACCGGCACTGCCGGACGGGCATGAATGTTCGAGGCCCGAGGCGCTATGCGCCCGGGCCGAGTTCGTGCCCGGCCGAGCGCAGCGCCGGGTGCATTACAGAAAGCCGAACCCGTGGCGGAGTGAAGGCCCGGCGAGGGAGCCTGAGGTATTACGATAAATGAAAAGGACGGCCGCGGGGCCGTCCTTTTTCGTTGAGGGAACGCGGGGTCAGTGGGCTTGGTGGGCTATCTTGACCAGCATGTCCTTGTCGAGAATCCTGAGCGACTTGGTCTCGCGCTTGATGACCTTCTTCTTCTCCAGGTCCGCGAGGATGCGCACCACGGTCTCCAGCGCCAGGCCGGTGATCTCGGCTATCTCGGTGCGCTTGATGCCGTGGATGGTGGGCATGGACGTGTTCTTGCTCTTGAACGAGACATGCGTCAGCAGGGTCGAGGCCACCTTGGCCTTGGCGGGCTTGTAGGCCGTGTCCTTGAGCTTGAACTGTATGCGCTTTACCTCGTTGGCCATCTTCTTGAGCATCAGCGGGTAGGTCTTGGGGAACTTCTCCAGGAAGTTGATGAAGCTCCTGCCGTCGATATGCGACAGCGTTACGGCGTTCATCGCCTCGGCGTTGCAGAAATACTCGGTGCCGGAGAACAGCGCGATATGTCCGAACAGTTCGCCGGGATGGCGTATCCAGGTTATCATCTGCTGGCCCTTGGCGTCGGTGCTGTACACCTTGGCGCGGCCCCTGCAGACGATGTAGATGCCGGTAGGCTTCTGCGTCTCGGAGTAGATGATCTGGCCGTCCTTGAGCTGCAGCACGCTGCGGCTCTCGTTCCAGATCTTCTGGGCCGGCGCTTCCAGCGCGTCGAAAATGCAGTTCTGCCGGAACTGGCAGACATAACAGTTGGTCTTTGTTTTCACTGAGCTTTCCATTTCCCTTTTTCCCCCTGCCTGTATTTCACCCCTATTATAGCAAATCCGGGGCCTCTCCCGTCGGGAAGCGGCCGGTCGCAGTGTTCCCGGCACCGACCGCGGCATAGCCGCCCTGTTCCGGCAAATATGATAAACTTTTCCCTCACTCCATGAAGAAGGACATAGGCAGGCTCGGCGGAGAATCGCTCATCTACGGACTTTCCACGGTCGCGGCGCGGCTGCTCACCTTCCTGCTGATGCCGTTCTACACCCATTACCTGCCGCCGGCGGGCTACGGCGTGGTGGCGGCCGTCTTCTCCTACATCGCTTTCCTCAACATCGTCTACCATTACGGCCTGGACCAGTCCTATATGCGCCACCGCTCCGAGGACGCCGGCCGGAACAGGGCGGCATTGCCCGCAGTCGGTGCCGGGAGCACTGCGACCGGCCGGGCCTGGAGCTCGTCGCTGGCCTGCCTGCTGGCCTCCACGGCCTTCCTGACCCTGCTCATGTGCCTTTTCCCCTCCGCGCTGGCGGGGCTGGCGGGCATAGGCGCCGATTCCGGGCGGCTGGTGCTCTACGCGGCCGCCATACTGGCGCTGGACACCCTCTCGCTGCTGCCCTTCGCCGAGCTGCGCATGCGGCACAAGGCGCTGCGCTACGCGCTGGTGCGGACGGCTTCTATCGCGCTCAACGTCGCTCTCAATGTCTATTTCCTGGCCTTCCGGGGCATGGGCGTGGAAGGCGTCTTCCTGGCCAACATCCTCTCGTCGGCGCTCTCGCTGCTGCTGCTCTCGGACCTGCTCTTTTCGGCCATGCCGTCCTTCGACCGGGGCATGGCCCGCCGGCTGCTCTCCTTCGCCCTGCCGCTGCTGCCCGCCGGGCTGGGCGCGATGGCGGTGCAGGTCATAGACCGGCCGATAATGCTGGCGCTCTCGGGCGAGGCCGCCGTCGGCCTCTACCAGGCCGGCTACCGGCTGGGCATCTTCATGATGCTGATAGTGAGCATGTTCGACGCCGCCTGGCGCCCGTTCTTCCTGGAGCGGGCGGATAAGCCGGAGGCGCCGCCGGTCTTCGCGCGGGTGCTGACCTATTTCACGGCGCTGGCGGCCTGGACGCTGGTGGGAGTCTCGCTGCTCATCGAGGACGCCGTGAAGGCGGACCTGGGCGGCTTCTCGCTGATACACCCCGATTACTGGGCCGGGCTCAGGATAGTCCCCGTGGTGCTGGCGGCCTACCTGCTCAACGGCGTTTATGTGAATTTCCTGGCGCCGGTAATCATCGCAAAACGCACCGGCGAGATACTTAAAGTCACGCTGGCCGGCGCGGCCGCCAGCGTGGCCGCCAACTTCCTGCTCATCCCGCCGTTCGGCGCCATGGGCGCGGCGGCCGCGGCCCTGCTGGCTTACGCCGTCATGGCCGGCCTTATGTACCGCGCCGGCCGGGGGCTCATGCAGGTTCCCTACGAGTGGGGACGGCTGTCGAGGCTGGCCGCGGTTACCTGCCTCTTCCTCGCCGGCCATTACGCCTTCGGTTCCGGCGCCCACGGCCCCGCCGCCTTCGGCGTGAAAGCCGCCGCCGCCCTGCTTTTCCCCGCCGCCCTCTGGCTGGCGGGCTTCTTCCTGCCCGGCGAAAAAGCCGAGGCCGCCGCTCTCCTGTCGCGTTTCACGCGCAAGAAGCCGGCGGCCTGAGAACCGTCCGTAATAAAATTTACTTTTCCTGCTGAATGGCGCCGAAGGCGGCCACGCCCAGCGCCGTGGTCACGGCGCAGAAGCCCAGCAGCGCGCCCAGGCTGACCAGCGGCGGGAAATAGCCGTAGCCGATGAGGACATAGCGCATCAGGTCCACCGCGTAGGTGACCGGGTCGAAGAGCGCGACCACGCGTATGTAGGGCGCCGCCGTCGCCAGGTCGAACAGCGCCCCGCTGAAGAAGAACATCGGCCAGGTGAGGAAGCTCATCACCAGGCCGAACCCCTCCATCGATTTCATCCGCGCGCCGATTATGAGCCCGATATTGGTGATCATGTAGGCCACCGGCACCGAGGCCGCCAGGCACAGCAGCAGTTTCCAGAGCGGCAGCGGCATGACGAAGGCCATGCCGATTACCAGCAGCAGCAGCGTCTCTATGATCCCGCCCAGCATCCCCCCCAGCGCCTTGCCCAGGAAGAGCGTGGTCCGCGAGATAGGCGCGGCCAGCACTTCTTTAAGGAAGTCCAGCCGCTTGTCCCAGATGATGTAGAGCCCGTAGGTTATAGAGGTGAAGAGTATCACCATCACGACGATGCCGGGGAAGATGAACTGCTGGTAGGTGTAGCCCTCTACGGGGCTGGAGCCGGAGAGCCCTTTGCCCACGACGAAGAGGAACAGCAGCGGCGAGACGAGTATAGCGGCGATGCGCTCCTTCTCCCGGAAATAGATCAGGGCCTCTCTCATCAGCAGGGCGTAGATGGCGGCGAAGTTGAACATAGGTCAGCGCCTGCTATTGCTCTCGGCTATTCGCTCGAACATGGAATGGTTCTCGGTCTCGTCCTTTATCTGGTGGCCGGCGAACTTGAGGAACACGTCGTCGAGCGTGACGCGGCGCACCTCCACCTCTTCCACGTCGCCGGCGGCTTTGAGCAGTGCCTGCAGGTTGCGGCCGGAATCGTCCAGGGTCAGCCGTATCCGCCCGTCCTCCTCTATCCCCTCGCTTATGAAGGGCAGGTGCTTGACCTTCTCCAGCGTGCCGGGCGGGCAGGTGAGATAGACTATGTCCTGGCCCACCTTGCGCTTGAGCGCGTCCGGGGTGTCCAGCTCTATGATGCGGCCCTGGTCTATGATGCCGATGCGGTCGGCGAGGCTGTCGGCCTCCTCCATGTAATGGGTGGTGAGGATTATCGTGGTGTCGCCGGCGTCCTTGAGGCCGCGGATATACGTCCAGACGTCCTTGCGGCTGGCGGGGTCCAGGCCCAGCGTCGGCTCGTCGAGGAAAAGCACTTTTGGCTGGTGTATGAGGCCGCGCGCTATCTCCAGCCGCCGCCGCATGCCGCCGGAATAGGTTTTCACAAAACTGTCCGCCCGGGCGGTCAGCCGCACCAGCTCCAGCATCTTCTCCATGCGCCCTTTTATCTCGGCGCGCGGCACGCCGTAGAGCAGCGAATGGAGCCACAGGTTCTCGCGGCCGGTGAGCAGATCGTCCACGCTGGGCTCCTGGAAGACTATGCCGATATTGCGGCGCACTTCAAGCGGCTCGCGGTTTATGTCGCGGCCCGCCACCAGCGCGGTGCCCGAGGTGGCTTTAAGCAGGGTTGCGAGCAGGTTGATGAGCGTGGTCTTGCCGGCGCCGTTGGGGCCCAGCAGGCCGAAGACCTCGCCCTCGCGTATCTCCAGGTTTATGGAGTCCACGGCCGTGAGCGCGCCGAAGCGCTTGGTCAGGTCCGTGGTTATTATCGCCGGGGGCATGGAGTATATCCTATCAAAGGTGCTGGCTGAAAAATAGCCCCACCCGGCGCTCGTATTCTTTGCCGGCGGCGCCGGACGCCTGGCCGTGGTCCGCGCCCGGCACCAGCCAGAGCTCGGCGTGCGGGAAGGCTCGCTTGAGCTCCTCGGAATGCGACGGCGGGATGGTCCCGTCCCCGGAGCCGTGTATGAGCAGCAGCGGGTCGGCGCCGGGACCGGCGGCGTGGCGCGCGTCGGCCCCGGAGAGGCCGGCGCCGAAAGACAGGCGGTACCAGAGCCCCATGGTCCATATGAGAGGGCGCCGCAGCGGGCCCAGGCCGGCGAAGATGATGTCCAGCATGGCGCGCAGCGAATAGTAGGGAGAGTCGCAGACCCTTGCGGCTATAAGCGGGTGATTGGCCAGCAGGGCGGTGGTGCCGCCCATCGAAAAGCCGAACAGGCCGATCTTTTCCATCCCCCTGCCCGCCAGCCAGGAGGCGGCGGCCTCCGCGTCGCGGGCTTCCAGCGTGCCGCCCGAGGTCAGCCGTCCGCCGCTGGCGCCCATGGCGCGCAGGTCCGGGAGCAGGATATTGTGATCGGCCGCCAGGAAAGAGACCAGCGAGAGTATATTGCCTTTGTCCATCGGGTAGCCGTGGAGGGCGATGACGGCGGTCTTAGAGGTCTTATGCGGTATCAGCCACGCGGCCAGCGGCTTGCCGTCGAAGGACTTTATCCCGACGGTCTCGAAGGGCAGTCCGAACTCGGCCGGGGTGAAGGGGCTGACATAGCGCTTAGGTTTTGTGTACATCAGGAAGAAGAGGACGGAGAAGACGCCCAGCAGCAGGCCGGAATAAACGAAGAGCCGCAGAAGTATCTTAGTCGTCACTCTTTTTCCCCTTTAAGGAGCGGTACGAATACCACTTCGCCGGCGTCCTCTGTTTCCGTCAGCCCTTTGTCCAGGCGGAAGACTTTGAGCCGCTGCCTGTCCTTGCCGAGCGGCGCCACCAGCAGGCCGCCGGGCTTGAGCTGCCGCTCTATCCCTTCCGGCAGCGTCTCCGGGGCGCAGGTGAAGATTATCCTGTCATAAGGCGCGTGCTCAGGCCAGCCACCCGCCCCGTCGCCCAGCAGGCGCTTCACGCCGGGCGCGTACTGCGCCAGCGGCTTGGCGCCGAAATTATAGAGATGCTTGTTTATCTCCACGGTATGGACCTCGGCGCCCAGCGCGGCCAGCAGCGCGGCGTTGTAGCCGGTGCCCGTGCCTATCTCCAGGACTTTTTCCCCGCCCTTTATGGCGGCCAGCCGCGCCATCAGCACGGCGATATAGGGCTGGGAGATGGTCTGGCCGTCCAGCACCGGCAGGGGGCAGTCGTCGTGGCAGCGGGTCCAGAGCTCGACGGGGACGAAGCGGTGTCGGGGCAGGGCGACGAAGGCGTCGAGCAGGCGCTTGTCCGTTATGCCGCGCGCCTCGAGCTGTTCCCTCGCCATGTGTCTGCGCAGGAAAGCGAAGTAATGCTCTTGTTTTTCCGCCAGCAGTTTGTGGAACATGATCAGCGGCTTCCCGCCGGCCCTTCCGGACCGCCGCGGTCCGGCTTTTTGAAATACACCCTGCGCTTCGCTCGGCCGGGCACGAACTCGGCCCGGGCGCATAGCGCCTCGGGCCTCAGACATTCATGCCCGTCCGGCAGTGCCGGTACCCTCACTCCGCTTGGGAAAAAACCTCCATCATGCGGCTTACCGGAAGGGCCGGCGGAAATCCGCTTTGCTGTCACCATACGCCTTTGACCACCATGAAGCAGGCGGTGGCGGCTTTTATGCCGTATTCCTTCGCTTTCTCCGTCGCGGCGCCGGATTCCGAGCCGGGCTGCATCCAGACGGCCTTTATGCCGAGCCGGTTGCATTCCTCCACCACTTTTTCCGTGACCGCCGGGTGAACGACGGTGATGACCAGGTCGGGCTTCTTCTCCATCTCCGCGAGGGACTTGTGTATGTGGCGGCCCAGGACGAAACCGCCTTTCGGGTTCACGCCTTCCGCGGGATAACCGGCCTTCAGCAGGTCCCGGAAGATGCGGTGGCCGAACTTGGACGCGTCGTTGGAAACGCCTACCACGGCGATGAGAGAGTATTCCTTCGGGTTCATTTCCTCTTCTCCAGCGCCGCTATCGCGGCGGCCGCCGCCTTTATCATCGGCTCAGGCGAGATGGGGCCGCCTACGGCCTGCCGCATCCATTCGCCGGGAGTGATGGAGCCCAGCCGGCACATCCGCTCCATCTCGGACGCGAGGCCGTGCTTCTTAAGGTGTTCCTCCACCTGGAAGGCGATTATGTGGCCCAGCGGGTAGTCGGGCAGGTAGAGCCCGGCGCAGATCATGTGCGAGTAGATCGCCAGCAGCGGGCTGCCGGTCACGCCCAGCACCGGCGCGAAGTAGCGGTCCCAGACGCCCTTGGCTATCTCGGTTACGGCCTCGCGCAGCTCGCCGGGCTCGGCGTCGGCGTTCTTGTACATCCAGCGCCAGGCGTTCATGTCCACCAGCGCCACGCCGGCTATCTCGCGCGTCGCCCAGAAATTATCCAGCGCCGACAGATGCGCGGCCAGGGGGTCCTTGTTCTCGATGCCCAGCATCTCCAGGTCCCGCGACTGGAAGACGAAGGCGAAGCCCTCGGTGAAGGCCGTGTTGGGCACGCCGGAGAGCAGCGTGTGGTCCGCCTTGTAGAGCGAGAGGACCTGCTCCACGCAGTGGCCCAGCTCGTGCATGGCGATATTGAAGCCCTGGTAGTTCATGCCGCCCGCCGGCACCCGCGTGCGCAGGTGCGCCTTCTGGCCGCGCATGCCGGGACCCCAGGCGTGGCCCGCGCCGCGGGCCGGGTCCACTTCAATCTTCGAGCCTATGAAATCGGCCGTCTCGCCGTCGAAGCCCAGCTTGCGCAGTATAGCGGGGATGTCTTTTTCGAAGGCCCCGGCGTCGGGGTAAAGGCGGGCGGTGGTTTTGTCCAGCTCCGCCTGGGGCATGGAGGAGCGGGGCTTGAAGCCGTCGTACCAGATGTCTAAAGCCTCCAGGTCGCGGCCCAGCCTGGCCTTTATCAGCGCGCCGGCCGCGGCGCCCTCTGGCGCGGTCAGCAGGCCGGTGAACATCTTCTCCACCTCTCCTTCGGGTATCTCGCGGTCCAGGTTGAAGCGCCGGTCCATCAGCGTCGGCTCCGACGGGCAGAAGGCGTCCTCCTCGCGGTGGGCGCGGAAGATATCGAGCATATGCGCGTAGCGCGCGCCGCCCTCGCCGGCCGCGGGCTTGCCGTCGAGCGTGTTGGCGAAGGGCTCCCAGGGCCGCCGGTCGGAGTTGACCGCCCTGGCCGGGATCTCCTGCGCGATTATGCGCTCCATGATCTTCTGTATGACGCGCTGGCGGGCCAGGTTGCCGTCGCCTTTGGCGTAAAGGCCCTTGAGCTCGTCGCGCAGGCCCCAGTGGGTGATGAGCTTGAGGCCCTTGCGGAACATGGGCTTGCCGTCGGGATCCGTCACGGCGTTCATGTGGACATTGTAGGAATAGATGTAGGCGTCCGCTTCTGAATAAGCCCGGGCGATCTTCTGGTTTATTTCCGCCGGCACCCTGAAGGCGAAGCGCCGGGCCAGGCGGGTGCGCGCCCATTCGTCCCGGCCCCAGTTTTCCCCTTTCTCCAGGCACTCCGCCAGCCGGCGCACGGGGAAGTTAAGCAGGACCATGAAGGCCAGTTTGGAGGCGAAGAGGTCCTCGGTCAGGTGCGCCGACGGGGAGAGCGCGGCGAAAAGCCCGTCGGCGGGATGCAGCGGGCCGGTGTCCTCGTCCATCGCATGGCGCAGGTTCAGCGACAGGCCGTTGAAAGCGCCGGCGCAAGCCTCCAGCTTGTCCTCGAAGCGGGTCAGCAGCGCGTCCAGGTCCGGGCCGGTCATGAGGAAACTGGCGGAACAGAAATCCTTGAACTGCTTAGGCCCTCCGTCCTTTTTAGTCCACATGGCGGCGGTCTGGTCCACGCCGGTCTCTATGCGGGCGGCCTCGTCGGGATATTTTTTGGCGAGCTTCTCTTTAATCCTGGCTATAACTTCGGGCTTAAGCATCTTTCCTCCGGCGGCCTGGCGGTGGAGCCAGGCCGCGCCGTCAGATATCCCAGGTCTCCAGCTCGCTGAGGAACTTGTAGTCGGTCAGGTCGAACTGTATGGGGGTCACGGAGATGAAGCCCTTGTCCACGGCGGACACGTCGCTGCCCGGCTCCGCCGAGCAGGTGCGGAACTTGCCCGTCATCCAGTAGTAGGTCTGGCCGTGCGGGTCGACCCGCTTCTGGAACCAGTCGCGGAAGAGCGTATGGCTCTGGCTGGTGAACTTCACGCCCTTCACGCGGGACTTGGGCAGGGCAGGCACATTGACGTTGAGCAGCGTGCCTTTAGGGATCTTTTTCTTCTTGAGCGCCAGCGCCATCTTCACCGCGAACTCCGCCGCTACGGAGAAGTCGGGGTCGACGAAGGTGTCCAGCGAGATGGCGAACGAGGTTATCCCCAGCAGCGCGCCCTCGGTGGCGCCCGAGACGGTGCCGGAATAGAGGATGTTCATGCCGGAGTTGGCGCCCAGGTTGATGCCCGAGACCACCAGGTCCGGCTTGCCCTTCATTATCGACTTTATCGCCAGCTTCACGCAGTCCGCCGGCGTGCCGCTGGTGGCGTAGCCGAAGAATTTCTTGTTCCTGCGCGCCTTGCCCACGCGCAGCGGGTCGGTCAGCGTTATGGCGTGACCGACCGCGCTGCGCTGGGTGTCCGGGGCGACCACCGTGACTTCGCCCACTTTCGCGAGCGCCGTCGCCAGGGCGTAGATCCCGTCGGCGTAGATGCCGTCGTCGTTGGTTACCAGTATTTTCATCATAGCAGGGGGTTGGAGACGACGCCGTCGGCCAGCTTAGGCTCGAACCAGGTGGACTTGGGCGGCATGACCTGGTTATCGTCGGCCACCGAGATCAGCTCTTCGGGCGTGGTCGCGAACAGCGCGAAGCCCGCGGCCATCTCTCCGGAGTTGACGCGCTTTTCCAGTTCCCCCAGCCCGCGTATGCCGCCGACGAAGTCGACGCGGTCGGACTTGCGGAGGTCCCTGATGCCGAGTATCCCGTCTAACACCAGGTCGGACAGGACGCTGACATCCAGCGCTTTCACCGGGTCCTCTTCCCTGGCCGGGGTCTTCACCGTCGGCTTCATGGCGTACCACTTGCCGGCCAGGTAGAGGCCGTACTCGCGGCGCGCGGCCGGCTTGGCCTGGCCGGGGGTTTCCGTCACCTCGAAGCTCTCCCGGACCTTCGCCAGGAACTGCTCGGGCGAAAGCCCGTTGAGGTCCGTGACGACGCGGTTGTAGTCCCAGATTTTCATCTCGTTGACCGGGAAGGCGGCGGCCAGGTAGACATTGTAAGGCTCGTCGCCCTTGTGGGCCGCGCCGCGCTGCTCCACCATGAACTTCTTGACCCGGCTGGCGGCCGCGCTGCGGTGATGGCCGTCGGCGATATAGACGGTCTTCTGTTTCTCGGACGCGTCGGCGATGGCCCTGATGTCGGCCTCGTCGTCTATCAGCCAGAGCGTGTGGATCACGCCGCCCTGCCCGGTAGCCGAGAACAGGGGCTCTTTGGCCGTGTTCTTCTTTATGACGGCGTCTATTTCGGGCACCTGCTTGTAGGCGATGATGCCGGGGCCGGTCTGCGCTTTGACGTACTTGATCTGGTTGACGCGGTCGTCCTCTTTCACGGGACGGGTGAACTCATGCCGGCGGATGCGGCCGGCGTCGTAGTCGTCCACGCAGGCGCCCACCATCAGGCCGGTCTGGACATGGCCGCCCATCTTGAGGCGGTAGGCGTAGAAGCAGGGCTTGCCTTCGCGGACAAGCAGTCCTTCCTTCATCATACGTTCGAAATTGTCGGCGGCCTTTTTATAGACGGCCTCGTCGTGCGTGTCGGTGCCGGGCGGCAGGTCTATCTCGGCCTTGGAGACGTGCAGGAAACTGTTGGGTTTGCCCTTGGCCAGTTCCCGGGCCTCTTCGGAGTCCAGGACGTCGTAGGGAGGGGCGATTATCTCCTGCGCCTTGCCGGGTGCGGGGCGGATGCCGTAGATCGGCGAGAAAAGCGGTAGTTTTGGCATTATGTTTTCCTCTTGTGCGCTGACAGGGGGCAAAGGACGGGGACACCATGCCGCATGGTGTCCCCGCCCGGGCGCGACAGGATTATATCTTGTCGCCGTTGACCGCGTGCGTGCGCTTGCCGCAGAGCAGGTAGTCGGCTATCTGCTCCGCCGCCTGCCGCGCCACCGTCACCTGCGCGTCCTTGGTGGAGGCCGCGATATGGGGCGTGCAGATTACCTTCTCCATGCCGAAGAAGATGTGCTTGGTCGCGGGTTCCTCGGCGTAAACGTCCACGGCGAGGCCGGCGATGTGGCCGCTCTCGACCGCCGCCTTAACATCGGCTTCCACCATGATGCCGCCGCGGGCGCAGTTGATGACGCGCACGCCTTTCTTCATCTTGGCGATGGCGTCCTTGTTGAGCATCCCCTTGGTGGCCGGGTTGATGGTCACGTGGTAGGTGATGAAGTCGGCCTTGGCGTAGAGCTCGTCGAGCGTGACCATCTTCACGCCCAGCTCGCGGGCGCGCTCCGTGGTCATAGCCGGGTCGAATACCAGCACGTTCATCTTGAGGCCCCGGGCGCGGTCTGCCACGACGCCGCCGATATTGCCGCAGCCTACTACGCCCAGCGTCTTGTCGGTGAGCTCGACGCCCTCGAACTTGCTTTTCTCCCACTTACCCGCGTGCGTGGACGCGTGGGCCTGGGGGATGTGGCGCGCCAGCGCGAACATCATCGCTATGGCGTGCTCGCCGGTCGAGACGGTGTTGCCGAACGGCGTGTTCATGACCAGCACCTTCTTCTCGGTGGCGGCGGGGATGTCGATGTTGTCGACGCCGGCGCCGGCGCGGGCCACGGCCTTGAGGTTAGTGGCGGCCTCCATGATCTCGCGGGTTATCCTGCTGGCCGAGCGGACGATGATGCCGTCGAACTCATGGGCGCAGGCCTTGAGCTCTTCGGGCTTCATGCCGGTCCTGACCACGGCCTCTATGCCGCGGTCCTTGAGGGTCTTCTCGCAGAGGGGATCGGCTTTATCGGCTATAAGGACTTTGCTCATTTCACTGCCTCCTTGGAATATTCTTTGGCTACCTGCTCATAGGCCCAGTCAAGCCAGGGGATGAGGGTCTCGATGTCGGAGGTCTCGATGGTGGCGCCGCACCAGACGCGGATGCCGGCCGGGGCCTTGCCGTAGGAGTTGATGTCGTAGGCGACGCCTTCCTTGCCGAGCATGCCGGTCAGTTTCTTGGCGGCCGCGGCCTTGTCCTCGTCGGACAGCTTCAGGAACCAGTCGGCCTTTATTTTGAAGCAGACCGAAGTGCTGGACCTGGTCTCCTTCTTCTCGGCCAGGAAGTCTATCCAGTCCGACTTTTCCACCCACTTCTCGAAGGCGGTCAGGTTGGCGGTGGAGCGCCTGACCAGGCCCGGCAGACCGCCGACGGTCTCGGCCCATTTCAGCGCGTCTATGGCGTCCTCGACGCAGAGCATCGACGGCGTGTTGATGGTGCTGTACTCCAGCTCGCCGGGCAGCAGCTTCTTCTCGTCCACGAGGCGGAAGATCTTGGGCACGGGCCAGGCGATCCTGGAGTTCTGCTCCTCCATGCGCTTGACCGCCTTAGGCGAGAGGATGATCACGCCGTGCGCGGCCTCGCCGCCCAGCACCTTCTGCCAGGAGAAGGTGACCACGTCGAGCTTTGTTAAGTCGATGTCCATCGCGAACACGCCGCTGGTGGCGTCGCAGATCACGAGCCCTTCCTGGTTCTTGGGGATCCAGTTGAGGTCCGGGACCTTCACGCCCGAGGTGGTGCCGTTCCAGGTGAAGATGATGTCGTTCTGCGCGCTGGCTTTGGTCAGGTCCGGCAGCTTGCCGAAGTCGGCCTTGTACTCGTTGACGCTCTTGAGCTTGAGGTACTTCACGGCGTCGGTGATCCAGCCCTTGCTGAAGGCTTCCCAGCCGAAGATGTCGACGGGGCGCGGGCCCAGCAGCGTCCACATCGCCAGCTCTACGGCGCCGGTGTCGGAGCCGGCGACTATGCCTATGCGGTAATCCTGTGGTAAGTTGAGCACCTTCTTCATCCGGTCGGAGACCTCCTGGAGGCGGGCTTTGCCTTCCTTGGAGCGGTGGGAGCGCCCGACCAGGGCGTTTTTCAGGGCTTCTACGGTCCAGCCGGGGCGCTTGGCGCAGGGGCCGGACGAGAAGTTGGGACACTTGGTTTTCACTGTGGGTTTTTCCATGTCTTTCCTCCGTTGGTGCGGGGACACCATGCCGCATGGTGTCCCCTATATAAGCGCGCTCGCGCGCGCGTAAATCACTATATACAAAATAGAATATTTAAGTATGCCTGTCCACCCCGCCCCGGAGGGCCTAATTAAGGAGGAATTATTCGGGGGCATGACGGCGCGACAGCCCGCGGGGTACGGACTCGCGCGCATAGCGCGTCGGTCACGCATAGCCCGCATAGCGGGCTTGCGCGACCCCACCTCGGCGTTTTCGCTTACGCATGAAAACGCCTGCGGCCTTGCGGACCTGCACCGCAGGTCCTCACCTCGGCTCTCGCCGCTCGCGCTTACGATGCTCGCGGCTCCGAGGCGCCCCCGCCGGGCTGTCGCGCCGTCTCCCCCGGTTGTTCCCTTATTTCCGCTTTCTTTTTATGTTCCAGTGGGGCGGAAGGCCTGGCTTCTCGGCGGGCGAGAGGTCTATCTTCCCGTCAATGGGATTGATCGACTCTATCTTCACGCGCACGCGGTCGCCCGGCTTGAGCCAGGTCGCCCCGCGCAGCAGCCCGTCGGCGCCGCTCTCGGCCAGCGAGACGAACGCGCCGCTGCCGGCCGCGGCCGTCACCACGCCGTCCATCACCTGGCCGATCATCGTCCGCAGCAGCTCCGCCTTCATCAGGTCGGAGATCTTGCGCTCGGCCTCGGTGGCCGCGCGCTCACGCTCGGAGCAGTGCTCGCCGGCCTTTATCAGCGGCACCTGCGCCGCCTCTTTCTTGCCGGGGAAGATCGCGTTGAAAGCGCGTACTATATGGCCGGGCTTGGGCTTCAGGCCGTGCAGCAGCGCCTTGATAGCGCGGTGGGCCATCAGGTCCGGGTAGCGCCGTATCGGCGAGGTGAAATGCGCGTAGTAGCGCGCGGCTATACCGAAATGGCCCTTGGATTCGGGCGAGTAGACGGCCTGCCGCATGCTGCGCACTATCAGCGAATTTATCGTGGCCGAGAGCGGGTGCGTGCCCGTCTTGGCCAGTATGTCCTGCAGGCCGCGCCGCGCGTTGGAGCCGCGGATGTGGCCGGCGCTCAGCCCCAGGCTGCCCAGCGTCTCCGACAGGGCGAGCAGCTTGACCGGGTCCGGGTCGTCGTGGCGCCTGTGCAGGAACGGCGACTTGGCCTGGTTGAGCTCCATCGCTATCGACTCGTTGGCCAGCAGCATGAACTCTTCCACCAGGCGGTGGCTCCGCAGGCGGGGCCTGCGCGAAACTTTAACGGGAAGGCCGCGCTCGTCGGTCTCCACCTTGTACTCGGGCAGGTCGAAGTCCAGCGCGCCGCGCTTTATGCGGATGGCGTAGAGTTTGGCGGCCAGCACGCCCATCTTCCTGACGGCGGCGTAGGCGGCCTGCGATATGGCGGGCAGCTTTTTGCCCTCCAGTATCTCCTGCGCGTCCTCGTAGGTGAGCCGTCGGCAGGACTTGATGACCGTCTCGGCCATGCGGCGCTTGACCACATTGCCGGACTGGTCCACGTCCATGAACACCGACAGGGTCAGCCGCTCCTGGTCGGGGACCAGGCTGCAGAGATTGTTGGAAAGCGTGTGCGGCAGCATCGGTATGACGCGGGCGGGCAGGTACACGCTGGTGGCGCGGGCATAGGCTTCCAGGTCCAGCGCCGTGCCGGTCCTGACGTAGTTGGCTACGTCGGCGATATGCACGCCCAGCCGCATTTTCCCCCCGCCGATATCCTCCAGCGAGACGGCGTCGTCGAAATCCTTGGCGTCCGCGCCGTCGATGGTCACCACCGGCAGGTCGAAAAGCTGCTCGCGGCCCTTCCAGTGCTTCGGTTCCAGCCGCTCGCCGAAAGAGGCGGCTTCCATCAGGACCTCCGGCGGGAAGGTCTCCCGTATATTGAGCGAGCGCACGGTGGCGGTGGTCCTGGCGCGCAGGTCGCCCGGGTCCCCTATCAGCTCGGTGATCACGCCGGAGGCGGCGCGGCCCTCTTCGGGCCAGCGCTTTATCTCGAGCGCGGCCAGCTGGCCGCTCTCCGGCTTTATGCCCGGGGCGAAGCTGTCCACGCGCGTGGGCGGGGCGAAGCCCTTCTCCTGTTTGAGCACCCAGGAGGAGCCCTGCGCCTGCAGCAGGCCGACTATGGAAGTCCTCGCCCGCTTGACCACCTTTACTATCTCGCCGGCCAGGCGTCCGTCGCTCTCCTTGAAAGTGCGCGCCTGTACCCTGTCGCCGTCCATGGCCAGGTCCAGCGTGCGGCCGCGCAGGAAGACGTCTCCCTGGCCCTCCTTCTCCGAGATAAGGAAGGCGAAATTACCGTGATGCTGTATGGTCCCCTCGGCCAGCGGTTCGCCGCGCCCGCCCTGCCTGGCGCGGTCCCCGCCGCCCCGCCCCGTGGACTGGGCGCCGCCGCCCCGGGAGCGGCGCGCGTCGCGGCCGGCTCCCCGTTTCTTGTTCTTATTGTCGTTCTTCTGCCAATGTCTGTTCATTTATCTTTTACTCTCCATGTATGTAACCGGACTTTCCGGGACACCATGCCGCAGGGTGTCCCCGGGGGCCGATGTCTGCATGACCTGTAACTTTTGGGCTTGGTGCGGAAGGAAATAATCCGGAACTTTCGCTGCAAAATTCACTTTCGGTATGCCCGCGGCGATATCGCCGCGATGAATATATTATAACTTAAAAACGGCTTTCCTGTCCCCCGGCTCATTCAGTCCCGGAAACCGGCCGCCCTGAGTATCGACGAGGGGTTATGACCCTTGTAGACTATGCGCCAGATGCAGTCTATAACCGGCGTCTTTATCCCGTGCCTGGCGCAGAGACCGCGCGCCGTCTTTATAGCCTCGAAGCCTTCTACGACGGTCCTTATGCGCTTCTGCGCCTCGGCCGGCGCGAGACCCTGCCCTATCTCCCTGCCGAACCTGAAATTGCGCGATTTGGCCGAAGTGGCCGTGAGCAGCAGGTCGCCCATGCCGCTGAGGCCCCAGGCCGTGCGGTTCTTGCCGCCGAGAGATTTTATGATGCGGCGCAGTTCGGAGGCGCTCTCGATGAGGAAGGCCGCCTCGCTGTTCTTGGCCGCCTTCGACAGGCCGTCGATGATGCCGCTGCCGACGGCGTAGACGTTCTTGAGCGAGCCGCCCAGCTCCGCGCCCAGCCTGTCCGAACAGGGTTCCAGTTTCAGCGGTCCGCCTTCGATCAGCTTCCGTGTCCTCTCCACCTCGCGGGGATCCAGGCCCGCCAGCACGGCCTTGGTGGGCGCGCCGGCCGCCAGCTCCACGGCGAAGCTGGGCCCGGTCAGGATCATGGTCCGGCGCCTGGCGCGGGGGATCTCCTCTTCCATTATCCCGCAGACCGTCAGGAATTTGCCGGCCTCTATCCCCTTGGAGACGGCGACTATGTGCGGCAGCTTTTTCCCTTCCAGCAGCGGGTTTATCGCGCGGGCCAGCGCGCGCACGTGGCGCGAATCCACGGCCATCAGTATGAGGTCGGGCGAGACCACGGCCTTCTCAAGTTCCGTGAAGACCTGCACGCCGGCGGGCAGTTTAAAGCCCGGCAGGGCCGAATGGGTGCGGTTGTCGCGCAGATGCGCCGCCATCACCCGGTTGTATTCCCAGGCCCGCACGGAATAGCCTTTTTTTGCCAGCAGGGCGGCCAGCGTGCTGCCCCACATACCGGCGCCTATAACGGAGACTTCGATATTCTTTTTCATAAGCCGGGAAAATGCCGCCCGCGGCCGCCGCCGTAGGAGGCGTCCGCCGAGGTCCGGGCGCCCACCTTTATGTCCTCGCGTTCGAACTCCGCCCCGGCCATGACGCCGAGCGGAGCGTCCGGCCCGTAAAAAGCGGTGAGGCCGCCCGTATAGTGCCGGACGGCCTTGTCGTAGGGGAAATGCTCGTCGTTCTCGTTCCAGGGCTTGGAGTACTGGAAAGAAATTATGGGTTCCAGCCGCAGGTCCGCGCCGGCCGCGACCGAGCCTTTCCCCTCCAGCGAATACACCGGGAACTTTATGCGCGTCGCGCCGGTGGAAAGGATGGCCATCTCGCCCAGCCCGCCGTATATCACCGACCCGGGGCCCTTGATGATCTCTATCCGCTCTATCTGGTCCACGGGGAACCTGTCGAACTGTACCGTGCCGTAGAGCGCCTCGTTGTACGTCTGTCCGTCCCAGAGCACCCGCACCTTCCCTTCTATCGCCGAGTTCCCCCTCACGCTGAGCCCTATGTTCCCCTGCACGTCGGAGACGAATTCAAAATCCGGGATGCGGCGCGGCAGGTCCACCAGGTTCCTGGCCCCGGCTAGTTCTATATCCTCCCGCGTTATGACGGTGACTATGCCGGGCGTTTTGCGGAGCTCGACCGGTATGCGGGAGGCCACGGAGGTCTCCGTGTCCAGGAGCTTCTCCAGCGAAGTCCGCTCCAGCCGGTAGAACCGGTCCTCGTCGGTGACCGGCTGCGCCGTCGCCGCCGCCGAGAGGAGGAAAAGCGTGAATAAGGAAAAAATAATGTTCATTATCCGGATGCTCTTGCCCCGTACCACCCGCGGCTATTCTACAACAAAACAAGTCCGCGGGCCTGGCAGAAAGCGCGCAGGTCGGCGGGCAGCGGCACGGAGAACACGCGCTCCAGGCCCGCTTCGCGCATATCTATTTCGGCGCAATGCAGCGCCTGCCGCGGCAGCAATAGTCTCTCTTGCAGGGCCGGCGTCCAGCCGGCGTCGAGAAAATCCAGGTAGCAGCGGGCGTCCGGCCCGTAGATCTTATCCCCCACCAGGTTGTGCCCCAGCCATTGCGCGTGGGCCCTGATCTGGTGCATGCGGCCCGTTTCGGTGACGACCCGCGCCAGCGTGAACCCGCCCCCGGAGGCAAGCGGGTTAAAACGCGTCACCGCGGGCTGGCCGTCCGGCCTTACGCCGGCCTTGCAGTACACCGGGCTGTCCTCGTCGTCGCCCAGAGGCTGGTCGACCGTGACCGGCCCGCGAAGCCCGCCCGTCATTATCGCCAGGTAAGTTTTGCCCACCTGCCGCCGCTGCATGGCGGTCTGCAGGCGGGCCGCCACCTCGGGATTTTTAGCGAACACCACCACGCCGCTGGTCTCGCGGTCGAGCCGGAAGACCAGGTGCGCCGCGGCAAGGCCGAAGCGCGCGCGCACGGCGCCCGCGAGACTGGACCAGGGCCCGTCCTTGGACGGGTGGCAGAGCACGTCCCCCGGCTTGTTCACCACTATGACCTGCTCGTCGTGGTGGATAATCCAGCCGTCGAGTTCCTCCGGAGCTATCCGGCGCACGTTAACCAGCCTGGCCCGGCGAGGCCAGGGGCAGGCCAGGCGGGGATTGAATGAGGGGAGACCGGTTCCTTTCATACGTAGTTGTATTATACTAGGAAGGGACGACATTTGTGGGGCGCCGGGAACGGTTTCCGGCAAGAAGAATAGCGATCCGGTCACGTTCCCGGGAGGAGAGCTGCGCCCCTGTTCCACGGCCGGACCGCCGCCGATTTACAGTCCGGGGAAAAACTGATAAAGTAGGCTGGCGCCGGCGGTTTTTCGCCGCGTGACATGCGAATTTCGGTAAAAGGTTTACCATGACTAAACTGGCTATCGTAGGGGCGGGGTCGAGTTACACCCCCCTGCTTATCGATCACATCCTGAATTCCGGGCTGGACCAGGCGGTGTCCGAGGTCTGCCTCATGGACATAGACGCCGGGCGCCTGAAAGCCGTGCACGGCTTCATGCGGCGGCTGGCCGAAAAGTCCAGGTCGAAGCTGGCCCTGAAGGCCACGCTCAGCCTCAACGAGGCGGTGAAGGGCGCCAGGATAGTGGTACCGCAGATCCGCGTGGGCATGATGGCCGCGCGCCGGCGCGACGAGGAACTGGGCCGCAAATACGGCATCATCGGCCAGGAGACCACCGGCGTGGGCGGTTTCTCCAAGGCCCTGCGCACCATACCGCAGATCAGGAAGATCGCCGACGCCCTGCTGCGCTACGGCGCCAGGGACCCCTGGCTGGTGAATTTCACCAACCCGGTGGGCATAGTCACCGAGGCGCTGGCGCGCTTCCACGAGATCAGGGCCGTGGGCATCTGCAACGGCTCGCTTACCATGCACAAGGGCGTGAGCGACCTGCTGGGCGCGCGGATGGAAGACACCGAGATAGACTATGTCGGCCCCAACCATTTCGCCTGGGTGCTCGATGTGCGCCGCGGCGGCCGCTCCGTGCTGGGCGCCGTGATAAAGAAGATGACAGAGAAGGAAGGCCTGCCGACCGCGCTCAATATCACCAAGGTGAAGATGACGCCAGAAATAATGGCGCGCGCTAAAATAATCCCGACCGGGTACCATAAGTATTTCTTCCACGCCGGCGCGGTGGTAAAAGAGGACCGCTCGACCCCGTCGCGCGCGGCCAAGGTGGCCGAGATAGAACGGCGCATCTTCGCGACCTACCGCTCGCCGGAAGCCTCGGAGATCCCCGAGGCCGTCAAGGAGCGCGGCGGCGCCTTCTACAACGTGGTCGCCTACGACGTCATCGCCTGCCTGCTGGGCCTGCAGAAGAAGCGCGTCACCGTGGCCGTCCCCAACAACGGGACTTACGACGGCTTCGAGGATAAACATGTGCTCGAGATGCCCTGCCGTATAGACAAGGGCGGCTATAAGCCTATGAAGACGGCGCAGCTGCCGGTTTTCGCCAAAGGGTTGTCGCAGCGCATAAAGGCCTACGAGGCGCTTACCGCCGAGGCCGCGTGGAAATGCGACTTCGACCTGGCCTACCAGGCGCTGCTCTTGAACCCGCTCACCCCCGACGCGGACGTCACTTTCCGCCTGCTCAAAGAGGTGCTCGCCCGGAACTCCGCCTTTCTGCCGCCCTACAAGGGGGCCCGGTGAAGTATTTTCTCGGCGTGGACGGCGGCGGCACCAAGATCGCCGTAGCCCTGCGCTCCGACGGCGGCGCGGTGCGCGTGGCCCGGGTGCCGGGCGCGAACCTGGAGGTGAAGGGCGTGCATGCCGTTTACGCCCTTATCAAACGGGGCGTGGAGAAACTCGCCCGCGGCAGGAAGATAGAGCTGTCCGGCGCCCGCTTCTGCCTTTGCGGCATAGATTTCCCCCGCGACCCCGAAATGGCAGAACCTTACTTCAGGCAGCGTCTCAAGCGCGATTTCGGCTATGCCGGGCCGATGACCTTCGAGAACGACGCCTTTGCCGCGCTGCGCGCCGGTACGGCGGAGCGCCCGGGCTTCATAATTTCCCTCGGCACGGGCTTTACCATAGCCGCCATCGACGCCGCCGGCCGCGAGCGCCTGCTCTGCGATTACCAGGTAAGGAACCTGCTCAACACCATGGTACTCGGCGTCTCGAGCGCGGCCCACGGCCTGCTGCCAGGCGCCAAGCCCTCGCGGCTGCTCGGCGAGATAATGGCGCTCGCCCGCTGCGAAGCGCCGTCCGATCTCCTTGCGCGGCTATGGGTCTGCGATTTCAGAAAATACGCCAGGCCCCTGCCGCAGGAACTCAAGTACAGGTTCGTGCCGCTGTTCTACAAGCATTACGCCAAGGGCGACCCGCTGGCCGTCATGATACTGGGCGAATACGCCGAAAGGATAGCCCGCGCCCTCTCCGCCCTTAAAAAATTCGCCGGCGGCGAAGGCACCGTGGTCTTCTCGGGCAGTTCCTTCACCAAGTATCCCAAAGAAAGCGCGTTCTTCAGGAGTGAGATACTGCGGCTGGCCGGCTTCCGCCGGGCGCGTCAGGTTACGTTGGACAAGGAACCCGTCTACGGGGCCGTGCTCCCCTGACCGGCCCCGCGGGCGCCGCAAAGCGACGCCGCCGCATTTACCGTGCGGCGGCGTTTCTTTAAAATGTTAACGCCGCGGCAGCCGCGGCGAGGGGCGAAAAGGCGATTTCGGAAATTTGGGGTGATTTTCAGGCCTCAGTGATAACCTACTTTGCGCAACATCCCGAGGAAACACTATGAATTCCTTTTGAATCTGCGGT
>WOVA01000039.1:32273-33820 GCA_009773155.1 Elusimicrobiota bacterium
GCTAAGTAGCGGGTTCGCAGGGCTCGGCACTACGCGCCTTCGCTCCTGCTCCCAAGGTGTCCCGCTCTTAAACAAAGCAGAAAATTATTCCCCGCGCGCGCTGCAAAGAGTCGAGCTGTTATCTATACAGACTCTGTCCGCGCTCGCCAGCGGCTGCTGCCACTCGCGGCGCGGGCCTGTTTCTGTTATCTATCTTAACTGACACCGGTGGCACCGTATTATAAAACACCGCCCCGGCGTCCGCTGCTGCGGCCGCCACGGCGGTCTTTTCTGTTATTGATTTGTAGCCACCGGGAGAGGCGGCAACTGCGAAGAAAATAAGGAAAGGCCAGGGCGGTAGCGTCTTGCCGCGAGATGGCCGCCGCACCCGCCCTGGCGGCCTTAGCTGTCCCCGCCCATTCATGATACAGCGAAATGACCCACCCAATATTTATATGCTAATCAAAACCTTGTTCTGTTTGGGTCAATCCTTCTTCTGTTTTCTTCTTAGTAAATGGTGTTTCGATTTGGTAATCCAGCCATACATCTTTCTCATTGAAACTGCCATTGCTCCGCAACAAGCTGTATAAGCAGTAGTTATCCCTTTCCAGATCGCTGGGAAGGCATATAAGACGGAAAGAATAAATGCAGTTATAGTTAAAATACAAAGCAGCAATATAGACGGACTTCTGACAGGAACGCTTTCGATGGAGACTTCACTGTGAATCAGTGGTCTGCCATGCGTTTTTAAGAACATTACTTTGCTAGCATTGCTCAGCAACATTGGAAATCTGACCACATAATAAAACGGACTAGAGTGAACGACTATTCCCCCCTCCGCCACAACAACCGGCTCAAGCAATTCGCTTATCCCTTGCCATGGCCTTTCAATATAGACCGTTACATCTTGAATGGGATGTCGTGAAGGATTTGTAATCCTAACGCTATTCCATAGGACGCGCGATGAGGAAAGCGCGTAATAGGCAGTCCGACGAAAGGATGCGGAAGGAATTTGGTTAATACAAGTCGGGAAAAAATCCACATTGAGATATATAACCCCGCCGGGGTGGTGAGGGACTGTGGACATTGGGATAGAATAGCGCTGTGCAAGATATTGGTTCAGATACATTGGATTAACCAATGCCTCATTGGCTGTTATGGTCCCATCATTTGCCTCCGCTCGGGCACCATATCCTGCGGCTGAGATAGCATGGTTAAGCATGCCCTCTTCACTCATCATGTCTTCAGCCGAAGAAGATGACTTGCTGGCAGACTCAAAGCGCTTAATCGTCGTGTATTGATTGGAATTGAAATTGTAGATCAAATAGTAGCTTGTCCCACTAAGCAAAAATGGAGGATTTATTAACGTCGGGACACTGCTAGAGACCAGGATTGAGTAATAATACCCCACTTTGTGATTTTGAATTACGTTGTTGGCACACGGCATGAATACATTGCCGGTGTCTTTAATCCTGTAATTCCCGCCTCTTAGCCACTAGGTCCATTTTACAATAACTTTACCGTCGGAGACTGAAAAAACGGATGTCACTTGCTTTTTTTATCATCGT
>WOVA01000085.1 GCA_009773155.1 Elusimicrobiota bacterium
GCTGGGCGGCCTGCGGCGGGGTCTGCGGCTGCGCGCCGGTCTGCGGCTGCGCGCGCCGGGCCGCGCCGCGCACCAGTATCTCTATCTGTTGCGTCATGAACTTCTCGGTGCCGGTGAAGACCGAGATGGGAGGGATGACGGCCTTGCCTATGTAGCGGGGCTCCAGGATATAGGTGAAGACCACAGAGCTGCTGACGCGGCCGTTGATGAAAGAGATGTTCTGGCTGCGGCCGGAGGAGTAGACATTAAAGGAGTTCAGGCGCGGGATCTCGGGCTCGGGCACGTTGGCGGTGTCGCCGGAGATGGTGACGGTGAGGCGTACGCTGCCGTCTATGTCCACCTCGTGGCGGTCCACCGAGGCGGCGACGGTCAGGCCCGCCCGGGCGGGCGCGGCGGAGAACAAAAGTGACAGGGCCAGCAGCGCCCCTGCGGTTTTCACCAGTCCTTCTCCTTCTTCTTGAGCTCGGCCGGGGATTTGGAAGAGGGCTTGTTGCGCGCGTTAATGACTTCCGGCCTTGCGGCCTGCTTCTCTTTTTCTTTCATCATTTCCAGCAGGCGGTCGGCGTTCTGTTTCTTCCGCTCTTCCTCCTTCTCCTTGTCCTTATCGCCGCCCTGCGGCTGCTGCTTTTCCCGCTGGTCCTTCTTGTCCTGCTGCTCTTTCTGATCCTGCCCGCCGCCCTTTTTCTGATCTTTCTTGTCCTCTTCGTTCTCTTTGTCGCATTTGCCGCCCTCGCCGTGCTGCCGGAGCTTCTTCATCTCCAGCGCCTTCTGCAGGTTGTACCTGGCGTTGTCGTCGGTGGGATCGGCTAGTATGGACTTCTTGTAGCTCTCGACGGCCCCGGTGTAGTCGCCGGCCCTGAAAAAAGCGTTGCCGGCGTTGAAAAGCGCGCGGGGGCGGAACTTTTCCTTCTCTCCCGCGGCTCCCTCGAAGGCCTCGCGGGCGCGTTCGTGGTCTTCGAGCCGGTAGAGGGCGGTCCCGGCGTTGAATTTCATGCGGGCGTCTTCGGGAGCCAGCTCGCCGGCTTTCGAAAAATGTTCCAGCGCCGTGTCGTACTCGCCCTTGTCATAGAGCTTGTTCCCGGTCTTCGCTTCCTTTTCCGCCGGGCCCGCCCAGGCCCCGGCGGCCATGAACGCCAGCAGCAGCCCCGCCAGCGGGACCGGGACGCCGCCGACGCGGCCGAAGAATCCCCGCCAGCCGAAAGGTCGGGCCATAACGGTCAATTCTATCAAAAGAAGGAGCAGGGCGGCGCCGAGGGTGAACTGGTAGCGGTTCTTGAAGGTGGAGCGGCCCTTCACCTTCGCCCCTCCCAGTTCCAGGCCCGAGATGGTCTTGCGCAGAGCGGCGCTGACGTTCTCGGGGCCGCTGTAGCGTATGTATTCCCCGCCGGTGGCCTGCGCCAGCCTGATAAGCGTGTTCTCGTCCAGCCGGGTCACTACGGTGCGGCCGGCGGAATCCTTGCGGTAGCCGCCCTCCCCGTCGGGGATCAGTTCGCCCTCCGGCGAGCCTATGCCGACGGCGAAGATACGCAGGTTCGCCGTTCCGGCGCGCTCTATGGCCCGGTTCATGTTATCCGAGAAGTCCTCGCCGTCGGTTATCAGGATGAGCGTTTTCTCGCCGGGATAGCGCTCCATCGCGGCGGCGGCCGTCTCCACGGCGCCGGCTATCTCGGTGCCCTGCGTCATAAGCATGCTGGTGCTCAGCGCGTTGACGAAGTATTTTATCGCCTCGGTGTCGGTGGTCAGCGGGCACTGCACGAAGGCCTCGCCGCTGAAGGCGACTATGCCGATGCGGTAGGACGAGAGGTCCTCGGCCAGGGCCTTGAGCATCAGTTTGGCGTTCTCCAGGCGGGAGGGCTTGACGTCGCGCGCGTCCATAGAGCGCGAAGTGTCCACCGCTATCATCACGTTGCCGCTCAGTTCGCCGACGGGTTCCAGTTCTATTCCCCACTGCGGCCCGGCCAGCGAGAGCGCCAGCAGGGCGAAGGCGGTCAGCAGGATATTGTCCCTGCGGCGGACGCGGGCCAGTTCTCCCGGCGGCACCAGGCGGTCCAGGCCGGTGCGGGCCAGCCGGGACAGCAGCTCCGCCCGCACCTTGTCCTGCGCCAGGCGGAAGAAGAAAAGCGCGCCCAGGAGCAGCACCAGCCAGGCGAAGAGCCCGGGATAGCGGAAGAGGTCCATCACGGGAGCCTCCTCAGCCAGGTCTTCTCCAGCACGAAGCAGAGGGCCAGCAGCAGCGCGCCGGCCGCCAGCAGCGGCATATGCGCGTCGTGGTAGGAGGAGAGGCTGCGCGCCTGGAACTCGGTCTTCTCCATGGCGTCTATCTGGGAGTAGACGCGCTGCAGCTCCAGCTGGTTCCTGGCGCGGAAGAACTCGCCGCCGGTGAGGCGGGCGATCTCCAGCAGCGTCGGCTCGTCCAGGTCCTCGTCGATGGTGACCACGGGCATGGTCGGGTCGCCCGTGGGGATCTGGGCCGGGCCCCTGCCCGCCGTCCCTATGGTGTAGACCTTTATGTCGTAGACCGCGGCGGCCCTGGCCCCGGCGGCCGGGTCGGTGATCATGCCGGAGTTGGAGCGCCCGTCGGTCAGCAGTATCACGACCTTGCTCTTGGCTTTGCTGTCCTTTATGTGGTTGACCGAGGTGACGATGGCGTCGCCGATGGCGGTGCCGTCCACGCGCGTCATGTTGAAGTCGATGGCCTCTACGAACTCGGTTACGGCTTCGTAGTCCAGCGTCAGCGGGCAGGCCAGCATGGCCGTGCCGCCGAAGACCACCACGCCGATGCGGTCGTTCTTGCGGCGCGAGACGAATTCCAGCGCGGCGGCCTTGGCCGCGCCCAGGCGGTTGGGGTTGAAGTCGGTGGCGGCCATGCTCAGCGAGGTGTCTATGGTCAGCAGTATGTCTATGCCCTGGGCGGGCGGCAGTTGTCCGCGGGTTATCTTTTGGGGGCGCGCCAGGGCGACGATGAGCAGCAGCATCGCCGCGAAGCGCAGCAGCACCGGCAGCAGCAGCACGGCGCGCGCCCTCGGAGTGGGTTTGGGCGGCAGCGCCGCCGGCAGCGAAATGGCGGCGCCGCGCGCGCGGCCGCCGCG
>WOVA01000040.1 GCA_009773155.1 Elusimicrobiota bacterium
CGCTGGCGGCGCTGGGGGCCTCGGTGAAGGGCCTTACCGTTCCCGAGGAGCAGCGCACGCTTATAGACGGGGCGGTGGGGCGCATGCAGGGCATAGCCGACGATCTGCTGCGGCGCTACCGCGCGCCCGGCGCTGAGGCCAAAGCGAAAGCGGAGACCCGCTCGCTTGCCGGCCTTATCGAGCAGGTCGTGGCCGAGAAGCGCATACAGCACAAGGACCGGGCCGGGCTGAAGATAGGATTCGTCAATTCCGCCGATGGCGCCAGGGCGGCGGTCGATCCCAAGGAACTGCAACGGATGATCTCCAACCTGGTCAATAACGCCGTGGAGGCGCTGGACAATGGGGGCTCGGTGTCGGTCTCGCTGTCGGCGCCGGACGGGAGCGTTGTGATAAAGGTCGCGGACGATGGGCGGGGGATACCGCCCGGGATACTTTCAAAGCTCGGCCGGAAAGGCGAAACGCACGGCAAGGACGGCGGCACCGGGCTGGGGCTTTACCATGCCCGTACCGCCGCGGAGAGCTGGGGCGGAAGCCTGGTCATAGAGTCGGAGCCGGGCAAAGGCACGACCGTCGCCATATCCCTGCCCGCCGCCGCCAAACCGGCTCCGGGCCTGCGGGCCGTTCTGCTGGACGACGACCCGCTGGTGCATATGAACTGGCGTATGGCGGCCAAGGCCGCCGGCGCGGAGTTGAGCACCCATAAAACGCCGCAGGAACTCGCCGCCGCGGCCGCCACCCTGCCGCGCGATATCCCTTTATATATAGATTCGGAACTGGCCGACGGCGCCAAAGGCGAGGATATCGCCGCCGAGCTCCACGACAAAGGTTTCACCGATATCACCATGGCCACCGGCCACGGTCCCGATAAGTTCGCCCACCTGCCCTGGCTAAAAGTATCCGGAAAAGAGCCGCCGTGGTCTAAATAGCGGGCCGCAGTCACCCGCGTTGCAATGTGCAAAAACTGCACATTCCAATTCCAGGCCGGCCATGTTCGGATTAATGCAAAAACAATAGTGGACTATTGAATATGCATAAAATATCTGGTAGACTCTGCCAATGAAATACCTTAAACGGGCCATAGAACCGCTTATCCTCAAGGCCGCGGGCCAGTTCCCGGCCCTCGCCGTTACGGGGCCGCGCCAGACAGGCAAAAGCACGCTGCTCAGGCGGCTGTTCCCCAGGCACTCCTATGTGACGCTCGACGACATGTCGCTGCGGCTTGCCGCCAAGCGCGACCCCGCGCTTTTTATCGAGAACCTCTCCCTGCCCGTGATCATCGGCGAGATACAGTACGCGCCCGAACTGCTGCCGTATATAAAAATAGCCATTGACCGCGGCCGCGCCAAAGGGCTGTTCCTGCTTACCGGCTCCCAGATGTTCCCGCTTATGGCCGGCATATCGGAATCACTTGCCGGGCGCATAGCGCTGTTCGAGCTGCTGGGCTTCGCCTGGGAAGAACTGCCGCGCAAGGCGGCCGCGGCCAGGGCCTGCTACGCGCAAATGCTGCGCGGCTTCTACCCGGTGCCGGCCATCCGGCGCGTAGACACCCGCACGTATTACAGCAGCTATATCGCCACCTACCTGGAGCGGGACATACGCCAGATCCAGAACGTGTCGGACTTCTCCGTTTTCCAGAGCTTCCTGCAGCTGCTCGCCGCCAGGGCCGGGCAGCTGCTGAACATCGACGAGGTGTCCAAAGAATGCGGCATCACCCACCCTACCGCAAAAAAATGGCTCTCCCTGCTGGAAACCACCCGGGTGATCTACCTGCTGCGGCCATACTACAGGAATATCGCCAAGCGCGTCGTTAAAAGCCCCAAGCTGTATTTCACGGACACCGGCCTGCTGGCCTACCTGCTCAAGTACCCGTCCGCCGAAACCCTGATGGCCGGACCCCAGGCCGGCGCGTTCTTCGAGAACATGGTGATCATCGAAGCCCTCAAGGCCAAGTTCAACCACGGGCTGCCCTATGAGCTGTATTTCTACCGGGATTCCAACAAGAACGAAGCCGACCTGCTGCTGGATCATGGACGCAGCGTAACCATTGCGGAGATAAAAAGCGCCAAAAGCGTGACCGCCAGGCTGGGGCAGTTCGTAAAAAGCCTGCCCTTCCCGGACAGGCCGGCCTATGTAATAACCTTCGGCGAACACGAAGTGCCGCTGGCCGATGGGGTTAAAGCGATCCCCTGGCAGCTATTCAGCCCGCCCGGCCTGAAAAAGCGCCAAAGCGGACACTGAAGATCAAACCCTAATTCCCGGGAGTGCCGGCCCACGTCCCGCCACTCCCCGCACCCCCGCCCAATAATTAATATAAATTTAAATTGCCACCTCGCCCCCCAGGATATATAATAAAAAAGGGTCAGGCGGGTCCCCGGCGTTAATCCGTTCTACTGCAACTCGCGGGATCTGACACCCGGCGGACATTGCGGTAAGCTATCGTAAAATATGCTTGTTTTTATCGACGAATCCGGCGATACTGGGCGCAAGCTTGACGCGGGCTCAAGCCGGTACTTCATCGTGTAGCTGGCGCTGTTTGAAGAGCATGAGGACGCCGTCGATTGCGATCAGCGCATCGGCCTGCTGCGTAAAGAGCTGAAGCTGCCGGATAACTACGAATTCCACTTCGCGGAAAATTCTCATCGGATCAGGCTGGCTTTCCTGAACGCCATACAGCCTTACAAGTTCCTCTATTTTTCAGTGGCGATAGACAAGTCCCCGGAAAAGCTCTGGGGCGTCGGCTTTCAGACGAAGGAATCGTTTTATGAGTATGCCTGCCAGATGGTCTTTACGAACGCGCTGCCATATCTGAAGAACAAACTTAACACCGACGCGGAGAAAGCCATCCGCAAGATAAAACAGCAGCGGTCCTCCGCCAATAACCTCCTGCAGGTGGCCGACTACATTTCAGGCGCCATCAACCGCAAAATACAGGAAAAGAAGGACTGGCCGGAGTACTACCGGTTCATCAATGACAAGGAAATGTGGGTACAGGTATGGCCGAAATAGTGATGCCGCCTCTTACCTTTGCGGGACGCCCCGATGAACGGGACTATTTGAGACGGCATCGCTTCCATAGATATTCTAGCAGATGGAAATAAGATCCGCAATGACCTTTTTTTATGACCTTTTTCAGGACCGTTCCCGGGGTTATCTCCTCGCCGCGCCCCCGCCGTCGCTCCCCACCGCCCGGCAGCTTGAATGTCCCGGCGGGCGCTCCCTTTATATATAATTGAGGCTTAACGAACTGAAGCGGCCTGGGTTTTCTTATATCCCGGCGCCGGCTTATTCCGCGGAGGGGAAGGGGAAATTGCCATGAAGTTTGCGCCTAAATTCACCATTACCAATACTATTACGGCCGGGCTCGCAAAAATAGAACGCGCGCGCGGCTTCCTGGACGCGGCCAGGCTCTCCAAGGATTGGATAACAGAGATGCAAAACCGCGCTTTGGTCCTGGAAGCGCACCATACCACGCATATCGAAGGGACGCAGCTTACGCTTGAGCAATCCCGGAAACTGCTGTCCGGCAAAAAGGTTCCGGGGGCGGATCCCGACGATACGCGGGAGCTGCTGAATTATCGCGACGCTTTCGAGCTGGTGGCGGGATACCTTGACAGCGGAGACCCGATAACCGAGGGCCTTATCCGCGAGATCCATAAACGGCTGGTTAAGGGCGTTCGCGGAGAGAAAGCCGCTCCGGGAGCATACCGGAAGGTCCAGAATTACGTGGTAAACTCTAAAACAGGCCGGATAATTCATACTCCGCCCGCGCCGGATGCCGTGCCCGGAATGATGGCGGAGCTTGCGGCGTGGCTGCGCTCGGAACATGGCGTTAACCCCGTGCTTGAATCGGGGATAGCGCAGTTCCAGCTTGTTCACATACACCCCTTTGTCGACGGCAACGGGCGGACATCCCGGCTTTTATCCACCTTATGCCTTTACCGGAAAGGGTACGACTTCAAGCGGCTTTTTACGATCAGTGAATACTACGACCGGAACCGGGCGTCGTTCTATGGCGCCCTGCAAAGCGTAAGAGAGACCGGCATGGACATAACATGCTGGCTTGAATACTTTGTGGAGGCCCTGGCGACCCAGATGCGCGAAATCCAGGAGCGCGGCGAGGTGGTTATCCGGCGGGCCGTGATCCTGGCCCGGGCGCGTGAAACAGGAATAAAAGAGCGCCCATTGGCCCTGTTGGCGTTTGTCCTTAAGCATGGTAAAGGCACTCTGGCGGAATGCGAAACCGCCCTTAAGAAAAACCGCCGTACGATCCAGAGAGACCTTAAAATGCTGGTAGACAAGGGATATTTGCGCGCGGTCGGCAGCGGGCCTACGGACCCGACCAAGTTCTATGAGCCATTACTGTGACAAGCTGTGACAGACTGCTATGACAAGCTTCGACAAACGCTGTGACGCGCATAACGCCTCGCCACAGCTCCCAGGACATATAATTAAGAAGGGCTCGTACCAGAACTCCCCGCGGTTCCTTGAGACCGCCCCGGCCCCGCTCAATAAGCGCCCCGGGCCTCGGTAATATGGCGATAATAAGTCCTCTTACTTTTTTTCGCTTCGCCGCCGACCATAGCGTGCTGCTGGAGCGCCTCTATGAAAAGCGCGCCCGCATAACCGAGACCGAGCTGCGGGAGGAAGTGCTGGCCTGCCGCAAAGAAACCGACCCCGCGCCGCAGCGGGTGATTAACCAGCTTGAGGAATTGGGGATAATAGAGCCCTCGCCGGAAGCCACGGCGGCCTATGAAATGCGCCGGCCCGTGGCGCAGTTGCTGGCCTATCTCCTGCACGAATACCGCCTTACCTCCGTGGAAGTTATCCAGGCCTACCTGTCCGACCTGCAAAAGCTCGGAGCCGGACTTGAGAAAGCCGTGGCGGACAAAGACGGGGCCGGGGCCGTGCGCCTGCTGGCCGACGCCGCCGACGAAGTGGAGCGCATGCGCCAGGATTCCCGCCACAGCCGCGAGGCCATAGTCGCCGACGTGGTTAAGCTGAAGGCCAACAAAGCCGGGCTGACGGTAAAAGAGCGGCTGGGCCGGGTGGATTATCTCTGGACGCGCTACATGGCGCCGCTGCGCGACATGCTGGACGTGCGCAAAGAAATGGAGCGCCAGCTGGACTCCCTTGAAGCGGCCCTGGCGCGGGGGGAAGCGGCTTTTGAAACGGACCTGGCCGTACACCGTGAATTCACGGCGCTGCGCAGCCGCGCGCTGCGCCTGCGCCGCGAGATAGCCGCCGACTTTAAGGAAAGCATAAAAGAGTTGCTGCCGCTGCACAACGAACTGCACCGGGAAAGCGCGGTGTCGCGCGGCGCGGCTCACGCGCTTGGGCTTATAAAGCGGGGCGGGCTGGCCGCCATAGACCTGACAAAGCGCCTTGGAATCTTAAGCTGGCGCGCCAAAGGCCTGTTCGCGGACGAAGCCATACGCGCCTATATGCTGGGGCTCAAGGGTTATACCCCCAGGCTGCCTTCCCCGCTGTGCGCCGTGCGCGCGCCCGACCTGGCGGCCCTTATTCAGGCGGACGACTTTAAAGCAAAAGCCCGGAAAGCCGTTCCGCTGGACGACGCGCTGGCCTGGCTGATAGCGCAATACCCGCAGGCCGCGCCGGAGCAGCTGCTGCGCTGCTATGCGCGTTTTTATTACGGGGAATTCGGCGCCGCGCGCTTTGCCGCCGGCGCGGAAAAGAGTTACGCCGCGCGGGGCCTTTCTTTCTCGGCCCGGCCGATGGGAGTTGAAAAAAATGGAAACTGAGAAAAACGCGGAACTGCCGCGCCTGGCCGAAGTTTTTGACGCATTGCGCAAAGGCCGCCATCTGGCGCCCGACGACGCCGACCTGTATTTCACACTGCACAACGGCGAAGCCGCTTTTACGGAGTTATTCGCCAAGCTCGGTTTCGAGCTTAAAAAGCATCCGCGGGATTTTTATTACTTCAAGGGGGAGGCCGACATAAGCGACACCTCCTCCCGCATGGCCGTCTTCATGTTTATCCTGGTGGAAACCCTGGCCGATTCCGGGGCCAGCGCCGAAGAGCGGATAATGACCTCCCTGTTCTTTGTGGACAAGTTGGAACACCTGCGGCGCGAGCGCTACCGCGATATTATGCTGGAAGCCGGTATGCCCACCGAGGAAGAGCTGCGCCAGACCCTGCGCACCATGGAGCGCTTCGGCTTTCTCAAAATGGAAAGCCCGGATTCCTTCCGCTTCAAAGCGCCGGCCTACCGTTTCCTGGACCTCTGCATGGAGCTCTTTAAAGAAAGCGAAGCCGCGGAGGGGAAAATATGATCTCCCGCCAGGGCCTCGCCCGCCTTATAGCCATTCATTGCGGCAAGTATGATTACGCCTGCGTGGACACAGACTCTTCCCTGCACCTGGTCGGGCCCAACAACGTGGGCAAAACTTCCCTTATAGCGCTGCTGCAATTCCTGTATATCGACGACCAGCGCAGAATGCACTTCTCGCGCAGCCTGGAACAGACGCGCCGTTATTACTTCCCGGACGCGTACAGCTACGTGATCTTTGAGTGCATGACGCCCACCGGCATACAATGCCTGGGGGTGCGCGGCCTCGGGCCGCTTAAGATGCATGAGTACGAACGTTTTGCCTGGACCGGCAAATTCGAGGAAGAGGATTTTATCGACGGCGACCGGCGGCCGCTGCCTTTCCAGAAGATCAAGGAGAAACTCTCGCTCAAAGGCTACGCCGAACTGGAGCCTAAGCACCTGCGCGCGGCGCTGACGGGCATAGGCGACAACAACGGGGTGAACCTGGGCCTGGTGCCGCTGCGCCACCGGGATTACTATGAACGCTTCCGCTCCGCTTTCTGCAATTTGCTGCGCCTTTCGCACTTAAAACAGGAAGAACTCAAAGAACTGCTGCTGGAGATCTACGATACCGAATTCCAGGTGCGCGCCATAGACCTGGAACGCGGCTATACCAGCCAGTATGCCGCCATCAAGCGCGGCACGCAGGAAGTGCGCACGCTTAAAAACCTGGTTCCGGATATAACTAAGTTCCTGGCCCACGCCGAAGAACGCGCCCGCCTGCGCGGCCGGCTGCCGGCTTTATGGGCGGCCATCGGGGCCGCTTACGAGAAGAACAAGAACCGCCTTGAACGGGAATCCGCCGACATCGCGGAGCGCCGACGCGCCCTGGAGGGTGAGCAGGCGGGGTTGCGCCGGGCTATTGAGGCGGCCCTGGAGCGGCAGATAAAAGCCGCCTCCGCGCTGAGCCGCGTCAAAGACGCGCTGGCCGAAGTGGAGCAAGGGCGGCTGCGCTTTGCGGACTTTGTGGAGGACTGGAAGCGCGAGCGCCGCCGGGCGCTGGCGGCGGAAACGGAGGACCTGGCCTTCCAGCTGCGCGGCGCCGCCGAAGAGCCCGCCGGGCGCGTGAAGGCGCGGCTGGACAGGGCGCAACAGGACCTGGGAAAGGCGCGCAAGAGGCTGAAAGATTCCGCCGGCAACGCGGCCGCGCGCCTGCAAGAAAAGTTAGGTGTTGAAAAATCCGAAGCGGTTTTCAAGATCCTTAACCCGGAACTGCTGGGGCTGCCGCTAGCCGAAGACGGCATAGCGGTTAACGACGAAGCCGCGGCGCTTAAGGCGTTGAACCGGCTGCACGACAACCTCGGTAAAGGCCGGTTCGACGCGGCCGGCTTAAGCGTAAACCTGGCGGCCCTTAACGGGGCTGATTTCGCTTCGTTTACCGACCCCGAAGTACTTAAAGCTGAAATAGAAGGCCTTGAGCGGCAACTCGCTAAGGACGGCGAGATCTTAAAGAATATCGAAAGAGCCGCGGAGCTGAAAAAGCTTAAGGCACAGAAACAGGAAGAAGCCGCCGCTATAGACCGGGAACTGCTGGAGTTTGAAGCATTCGGTTTAAAGGCCGCGCAGGCTCCGCAGTGGGGCCAGCAGGCGGCAGGGCTGGAAAAAGAAGCGGCCCAGATACGCCTTGAGCAGAACCGGCTGGAAAACGAAAGGGAGAAGCTGCGCGCCGAGGCCGACGCGCTCGGGCGCAGGGGCGAGGAAGCGGACCGCCAGCGGCGCAATCTCCTGAAACAAAGGCAGGGGCTCCCGGCGCTGCCGGAAGGCTGGCCCGCGGCTCAGCCTGCGGCCGCGCAGCCTGTCCCCGAAGACTTCGAGGAACTGCTGGCTTTGTACCGTGAGGGCTTCACACGGGAAGAGCGGGAAGACGCCCAGGCGCAAGAGTCCCTGTCACGTATAGAAGCCGCTACTTACTCAGCATTTAAAGCCGCTACGGAGGAGGAAACCATAACCAAGCTCCGCCAGCAGCTGGAAGCGCTGCCGGAAAAGGAGAAACTGGCGCAGGAGGCCTGGACCAGCCTTGCCGTCAGTCTGAAAAACGCCTTCAAAGGCCTCAAGCGCGATCTGGACACGCTCAAAACAAAAGTTTCGGACCTCAACCGCAAACTCGCCGAGGTGGATATCTCCAATCTCGACCGGGTGCGCCTGAACGCCGAGACCCGCGGGGAGTGGGACGAGCGTTTGAAGGCTCTGATAGACGCGGATGAAACCCCGCTCTTCGCCGACCTGTCCGGCGCGGATAAAGCGTTGGAGGAGCTGGGCGCGCTGCTGGGCAAGTACCCGCAGATAAAATTGCAGGACCTTTTCGACCTGCATTTTGAAATTACGCGGCCCGACGGCGAAACCCGCCGCTATCCCGACCTGGACAGGATCGAATCCAACGGCACCACTATCACTATAAAAGTGCTGATAAACCTGCTTTTATTGCGCGGCCTGCTGGACAGCGACAAGGTGGTGCTGCCGTTCTACCTGGACGAGGCTTCCAGCCTGGACCGCGCCAATCTGCTGGCCATAATGAAGACGGCGGGCAGCCTGAACTTCGTGCCCGTGCTGGCCAGCCCCGACGCGCTGGACGCGGCGGAGTACGTTTACTTCGTCCGCGAAGAGAACGGCCGCGTCTCTCTGGACGCCAACTCCCGCGTGCGCTGTAACAGAACGGCTGAAAAGGCGGCGCCATGAGGCGGCCCGCCCTGGCTAAGCTGCTCGGCACGCTTTTAACCGAGGGCTCCGCCCCGCTGTCCCTGTTCTCCGCCTCCGCGCGGGCCGCTTTAGGCCCGCAGTTCGCCGCAGGCATTCTGCAGGAAGAACGCTCCGGCGCCGGCGCCAGGGTGGCGGTGCGCAACAGGGCCGTGCTGGCGGCGTTTGCCGCGCAGCTTTTTCCTTCGGGCTTGAATACAGCTCCGGCCGGCGATACCCCACGCGCCACGGCCGTGGGCTATTACCGGGACGCAAAGGCGGCCGGAACTACAGTTGCTGAACCGGTTTTGATCAGAGCTTTTAATAATATGGTATTTGAAAGGAAGGGAAAAACGCTGCCTGCGGCGGTCCTGACCGGGAAATACGGAGCGGCGGCGTTCCTGCTTAAGGAGCCGCCCTTCTGGGGCTGCGGCGGAACGCTGGCTGTTGTCGAGAACCTTGAGCCGTTTTTATGTTTCGAGAAGATGAAGATCGCCGCCGACGCCGCCGTTTACGCAGGCGGGAAGATGTCCGGCAGAATGCTGGCGTGGCTGGCCTCCGCGGAAATGTCCGGATGCGGCTTCCTGCATTGCGGAGACTATGACCCGGTAGGGATCGCCGAGTATTTACGTCTTAAAGAAGCCTGCGGTGCCAGGGTAAAACTGCATATCCCCTCAGATATCGAAACCCTGTTCAGAAAATACGGCAAGCGCGAGCTGCTTATAGATTCCGAAGCCGTCCTGCGCCGGCTGCGCGCGGCAAAAGACCCCGACGCGCTCCGGATCATCGGGCTGATGAACGCCTGTAATACCGGGCTGGAGCAGGAAGCGCTCCTGCTGTAACAGGAGCCGCCGGCCACGGCCCCGATAAGTTCGCCCACCTCCCCTGGCTCAAAGTAGCCGGCAAAGAGCCGCCGTGGTCTAAATAGCGGACCTCAAGCCGTCCTTTTTCCTCTACACGATACCCGCCGCTTTCAGCAGGTAGGCCGTTTTTTCATAGGCGTCGCGCTGGCGCATATCGCGCTGCTCCCCGGGCGGAAGGTCCTCGAAATCGGCCACCATCCTGGGCCCGATGTGCTTTTCGGAAGCGAATTTTTCCGAGATCTTCAGGAGACCTTCGCTTACCAGTTTATTGGGCAGGCTCGCTTTTATCCCGGCCGCGAGAGCGTCGAGGCCGCCCGGGTAATTGTTGAGGCAGTAATAGATGTCCCACGCGTCTTTTTCCTTCAGCCGGGAGGCCAGCGCCATCCCTTTCATCACCAGGAAAGGCACGATGGAGGCGACCCTCACCGTCGCGCTGTCCAGTCCTCCTCCCGGCAGTTCGCCCTCGATGCGCACCTCGCTGAACATGGAAAAGGCCAGGTCGCAGGCCCGCGCCTTCCGGGCCTTGACGCCCTGCACATCCTGATGCCGGCGCGCCCTGGCGGTCCCGCCGTATTCCCCGGACAGCAGATCTATCTCTACGGAGAAACTCCGCCCGTTTATTTCCACGGACCGCCTGAACACGTAAGGGTGCCGCTCGTCCAGGACATAGCCGCGCCCCGACAGAAGCGTCCCGATCCTGGCGTAAGCCCCGGCGTTGAGGGCCCCGGGATCCAGGGCCAGGTCCACGTCCAGGCTGCCGACATGGGTGCCCGGCCCCAGGATCAGCGGCGGCACCCAGCCGCCTATCACCACTATCCCGTCATGGTATTCGCCCAGCAGGCGCGACAGCTCCAGCAGGACGCTTTTGGCGGCCCGCACCATCAGCTCATCGTAGTCGGTCCTCGTTACCATGACGGTTTTATCACGTGCTCCAGGATCTCCGCCGCCGCTTCTTCGCCGCGCCCTTTATAGCCGGCCAGGTCCAGGTACGTCTGCACCGCGCCGGTGACCGTGCCGCCCGGCGTTTTCAGCGAGCCGTAGAAAACCCCCGCGTCGTAAGGCAGGAGCAGCAGGATATTGCCGCCGCTCTCCACTTCTTTTATGCCCGCCGCCGCCAGCAGTTCCGGGCGGAATTCCCCGACATAGGCCATCCCGCGCTGGTACCTTACCGCGGGCCGCAACCGCGCCGCGGCCGAAAAGCCGGCCAGCGCGAAGGGTATTCCCTTCCCGGCGCACAGCTCTTCCAGGCCGGCCTCGGTCTCCGCGGGACTTTTGACGCTGTAGCATTCCCTGACGATGTTTTTGCGGAAGTCATACTCGCGCGCCCATTGCGCCAGCACCGCGGCCGGGTCGGCGAGCCGCAGGCCTGGCGCGGAAGCGTCCAGCCATTCCCTTTCCGCCAGGGCGGCCTTCACATTGGCGGTCTGCCCCAGGCTTACGCCGGCCTCGGCGGACAGTTGCGCCATTTTCCAGACCCGCCTGGCGCCTGTCAGCAGCACGCGCAGGACGCGCGCGGCTTTGGGGGAATAAAGCTTGCGCAGGTCCCGCTTCACCGCGAAGGCGTTGGGAGCGCCTTTGCGCTCTATATAGATGCCGTCGAAAGCGAGGCGGCAATTGCCGCTGAAATCCATATAGCCGGCTTTTTTTTCGGCCAGTATGGTCCCCGCCCCTTCCGAAATATACGGCGCCATGAATATGCCGTAAACGCCCGGCCGGCCGGCCGCGCGGCGCTCGAGCTGGTAGACGGCTTCCCTGGCGTATTTGGGCTGGCCGAGGCTTTTCACCGCCACGGCGCAGTCCGACCGCCTGCCCTTATATTTCAGCTCGACCAGGAGCTCCGCGTCTCCGGGGTATGCCTTTACTGAAACCAGCTCAAGAAAGGGGACGGCCCCGAGCGTTTCTTTAAGAACTTTTTTTGCCCTGTTCAGCGGGTCTTTTTCATTATTAGCCATATTTTCAGCATTTGCTGAAATATAGTATATGGATGAAAACATGGTTTGTCAACCCCTGCGTCTCCCATCGCCGCCTGAATAGTGTAAAACACCCCCGCGACAACGTGGTGTCGGACCCCGGCTGCGACATTACGCTGTCGCCCGCATGTTTTACGATTTGAGCATGAAAACCCATAAAACCAAAACCGGTCCTTCCCCTGATGCGGGGAGCGTTATCATATACGCGGGGAAATCACGGCGAGCCGGCATCGAAGTGCGGCTGGCCGGCGAAACAATATGGCTGAGCCAGGCCGAGATGGCGGCTCTTTTTAAGACTGAAAGAAGCGTTATTACAAAGCATGTGGGAAATATCTTCAAATCGCGGGAACTCGACGCTAAAAGCAATGTGCAAAAAATGCACATTGCTGTTTCCGATAGGCCAGTGAAATAGTTCAGCCTGGACGTTGTCATTTCAGTCGGCTACCGGGTCAATTCCCGCCGCGCGACCCGGTTCCGCATCTGGGCCACCCGGGTCCTGAGGCAGCACCTCATCGAGGGGTACATGCTCAATAGCCGGCTTCTCGCCGAGCAGAAGGATAAACTCGATGCCCTGAAAAAAGCTATAACCCTGGTCCGCAACACCCACGCTTCAAAGGTGCTCGATTACTCCGAGGCCGCGGGCCTGCTGGATATCAGCGAAAATTACAGCTATGCCCTGGGTTTGCTGGATGATTACGACCGCGGAAGCCTGAAGATCTCGCATACCACGCCCGGGGCCCGCTTCCGCCTGTCCTATGAGCGGGTGACGCGGGCGGTGGCGGAGATCCGTTCCCGCATCGGCGCCGGCGGGCTTTTCGGTCTTGAAAAAGACCGTTCGCTGCGAAGTTCGGTGGCGGCCATATACCAGACTTTCGGCGGCAGGGACCTTTACCCCAGCGCCGAAGAAAAAGCCGCGGCCCTCCTGTATTTCATGGTCAAGAATCACTCTTTCGTGGACGGGAACAAGCGGATAGCCGCCGCCGTATTCCTGTGGTTCCTGGAAAAGAACCGCATGCTTTACCGCCCCGACGGCTCCAAGCGCCTGGCCGACAATGCCCTGGTGGCGCTCACGCTGATGATAGCCGAAAGCCGCCCGGCTGAAAGGGTGGCGATAACCGCCCTGGTGGTCAATCTGATAAATAACCGTAATTAATATAAATTCGATTGCCACCCCCGGCCGTAATATATAGTGTCCTGTCCAGTTTAATCTGAAACATTTTTCCGCCTAGTTCTGTTGACAGATTCCAGCATCTTCCGGCACTTCTTCCCATTCTTCAAGTAGTTGCCACTTTTTCAACACGGCTCTTACCGCCCTGCGGTGAATGGCCCAGCTGACTTTTTCGCAATCAGGCGCCATCCCCTGTTTGGTGCAGTACAGGTCCAGCGCCAAGTGCTCCCGGTCCGCATCAGCCACGCTGCTGCAATTCAGGTACACCTCCGCCGACCGCTGGAAACCAAGCACCGCCCGTGGCTTGATGCAGTTCAGCATCAGCATCCCTTCGTTCAGCTCCCGGGCAAGTTCTTCCCGGCTTACCTCCCGCCCCTGCAGCGGCAACAGCCAATTCTGGATCTCCTGATTGTCACGTTCCGTGCGGCCGTTTACCCACGGCGCCCTCGGAGGGATCGGGAACGGGATTATCTTGTGCTCCGCAAGTAACGCCTGGAAAGCATCGCTTTTAAACGCGCTGCCGTTATCGTACTTCCACGCCAGCGGCGCCCGCCCCAGCGTTCCCAGCAACGCCCGCGCATGCGAAACCAGCTCCTCCGCATTCTCGCTCGCCACCGTGTCCCAGGCCAGTTTGTTCAACGACTTCTCGTCGAGCGTCTTCAATAGCTTGCTGCCCTCCGGCAGGTCCGTGTAATCCGAAGACCACATCACATCGCTCCGGGTTATCCGCGTGCGCCCGTTATGCGGCCGCTCCGCTTTCTTCGGCCTGGGGCCGCGCTCTTCCCGTAGGATCTTCGCCACAGTATTATGCCCTACTACCCCCACTACGTGCGCTATAGCACGCACGTCCCAGGTGCTGCGCCAGCGCCGGTCCAGTTCTATCACCCGCTGTTTTACTTCCTCGGATATTCGCATCGATCTCTTCCTGACCGTCACGCACTTGCCGCTTACCCACCGCCAATGCGTCCCCGCGCTTATTCCCCAGCATTTCCTGAACACCCCGGCGCAGGTACCTGCGGTTTTCTCTTTTAACCACTCCCGCAGGTACAGCGCGCGGGTCTCTACGGACGCGTACCGTTTTTTTTAGCGTCAGGCCCCGGGAACGGCCCCCAGGCATTGCGCCGGATTATCCGCTGGGCGGTCTTCACCACCAGCTTCTCGTAGGTCAGCGCCTTGCGCAGTTCCGCCAGCTCCCGCTCCTGGCGCTCCAGCCGCTCCCGTAGTTTCAGCAGCTCCTTCTCCGAAGGCTGTGACGCTGTTTTCGGCCCCGGCAGCTTCGCCTCCAGCACTTCCAGCGCCGCCGCCCGCACCAGCTTCATCCACCGGTAAAACAGCTCCCGCGATACTCCCGCCTGCCGGCACAGCGCTTCCACCGTCTCCTGCCGCCCTATCCCCAGCAGGATCAGCTCCAGCCGTTCCTGCGGGCTCGCCAGTTTTGTCTGTGTTCCCATCGATCTTTTCCTCCGGCGCGCTCAACGTCACTTCGGCGTCCTTGGCCACCAAGCGCAGCTCCTTGCCCCCTATATTACCCACCAGATACGTCGGAGGCGCGTATACCGCGGCCGTCGGCATGGCTTCCTGCACCGTCGCCGTGTTCCCGGCTATTATCTGCTTTACCTGACCCGCCACCCCGTAATACCGGTCCGACGGGATCAGGTTGCCTATCCCCTGGTGCGGACGCTTGAAGTTGTAGTACTCGACGTATTCTCCTATTTTCGCCTGCGCCTCTTCAAACGTCGCCAGCGGATGCTTCGTCAGGCATTCCTGGTTGAGGTTGCGCCAGAAGGATTCTATCTTGCCGCACGTCTGCGGATGGTACGGCCGGCTGCGGATATGCCGTATCCCAAGCTTCGTCAGCATCGACGTGAACTTACTCGTACCGCGCCAGCTGTGGTACTGCCGCCCGTTGTCCGACAGCACTTCCTTAGGCATCCCGCGCTTCTCGATGGCGGCCCGGAACACCTCCATCACGTTCTCGCCTTTCTGGAACCGGTACAGGCCCCACCCGACGAGGAACCGGCTGTTGTCGTCCATAAACCCGATCAGGTACACCCGGTACTGCCCCTTCAACATGAACGTCATGATGTCCGTCTGCCAAAGATCGTTGGGGCAGGCCCGCTCGAAGCTTTTTACCCGGATTGGCTTATTCCGGCGCTTCAACTTCACCTCCTGCGGCCCAACGCCGTTGCGCCGCAGCAGGTTACGCACCGTTTCCCGGGCCATCTGAAGGAAACCCTGGCGGTACAGCGCGCCCTGGATCTTGCCTATCCCGGCGGCGGGGTCGGCCTTCACCACGTCCTTTACTATCTGCTCGGCCGCCTCCACCTTCTGGCTATGCCTGCGGGGCCTGCCCGCAGGGACCTCTTCGAGGCCCGCCAGGCCGCTGCGCTCGTAGGCCTTCGCCCACCGCTGGACGGAATACCGGCTCGCCCCGTACATTTTCGCTACGTCAGCCAGGGATAAGCCCTGCTGCCGGGTCTGCACTATCTCCAGCTTCTCGGCTATGCCGAACACCTTCTTCTTTTTCATTCTTCCTCCTTGGATTTCCGGAGGCCAGAATGTCAACAGATTTAGGCTACAGAATATGTTTCAATTATACAGGACGGGATAACCGTCAGCGCTCCGAATTCCAGCGTTTTCCTGGTGAACTTGCCGAACTTATTGAGCTGAAGCTTGTGAATCATTGTTCCTCCGTAAATTACTCCCTTATTTCCTGCCCCGGCAGCGCCGTTTGGCCGTCTTCCCGCGCGCCTTTCTGACCCTCTTATCGGACGATGGCCTGTACCCTCCGGGTTTGGCCTCCTGGTACAGTGTGGTTTCTTTGTCGATCTTCTCATCCATCTCCTTGAGCAGGCAGATCATCTGCATGGCGTAATCTGCTGTTTCCCGGGCACACCTTATCTTCAACTGGACGTCTCTCCCGGTGCGGGGGTCGAGCTTCATCTTTTTGAGGACCCGCTTTTTCATGTTAACGCCAGTCCCGAAGTGTACAGTTTTCGCCGTTAATTAGTGTACAGGCCAGGCCGGCGCCGGCCTGGTTCCCCAGTGCCGCCGGTTATTTTACCCCACCTGCACCGGTCACTGCGCGCTTCCCCAGCCTCAAGCACCTTTTGATAGAGTTTCATGCAGGAGATCCTCCCATGAAACGCCCCAAGCCCGCGCCCAAGCGCTGCCCGCATTGCGGGCGCCAATACGTCCCCTACATCCGTGCCGCAAAAACGCAGAAGTCCTGCGGCAGAGCAGCCTGCCGCAAAAGGCGGCAGCGCCAGGCCTACAAATCCTGGCGCGCCAAGAACCCCGGCTACTTCCGCGGCCGTTATATAAAGGTAAAGCACTGGTTGGCGGCGCATCCGGATTACCAGCGGGTCTACCGTGCCGGAAACCCCGGATACGCCGTGGCCAACAATGCGGGCCAGCGCCGCCGCAGGAAGAAGTTGAAGCGCTTCCGGACTGATATACAAAACGGATTGTTCCGACGTAAAATAGCGCAAATCCAAGACATTGGGATGACTGATATACAAAACGGATTGATTCAAAAGGTCGACGGGCTGCTTGGCCTGCTGAGCGGTTAAGGCTGACTGATATGCAAAACGGATGGGCAATATGTTCCGGGAGCGTGTAGACTTTATGCATGGACAGCGAACTTTGGGCGACGATAAGGCGGATGCGTGAAGTGGACAAGCAGTCGATAAGCGCCATAGCGCGGCAATTGCGCATACACCGCAACACCGTGCGGCGCGCGCTGGGCAGCGTTGCCGGCCCGCCGGCCAACGAGGCGCGCGGCCGTCTGCCGGCGTGCAAACTGGCGCAGTTCGGTCGCTACATAGCCGACCGGCTTAGAGAATACCCGCGCCTGACCGCGTCGAAAATCCTGCTTGAGATCCGCAAGCAGGGATACGGCGGCGGCTACACCATCCTCAAAGAACATATCCGCGAGCTGCGACCGGCTACGGCGCCGGCGGCGTTCCTGCGCCTGGAGACGCAGCCCGGCGAATTCGGGCAGGTGGACTGGGCCAACATAGGCAGCGTAAGCATAGGCAACGCCAGGCGGCAGCTGTCGTGTTTCGTGATGGTGCTGTCGTATTCCCGCATGATGTACCTGGAGTTCACCCTGTCGCAGCGCATGGAAGACTTCATGGCGGCGCACGTAAACGCGTTCCGTTATTTCGGCGGGGTGCCGCAATCCATCAACTACGACAACCTGAAGACGGTGGTTCTGTCGCGCGTTGGAAGCGATATCAGGTTCCACCCGCGGTTCATGGATTTCGCCGGCTACTATCTGTTCAAGCCTGTGCCGTGCGGCGTCAGGAAAGCCAACGAGAAGGGAAAAGTCGAGAACGGGATAAAATACGTGCGCACCGCCTTTCTTGCCGGCAGGGTGATCGGTTCGCACGCGCAGGCGCAGGCGGAGGCGGAGCGGTGGCTGGCGGAGGAATGCAACGTGCGGGTGCACGGCACCACCCGCGAGCGGCCGGTGGACCGGCTTGAGGCGGACCGCGCGCGGCTGACGGCGCTGCCCGCCAACGACTACGACTGCGCCATAGCGGCGTCGGCCAGGGCCACGAGCCAGGCGCTGGTGTCTTTTGACGCCAACCGCTATTCGGTGCCTTCGGGGTTCGCGGGCCGCACGCTTACAATTAAGGCCTGGCCGCGGCGGGTGCTGGTATACAGCGGGGCCAGGCAGTTGGCCTCGCACGTGCGCTGTTACGAGAAATACCGGGTGATAGAGGACCCGCGGCATTACGCGGGACTGCTGGCGCAGCGCAGGAAGGCGCGGATGTCGAAGCTGGTAGAGTCGTTCCTGGCGCTGGGGGCTGATTGCAAGGCTTACCTCAAGGGCCTGGCCGCCTCGGAGCTGAACCTGCGCGGCCAGCTGGACAAGATCATGGCGATGGCGGGGCAGTACGGCAGGGCGGAGGTGATCCCGGCCATATCGCGGGCGCTTGCGCACAACGCCTACGGCGCGCATTTCATCGAGAACATAGTTTTGCAGCAGCGCGCGGCGCGCAATATGCCGGCGCCGCAGCAGGTGGTGCTGGCGAAGAAGCCGCAATGGACGCGGCTGGCGGTGGAGGAAACGGACATGGGTCTTTACGACCAGCTTTTCGAGGACGGCCATGAATAAGCCAATACCGGCCCCCAAGATCGCCGAGATGCTGCGCCGGCTGTGCATGCACCACACGGAGCGGCACCTGGAGGAGCTTGTCAGCCGGGCGGCCAGGGAGGAAATTGGCAACGCCGGGTTCCTGGCGCTTGTCCTCGACCACGAATTATCGCGCCGCCAGGAGAACCTGGTGGAGCGGCTTGTGAAGCAGGCGCGCTTCCCGGACATAAAGACGCTCGACGCCTTCGACTGGTCGCACCCGACGAGCATCCCGAAGGGGTTCATCCTCAACGCGGCCAGCATGGATTTCGTACGCAGGAAGGAGCACCTGATATTTTTAGGTCCCGGGGGTGTAGGCAAGAGCCATCTGGCCAAAGCCCTCGGGTTCGCGGCCTGTCAAAACACGATACGCACCGTGTTCACTACGGCGGCGGACATGATCAACCGGCTGATCGCGAGCAAATGCGATTACGGGCTGGAGCGGGCGTTGAAACGGTACACGAGCCCCGGCCTGCTGGTGATAGATGAGCTGGGCTATATGCCCATGGACAAAGACGGAAGGGACCTGTTCTTCCAGGTAATATCGAAACGGGCCGAAACAGGCTCGATGATAATAACACCAACAAGGCGTTCAAAGACTGGACGGAGGTCTTCCAGGACAATGCCGTGGCCACAGCGATAGCCGAGCGGCTCATCGAACACGGGGAGTTGATCAAGATCGAAGGGAGCAGCTATAGAGTGAAAAAAAGAAAACAGCGACAACTTGGCTTGTGAGCTTCCGGGCCGGCAAGCGGCGGCGGCAGGTACCCGATTTTTTTATTTTTACCGGCTGGAGGAGGCCGGCGCGCGCCCGGAAACGTGAAATCAGGCTAAACTGTACACCCTATTCCGGCGAAAACTGTACACTTTTGGACCGGCGCTAACAGGCCTTTGATTACTTCGGCTGCGTACCGCGCATACTGGTGCCGGACAATCTTAAAAGCGCCGTGATAAAGCCGTCGCTTTACGAGCCGGTACTGAACCCCACCTACGCGGAGCTGGCCGCGCATTACGGCAGCGTGATAATCCCGGCGAGGCCGCAGCACCCGAAGGATAAAGCGAAGGTAGAGAACGGCGTGCTGGTGGCCAAGCGCTGGATCCTGGCGCGGCTGCGCAACCGCGTATTCTTCAGCCTGGCCGAGCTCAACGCCGCCATATGGGAATTGCTGGAAGTGCTTAATAACCGCCCCATGAAAGCGGTCGGGAAATCGCGGCGGGAGTTATTTACGGAGCTTGACCGGCCCGCGGCCCTGGCGCTGACCGCCGACCGCTATGAATACGCCGAGTGGCACAGCGCCCGGGTGCAGAAAGATTACTGCGTCAGGGCGGACGGTTCTTTTTACACCGTCCCGTGCCGGCTGGTAGGCGAGAAGGTTGACATCCGGATGACAGAGAACGCGGTGGAGGTGCTGAACCGCGGCGAGGCGGTGGCGGCGCACGCGCGTAGCCGTGTCCCGGGCAGTTGCATCCGCAATGAAGAGCATCTGCCGCCGGCGCATCGCGCCTATCTGGACTGGACGCCGGAGCGCATCTATGAGTGGGGCGCGAAGACCGGGCCGAATACGGAGCGGCTGCTTAAGCTGGTCATCGCCGGCAAGGCGCACCCGGAGCAGGGCTACAAGGCCTGCTTCGGGATACTGCGGTTCGGCAAGAGCTGCGGATATTCAAGGCTGGAAGCGGCGGCGGGGCGCGCGCTGCGGTTCCACAACCACAGTTACCACGCCGTCAAAGAGATTCTGGCCAGGAATCTAGACAAGCTGGAAACCGCCCCCGTACCGGCGCAGAACGTTTTGCCCTCCCATGAGAATATCAGGGGTGGGCAGTATTATAGCGACACTAACGGAGGGATAAATACAGAATGAGCAGACGATAGAAACGCTGAACAAGATGAAGCTGTACGGCATGGCGCAAAGCCTGATGGGGCGGCTGGCGGACGCCCGGCAGGCGGAACTGACCCATGCCGAGTTTGTGGGCCTGCTGGCCGCCGACGAGCAGGCGCACCGGGACTGTAAGCGGCTGAGGCGGCTGCTGCGGCGGGCGCATATGAAACAGGATGCTTCCCTGGAGAACATCGATTACCGGCGCAGCCGGGGGCTGAATGTCACGTCCCACTTAATGGAGGCCGCCTCAGTCCCACTTAACCGAGGCCACTTTTCCGAATCGTTGTTACTCTAGCATTTTCTTATTTCCGCCTTTGC
>WOVA01000003.1 GCA_009773155.1 Elusimicrobiota bacterium
TGATCCCTATCGCCATCGTATGCCGCACCGCCCCTCCTGCCGCTTATCGCTTACCCCATTAGACGCAAAACGCCGCCGAAAAATTCAAACCCCGCCGCGCCCGAAATAGCCGTTGAGCGCGCGGGCCGAAAAGGAAGAACTTCTGCCGGGCCATTGCTTTTCCCATATTACACAGCTCGTCTTGCTAACTCCAATTTATCTGAAAGCGCCTTTTCTTTGGTTTCTTCCAGTCCTTTTACGATTTTCTTCTGCCATTTTTGCGGCACAGAATCAAAGACTTGCCTGACAACGGCTGCGTCGCCTTTATTGATCAGGGCCTTTAGTATTTCGACCGCGGTGTTCCTGTCTTTTATGGCCTTCTCTTCTTTGATCCTTCGTTGAAAAACAATCAACTTATGCAGGGCGAAATTGGCAGGATGGGGCAGGATCACATAAAAATCTTCCACCTTCGCTTTAATGGTATTTTTCGAAAGAAAAGTCAGAAATCTCAAGGCGACGGCATTAAGACCCAATTTGGACAATGGGACGGGCGTAGCGGTTCCTTTCCCTTTCTCAGTGACCAAAAACTCCAGGATAAGGTCCGGGTGATCCAGCTTGATAAAGCCTCTGTTGCCCCTATAGATAGTAACGAATCCTAAATCCTTCAGAAGCTCCGGGATATTCACAGCCCTCTTTATCTTAGAAGGAGTATCAACCAGAAAATCGATATCTCTTGTTTTAAGGGCGGCCTGATCTGTGTATGGGGCGCCGGAAAAATATTCCTTATAGAAATAGACACACCAACTGCCTATAAGGATCAAATCATCCATGATACCGGCCCTATGGAATCTTCTTAGAATTTCAAGGCATAATTCAGACTGCTTCTTTTCCACGCAATGAACTCCTTAAGAATCTTATTTGTTTTTTGACCTGGGACAGTAATTTTCGGTATTTAGCCCTCAATTCTTTGGCTTCTCCGTACTTTTTCTTTTCTTCCGCGGAAAGCTTGCCTTTGTAAATATACTTCACTTTCTTGTCCAGTCTCTTTACCAGGTAATAATACTCGTGGCCCCGTATTTTTCTTACGGCAAGGCACCCCTTAGGCAAATTCCTCAAAGCTCCTTCGTATTCTTTCTTCATGCGAAGAGAGTTTTCCAATTCTTCCGCCAACACCCCTTTTATAACACCTCTCATAAATCCTCCTGTTACCTAACAAACCATACTATAATATGGTTTGTTAGGTAACAAATGTCAATAACACAGGGTGTTCTATTCATACCGACTGGATTCCGGCTTCCGCCGGAATGACGATAATCAAATCAATGCGGTAGAGCCAGGTAGCGAAACCGGACTGTTTACGGAATTTGCTTATGCCGACCCAGGCTTTCATGTAAGTCTCCTGGACCAGGTCCTCCGCGTCGGCCTGATTGCCCGTAAAACGCCAGGCGCAGGCCCATGTTCCGGCCAGAGTATGCTCGACAAGCCGCCCGAAAGCGCCGCTGCCGCCGCTCCGCGCTTTTTCGACCAATTCCTCTTCCGGGAACCCGGTTCCTGTCATATTAGACGCAGGTTTCGCATAAAAAATTCAAACGCGCCGGTTTTACCGCGCGCCGGCACTGGTTCAACAGTCGGCAATCGTGAAGGGACCCCCGGAAGCTATGCCGCGAGGTTATTATAATAAAATTTTAATTGGCAGGGCCGGTGAAAGAGCCCGCGTTGTAGGGCCCGGGTCAAACCCCGGCGCGGCGGTAGAGCCGGGCGGCGGCCTTGTTGGCGCGCTCCGTCACCTTCCGCTCGTTCACTTTCGCCAGGCGGCCGTTCTTCACGACGACTTCGCCGTTGACTATCGTGTATTTGGCGCGGTGCGAGGCGCCGCAGAAGAGCAGCGAGGCCAGCGGGTCGCTCTGCGAGCCGACGAAATCGATGCCGCTGACGTCGAAGACGGCGATATCGGCCGCCTTGCCCGGCTCTATGGAGCCGATATCCTTGCGGCCCAGCACGGCGGCTCCGCCGCGGGTGGCCAGTTCCAGCGCGGTGCGGGCCGGCATGGATTTCACGCCGGTGCCGACGCGGTGCACCAGCATGGCCTGCCGGGCCTCGCCCAGCATATTGGAAGAGTCGTTGGAGGCGGAGCCGTCCACGCCGAGCCCGACGGGCACGTTGTGGCGCAGGAACATCGGCACGGGCGCTATGCCCGACCCCAGCCGCAGGTTGGAGCAGGGGCAGTGGGCCACTCCGGTATGCGTGTGGCCCATTCTCTTAGCCTCGGCTTCGTTGATGTAGACGCAATGGGCGAACCAGGCATTGCCCTCCTCCACCCAGCCCACGCTCTCCATGTATTCGAGTGGCCGCATTTTAAAAAGCTTCTTACAGAAGGCCTCTTCGTCCTTCGTTTCGGCGAGGTGGGTATGCATGCGCACGCCCCATTTTTTGGCCATCCCGGCGGTGAGCTTGAGCAGTTCCGTAGTGACCGAGAAAGGCGAGCACGGCGCCATCGCCACGTTGGTCATGGCGAACTTCTCCCGACCGTGAAACTTGTTTATGAGCCGCTCGCAGTCCTTGAGGATGAAATCCTCTTTCTGCACGACGCTGTCCGGCGGCAGTCCGCCCTTCGAGCGGCCGCGCGACATGGAGCCGCGGGTGGCGGTGAAGCGCATGCCTACTTCGCGCGCGGCGGCGATCTGGGTATCGATGAAGAAGCCGCTGTTCTTTTCGGGGAAAAGATAAAGGTGGTCCGAGCTCGTCGTGCAGCCGGTCAGCAGCAGTTCACCCAGTCCGGCCTGGGTGCCGGCGTAGATGGCCTCGGGATCGACATGCTTCCAGATATCGTAAAGGTAGATGAGCCAGTCGAAAAGTTCCGCGTCCTGGACTTTGGGCAGGTTGCGGGTGAGCGTCTGGTAGAGATGGTGATGGGTATTGACCATGCCGGGCATGACCACGCAGCCGGACGCGTCGATGACGGTATCGGCCTTCACTTTCAGGCCTTTGCCGACCTTCTTTATTTCCGGCCCCTCTATATAGACGTCGCCGCCTTTTATCTCGCGGCGGGAGTCGTCCGGTCGCAGTGCTCCCGGCACCGACTGCGGCGAATGCCGCCCTGATCCGTCCATCGTGGCCAGGACGAGGGCGTTCTTGATTAAAAGTGTTCTGTTCTTCATGACGCGCTCCGGGGTTCGGTGTGGAAATATTATAGTAAAATACACTAATTGTGAAGAGACGAACGCACCGAACGGAGAGACGCTCATGAAAAACAGGATTTCTTTCCTTACCGACGCCCAGCTCAGGACCGAGGCCGAGCGCTGCCTCTACTGCGAGGACAAGCCCTGCCAGAAGGCCTGCCCGGCCGACTGCTCCCCCGCCGATTTCATCATGGCGGTGCGCCGGATGGAGAAATCCGATTTCAAGCGCAGCGCGGCGCTGATCATGGGGCACAATACCTTCGGCGGCGTCTGCGGCGCGGTCTGCCCCGACTGGTTCTGCGTGAAGGCCTGCTCGCGCAAGCTTTTCGACAACCCGATAAATATACCGGCCGTGCAGGCCGCCGTAGTCCAGAAAGCCAAGGGACTCGGCGTTATGCCGGAGTTCAGGAAGGCTAGGCCCAACGGCAAGAAGGCCGCCGTCGTAGGCGCCGGCCCGGCCGGTCTCTCGGCCGCCGGCACGCTGGCGCAGCTGGGCTATAAAGTCGACGTCTTCGAGAAGGATAAAAAAGCCGGCGGAGCCTGCAACCTGATACCCGACGCGCGCTTCCCCAAGGAAGTGCTCAGGACCGAGATCGAATGGGTTAAGGCCCTGGGCGCCATAGCGATAAAGACCGGCTCGTCCGTCAAGGACCCGGCCGCGCTGCTTAAGAAATACGATTCCGTCATCGTGACCGCCGGCGTGGAGGAGCAGATAAAGCTGGGCATTGAGAACGAATCCCTCGGCGTGGAAGGGCTCGAATACCTCCGCAATACCGGCAAATACAGGGTCAGGGGAAAGAACGTCGCCGTCATAGGCGGCGGCGCCGTGGCCGCCGACTGCGCCATGAAGGCCCTGCAACTGGGAGCGGCGAAAGCCGAGATCTTCACCCGCAAGAACATCGGGGCCATACAGCTGTCCGCGCACGAGCTGCGCGGCATACTCAAGGCCGGCATAGATATAAACGGCCGCAGCCGCATCACCGGCATACTGAAAGGCGGCGGCATAAAGATAGTCCGCCTCGACGAAAAGGCGAAGGACATCCCCGGCACGGAGCAGGCCCGCGCCGACGTGCAGTTCGTCGTCCTGGCCATCAAGAACGTCCCCGTCTTCAAGGACCCGGGAGTGAAAGGCGTCTTCTTCGCCGGCGACTGCAGGGACGGCGCGGCCACCGTGGTGGAAGGCACCGCCTCCGCCAAGAACGCGGCCATGCAGGCCCACGCTTTCATGCGGGGCGAAAAACCGCCGGTCTTCAAGGACCACAGGAAGAGCCATGTGCTCCTGGCCGGCCGCGACCTGCGCCCAGTGGACCTGACCACCGACTTCTTCGGCCGCAAGCTGAGCTCCCCGTTCCTCATCTCGGCCTCCCCCCACTCCGACGGCTACGAGCAGGTCAAAGCCGCCTACGAGGCCGGCTGGCCGGGCGTGGTGATGAAGACGGCCTTCGACGGCCTGCACATACATATCCCGTCGGAGTACATGGTGACCTTCGACGAGAACACCTACGGCAATTCCGATAATGTCAGCGGCCACCCGCTCGACCGCGTCTGCAAGGAGGTGGCGCGGCTCGTGAAGGAATACCCGGACCGGCTGACGGCCGCTTCCACCGGCGGACCGGTGACCGGCGACGACGAGTTCGACCGCAAAGGCTGGCAGTCCAACACGCTCAAGCTGGAGAAGGCCGGCGCTATGGCCATAGAGTACTCGCTGTCCTGCCCGCAGGGCGGCGACGGCACCAAGGGCGATATCGTCTCGCAGGACCCCGAACTGACCGCCAAAATAATCGGCTGGGTCATGGAAGTCTCGGACCCGGAGATCCCCAAGTTATTCAAGCTGACCGGCGCGGTCACGGCCATCTGGCAGGTGGTCAACGCCATAAAGCAGGTCTACGCCAAGTATCCTCACAAGAAGGCCGGTATCACGCTGGCCAACTCCTTCCCGTCGCTGGCCTTCCGCAAACGGATGAGCGGCAAGGGAGAATGGGAGGAGGGCATGATAGTGGGCATGAGCGGCGCCGGCGTGGCCCCCATAAGCAACCTGACCATCTCCAAGGCGGTGAACCTGGGCGTGCCGATATCCGGCAACGGCGGGCCGATGGACTACAAGGCGGCCGCGCATTTCCTGGCGCTGGGCGCGAAGACGGTGCAGTTCTGCACTGTCGTAATGAAGTACGGCTTCGGCGTCATCGGCGAATTGGAGTCGGGCCTCAGCCATATGCTGGCGGAGAAGGGCTACAAGTCGGTCGGAGATTTCATCGGCTGCGCGCTGCCCAAGCCCGTCACCGATTTCCCCGACCTCACGCCGGTAAAGAATATTCCGCAGGCCGACCCGGAGCTCTGCATGCATTGCGGCAACTGCGGGCGTTGCGGCTACCTGGCCGTGAAGCTGGACAAGAACGGCGTGCCGGAATTCGACGCGTCCAAATGCGTAGGCTGCTCGCTCTGCGCCAAAAAATGCTTCGCCGGGGCGATAAAGATGCGCAAGCGTACCGCCGCCGAGCTAAAAGCCTGCCCGGAGTGAAAATGAAGACCATACTGATAAAGAACGGCACGATAGTCACCCTCGGAGAGGAGAACAAGGTCCTCGCCGGCCACGCGCTGCTGATAGATGGCGGCGTGATAAAGAAGATCGCCCCGCAGAAGACCTTCAAGGGGAAATACGGCAAGGTCATCGACGCGCACGGCAAGGTGGTCATGCCGGGCTTCATCAACGCGCATATGCATTTCTACAGCACGTTCGCGCGCGGGCTGGGCAAGGCCAAGCCGTCCAGGAACTTCGTAGAGGTGCTCAACAATCTCTGGTGGAAGCTCGACAAGAAGCTCACAAACGCGGACTCTTATTACAGCGCGGTCATACCGCTGCTAAACGCCGTCCGCAGGGGTACGACCACGCTCATCGACCATCACGCCAGCCCTTTCGCCATAAAGGGCTCGCTGGAAACGGTCGAGAAAGCCGTGCGCGAGACGGGCCTGCGCGCCTCGCTCTGCTACGAGCTCTCCGACCGCGACGGGCGCAAGGCGGCCGCCGCCGGCATAGAGGAGAACGCCGAATTCATCAGGAAGACCGTCAAGGCCAACGACAACACCGTGACCGCTATGTTCGGCCTCCACGCCTCGTTCACGCTGACCGACGCCACGCTGGAAGCGGCGGCGGGCGTGGGCCAGGGCCTGGGCGCCGGTTTCCACGTGCACACGGCCGAATCTCAGGCCGATCAGATCCACTGCGAATCCCATCACGGTATGCGCGTGGTGGAGCGGCTCAACAAGTTCGGCGTCCTGGGGCCCAAGTCCATCTGCGTGCACTGCGTCCATGTGGACGACAGGGAGACCGACATACTGGCGCAGACCGGCACGCCGGTCGTCCACAACGCCCAGTCCAACGCCAATAATTCCGTCGGTGTGGCCGATATCACGGGCATGGCGCGCAAGGGCGTCCTGGTGGGCCTGGGCACCGACGCCATGACGGTGAACATGTTCGAGGAACTGCGCGCCTCGCTCTGGCTGCAGCACCTGCGCCACGACCCGTCGCAGGGCTTCATGGAGGCCGCGGCGGCCCTGACCGTCAACAACGCGCGCATCGCCAACCGCCAGTTCAAGGGCCTGGGCGAACTCAAAGAGGGGTTCGCCGCCGACGTGATACTGATGGATTACTTCCCCCCCACGCCGCTGGACGCCTCCAATTTCTACGGCCACCTGGTGTTCGGCCTCAGCCAGAGCGACGTGGACACCACCATAGCCGGCGGCAAAGTGCTGCTGGAGAACAAGAAGCTCAAGCTCGACCTGGACGAGGAGGAAGTTTCCCGCAAGTCGGCCGAGCTGGCCAAAAAACTCTGGAGCAGATTCTAGGCTATGCCTGTGCCGTAACAGACGCTATGCGTCTCAGACGGCCTAGGCCCCGTTCCGCGCACCTTTAACCTGGTTGCAGTTGCAACTTTCAGGTCAATAATTCTCATGCCACCAGCGGACATATACCGGCCATGACAGGTACGGCCAGTCATATACGTGAATCTCCGGATTGGGTTCGCCGTATTGAACGCTGAAAGCGTTTTCGCTTTCAATAAGGCCATGATCCCTGAAAGCGGGAGGATCACAATAACCGTAATCGCCCGAATAAGCCCTTCCCCTGGTAAAGTCTTTTTCCGAACAATTTTTCCCGTATTCTCCGCAGGCGTAAGACGCTGTGCGATGAAAGTTCATGTCTAAAAGAGCTTTTTGGGGATTTTCGGACCTGTAGCGTTTTCTCGGCGGGGAAAAGTTCGGCACCGGATGGTCTTTTGTTCCGCAGGGATGATGATGATCCGACCTGGTTTTGCCGCGGATATTATGAAAATTCGAAGCGGCCCTATTCCAATGGTAAATGCGGGGATATCTCTCCGGGTCGACCTTTGCATACACATCGGTTCCGCCCGCCTTGATCTCTCTCATCATTTCATTCTGATGGTCGACGATCTCTTTTATGAGCAGGATTGTTTCTGCGGGTTCTCCGTTCTTTCGCGCGGCTTTTTCGTCAAAAACCTGGATCCTGACGCCGTCTTTTTGCGCGTATTTCACGTAAGGTTCCATTTCTTTTATGCTTCTTTCGGTATCCCCCAGATCGGCGGTCAAATACAGGTCGCCCGGCTCGCGCTTCCTGTTCTTGTGAAGTTCAGCGTAATGTTCGTCTGAAAGTTTGACATATCCGGCCAACCGGGGATATTTTTTTTCATCTATCGGGTCGAACAAGGAGCCCTGGCCGGCTTTAAATTTCCGGACCATTTCGTTCTGTCTGTCCACCATTTCTTTCCGGATCATCACAATCTTTTCCGGAAAGCCGTCCATCAAAGCCCTTTTGTGGTCAAAAAAGAATATGTTTCTTTCGACCCTTTTCGTGAAAGGTTCCAGTTTTCTGAGTTCGCCCTCAATTTCCTGAAAACTCACGCCTTCAAATGTGTCGAGAGGGGGGTTGGGTATAATGGCGGCGATAATAATGATAACTCCTATCACCGGCGCAAGTATTAAAATTTTTCTCATTTCCCCCCCCCGGATACGCTACCGGGATAGCGTTATGATTGCGAAAGTATACATATTAAATGTGCGCGGCCGCCATAAAATCAGAAGGTCGGGGTGACTTTTTTGAGGCCGTGGGGGTTGTCCGGGTCGAGACCCCTGGCCAGCGCCAGGCGCAGGGCCAGCAGCTTCATCCGGATGTCCACGGGTACGCAGTTGAAAGGGAATTTAACGCCCTTGGGCGGCAGAACGACCTTGTACGGCGTGCCGCGCCCGTCGAGAGCCGTCATGACGCGCCTTATGTCCTCGGGGACGGCGGCGGACGGCGAGAACAGGAAGACCAGGTCCTTTTTGGTGTAGGCGCCGACGGGACCGTGCAGGAATTCGGCCGCCGAATAGCCCAGCGCGTGGGCCATCGCCATCTCGCGGAACTTGAGCGCCGAGTCCTCGGCCACGGCGTTGAAGGCGCCGCGCCCGACGAAGCCCAGCATATTAGCCCGCTTCACGCGCCGGACCAGTTCGTCCCCCCCGTAATCCTCGTTCACGGCCGCGGCGGCGGCTTTGACAGCGGCCTTGAAATCGGCGGGCCGGAAGCAGCGGCTCCAGGCCTGCGCCGTCCAGAGAACGGCCCAGAGCTGCAGGATGAAGCTCTTGGTGGCGGCGACAGGGAGTTCCCGGGAGTTGGAAAGCAGTATATGCCGGCCGGCCAGCCGCGCCAGCGGATTCTTCTTCAGGTCGGCCTCGTTGGTAACGGCCACGCCGCGCGCGCCCCAGCCCATCAGGCGCCGCAGGCAGGCCACTATGTCCTGGCTGCGCCCAGACTGCGAGAAGGCCCATGCCGCGGCGCCTTTAAAATTCAGCGGCTTGCGGGCTTCGAAAATGGAATGGGGATGGATGAAGTTGGTGATGGTCCCGGCGTACTCCTCCCAGATATACTTGGCGAACAGGGTCGCCGTCCCGGAAGAGCCGCGGCCGACAAGGTAAACCGACTTGTCACCGCCGCGCAGGGCCGTTTTTTCCAGGCCGCCGGCCCGGGCCGTGAAGGCCTCCAGCAGCGCGGGGGTCTCCTGTATATCCCGCCAGGTAAGGGTATCCTTCATCTTCATTTTCCGCCGCCTATCACCTTGCGCCTGGCCTCCCGGAGCTTCTTTATACCGGTCTCTATGTCGCGCAGGTCCATGCCGGTGCGGCCGTAATGCGCGTGCTCTATCGGCGAGTCGGGGCAGATATAGGTGCCCCGGCTGACCCCGCGGGGGTCTTTTTTAAGGCCCAGCCAGAGCAGCCAGGGCTTCATGCCGGAAAAATCCTTCTCCATGAGCTCCGGGTTTGAGCGGAGTATCAGGTGAGCGTCGCCGAAACCGTCGAGCACCGCCGCGGGCCGGTAGCCGCATTCCTTGGCGGCCTCCACGTCGCGGTGGGTGTCGCCTATGACGTAAACCTCGCTGGGAGTTATTTTCCCTTTTGCGATCTTAGCGGCGCGCCCGACGGCTTTTTCCAGGACCTCGGCCCTGTGATGCGAGTCGCAGCCGTAACCGCCGAAGGCGAAATACTTCATGAAGCCCGAGGGGCCGAGCTTTATAAAAGCGCCGTCCTTGAGGTTGCCGGTTCCGAGCCCTATCATGACGCCGGGGGTTTTAGCAAGCTTCTCCAGGAATTTCTCGACGCCTTTGACCTTCTCGTATTTCTTCGCTTTCAGGGAAGCCTTGACCTCTTCCGGCAGGAGGGAGAGATAGCGGCGCACCAGCTCGTCCGTCTCTTTCTTGGTCGGCTTGCGCCCCTTTCCCGCCTTGAAGGCGAGTTCGAAATTGCTCTTGTCGGTGGAGCCCTGCAGCTCATGGGCCTTGCAGGCCTCGCGGCAGCCCGTCATCTCACGCACCGCGCGGTTCAGGGCGCGCACGCCGGAGCCTCCGGCCTTGATCAGGGTCCCGTCGATATCAAAAAGCACTATCTTCATTTTGTTCCTCTCTTTGCCGGTCCCCCGCCGAAAACGATATCCCCGCCCTTCACCGTCATGCGGCACTGGCTGTCGCCGAAATAATAGCAGAGCTCGCGGTAGTCCGCGGCGTCGAAGAAAGCGAGGTCGGCGCGCATCCCCGGCGTCAACGCTCCGCACCTGTCCCCGATACCCAGCGCCCAGGCGCCGTTGACCGTGGCGGCGCAGAGCGCCTCCTCCGGCATCATAGCGCAGTGTGTGCAGGCGACCGAGAGGACGAACTGCATGTTCCAGCACGGGCAGGTGCCGGGATTGAAATCGGTGGCCAGTGCCACTGGAACGCCGGCCTCTATTATCTCCCGTGCCGGCGGGTACCTAGTCAGGCCGAGGTAATAGTTGGAGGCGGGCAGTAACGTCGCGATGGTGCCGGCCTCCCGCATGGCCGAGATATCCTCGGCGAAGACATGGTCTGCGTGATCGGCGCTGATGGCTCCGGCGGCGGCGCCGGCCCGGGTGCCGCCGTAATTGGAAAGCTGCTCGGAGTGCACCTTTGGCTTCAGGCCCAGCCGGGCGGCCTCCTTCAGGTAGACGCGCGTCTGCTCCGGCGTGAAATAGCCTTTCTCGCAGAAAATGTCGACGAAGACGGCCAGCTTCTCAGCTATCGCCGCGGGCAGGATCTCGCGCGTCACATAGTCCAGATACTTCTGGGAGTTTCCTTCGAATTCCGGAGGCACGCCGTGCGCGGCCAGCAGCGTGGGCAGCATCTCCAGCGGCGTCTTTTTAGCCGCGGCCTTCACGGCGCGCAGCATCTTGAGCTCCGAATCGAGGCTGAGGCCGTAGCCGCTCTTGACCTCTATGGTCGTGGTGCCGCAACGCAGGAAAAACTCCGCCCTGCCGGCCAGTTGCTCCGCCATGGCTTTAGGAGCCTGCTTCCTGACCGCGCCTATGCTGGAGATTATCCCCCCGCCGGCGGCCTTTATCTCCTGGTAGGTGGCGCCTGCCGCGCGCATGGAAAAATCCTTCAGCCGCGGCTCGGCGAAGACTGAGTGGGTGTGACTGTCGACGAAGCCGGGCAGGCAGACGCCGCGCGCCTCGACCTTCTCCGCCTTTTTCGCCAGCGGGTGGCGCGCCACCCCGGCGCGCGCTCCGGCGGCTACGATCAGCCCCTTGTCGGCCAGCACGGCCGCGTCCTTCACCAGGCCGGTTTCGCGCATGGCCGCGCCCTCGCGCGGCGACGCGCCGCCCGCGAAGGTGAGCAGCTGGTCTATGCCGGTGTAAAGGACTGTCATAAGCTCAGCGGAAATTATCGAACTGCAGGTTCACGCCGAAATCGCCGCCCTTGAGCAGCGCCATTACGGCCTGCAGTTCGTCCTTGGAGCGGGAAGTGACGCGTAGCGTATCTCCCTGTATGGCGACGGTGGCCTTGAACTTATTGTCCTTCACGCAACGCACCATCTCCTTGGCCTTGTCCTGCGGGATGCCCTGCTGCACCTTCACGGTCATCTTCGCCCGGCCGCCCAGCGCGCTCTCCGGCTTTTCGGGCTGGAAGTTCTTCAGCGGCAACCCGCGCTTTGCCAGCCTGGTCAGCAGGACGTCGTAGAGCGCCTTCACCTTGAAGTCGTCCGAAGAGACCAGGTTCAGCGCATTGGCTTTCTTGTCGTAGGAGATCTCGGAATTGGTGTCTTTGAAGTCGTAGCGGTTGGCTATCTCCTTCATGGAATTATTGATAACCTCGTCCACCAGCGTGGGCTCCACCCTGGAGACGACGTCGAAACTGAAGTCATTGGCCATACAGTCAACCTCCTATTGGTTTTTCCTCTGTCCAGTAATCCGCCAGCACTTCGGCCTGTTTTAGAACCGTGTCCACGGCGTTCTGCTGTTTATCCGGCGGGTAGCCGTATTTATTCAGGGTGCGGCGGACTATTACCATCAGCCTGGCGCGGGCGCTTTCTTTCATGGTCCAGTCTATAGTCGCGTTCCTTCGCACCTTGTCCGCTATTTCACGGGCGATTGTTTTCAGGGTTTCATCGCCCAGTGCCAGGACCGCGCTGTCGTTCACTTCCAGGGCGGAATAAAAAGCGAACTCGTCTTTTGTGAGTTTTAGCTTTTCAGCCAGGCCGTCTACGGAGCGGATTTCGCGGGCAATGGCGAGCAGTTCTTCTATGATTTCCGCGGCCGTCAGAAGATTGTTCTGATATTTTTTTATGGAAGCTTCGAGCATTTCCAGAAGATTCCTGCCTTTTGTTATATTGAACTTCAGGCGGGCACGGACTTCATCGTTAAGGATTTTCCTTAGGAGCTCAACGGCAAGATTTTTATGCTCCATTCCCTGGACTTCCCGCAGGAATTCCTCGGAAAGCAGGGAGATGTCCGGCTTTTTCATGCCGGCGGCGTCGAATATATCAACAACCCCGGTTGAGGCTACGGATTGATTTACTATCTGACGGATGGCGGTTTCGTAATTCTTCCTGCTATCGCCTTCGCCGTCGCCCTCAAATTTAACCAGCCTGGCCCGCACGGACTGGAAAAAGGCTATCTCGTCGCTCAGTTCAAGCGCGTCCTCATGCGGGACGGCCAGGGCGAAAAGCTTTGAGAGGGCGGTGGACTCTTTAATAAAGCGGTCTTTGCCGTGCTCTTTGGCAAGAACGAATTCTTCCGTCTGGAGAATAAGGGAAAGCCGCTCGGACGTGTTCACCGTGAAAAACCGCATATAATCGAAACTATGGAACATCTGGCGAACAACCTCGATTCTTTCAATCAGGAGTTCCAAAGCTTTCTGCTGTGTTTCGGCGGGATCGCCTTTGCCGCCGGAGCCGGCATAAAACGCGAGGGCCTCTTTAAGTGCGGCGCCTATGCCGATATAGTCCACCACGAGGCCGCCGGGCTTATCCAGGAAAACACGGTTCACGCGGGCGATGGCCTGCATGAGGGTATGCCGCTTCATCAGCTTATCGGTGTAAAGGGTGTGCAGGCAGGGCACGTCAAAGCCGGTCAGCCACATATCGCGCACAATAACCAGCTTAAGCGGGTCCTTTGGGTCCTTCATGCGCCCGGCCAGCATACCACGGCTTTCTTTGTTGGTCCTGTGATGGGCAGGTATAACCAGGCTGTCCGGGTCTTCGGGATCAAATTCCATCTTATCCGAGGAGGAAGAAGTCATTACAACCTTAAGTGCGCCGGATTTTAAATCCTCATTGTGCCACTGCGGGCGAAGCTTGATTATCTCATCGTAAAGGGCAACGGCTATGCGGCGGCTCATGGCGACGATCATAGCCTTGCCGTCAAAAACTTCCGAGCGTTTTTCGTAATGCGCCACAATATCCCCGGCAAGATTCTTCAGCCGCCCGGGGTGGCCGACAATCGCTTCAAGTTTTGTCCATTTAACCTTGGCTTTCTGTGTTGCAGTGGCGCCGTCGTCCGTCATTTCTTTTTCAAAATCCCCGATCAGCCTGCGGCCGTCTTCGGTAAGGTTGACCCTGGCCAGGCGGCTTTCATAATAAATTTTTACGGTCGCGCCGTCGTCCACGGACTGGGCGATGTCGTATTTGTCTATGTAGTTGCCGAAAACCGCCGGGGTGTTGATGTCCGTGCTTTCCACCGGTGTGCCGGTAAAACCTATAAAGGTGGCGTTGGGGATGGCGTCCCGCAGGTATTTGGCAAAACCGTAGGTTTTACGTTTGCCGGTGATTTTACCCTCTTCATCTTTGGTGTCAATAAATTTGGCCTCAAAGCCGTACTGGGTGCGGTGCGCCTCATCCGCCAGAACAATGATGTTATGGCGGTCCGAGAGCTTGTCATATTCGGATCGGCCACCCTCGGGAAAAAACTTATGGATGGTGGTAAATACTATGCCGCCGGAGGCCACTTTAAGCAGGGCTTTTAAGTTTTCGCGGGAATCCGCCTGCACCGGCTTCTGGCCCAGCAGGCTTGAGGATGCTGCAAAGGTATCAAAAAGCTGCTGGTCCAGGTCATTGCGGTCGGTAATTACAACAATGGTAGGGTTATTCAGGTTGCGGATCAACTTACCCGCGTAGAAAACCATGGAAAGGCTTTTGCCCGAGCCCTGTGTGTGCCAGACAACGCCGGCTTTGCCGCTTCCGGCAACGGCCGCGGCAAGGCGGGTGCTTTCTAAAGCTTTATTTACGGCATAGTATTGATGGTAAGCCGCAATCTTTTTGATGGTTTCAATCTGCGTAAGCCCGGTTTTGGCGTCAATCTTTTTGTCTTTCTCAAAAACAATAAAGTTGCGTATCAAATCCAGCATGGTGGCTTTGCTGAGCATCCCATTTATAAGAACTTCAAGCTGGCCGACATGTGGAGAAGACTCTTTTTGCCCGTCTATGGTTTTCCAGGCCTGGAAGCGGCTGAAAGGCGAAGAGAGCGTGCCGGCTTTGGCTTCAAGCCCGTCGGAGATAACGCAAAATGCGTTATAAAAGAATAGCGACGGAATAACTATTTTGTAGGTTTGTATCTGGTCGTAGGCTTTTCGTATGGTGGCGTTGGCGTCGGCCGGATTTTTAAGTTCCACCACCACAAGCGGCAGGCCGTTAACATACAGGATTATATCCGGCCTCTTATTCTGGTTGCGTTCTATTATTGTGAACTGGTTGATGGAGAAGAAGACATTGTTTTCCGGTTTCTGAAAATCCACAAGCCAGACCCGCTCGCCGCGATCCTGGGCGTCTTTGCGGACGGTAACGGGCACGCCTTCCGCCAGCAGTTTATGAAAAGCCTCGTTGGCGTCAATAAGCTGCGGGGAATAAACAGATAATACTGCCTTTAAGGCTTCCTGCCTGGCCGGTGCGGGGATTTCCGGGTTTAAACGTTCTATCGCCTCTTCAAGAGCGCTTTTTAGAATAACTTCGCCGTAATTTTCCCGTTTTTTCGGCCCATCTCCAAAAGGGACGGACGGATCAGCGGCAAACAGCCCGTCCTGAACTTCCACATCCGGCGCGATAGACGGCCCAGGGATATAAGAATACCCAAGCCGCTTCAGCTCGTCAAGCGAGAATGTCTCAATTTCGGATTCAGTAAATGCCGGCATAAAATGTATCGCGCAATTTGGCTTGTCCGGGCAATTAATTAGAACCCACTTCAGCTTTTGCGAAGCCTGGCTCTCAATGGAACATCGCCTTTATTCCTGAAAGCAAAGTCTGAAAACTTTTTGACCGATTATCATCGGGAATCATATGTCTGGAAATTTCTGTAGCAGCTTCAATTTTTCTGAGGCCAGTGGAAAAATAACCGGCTTTTTGAAGCACCCTTTCAAGTTTCTCCCAGGTGCCGCCTTTAATAGCATCCGGATCGCGATATGCCGCTTTGGCGGATAGAGAAATGGGAACACCGGGGTAAGCGGTGGATAATGCCTGGATATCGCCAAAAAACCAAGCCTCAAGCTCTTCGATAGCTATGCGATTTAACACTTGGAAATTGCCGGGGGCTTCGGATTTGGTCGAAAGCCCGGCCTGCCGTGCGGCGTCCTCCAACTGCCGCTTTATTGCCCCGCAATCCTGCCTGTCTTCGTCAATGAGTACAACTATTTTCCAGCCGGACGGTAGCCAGTTTTTGTATCCTTTTAGGCGGCCCGGGAGTTTTTTAAGCAGGTTGGATTTGCCTTCATAAGGATGTACCTGAAATGTTACGCCCGCCGGCAATATCTTCGGCAATAAATTATCCAACGCGCTTTCAGCGGAAGGCTCCTCCACAAGAAATTCTATATGCGAAAGCATGACTATCTTTTTTTATTCTGCCCGGGGGCTCCGGAATTCTTCAACGGGTCACCGAATTCAAAATGCCCCTCCATCCATAAATCCCCCATCGTTGCCCCGGCCTCCACAAACACCTTAATCCCGGGCATAACAAAAGTGTTTTTAGCCTGAGTGAATCCGTTGTGGTCCCTGTATAAGACCCATAATTCTTTGGGCCGGATGCCGCTTACAAAATTGGGCGAATGAGTCGTAATCATAAGTTGCGACGTGGCGGCGGATTTGCGGCATTCTTCCGCTAATCCGATTAGAAGGCGCGGGTGCAGTTGATTCTCCGGTTCCTCGATTCCTATAAGCTGCGGCGGTTCCGGGTCGTGAAGCAAGGTAAGGTAGGCCAGCATTTTAAGTGTGCCGTCCGACGCAAATTTTGACAATATCGGCCTGTCAAACGGCGCATCTTTTATCTGGAGCAAAAGTTGCCCGTTCGGCATGGGATCGGCAGACACTCTTTCAAGCCTCGGCACTCTTGAAGAGAGGCTTTTAAGTATTTCATCCAATCTGTCGGGGTATTGCTCCTTTAGGTATTGGATGACATTCGGCAGATTATCGCCGTCCAACGAAAGGCGTTCCTGCGGACCGGCGTCGGGAGTTCCACGCGTATTGTCCGCTGTCAGATATGATAAATACCAGCCGGTTATAAAGCGGCGCAACGCGCTTACGCGCGGATGTTTTGCCAACTGCCCCAGGGTATTGACCGCAAGCATTTCACGCGATTCAAGCCCTTCGGAAATTCTTTCCGCCGTTTCATCGGGTTCGTTGCCGGAAATCACATAACCTTTCCCGTTTTCAAAATCGAGGAATTTAAAGGGCTGCGAGGGGTATTTCCTGACCCAGCGTATCCATTCTGCGGCCACAAACGGGCCTTTTGTATCTTCATTGATTGCCAGATGGTAGGTGACAGCATTGGTTTCCGGGGTTTCGCGGTATGTGATTTCAAATACAATCGGCCCGTCCTGCCCTCTGGTGCGCAGTTCCTTGAAACGTCCGCGCTTGTCCCAGGCCTTGCGCAATCCCACGGAAAAACACTCCGAGAGAAAAGCGAACACGTCAAAGATTGTGGATTTGCCGCTACCATTTGGCCCAAGAAAAACCGTTAAAGGCGTGAGTCCGCGCAGCTCAATTTTTTTTAGTGCCCGATAATTTGAAACTTTCAAAACCTCTATGCGTGGAACAGCAGTATTCTGTTGTTTTAATGTTTTCATTGGAACCCCTTACATGATATTGTGCAATATTTGAAGTACTAATCTGGCCCGTTGAATTCAGCGAATCATTCCACAATTTCACCTGGTGGGTCAGGCGCCCCGTAATCAAAAGACTGGATATTTAGACATTTTCGAATTTCTTTCAAAATGGCAAGGTTCCTATCGAATATTTTTTGTTTGTCCTTAGTCTCCAAATTAACAGAATTCGAAAGAAAAATAATCTTTTTTGCGGCTTTCGATATGTTTTCCTGATTCGGCAATATCCCGAAGAATATGTTTTCCTGATTCGGCAATATCCCGTACAATCGGAGGGATGTCGTACCGGGTATCTGCTTATAGCTTGACTCCAGATCGCAGGATAATTCGCGCAAGACCTTAGATACTTTGGGGTCATTGTTAGGGTCTGGGGTTACTATGATTTTTTCGTAATACTTTAGTTTATTGTCAATTTTTCCTATTGTTTTCTTAAAATCTTTTATAGGCTCCAGTAGAAACCTCTGAATGATTTCGCCAAAGAGAAAGACAAGAACGCCGCTTAATACGATCTGGAAAACGGGATTGGATGGGATTTCCATAAAAGCCTCGGCCTAAAATGCGTTATATCGAGAGTACATTCTATTTTGCACGGATAGTAGATTCGCTCACACTTTAACCCGCACTTCACCGGACATTAGTTTTGGAAGGAGCGTGTCGCGCATATGCGAAAGGACTTTTATTTGCTTTATATTATTCCTTTGCTTGCTAAAGAGCGGATCAACTGTCGCGTGAAATTTATTCAAATCAATATCATTGGGCAAGGCACATTCAATATTCTTCACGTCAGTTTGTGTTACTAATGGCTGAGTGCTGCCCACGTTCATATTCTCAAATTCAACCTGCTTTAACAAGAAATATGAATAGTAAAAATAGTTATCCTCGCCTGGCTTAATAATCAAGACGTTATCAGATACCCACACCTTTCCTTCACTTATCACAAGCTTTCCAAGCGTGCCGACTCGGCCTGTTAAGATCACTCTCTCATCATAAAGAAAATTATTTGCCCGACCAATTTCCCCATTTGCCCCTATAACGGGATAAGCCCCATTATCAACAAATTCTCCTCGTTTCAATCCTTTTCCTGTTGTGATGCTGGATATATCCGACACTTTCCCCAATTCCCATTTCGGATTAGTATCTTCTATAAACGTTTTGCGCCAGAGGGCGGAGGCGAGGGATTCGAGGGTTTTGTTTTGGCGGTGGAGGAAATCTATTTTGTCATCCAGGCTGGAAAGCACGGCGGCTATGGCGCGTTGTTCGGGAAGCGGCGGCAAAGAGACATCAATCTGATCAAATGTTTCTCGTGTTATGGTGTCAAAAACCCCACCATGTGCCATTTGCTGAAAATTATTTATTGAGTCCTTTATTAAATAATACAAATAACTTTGGTCGGAGACGCTGTCTCTATTCCTGATCCCATAACAGGATTGATTAAACGTCATTTCTTTTTTAAGAACCGCCAATGCACCAACTGTGCCGCGTGCCGAAATTATAATGTCTCCTTTATTGAGAATCTTTGTGCTACTGTTTTGTAAGCCTTCCTTGGTTATGGTCTTTTTAGTTTCATAAACAAACTTGTTACTGGTATTAAAATCTACTACTGAAAGCCACGGGATTTCCCCATTCCAATATTCAGACACAGATGTTTTTGGAGTGCCTCCTCCGACTAATTCAATAATATCCCCAAGCCTGCATTCCTTCCACCCGGCACGGTAGAGCGTCACGCCATGGTTGTCTATTTGCTCTTTCAGTTTGGGGTTATCAATAATTCCGTAGGCGATAATGTCAAAGAAAAACGGCAGGTAGGTGTCTTCTTCCAGGACGCACTTAACATCCGCCACCATTGAGGCGGTGATATTGCCCTTAAGCGCTATATCCACATCCGAGGCTTCCTTGTAATTGCCAATGGCGCGGGAGCCGAACACAACGGCCTCAGTAATGACTGGATATTTTGCCAGAATAGTTTGCACCTGGCGGAGTTGTTCGTCAGAAAACCCGAATTTCATTCCTTAAATTCCTTTTTAAAGGCGAAGTACCAGTCCCGGACCTGCGGGAAGAATTGTTCCTTGATAAAGGCCACGGTCTCTTCCATAATTTTAGGATTATAATTATGCACGGTGTTGTTCCGTTTTAGAAGCGCTTCCATCCATATTTCGGCATTGGTAACGTGCTGTGACTGGAACGCCTGCCTGATAACCTTCTTGGGGCTGTCTAGTTCAAAGCCTTCTTCTTCAAGGTAATCCCTCATTGTCTTCCAGAACAATTCAAAAACGAACTCAAAAGCCTGTATAAGCGCCATTTTCTCAATGTCCGAGAGTTCGGGGATATCGATAATTTTGACAAATTGGGCATAGGCCCGCTCAAAATTTTCAAACCTTTGCTTCCAGCGAATAGGGTTGTCCACATATCCTCCCGATTCAAGATGCTATTTCAGACGCGGATGTTTTCGGAGTGCCACCCCCGACTAACTCAATAATGTTCCCAATCTTACATTCCTTCCATCCGGATTTAGGGTTGCTTGTTGCTGCGGTCATTTTTTTAACCTCAGCTCTTTTTCAATTTCTTTGATGCTCGGCAGGTTGGATTTAATACTCTTGGGCAGGGATTGGGTCAGCTTATACTCCGAAACACCGATGGGTTTGCGAATATCGCTTAACGCGTATTCAGCTACGATTTCATCTTTCTTTTTGCATATGAGTATGCCTATTGTAGAATTATCCTGTTCGGAGCGGACCTGCCTGTCCACCGCTGTCAGATAAAAATTGAGCTTGCCGGCGAATTCTGGTTCGAACGCCGTTGTTTTCAACTCGATAACCACATAACTGCGGAGTTTCAGGTGATAAAAAAGCAGATCAATGTGAAAATCACTTTCTCCGACCTGCAAGGGGACCTGCCTGCCGATATAGGCGAAACCGGCTCCCAATTCCAGGAGGAACTTGGTTATGTGTTCAACAAGAGCATTTTCCAGCTCTCTCTCGTCATGTTCCCGCGTAAGGTTCAGGAAATCGAAAATATAAGGATTTTTCAGTGTCTGTTTCGCCAGATCGGACTGCGGCTTAGGCAGGGCTGCGGAGAAATTATTGGACGCTCTTCCTTCGCGATTATAAAGTCCGTTTTCTATCTGGTGGACGAGAACGCTCCTACTCCAGTTGTGGGTGATTGTGCCCTGCACGTAATACAACGCTTCTCTTACAGTTTTGCACCCGGAAATTATGGCTATGTTGTGGCCCCATGGAATTTGTGCTATTTTGGCAACAGGTTGTTGCCAAAACTTATTTTTTTGCAATAGCGAAATAGGCTGTTTCGCTATTTGTCCAACAGGCTGTTGGACAATTGATTTGGCGTAAAACAAATACCATTGTTGAATATACATCAAATTGCTACGGGAGAAGCCTTTCATGTCCGGGAACTCAGACGACAAATCCTTGCTTAACTGCTCAATTAAACCTGTCCCCCAGTTAGCTTCTGCCTGTTTTGCGGCGATATCCGCGCCAAGCTCCCAATAGAATTCAAGAAGTTGGGTGTTTACAGCTACGGCGGCCTTGAGCTGGGCGCTAAGGATTTTCCCCTTTAGCTCCGCAAGCCAGGCTTTATAGTTTTTATCCCGGATTAGGTTGTATTTCATTTTCATTTATCCATCACCAGCCTGGCCAGGTTTTTGCGGATCAGTTCATTGAGCCGGACTTCTTCTTTCATCTGCCCGTCAAGTTCGGCCTTGAGTTTGCCGAAGCGTTCCGCGAAATCAAAATCATCCTCCTCGTCCGGCAGGCCGATGTAGCGGCCGGGGGTGAGAACATAATCTTTTGCCCGGATTTCTTCCAGCGATACCGACTTACAGAATCCCGGTTTGTCCTGATAGACAAAGGAGGTAGAGGGGTGAAGAGAATGTTTCCAGGCGTGGCAGGTATCGGTTATCCTGGCAATGTCGGCGTCGGTAAACTCTTTTGTCCTGCGATTTACCAGATAGCCGAGGTTGCGCGCGTCAATAAACAAGACTTTACCCAGGCGGTCCTCTTTCCTGCGGGACAGAAACCAGAGGCAGGCGGGTATCTGGGTATTTATGAAGAGCTTGGGCGGAAGATTAACAATACAGTCCAGAAGGCCGGCCTCAATAATGGCTTTACGGATTTCGCCCTCGCCGTTGGTTTTGGAGGTAAGGGACCCTTTGGCAAGCACAAAACCGGCCATGCCTTTGGGCGACATATGGTAAATGAAGTGCTGTATCCAGGCATAGTTGGCGTTACCGGCGGGCGGGACGCCGTATTTCCAGCGGGCGTCGTCTTTTAAAAGATGGCCGGACCAGTCTGAATCGTTGAACGGCGGATTTGCAATAATGAAATCGGCCTTGAGGTCTTTGTGCGCGTCGTTTAAGAAAGAGCCCTCGTTGTTCCACTTGATGTTTGAGCTGTCTATGCCGCGGATGGCGAGGTTCATTTTGGCAAGACGCCAGGTGGTCTGGTTGGATTCCTGGCCGTAGATGGAGATCAGGTCGGCGGGATTGGGAATTACGCCTTTGGCCGTCTGATGGCCATAGGCCTTTAATACGGCACTTGCGCAGGCATTGCCTTTCTTTTTGTAGTGGTCCTGGTGCGCCGCAATAAACTTTTCGCTCTGCACGAACATCCCGCCGGAGCCGCAGCAGGGGTCAAAGACACGGCCTTCGTAAGGCTCAAGCATTTCAACCAGCAGCTTGACCACGCTACCGGGCGTATAGAATTGCCCGCCTTTTTTACCTTCGGCAAGGGCGAACTGGCCGAGGAAATATTCATAGACCTGGCCCAACATGTCTTTGCTTTTCGCCTCTACCGTGCCAAGGGCTATTGTGCCGACAATATCTATCAGCCCGCCCAGGCTGGCCCGGTCCAGATTCTGCCGGGCATAAACCTTCGGGAGTACGCCCTTAAGGGAGGGATTCCGGCGCTCTATGGCTTCCATGGCTTCGTCCACATAGCCGCCGATGTCCACTTTCTTGCCGTTAGCTAAAAGGATTTCGGTTTTCTTTGCGTTATCCGAGATATGCTGCCACCGGGCTACGGGCGGGACAAAGAAAACTTTCTCCGCGGTGTATTCATTTGGGTCTTCGGGGTTGGCTCCCGCATACTCGCCTTTTCCGGCCGCAAGTTTGGCGTGTTGAACCTCAAAAGCGTCGGAGATGTATTTCAGAAAAACAAGGCCGAGTACCACATGCTTATACTCGGCGGCGTCCATGTTTTTGCGCAGCTTGTCGGCGGACTGCCAAAGGGAAGCCTCAAAGGATTCCGGTTTTTTCGCCTTGCCGCCGGATTTTACGTTTTTGGGCATTTTATCTCCGAAAAAAGTCAGTTTTTCAGCATTGGTATCTTGATGCCTTTCTTGCCGGCGAAATCCCGGGCTGATTTATAGCCGGCGTCGGCGTGGCGCAGCACGCCCATGGCCGGGTCATTGGTCAGCACGCGCTCCAGCCGCAGGGCCATCTCTTTGGTCCCGTCGGCGACAATGACCTGTCCCGCGTGCAGCGAATAGCCCATGCCTACTCCGCCGCCGTGGTGGAAAGACACCCAGCTGGCCCCGGAGGCCGTGTTTATCAGGGCGTTAAGTATGGGCCAGTCGGCTATGGCGTCGGAACCGTCCTTCATGGCTTCCGTTTCGCGGAAAGGGCTGGCGACGGAGCCGGAGTCCAGGTGGTCGCGGCCTATGACTACGGGGGCCGAGAGCTTCCCTTTCTTCACCAGCTCGTTGAAGCGCAGGCCGGCCAGGTGGCGCTCGCCGTAGCCCAGCCAGCAGATGCGCGAGGGCAGGCCCTGGAACTTCACCTTTTTTGCGGCCATACCCAGCCAGCGGCGCAGGTGGGCGTTATGCGGGAAAAGTTCCAGCACGGCTTTATCTGTGACCGCGATATCTTTCGGGTCTCCGGAGAGCGCGGCCCAGCGGAACGGGCCTTTCCCCTCGCAGAAGAGGTCGCGGATATAGGCCGGCACGAAGCCGGGAAAGTCATAGGCGTTCTTCACGCCCTGCCGGAAGGCCATCGTGCGGATATTGTTGCCGTAGTCGAAAGTGACGGCGCCGGCCTTCTGAAGCTTCAGCATGGCCTGCACGTGTATCGCCATCGACTCCATCGCCAGCCGCACGTATTTCTTCGGGTCTTTCTTCCGGAGTTCCGCGGCGGCCTTGAGCGAATAGCCTTTCGGGATATAGCCGCGCAGCGGGTCGTGGGCGGAGGTCTGGTCGGTCAGCACGTCTATCTTAACGCCGCGGCGGACCATCTCGGGGAGGACCTCGGCGCAGTTGCCGAGCAGGCCGATGGAGAGAGGCCGCTTTTCCCTGACCGCGGCCCCGGCCAGGCGCAGCGCCTCGTCGAGGCTGCGGGCCATCGTATCCACATAGGCGGTGTCGAGGCGCTTCTGTATGCGGGTCTCATCGGCCTCCACCACTATGGCCACGCCGCCGGCCATCGTAACGGCCAGGGGCTGGGCGCCGCCCATGCCGCCAAGGCCGCCGGTGACCGTCAGCTTGCCGGAGAGGTCCCCGCCGCGGAAATGCCTGCGGGCCAGGGCCATGAAGGTCTCGTAGGTGCCCTGCAGTATGCCCTGCGTACCGATATAGATCCAGGAGCCGGCCGTCATCTGGCCGTACATCATCAGGCCCTTGCGCTCCAGCTCGTCGAAGACTTCCCAGTTCGCCCAGTTGCCCACCAGGTTGGAGTTGGCCAGTATCACGCGCGGGCTATGCTCGTGCGTGCGCAGGACGCCGACGGGCTTGCCGGACTGCACCAGCAGCGTCTCGTCGTTGCCCAGTTTCCGGAGGGAGTTAACGATAGCGTCGTAGCAGGCCCAGTTGCGGGCCGCCTTGCCCCGGCCGCCGTAGACGACCAGTTCATCCGGGCGCTCGGCCACCTCGGGGTCGAGGTTGTTCATCAGCATGCGCAGGGCGGCCTCCTGCTGCCAGCCCTTGCAGGATATTTTATTGCCGCGCGGCGCGCGGATGTTCGTGTGAGGGATCATGCTCTCTCCTTACCCGGTAAAATGTCCGCCCAGGACCGCCGCGGCCACGGCTTCTATGCGTCCGGAAAAGACCTCGTCGCCCCTGAAAGCGGGCGAGATCTCGCGCAGCCTGGCCAGGGCTCTCTCCAGCGGGCGGCTGGACTTCAGCGGGCGGTGGAACTCTATGCCCTCGGCGGCGGCCATCAGCTCGATGGCGGTTACGCGCGCCGTGTTGCGCACCACTTCCCGCAGCTTCAGGGCCGCCGTCATGCCCATGCTGACGAAGTCCTCCTTGTTGGCGGAGGTGGATATGGAGTCGGCGCTGGCCGGGTGGCTGAGCACCTTGTTCTCGCTGCAGAGCGCCGCCGCCGTGACGTGCGCTATCATGAACCCGGACTCCGCGCCGGGGTCGCGCGCCAGGAAAGGCGGGAGTATCTTGAAGTCGCTCACCAGCTGCGCTATGCGCCGCTCCGAGATATTGCCGAGCGACGTGACGGCGATGGCGGCGAAATCCGCGGCGAAAGAGACGGCCTGCCCGTGGAAGTTCCCGCCGGAGAGCACCTCTATCGAGCCCTTCTTTTTCCCCGCCACCAGCAGGGGGTTGTCGGTGACGCTGGCCAGCTCGGTCTCGAAGACCTCAAGCGCGTAGCCCAGCGCGTCGCGGACCGCGCCCATGGCCTGCGGCATGCAGCGCAGCGAATAGGGGTCCTGCACGCGCTTGTCGTCGCGCGCGTGGGAGGAGCGTATGTGGCTGCCCTTGAGAAGCCCCTCAAGCGCCGCGGCCACCTCGCGCTGCCCGTGATGGGGCTTGAGGGCGTGTATGCGGCGGTCGAAAGCGACCGGAGTGCCCTTGAGGGCTTCCAGGCTCATCGCGCCGGCCAGCACGGCCGCGTCGAAAAGGTTTATCGCCTCGAAAAGGGCCAGTCCGCCCACGGCCTTCATGGCCTGGGTGCCGTTGATGAGGGCGAGACCTTCTTTCTCGGCCAGTTCCACCGGCCTGATGCCGGCTTTTTTCATAACCGCGGACGAAGACGACCATTTGTCGGAGCCGGCGGACTTCGCCATGCCTTCTCCGATCAGGGTGAGGGACATGTGCGCCGAGGGCGCCAGGTCGCCGCTGGCGCCGACCGAGCCCTTGGACGGAATAAAAGGGATGACGCCCTTATTTATCATGGCGGAAAGGGTTTTAACCAACACGGGCCTTACGCCGGAATTGCCCATGGCCAGTTCGTTGGCGCGCGCGAACATGAGCCCCAGACACTCAGCGTCGTCGAGCGGAGCGCCCACCCCGCAGGAGTGGCTGCGTATCAGGTTCACCTGCAGGCTCCTGAGCTTCTCCCTGGAGACCCGCTGGCTGGCCAGCTCGCCGAAGCCGGTGTTTATCCCGTACATGACCCTGTCGCCGTCGAGCAGTCGCTCCAGTCCGGCGCGCCTGGCGGCTATGAGCTTTAGCGCCCGCGGGGGCACGGCGGTGAGGCGGCGCCGGAAGGCGACGTCGGCGAAATCGCAGATAGTCGGGACCCGGCCGAGTTCAAAAGGCTTCATGATGTTTTTCCTCCGCATTTTTTCCAAAGCTCGCCGACGGTGACGGTGCCGGCGGACCTGAAAGCGCCGATAAAGTGCTCGAAGACCTTCCGGGTGGTCTCCACGTCGGTAAGGGCGCGGTGCCAGCCCTCGCTGGAGATACTAAGCTCCGCGGCTATGCTGCCGAGACTGTTGCTCTGGAACTTCCAGTTCTTCCTGGCTATCGCCAGGGTGTCTACTACCGGCAGGCCGGGGAACTTCAGCCCCACGCGCTCGAACTCCGCCCGCAGGAACCTGATGTCGAAATCGGCGTTATGCCCGACTATGACGGTGTTCTCGAGCATGGCCAGCAGGCGCGGCGCGACCGCGCCGAAAGACGGGCTGTCCCTGACCATCTCGTCGGTGATGCCGTGTATGGCCGAACAGGCCGGTGGGATGGGCCCGCCGGGGTTGACCAGCTCGGCCAGCGTGCCCAGCCGCTCGGCGCCGCGGAAACTGACCGCCGCCACCTCGCAGACCCGGGCCGAGCGCGGCGAGAGCCCGGTGGTCTCCACGTCGAGGAACGAGAAGACGGCTTCGTCGAGGGGTTTGTCCAGAATTTCTTGTTCAGCGGGGAGCATAGTCGTTGACCGCGCAAGGCGCGGGTAGCCCGGTCAGAAAGCGCCGTAATAGATGTAGCGGGCCCAGAGGCCGCAGATCACGGCCACCAGGACGCTGACCGTTATGTTCACAAGGGAAAGGTCGAGTATCCTCTTATGCCGCACGTAGACCATCTGCGCCACCCAGGCCGCGGCGAAAGGGGCCCAGTACCAGCCCGGAACCAGGAAGAAGGCCCACAGCACCACCCGCTCGAAGATCAGGAAATACTTCTCGTCGAAGGTAGGGAATTCCTTCTGGTGCAGGTCCTTCTCTATGAAATAAATGAGCACCGTCGAGGCGTGCGTCACTATGACCAGCATGGAAAGCAGGCCCACCCACTTCTCCGGCACGAAAAAACCGCCGTCCAGGACGAACACCGGCGAGAGGAGAAATAAAATGTAGACGTGCATGAACTGGTCCGCGAAGAAGCTCACGATATTGTCCCTGAAATGCAGCGTCTTCATCGTGTAGACGCGCAGCTGGTCCACCATGAAGTGGGTGACCAGGAGCAGGACCATGCAGGTCCAGCCGTTGAAGGGGACCCGGCCGACCGTGAACCAGACGTCGCCCAGCCACTGCCAGACCAGCGCCGCGGCCACGACGAAATGGGTCATGCAGTGGATGACCATCCCGAGCATGCCCTCACGCTTGAGGCGGTTCACGACGTTGAACTGCAGCGTGAAATCCGCCAGCAGGTGCGAGAGCAGCAGTCTCCAGAATATGGTCATCGGCGCGTCATCCCTTGGAGGTCAGGTTGAAAGACTGGTCCCAGTCCCTGGGCGGTTCCTTGGCGTAAACCTCGGCCGTCTCGATATAGTACTGCGACGGTCCGTCCCCGGGCCGGGCGGCCAGGGCGGCCTTGAAATCCTTTATCGAGGCCTTGTAATCGCCCTTGTAGAACTTTTCCATGCCGGCCTCGTAGTTCTTCAGCAGCTCTTTCACGTCGGCCGGGGCCTCCCCTTTGCGGGCGAAGGGCTCGTAAACCTTCACCGGGATCACTTTGCCGACCACGCGTATGCTGCCCAGGTAGCGGTGGTCGAACTGGTCCCTGAGGTCCGAGAAAGTATACTCGCTGGCCATGATCCTGGAGTGGAAGAATTTATTGGCGCCCTCCAGCCTGGAAGCCAGGTTCACCGAGTCGCCCATCACGGTGTAGGAAAGGCGCGTGCGCGAGCCCATGTTGCCTACGACCATCGACCCGGAATTGAGGCCTATCCGGCACGAGGGCTTGATCTCGAACTGCGTCAGTTCCCTGTTGAGGCGCGCCATCTCCGACTGGCAGTCCACCGCCGCCAGGACCGCAAGCCTCCGGTGGTCCTTCTGGTCCAGCGGCGCGTTCCAGAACGCCATGATGCAGTCGCCTATGTACTTATCCACCACGCCGTCGTTCTTGAGCACTACGTCGGTCAGGGCGGAGAGATATTCGTTGAGCAGCTGCGTCAGCTGCTCCGGAGGCAGCTTCTCCGACATCGTAGTGAAGCCGGCAATGTCCAGGAAGAAGGCCGTCATGTCGCGCTTCTCGCCGCCGAGGGAGAGCTTGGACGGGTCCCTGGTGATGACATCCACCACTTTGGGCGAGAGGTACTGCCCGAAAGTGCTTTTGATCCATTTCTTCTCCCTGTTCTCCATGAGGGCCTTGTGCACCGTAATGAAGACGAAGGGGAAGAAGAGGCTTATGGCCACCGTAGAGAAAGCGAACTCGTAGAGTTTGTGGAGCATGTAGTGGTCGAGGACCAGCAGGAAGAAGAGGAGCCCCACGGCGACAAGGGTCGTAGCGGTGACGGAGTATTTCCTGAGCCAGATCGGGGTCCATATCGCGAGAAGACAGAGGAGGAGCAGGACCGGAGCGCGGACGGGCGTCAGGAAGTCGTCGTTGAGCATGTTGTCCAGGGCGTTGGCGTGCACCTCTACCCCGGGCAGGTTGGGCATGAACGGCGACGGATAGTGGTCGTAGGCTCCTATCGCGGTCGAGCCTACCATTATGATGCCGCCCTTTACGGCCTCCTTCTCCTCCCTGGAGAGGCGGCCCTCCAGGATGTCGAGAAAAGAGATGTACCGGTAGAGGGAGTAGGTAGTGGGGCGGGTCTTGAACTCCTCCTGCTCTTTCCGGGACCAGCCGGGATGCGAGTACCTGGTCTTCGGATACCTGTAGTTTATCAGCCGCGGGAAATCGGGGTCCGCTTCGCCGCCGAACTTGCGCCATACTTCCGGCAGTGAAAGCCCGGTATAGGCCGCGTAGGCGGAGGCGGCCAGGCCCGGAAGGGGACTGACCCCGCATTCCGTCTCGGGGCAGGAGGTATTGAGGCCCTTCTCGTACGCGTTCTCGTAGCCGAACTGGGGGTCGAAAAGGTAAATATGCTTGACCTTGTTGCCCTTGTCCACCGTCAGGTCCATATTCGGGATGGCCACGTACCGGCTGGCCTGGTCCAGGCCCTTGATAGGCAGCTGGAAAGAGTTGTTCCAGCGGTCCAGGTGCATAAGGTTTATGACATTGCCCGCTTTTTCGGCCGACCGGACGAAAGCGGCGTCGCTCCCGGGGCGGGCTTTGTCGGGGTCGAAGATCATGACGTCCATCACTATGACCTTGGCCCCCAGAGCGTTGAGTTTTTCGAAAAGCCGTCCGTAATACTTGCGGGGGAAAGGGTAGCCCAGTTCGTTGAGGGTGTGATTGTCTATGGCGGCTATGCTGATGCGGGGATCCGCGGGACGGTTGAACATTTTTCCCAGGCCGTACTCATAAGACTTCTCTTCGAGGAATAACGTGGAAAGATGGTAGGGGAGAGTGACCCGGAAATCCATCCACAGGTTGTTTATCCCGCGCAGCCAGCCCCCGGTAAGCGTTACGAAAACCTGGAACATCAGCGTGAACGCGATAAGGGCCGAAAAGACGGCTCCGAACGTATATATCGCTTTCTTGTTTTCGGTGGAAACTTTCATCTTTCTCCCTTTGGGACCCCCGGATAATATTATTTTATTACAGGGCACGAGGCAAGAAAACCCGGAACACCCCGCCTTTCCCCGCCTCCGCCCTGATGGTCCCGCCGTGCAGTGCTACGATCCTTTTGACTATGGCCAGGCCCAGGCCGAAGCCGGGCTTGTCGGAGCCCTTGGCCCTGGAGTACTTGTCGAAGACGCTTTCCAGCTCCCCCTCCGGTATGCCGGGGCCCGTATCCGCGACCACGAACTCCGCGCCGCCTTCGGCCGGCGCTGCCGAGACCGAGACCTTCCCCCCCCCGGGGGTGAACTTCAGGGCGTTGGAGAGGAGGTTCTCGAGCAGACGCTCCAGCATCTTCCTGTCGCCGCTGATGGACAGATCTTCCGGAACCGACACCTCCAGCGCCACGCCCCTCTCCTCGAAAAGATGCCGGAAGCGGGCGGAGGCCGTTCCGGCGAGAGCCGCGGCCGGGAAGGTCTCCTTCTCCAGCCTGACGCTGCCGCTCTCCATGCGGGAGATGTCCAGGATATTCTCCAGCAGCTCGAAAATGCGGGCGCTGGACGACTTTATCTCCGTCAGGCGGCCGGCCTTCTCCGCGTCGCCTGAGAGGGACTTCTCCAGCAGGCGTATGTGGCCCTGCATGGACAGCAGCGGCGCGCGCAGGTCGTGCGCCACCGAGTGGAAAAAGTCGTCCTTCATGGCCTGAAGCTGCCGCTCGGCGGTGACGTCGCGCAGCAGGATGAACATGGCCGGCTTCTGCTTCCTGGGCGAGAGCACCTGTATATTCACGCGGAACCAGAGCGCCTCGCCCGCGGGATTGGCCAGGCTTATAACCTCCCCCTTCGTCGCCCGGAGCTTGACGATATCGCTTATCTTCAGGCGGTTAGCCTCGTCCGAACCGCCGGCGGGGCCCAGCCCCAGCAGCGAGCGGGCGCGCGCGTTGGCGTAGACCAGCTCCCCCCGCAGGTCGCAGAGTATCATCGCGTCGTGCAGCAGGCTGATAAGGAGGTCGGTCTTCTGCTTCTCCTCCAGGACCTTCTCCACCTGCATCTCCTGGTAGCGGTCCACCTCCCGCATCATGGCGTTGAAGGCCTTGAGCAGCTCGGCGAATTCCCTTATACCGGTGTCTTCACTTACGGGCTCCTTGAAGTTCTGTCCGGTGACCCTGGCGGCGCCGGCCATCAGTTCCCCGACGGGGCCGATCAGGCGGCGGCTGAGCAGCAGCGCGGAAAAATAGAAGACCGTGGAGATGGCAAGGAGGAAGAATACTATGAGCGAGGTTATGAGATTGATGCCGCGGAAGGCGTCGTGCCGGGCCTGCAGGGTGACCGCCATCAGGTCGAAGCCCGGAACGGGGCTGAAAGCGCCGATATAGGCGGCGCCCCTGGCGGCGATGCCGGCGGAATAGCGGGCCTCTCCGGAGAAAAGGTCCTTGAGCGCGTCGGGATCGACCGGCGGCACGCCGGACGGGGAGCCGAAAAGCCCGCCGGAAGAGTCGGCCAGGTAAACCCCGCCGGCGGAACCTATACGCTGGCGGCCCAGCAGGGCGAAGATTTCGCGCAGGTCCACGGCGGCGAAGAACCAGCGCCCGCCTTCCAGCGGGTAAAAGAGGTGGCAGACAGGGAGGTCATAGACCAGCTCGAAGTTGCCGAAAACGGGTTTCCCCGACGACGCCGCGGAGGAAAAGAGATGGCTCCCCGAAAAATCCAGTTCCCCGAAAAGCCTTTTAGCCTGAAAAGTCCCGTCCTTGTGCAGCTCCCTTCCCTGGCCGTCCAGTACGGCCGCCAGGGCGAAGCGCCCCTGCCGTCCCAGCGCCGAGGAGACCAGTTTTTTTTCGTCCTTCCCGGCGGAGGAGGCGAGCCAGGAGACCTCCTTGACCAGCGCCTCCAGGTGGGCGGCGGCCGCCACGCCGGCCATCCCGGAGAGGCTCTGGTGCAGCGTGAGGACGTTCTCCTTGGCGACGGACTGGTAGTAAAAGAGAAAGCCGCCGGTAGGGATTATCGGTATCAGGCCTATGCCGAATATTATCAGTAGGAGGCGGTTGAATAAGGTCACAAAAAGCCGGTGGCCCGGACGCTATTTCCCCTTCTTCTTCAGCGAATCTATCAGTTTCGGCAGTATCTCGTGCACGTCGCCGACCACGCCGTGCCCGGCGACGTTGAAGATCGGGGCGTTGGGGTCCTTGTTGACCGCGACGATGATGTCCGAGGCCTTCATGCCGACTATGTGCTGCACCGCGCCCGAGATGCCGCAGGCCAGGTAGAGCTTGGGCGAGACCGTGGTGCCGCTCTGGCCGACCTGGTGGGTCTTATCCTTGAGGCCCATGTCCACCGCGGCGCGGGAGGCGCCGACCACGCCGCCGAGCAGCGCGGAGAGGTCCTCCAGGAGCCTGAACTTTTCCTTCGTCTTGAGGCCGCGCCCGCCGGAGACTATCACGCGGGCCTCGTCGATCCTGGTGCCGGCCTTGTCGTGGGCCAGTTTGCGTTCGAGAACCTTCACGCGGCGGAGCCCTTTGTCTATCTTTATCTCCTCGCGCACCACGATGGCCGTGCGGCCGGGGCGCGGCTCGTCTATCTTCATGACATTGGGGCGCACGGTGGCCATCTGCGGCCTGGAGGTGGGGCTGAGGATGTCCGCCATGATATTGCCGCCGAAGGCCGGGCGGCTCTGCACCAGCAGCCCGTCGCGTATCGCCAGGGCGGTGCAGTCGGCCGTCAGGCCGACATAGATCGAGGCGGCCACGCGCGGCGCCAGGTCGCGGCCCTGTATCGAGGCCGGGTAGAGCATGACCGAGGGTTTATGGCGGTTGATTATCCCGATGACGGCGGTGGAGAAGATGTCGGTATTGTATTCGAAGAACTCCGGGTGCTCGGAGAGATAGACCTTGTCGGCGCCGTACTCGCCCAGTTCCTTTTCCCAGCCGTGGTTCTTTTCGGCGATGAGAACGGCGCAGAGTTCCTGGCCTAGCTCGTCGGCCAGCCTCCTGCCGGCGGAGAGAAGCTCCAGCGTGACGGGACGTACCTTTTTGCCGTGGCCGCCGGGTACGTCCATGAGCTCCACGTAGACCCAGACGCCCTTGTAGGAGGAAAGGTCCCTGCGCGCGGAAGCCTCCTCGCGGTTGATGGTTATGGCCTTGACCGGGCAGACCTGCACGCAGGCGCCGCAGAGGGTGCAGGCCTCGTTTATGACGGCCAGCCTGTCCACCATCTGTACGGCGGCGAAGGGGCATACCGGCACGCATTTACCGCAGCCTATGCATTTCTTGGAAACTTCTATCATATTCGGTTAGTTCTCCTTGGAAGATCGCGGCCAGGGGGCTTTTAGTCTCCTATGAACTGGCCCTTGCGCATTATCGCCAGGATGTGTTCCGCGGCCTCATGCGGGGAGCCGGTGAACATCTCGGCCTTGTCGCGCTGCGGCGGCGGGTAGATCCGTGAGACCTGGGTCGGCGAGCCTTTAAGTCCGAGGTAATGTTTCTCGGCCCCGATATCTTCGGCCGTCCAGACATGGTAAGGCTTCTTCGAGGAACCGTGGATCTCCGGGAAGGAGGGCCAACGCGGGCGGAACTCCCGGGGAACCAGGACGGTGAACAGCACGGGCGGACGCGCCTCCACTATCTCGTGACCGCCGTCTATGTGGCGGCGGGCTATAAAATTCTTCCCTTCGATATCGACATGCTCACAGAAGGTGACCTGCGGTATGCCCAGCTGCTGGGCTATGCCGGGGCCGGTCTGGGCCGTATCGCCGTCTATGGCCTGCATGCCGCAGAAGATGGCGTCGGTCTTGCCGATCTTCGCGATGCCTTTTGCCAGGGCGTAGGAGGTGGACCAGGTGTCGGAGCCGGCGAAGGCCATGTCCGAGAGCAGCACGCCCTCGTCGGCGCCCAGCGCCAGGCCCAGCTGCACTACGCTGCGGGCCTGCGGCGGGCCCATCGAGATCACGGTCACGCGGCCGCCGTACGCCTTCTTCAGCTTCAGGGCGTTCTCCAGCGCGGCGTGGTCGTAGGGATTTATGATGCTCGGCACCCCGGCCCTTATGAGGTGGCCCGTCTCCGGGTTTATCTTCACCTCCGTCGAATCGGGGACCTGCTTGACGCAGACGACTATGTTCATCGGTCGCTCCTTGGAAAAGGCTACTTCGCCTTGAAAGTTGTCTTGAGCCCGGCCGCGGCCAGGTCCATGTCGGCTATCAGGCCTTTCTGGGCCTCCTGCACGGCCGGCAGGTTCACCGCCGCGTCCAGCCCGGACGAATTGTCGGAGGCGCCCAGCACCAGCGCCAGTCCCTCGACGGCCAGCGTCAGCGCGGCCTCGCGGGCATAGACGCGCGACAGCGCCTTGTAGATAGCGGCGTCGAAGCGCACGCTGTCGGGATACCTGCCCGGCGCGGAGGCGCGCGCGAAGCAGGCGGCGGTCTCGGCCAGGGCTATCAGCCGGCCCAGCTTGAACGTGACGTGCTGGTGCCGGGTCAGCTTCTGGACGCGGCACTCCTCCATGACGGCCGCCAGCGCGCGCAGCGCGAGGCCGGCGGCATAGGCGCCGCAGTCGTGGGTGTCCGTGTGAAGCCTGTCCATCCCGTCGGCCATGTCCAGATGGTACCTGCCGCGGCTCTTGAGATGCTCCTGCCAGCGGCCGCGGTAGATGGTCATCTCCATGATCTCGCTGGTGCCCTCGTAGATGCAGGTGATCTTGATGTCCCGCTTTATCTTCTCGACGGGGAAGTCGCGGGTGTAGCCGTAGCCGCCCAGCGCCTGGATGGCGTCCTCGGCGGCCTTGTTGCCGTTCTCGGTGGCGGAATACTTGGCGATGGCGCCCTCGGTCTGCAGGCCGTGCCCGCCGCCGTCGAGGCGGTTGGCGGTGTATTCGATATATGCCCGGGCGGCCTCCAGCCGCGCCGCGTGCGGGACTATGAGTTTATGAGTGTAGCCCTGCTTGTCGCTCAGCGGGCCGCCGGCCTGTATGCGCTGCTGGCTGTAGCGTATGGCCTGTTCCAGCGCCTCCCAGCCCGCGCCGAGGCCGAAGGCCGCGACCATCAGGCGGGTGTAGCCGAAGACGGCCTGCGCCTGCATGAGGCCCTTCCCCTCCTCGAGGCCGATCAGGTTCTCGGCGGGCACGTAGACATTGTCCAGCGCCAGCGCGGCGGTGTTGGAGAGGCGTATGCCGTGCTTGTCCTCGTGCTTGTTGGGGGAGAAGCCCTCCATGTCCCGCTCGACTATGAACCAGGACGGGCCGCCGGGGGCCATCGCGAGCACCGTGTAGAGATGGGCCACGCCGCCGTTGGAGATCCACTGCTTGTTGCCCGTGATGCGGTAGCCGGCGATCTTCCCGTTCTTCACCACGTGCTCGGCGCGGGTGCGCAGGTTGATCAGGTCGCTGCCGGCGTCGGCCTCGGTGGCGGCGTAGGCGACCAGCAGGTTCTCCCTGGCTATCCTGTTGAGCCACTTGTTCTTCTGCTCCTGCGTGCCGCCCACGTTCACGGGGTCGGTGCCCAGGAACGTGGCGAAGACGCCGGTGGCGATGCCCAGGTCTATGCGGGCCAGGGCCTCGCAGACGCGGCAGATGTCGTAGGTGCCGCCGGAGACGCCGCCGTACTCCTCGGGGATCATCAGCAGGTGCACGCCCAGCACGGCCGGGTCGTACATCTCTTTGAGTATCTCCGCCGGGAATTCGTTGGCGTGGTCCAGTTCCCGTATGACGTCGTAGGGCAGCCGCCTTTTGGCGTACTCCCTAAGGCTGTCGAGGACCAGTCCCCGTGAAATAGCGTCCATGCTGGGCATCTTTTACCTCTCCCTTTAAGCTTTGACGGCGCTTACGCTCTCTATGAAGGAGCGGGCGTCCCCGGCCAGGCGGGCGGCCAGTTCCTTGTCGTCGAGCGACTCGGCGTTGATGAAAACGTTCTCCGTCGCGCCCTTCACCGCCGCTTCCAGCAGGTAGAGGGCGCTGCGGTAATCAGAGATGACGTGGGACGAGACGTCGCCGCACCGGCGCAGTTCGGCGGCGGCCTCCGCGGCCAGGCGCGCGGTCCGGAGCGGCACCTCGGCGGCGTACCTGAGCGCCTCCTGCATCTTCGATTTGCGCTCGGGATTGTCCCTGGGCGTCTTCATGGCCGTCATGAAGGCGTCGAACGAGGCGGCGTCCTCGGCCACGCAGGCCTGCAGGTCGCCGCGCAGCTGCCCGAGCCGGGAGTGCAGCGCGGTCAGGCCGGGCTTCTTTGACTCCTCGAGCTTCTTGCCGCGCAGCGTGATGCCGGCGGCCATCTGTCCAAGGGAGCAGCCCATCGCGCCGGCTATAGCGGCAGCGCTGCCGCCGCCCGGCGTCGGGTCGGTATTGGCCAGCGCGTCGACCAGCAAGTTGGCGCCGGACTGCCAGGAACCCAGCAGCTTGAGCAGCTTGGTCTCCAGCACCTGGGTCTCCTTGTCGAAACCCTGTACTTTCAGAGATTCCACGGCGTAGTCGGTCAGCGCCTCCTGAGTGGTCAGGCCGATAAGCTCGGTGCCGGTGATCTCGATGCCCCTGGGGTCGAGGTCCTTGCGCATCTCGTCGAGAGCGCGCTTGATCGAGGTGGTCCTGTAATCGGTGAGCACCGTGGACATCTGTACCTGGCCCTTGCTCTCCAGGAAGATCTCCTTGGCGCGCAGCGCCGGCAGGCCGCCGCCGGTGGTGCGTATCTTCTTGGCCAGGACCTTGGCGAACTCCATGTCGGTGGTGGCCAGGTTGACGTTGAAATTGATGATCTGGTTGCGCGCGCCGACGGCCATGGCGCCGGCGGTCGGGTGTATCCTGTTGGGCCCGAAATCAGGCACGCGCTCGGGGTCCTTGCCTATGACTTCACGCAGCCCCTCGAACTGACCCTTGCGGACTTTTGCCAGGTCGCGGCGGTGGTCGACGCGGGCGGCCTTGTCGTAGAGATACACCGGTATGCCCAGTTCGCGGCCGATGCGCTCTCCGGCCTTCCCGGCCAGCGTCACGCAGTCCTCGATGGTCGAATCCATGACCGGGATGAACGGCGCCACGTCGGTAGCGCCCATGCGGGGATGCTCGCCCTTGTGCTGGTTGAGGTCTATGAGCTCGGAGGCTTTTTTGGTGACCGCGAACATAGCGTCGGCGGCGGTCTCCACCGGGGCTATGAAAGTGAGGACGGTACGGTTATGATCGGCGTCCTTCTCTACGTCCAGCACCAGCACGCCGGGCACGGCCCTGGCGGCGTCCACTATGGCGTTTATTTTGGAGAGGTCCCGGCCCTCGCTGAAATTCGGCACGCATTCCACGAACTTGCTCATCTAAGCACCTCACTTCGGGAAATAGTCAAAGATATCAATAATTATACTACTTGGCGGTTGCGGAAAGAAACCCGGGCTGGGGTCAGGACCCCAGTATAATGCAAAAACCCGCGTTTAGCGGGTTTTAGCACCCTCCTGAACTACGGGGGGTTTCAACGGGCGGCAGACCCAAGGGTCTGCGGCCAAGTATATTATAGCAGACGGTATTGACCTGTCAAGACCCGGGAGCCGGACTTAGGAGTCGGGGTTGTAAGGTTCCAGCGGGGGCGGGGGCAGTACCGGCTTCGGGTCGCCGAAATGGACGCTCAGGTAAAGGCAGAGATTATCGGCCGGGCCGACGTCCCCCACCCCGTCCGACTTCATGCTGAAGAGATGGCGCCAGACGGCCTCCAGTCCCAGCGGCAGGCCGAAGACCCGCCGCTTGACCCCGGCGCCCAGGGAGACGCCGAAGTTGGTGGCTGAGCCGGCGTCGAAGAGCGAAGAGCCGGCCGCGTAGGCGGAATGCTTCCAATGGAAAACGCCTGCGCCGGCCAGCAGCGTCCAGGTCCTGACGCCGGACGGAAAAGTCGCCCTGAGCGACGGGGCCAGGTGGAAAATATCTATCTTCAGGGCGCCGTTGGCGCGCGACCTATGGCCGCTCTCCAGGCCGGCCTCGAGGCCCCAGGCCAGGCGGTCGTCCACTTTCTTCCAGCCGGCGAAAGCGACCGCCGTGGCCGGCTTATAGCCGACATCCGGGTCGCCCCAGTCGCCGCCGAAAGGCATGGCCTGCCCGCCTTTCAGGTCGAAAGTGAGCGGCATACAGAAGCCCGGCGCGGGAGAGAGCAGCAGGGCCAGCAGCAGGCATCTTTTCAAGGTTTCTTCTCCGGGGCCGAAGACTTCCGTTCGTTCTTTCCGTCTCCACCTTCGGCCTTCCCGCCTTTACCGGCGGGGCCGGGCTTCTCCTCGCCCGGCCGGGGGTTCCCCCCGCCGGGGAGAAGGGCCTTAAGCGCGGCCAGCTCTTTTTCGTGGGAAGTTCTCAATTCTTTCATGGCCCCGTGCGCCTCGGACCGCGGCTTGCCCTCCAGGGAGCGAGCCAGCGCGCCGGCCTCGGCCGCCTGTTTCTTCCTGAGCGCGGCTATCTCCGAATTCCGCAGGCGCTTGAGCTCCGGCCCGGAAAGAGCCGCGGTGCTGACGGCGACCGGGGCCGTGGATACCGTAAGCCCGGCCGGCAGGGCGGTCTGCGCCTCGGCCGGCGCGGCGCTCAACAGTACGGTTAAAATGTATCCGAGCATATCTCACCTCTCCGCTAGTATCTTAGGCACCGCGCCTATGCCGGCCTTAACCGCGGCCAGGTCATAAGTCCCGTCGGGACCGGGGCCGGCGAAACCGGCAGTGACCCTGTCCTTTATGAAGAAAGGGGTATCCAGGTCGATGAAGTCGAAACCGCCCAGTCCGGCCGCGAAATGCGCGGCGCAGAGCGACGACAGGCGGCTTTCCAGCATCTCTCCCATCATCAGCTTCACGCCGCGGGCCCGGGCCAGGCGGTAGACCTCCAGCGACTGGGCGAGCCCGAGCTTCATCAGCTTGATGTTCAGGCCGCTTACGCCGGCCCGCAGCAGGCGCATGGCGTCCGCCAGGGAATAGAGGCTCTCGTCGGCGCAGACCGGGAAATCGAAATCGCGGGAAAGGGCGGCCAGTCCCTCGAAATCCTCTTTCTTCACCGGCTGTTCCAGTACGGAAGGCTTTATGCCGGCGCGGCCAAGGTCCTTTATGAAAGAGCGCGTCTCACGGACGGTCCAGGCGCAGTTGGCGTCGAGGAATACTCTCGCCTTCGGGGCGGCGCGCCTGACGGCGGCCAGCCGCCGCAGATCGTTATCATAGTCGATGCCGACCTTGATCTTGAAGATCCCCATCCCCCTGGCCCGGTAGAACGAGACAAAATCGAAAGCCTGCTCCGGCGTGCCTATGACGACGGTTATGTCGGTCCTCGACGGGGCGAGCCTGTTCCCGTAGAGCTTCCAGAAAGGGACCTTCATGCTCCTGGCCAGCGCGTCGAGCACGGCCATCTCGGCGGCCGCCAGCGCGGCCCTGTTGCGGTCCAGCCTCTCGCGCAGCCCCCGCAATATAAGGTCGTAGGAGTCGATATCGCGTCCCCTCAGCCAGTCCGCGGCGCCGCGCAGGGCGGTGAGCGTCCCGTCGAGGGTTTCGCCGGTTATATGGGGGGCCACGCCGGCCTCGCCGAAACCGCGGACTCCGCCGGCGAGGCGTACCTCGAAGACGGCGTTATCGAGGTCCTTATGGCTGCCCGAAGAGATGGTGAAAGGCTGGGTCAGCCCGCCCCGCAGCCTCGCCGCCGCGGCGGACTTTATGACGGTCTCTTTCATCGCGTCCCGCTCCTTGTCTTTTCTTCTTCCGTGCTCTCCCTGCCCAGAAGCATCAGCACCACCACTATGGCGAAGATCATCACGCTCTGCAGCAGCAGAAAAATGGTGCCCGTCGTGGAGGCGGTATGCCGCACCGTCCAGGCCCCGAGGCCCAGGCAGAGATTGAGCAGCAGTATGAAGCCCACGGTCTGCCGCACGCCCAGGCCGAGCTTCATCAGGCGATGGTGAAAATGGTCCCTGCCCGTGTATTCCAGCCATTCCTTCACCGTGGAGATCTGGCCGTTCTTTATCCGGGAGACGGTGGTGTAGATGAGGTCGAAGACCGGGATGCCCAGCACCAGCAGCGGCGTGCTCAGCGCCACCGCGGGATTGCCGGTGGCCCAGCTGCCGTAAACCGCCAGGCAGCCGAGCAGAAAACCTATCAGCGTGGAGCCTCCGTCGCCGAGGAACATCCTGGCCGGGTGCCAGTTCACGGTGAGGAAGCCCGAGCAGGCCCCGGCCAGCGCGGCCGAGAGGAAGGCCACCTCGTACTGGTTGGAATTCCAGGCGATGCCGACGAAAAGCAGCGAGCAGACCGCGCCCATGGCCGGGGCCAGGCCGTCGATGCCGTCCATGAAATTGAAAGCGTTGGTTATCCCGACCAGCCAGATCACGGTCAGCGCGAAGGAGAGCGCGTCTCCTCCCGGCAACTGCTGCGCGAAAGTCAGCTTGAGCCCGGCGCCGGCCGTGACGGCAGCCGCGGCGACCTGCCAGAAAAGACGCGTCCTGGCCCGCAGGCTCTTCACGTCGTCTATGAACCCCAGCGTGAAGATAATGGCGGCCCCCGCGGCTATCCCCAGCAGGAGCGGAGAGAATTGCTGGTTGCGCAGCAGCGCCAGCGCGAGAGCGAGGAAGACGGCCAGGCCGCCCAGCCGCGGCGTGGGATAGACGTGCACCCTCCTGGGCCCGGGCTGGTCCACGGCGCCCAGGCGGCGGGCGGCATAAGCGGCCAGGGGCACGGCCAGCGAGCAGAAGAAAAAGGCTATGAAAAAGATATAGATCCAGCGCTGGCCGCTGGTCCAGGTCCAGGCGGAGAAGCCTCCCGGCGGGATTATGGCGAGAAGCCCGACGAGGGCCAGGAAGAAAGTGACGTCCCTGGCCCGCTTCATCATTTCTTAAGCCTGAGGAGGGAATCGATCATGGCGCGCTGGGGCATGAAGCCCTCGGCGTACTTGACGCGGCCCTGGAAGCCGCGGAAGACGGCCGCGCTGCGGGCGCTCTCGACTATCGAGAGGTTCTTGACGCGGGTCTTGTAGACCTGGGAGGAGTGGCACTTGAGCAGCCGGACCTTGGTCGCCAGCACGCCGCCGATATCGGCGAAGAGCGACGGAGAGAAATTAATAGTGGTCGGCACCTCGTAGAACAGCAGGTTGGGCGAATAGCGCGCCGCGGTGACGGCCGCCTGAGCCGCCGCGCGGTGGTCCTGGTGCGTGTCGTCGGGGTTGTTGACCAGTATGAGGTCCGGGCGGCATTCGGTTATGGCGTCCTCGACGCGGCGGATCAGTACCCGGTCCAGCGCCATCTCGGTATCCTTCCAGCCGCCCCAGATCAGCCTGGCCTTGAGCAGCGCGGCCGCCCGCTCCTGCTCCCGCCGCCTGACCTCCGCCGTCCCCCCGACGCACCCGTCCGAAAGGACCAGCATGCAGAGTTTATGGCCGGACTTCGACAGCCTGGCCATCAGGCCGCCGCAGCCTATCTCAAGATCGTCCGGATGGGCACCGATTCCCAGTATCCTCATGATGTATATCTCCCTATTGCCTCGCGCTCTCGGCGCCTTCCGCCACCAGGGCGGCGTCCACCGCCGGAACGCCTTTGGAGAAGGCGGCGAGCAGGCTCATATTGGCGATATTGTTGATCCAGCGCGGGATGCCGCCGGAGCGGTCATAGACCAGGTCCAGCGCCTCCGGCAGGAATATCCCGTCGGCGCCGCCGGCCACGCCCAGGCGGTGACGCACATAGGCCGCCGTCTCCTCCCGGTCCAGCGCGGGCAGATTGTAGCTCAGCGTTATCCGCTGGCTGAACTGTTTGTTGGAATCGAGTTTCTCCCTGAGCTCGGGCTGGCCCGAGAGCAGCAGCGTCACCAGGAACCGGGTCTCGGTCTGGAAATTGAGCAGCAGCCGCAGTTCCTCGAAGACATGCTCGTTGTCGATGAGCTGCGACTCGTCTATCGCTATCACGACGTGCTTGCCGTCGTTGAAAGTCTCGCGGACGAACTTTTCCAGGCCCATCAGGACGTCTTCCTTGCTGCGTGGCACGTTGTAGCCGGTGAAATTGTGAAGTATCATGCGCAGCAGGCCGAGGTCGTCCAGGCGCGGATTGTTGACGAAGGAGAAGACGCAGCCCTTCTTCTTGTAATCCCGCTCCAGGGCGCGCAGCACCAGGGTCTTGCCGCAGCCGTACACGCCGGTCAGGACCGCGCAGGCCTTGCGCTCCTCCACCACGTAGCGCAGGCGCGAGGAAGCCTCCCTGTGCTTCTCCGACTCGTAGAAGAAGTCGGTGTCGGGGGTGTTCTCGAAAGGCAGCTTGCGCAGGTTCCAGTGTTTGAGATACATGGATTACATTTAATTATAAATAGCGCCGCAAAGCAAAGTCAGCCAAGCCTGGAGCGCACGAATTCCGCCCTGGCTGCGTCCCTGCGCCCGGGCGGCAGCTCCCTGCCGGCCCTGGCGGAAAGGTGGGCGGGCTGGGTCTGTATGGTCATCTGGTTGAGCGTGTCGAGGTCCAGGCCCAGCCGCAGGCCCATAGCCAGACCCATGCGCGCCATCGAGGCGTTCTGCATGAACTCCTCGTAGCTCATCAGGCGGGCCCCGGAGAGCAGCGCGCGCGCGCGGTGCACGGCGTCCTCGGTCTTGAGCCTCAGCGCGGGACGCAGCAGGTCCTCGCGCGCCTTGATCTCGAAATTTATCAGGTTGCGGATGACCCGCCGCACGCTCCCGGCTAACTCCTCCTCGCTCCGGCCGAGGCAGACCGAGTTGGAGATCTGGTAAAGGTCTCCCAGCACATAGGTCCCCTCGCCGTACATGCCCCGCGCGGTCACGCCAAGGTGGGACAGGCTTTCCAGCGCCGGCCCGAGCCGGCCGGCGCGGCCGAGAGCCGGCAGGTGCACCATGCAGGAGACGCGCAGGCCGGTGCCGGTATTGGTGGGGCAGGCCGTCAGGAAACCGGACTCGGAGCCGTAGGCGTAAGGCAGGACGGCGCCGAGCCCGGTCTCGGCGGAGGAAGCCAGTTCCAGGCATTTCTCGACGGAAAAACCGGGCAGGATGGCCTGCAGCCTGAGGTGGTCCTCCTCGTTGACCATCGCGGAGAGAGTCTCGTCCGAGGCGATCACCACGGCCTGCGCGCCCGCGGCGGCCGCGAGATTATGGGAGATATGGCGGCGCTCCACCAGGAACCGCTTCTCCAGGGGGGAGAGCGTCTCCAGCGCCGCCTCCCGCGAACGGGGAAAAAGCCTGGAGGCCTTCACGGCCTCGAGCACCCTGCGTCTCAGCTCGGCCTGGGACTGGCGGGCGGCCCGGCCGGGGAAAGGGAAGCCGTGCAGGTTGCGGGCGAAGCGCACGCGGGTGGAGAAGACTATATCCGGCCAGTCCCCCTCCGCGGCGGCCCAGTTTATCCTGTCCCGGAACCAGGAGAGCAGTTTACCTGCCATCGCCCAACTCCCTGATGGCGTCGCGCAGCCCGGCCGCGGCCTCGAAATCCTCGCGGGCGACGGCGGCCTTGAGGGCGGCGCGGATCGCCTCCAGTTTCTCCCCCCGCTCCCTCTCCGAAAGGTCGGAAAGATTATCCCGGTACCTGCGGCCGGAATGTGTGGAGGAGCCGTGTATGCGGGTGAGCAGCTCGCGCAGCTGCGCCCCGAAATACCTGTAGCAGGACGGGCAGCCCAGCCGCCCGCTCTCGCGGAACTCGGCGTACCTGAGTCCGCATTCGCCGCAGGCCAGGGGCTTGCGCTCGCTGGGCATCAGTTCCTTTACGAAGCCGCCCATCGGCCCCAGGCCGTGCGGCTGGTGCTCCCCCGCGTGCCTCTCGCTGCGCTTCAGGGCGCAGGCGGCGCAGAGGTGCATCTCGGTCACCTTGTTATTGATCGCGGCCTTGAGAAAGACGGTGGCCTGGGCCTTATGACAGTCCCGGCAGAGCATCAGCGCGGCACCTCGGAAAGCTTTCCCCCTTCCAGGCGGAGGAGCCTGGAAGCGCAGCGGGCGGCCTCTTCGTTATGGGTGACCATCAGCACCGCGGTGCCCCGCGTACCGATCTCCCTGAGGTCGTCCAGGACTATTTTGGCGTTGTGCCGGTCCAGGTTGCCCGTCGGCTCGTCGGCGATCAGCAGCTCCGGCGAGTTGCGCAGGCCGCGAAGTATGGCGGCGCGCTGCTTCTCGCCGCCCGAGATCTCCATCGGCACCTTGCCGGCTATCTCGGCCAGGCCGAAACGCTCCAGCAGGGCCAGCGCCTTCGCCGGGTCCGGGCGGCCGGCCAGGCGGGCGGGCATATCAATATTTTCGAGCACCGTGAACTCTGGCAGCAGCGAGTCGAACTGAAAGATGAAGCCGAGTTTGTCCCGGCGCAGCCCGGAACGCTCCGTCTCGTCGAGGGAGCCGGCGCCGCGGCCGAAGACGCGCAGGGTCCCGCTGAAAGAATCGTCGAGCAGCCCGATGAGGTGCAGCAGCGTGGATTTGCCGGAGCCGGAGGGGCCGGTCAGCGCGACGAACTCCCCCCGGCGTATGTGCATATCCACTTCCTCCAGGACCAGCATCTGCTCGCGGCCCTGGGTATAGCTCTTGCTGACGCTCTCAAGTTCTACGATCCTGTCCATAGGGCTACCCATAGCGTATGGCGTCCACGGGGTTGAGTTTCGCCGCGCGCGAGGCCGGATAAAGGGCGCTCAGCGAGCAGAGGCTGAAGCTGGCCAGCGCGGTGAGCAGGATGTCCAGCGCGTCCAGCTTCACCGGCACCTTGGTGATGTAATAGATGTCGGAGGGCAGCTCTATGACGGGATAATAACCTATGAAGAGCGATATTACCACGCCCAGCAGGACGCCGAGCAGCGTGCCGGCCAGGCCGATCAGGGCCCCCTCCAGCAGGAAGATGCGGCGTATCAGGCCGGGCCCGGCGCCCATGGCGCGCAGTATGCCGATGTCCCGCATCTTCTCGACGGTCATCATCAGCAGGTTGGAGGCGATGGTGAAAGTGGCCACCAGTATGATAAGCGCCAGCACCAGCGACATGACGAACTTCTCCAGCTTCAGCGCGGCGAAGAGGGTGCGGTTCATGTCGGCGTACGTCTTGACCGTGAAAGGAAAACCCAGCGAACCGCGCAGGTCCTCCGCCGCCGCCGGGGCCAGGTCCAGGTCCTTCAGCCTTACGCCGAAGCCGTTGGGCTCGCCCTGCATGCCGAAGAATTCCGAAGCCTCTTTCAGGCCGCAGTAGGCCATGGTATTGTCATACTCGTAGTAGCCCGTGCGGGACAGCCCGGCGACGCGGAATTTCTTCATGCGCGGCAGCAGCCCCAGCCCCGAGTCGGCCGAGCGCGGCGAGACCAGTATGACCTCGTCGCCGGTCCAGGCGCCCAGACCCTTGGCCAGTTCCTCGCCGAGTATTATGCCCGGCACGCCGTCAACCGGCGCGAGGGCGTCCCAGGAGCCGCGCACGAGCGAATCCTTCAGGGAATTGACCCGCGCCTCGGCGGCCGGGTCCACGCCCCTGACCACGGCGCCGGTGGAGCGGTTGTCGAAAGTTATTATCCCCTGCCCCAGCGCGAAGGGCGAGACCGCCAGCACGCCGGGCGCGGCCGCTATCCTGGCGGCGGCGCGCTCCCCGTCGCCGGGGCGCATCTGGCCATAGACCAGGATATGGGCCTGCGCGTCTATTATCTTGTTGCGTATGTCGGTCTGGAAGCCGTCCATGATGGACAGCGTGACGATGAGGGCGGCGACGCCGAGGGCGACGCCGGCCACGCCGATGAGGGTAGTGACCACGGAGAACAGCCCCTTGCGCTTGGCGCTGAGGTAGCGGAGGGCGATGAACGTCTCTGGAGCCATATTCCTCGGCGGCCGCGGCGATGGCCGGCTACTGCTGGTCGCCGGACTTGAGCAGCGGAAAGAGTATCACTTCCCGTATCGAAGGCTTGCCCGAGAACAGCATGGTCAGGCGGTCTATGCCTATCCCTATGCCGCCCGTCGGGGGCATGCCGTACTCCATGGCCTCGATGAAATCCTTGCCGGGCACGTCGGCCTCGGCGTTCTTCTCCTCGCTGCGCTGGCGCACCTGCTCCAGCAGCCGGTCCTTCTGGTCCTCGGGATCGTTAAGCTCGGTGTAGGCGTTGGCGAGCTCCATCTTGGCGACGAAAAGTTCGAAGCGCTCGACGATGGATTCGTCCCCCTCCTTGCACTTGGCCAGCGGCGTGATGGCCGTGGGGTGATCCATGACGAAGGTGGGCTGCTCCAGGTCCGCCTGCACGAGCGTCTCGAACATCCTGTCGAAGATCTTGGCGGAAGGAGTGTCGTCGGAGAAACCTATGCCTTTCTCCCTGGCCAATGCCCTCAGCGCCTCGCGGTTGAAAGACTTGCCGCTGAGGACCTCGTGTATGTCGTGTCCGGTCTTCGCCTTCCAGATCTCCGGCAGGTAAACGCGGCGGAACGGGGGCTTGAGGTTTATCCGCATCCCGTTGTAGTCCACTTCGGCGACGCCGGTCAGCTCGGAGCAGCGGGCGAAGATCTTTTCGGCCAGCCCGGCCATCGTGTTGTAATCGCCGTAGGCCTTGTACGCCTCCAGCGAGGTGAACTCGGGGTTATGGCTGGTGTCCACGCCTTCGTTGCGGAAGATGCGGCCTATCTCGTAGACGCCGTCGAAGCCGCCGATGATGAGCTTCTTGAGCGGCAGCTCGGTGGCGATGCGCAGGTAGAGCTCGTTCTTGTAGACGTTGTGGAAGGTCACGAAAGGGCGGGCCGAGGCGCCGCCTGCCTGCGCGCAGAGCACGGGCGTCTCTACCTCCAGGTAGCCGTCGCCGTCGAGCACCTGGCGCACGCCCGAGACTATCCGGGCGCGGTTGACGAATATCTGCCTGACCTCGTCGTTGGAGATAAGGTCGAGAGAACGCTCGCGGTAGCGGGTCTCGGGATCGGTCAGGCCGTGCCACTTCTCGGGCAGCGGCCGCACGGCCTTGGAAAGAATGGTCAGCTTCTCCACGCTGACGGTCAGCTCGCCGGTCTTGGTGACGAAGAGCTTCCCCTCGACTCCCAGGAAATCTCCGACGCCGACGAACTTCTTGAACGTCTCGTAGTCCGCCTCACCGACGACGTCCTTCTTAACGTAGATCTGGATCTTCCCGCTGCCGTCCCTGATATGCGCGAAGGCGGCCTTTCCCATCAGGCGCAGCAGCACTACGCGGCCGGCGCAGCGTACGGCGGTATCGGCCGGCTGCTTCAGGGCGTCGACCGCGGAATAAGTGACCTGGAAACGGCGGGGGTAGGGGTCTATCCCCTGCTCGCGGAGGGCCTTGAGCTTCCCGTAATTGTGGCCGACTATCTCCTGGAGCGTGTTGCCGCTCATTGCCTGGAGGCCAGCGCGTCGCGCACGATCTTGACGAGGTTCTTTGGTTCGAAAGGCTTCTCCACGAAGGCGAAGATGTTGGAGGAAAGCTCGAAGAGGTCCTTCATCTGCCCCTTGGCGGTCAGTATGATGATCGGAATATCGCGCAGGCCGTCTATCTCCTGCAGTTTGGACTGGAAGGTATAGCCGTCCATCTCCGGCATCATGATGTCGAGGATGATCGCGTCGGGCAGGACCTTGTTCGGACCGTCCTCGGTGAGCTTGTTATAGGCTTCCAGGCCGTTGTAGGCCTCGAGCACCGTAAACTTCTCCCTCTCCATCAGAACCTTGATAAGGTAAACGACGTCTTTTTCGTCGTCCACCACCATAACCTTTGACATCTATCCTCCGATAAGCCGCACAGCGGCTTTCTCCGGCCACATCTCCGGAAAAACTCAGCCGCGGCCGGGCCGCCGGCCGGGTTTACGGTATGATTTTACAATTATAATATTAGCGAGGCAAGCGGAAAGCGCGGATCGCCTCAATGGAACCTGCGGTCGAGGAAGCCGCCCGTCCACTCTATCATCTCGCCGACATTGTCGGAATTGAGCTTCTCGGAATAACAGTGCTCGGCCAGTTTCTTAAGGCTGAACTTCAGCATCAGCTGCCGGTGCTCCTCACGGTCGAGCGCGCCCCGGGCCAGGAGCGTCTCGCACAGCCCGGGGAGATCCAGGGCTTTGGCCTGGGGCGGGAGGTTTTCCGACTCGCAGATGCGGCGCAGCGCGTTCTCCAGCACGGCCCCGCACATGACCGCGGCGGAGAGAAAGTTCCCCTCCTCCCGGAGCTCGGCGGCGCGGGCGAGCAGGTCCCGGGAGATGGCGCGGAAAGAAACGCGGTCAGACGGTACGGGGACACCATGCGGAATGGTGTCCCCCGCCGATGCGGCGGGCGCGGCCTGCGGCCGGAGAGGGACGGCCTCCAGCGCGGCTACCGCGCTTTTAAGAGAATCGAGGTAGTGGTCGAAAAGCGTGCCGGGAGCCGACTGGGAGTAGACCCGCTCGCAGCGGTCCAGTTCAGTGACCCTCGAACTGTTGGCGCCGAAGGCGCGGACCAGCTGGTCGCGGACGTCCTTCTTCCACCTGGCGTAATCCGGGTTAAAAGGCGAGAACCTGAACCAGGTGTACTGGTAGCAGGCGTCGAAATCGTCCCGCAGGCGCGCCGCGCTTTTCAGCAGCTCGCGGCAGCGCCCGCACAAAACCTTGCTGTCGTCCATAAACTCCCCCGGGGATATTCTAGCACTGCGCGGGGCCGGAATCAACCGACTCTTAGTCACACGCGCGCAAAATATGTAGAATTAAAAAAGAGCGGATGCCAAGGAGGAGAAAAGATGGCCATAGAAAGAACCCTCGTACTCATAAAGCCCGACGGCATGCAGCGGCACCTCGCGGGCCTGGCCATAGACAGGCTGGAGAACACCCACATGGAGCTGGTCGGGGCCAGGATAGCGACGGTGACCGACAAGCTGGCCCGGGAACATTACGCGCTGCTCGAAGGCAAGGGCCCTTTCGCGGACAAGAAATTTTTCGAGCATCTCATAAATTTCATCAAGGGCGAATACCACGGCGACCCCAAGCACCGGGTCCTGGCCCTCGTCTACCAGGGCGAGAACGCCGTCCAGGCCATCCGCGCCGCCGTGGGCGCCACAAACCCGGAGGACGCATCCCCGGACACGATACGCGGGGCTTTCGGCCGCGTCTGCCGCAGGCACGGCTATTACGAGAACGTCGTTCACGCCTCCGGCAACGTAGAAGAGGCGAACCGCGAAATAGCCATCTGGTTCAGGTCAGAGGAGATGATCCCGTAATCCCCCAGGGGACCGGGTCAAGATGAGTCTCTCGCCGATCATCTGCGCAGTCCTGTTCCTGGCCGCGCCCTCGCGGGCGCAGGAGCCGCGCGCAGGGGAAGCCGTGACATTCCAGGCCGCGGACGGCTGGACCATCCACGCCGACTATCTGCCGCCGGCGGAGGGCGCGCCGGTGGTCCTGCTCCTTCACTCCCACAGGAGCTCGTCCGCCGAGTGGAAGACCTTCCAGGCCCAGCTGAAACGCTATGGCTACGGCTGGCTGGCGCCCGACATGCGCGGCCACGGACGCACCGTCACAGACCCAACCGGCTCCACGGTCACCTGGAAGAGCTTCCGCCACAGCGGCTCGGATAACGAATACAACAAGATGATACGCGACGTGGACGGGGCTTTGGTGTTCCTCTCCACGCGCGCCATAACCACCGACCGGGTGATCATGGCCGGTTCCATACTCGGCGCTAACCTGGCCATAAAGACCGCCGCGATATACAAAGAGATCCCCAAGGTGGTGGCGGTCTCTCCGGTCCTCAACGTCAACGACGTCCTTGTGGTCAACCCGCTGCGCGCCTACGGGCGCAAGCCGCTGCTGATGCTGGCGGGCGCCAACAGGGAGCGCCAGTTCAAGGAGTTCCAGCTGCTCAACGACATAGCCAAACTTTCCTGCGGCGCGGAGAACGTGATAACCCTGGTGGAAGCCAGGGGCTTCGGCGCGGAGCTGATAAACCGCTACAGCGCCCGGAGGATACTGGACTGGCTCAAGAGCAGCTCTTTCCCTCCCGTGGTGGACTCCTCCTCGACTTACGTTGCCGGCGGCCTGGAGACGGTGCCCTGGGAGGGCGGGCCTTCGCCCGAAGATTACGAGGAAGAAGTCCCCGGAGAAGAAGCGGAAGGTGAAACCGATGAATGACAGATTTTCAAGGTACTCAAGATTGCCCACGGAGCGGGAGAACCCGCGCACCCTGGACCTCGACAGGATCCCGCTCCGGCGGGTCCTGGAAAAGCTCAACCGGGAGGACGCCGGCGTGCCGCGCGCGGTGGCCCGGGCCATACCGGCCATAGAGAAAGCGGCGCGGGAGATATCGGGGACCTTCCTTAAGGGCGGGCGCATCGTTTTCATCGGCGCTGGCACCAGCGGCCGCCTGGGCGTGCTGGAAGCGGCGGAGCTCCCCCCCACCTACGGCGTGAAGCCGGACACCTTCAAGGCCCTCATGGCCGGCGGCGACAGCGCCGTCTTCCTCTCGAAAGAGGGAGCCGAGGACAACCGGGAGAACGGTTTCCGGGAGATAAGCCGCTGCGCGCGGAAGGGCGACGTCGTGGTCGGCATCGCGGCGAGCGGCGTGACGCCGTACGTACTGGGCGGGCTGGAGGCGGCTAAAAAGAAAGGCGCCTTCGGCGTGCTGCTGACCTGCAATTACCGCGAAAAAGTCCCCGCGGCCCGCTGCGTGATAGCCATAGACGCCGGACCCGAGCCGATATCGGGCTCCACGCGCATGAAATCCGGCACGGCGACCAAGCTCGCGCTCAACATGCTCACCACGTCGGCCATGATCATCTCCGGCAAGGTCTACCGCAACTGGATGGTGGACGTGCGCGCCACGTCGCAGAAACTGGAGCTGCGGGCCGCGCGCATAGTCGCCCGCCTGGGAGGGGTTTCGCCCGACGAGGCGAAGCGGCTGCTGGCCGGGACCGGCGACGACGTGAAGACCGCCATAGTCATGGCCCGCAAAGGACTCTCGCGGGAAGCGGCCCGGGCGCTCATAAAAAAACACAAGGGCTTCCTGCGCCCCATACTCGGATGAAAAAATTCATCCTGGCCGCCGGCAGCCTGAAGCTTTTCTTCCCGCTGCTTTTCCTTATATCAACGGCTCTCGCCTGGGAGACGGCTTTCAACCGCGGCGCCCCCGTCCACGGCCGCTGGTGGTTCATGGCGCTGGGCGCCGCGCTGCTGCTCAACACCGCGGCCTGCCAGGCGCCGCGCTTCGCCTCCTGCCCCCGCCGCTCGCTCCTGCTGCACGCCGGGATACTGCTGGTCATCGGCGGGGCCTTCGCCAGCGGGGCCTGGAAGTTCAGCGCGCAGCTCCCGCTGACGGCCGGTTACGCGGCCACCGAGGCCCGCACCGAAACGGCCGTATACCGCCTGCCCTTCTCCGTGAAACTGATCTCCTTCCGCGTCCTTTACGACGGGGAGCCGGAATATTCCCTGGCTGCCGGCGGGGCCGTTCACCCGCTGCGCCCCGGCGGTTCTTTCGCGCTTCCGGACGGAACGCGCGCGCGCGTCCTGAGCCTTTACCGCGACCTGGGCATAGGTCCCGACGGCAGGCGGGAGGAGAAATCCCCCTATTATTTCAACCCGGCCGCGGAGCTGGAGCTGAGTTCGGGAACAAAAAAGGAGAACGTCCTGCTTTTCGCGGAATTGGCCTCGCCGCACGGCGGCGGGCGCCCCGGCCTGCTGCTGCGCGTCGCGGGGGCGCGGCCGGCGGGCTATGAGAGCGAGGTGGAGCTCAAGGTCGTCGGCATAGCCTCCGACACCTTGGGCGGCGGTGCCGCCGTTCCGGCCGACGGCGAGGAACTGCGGACGGTGATAAGCGTCAACAGCCCGGTCTCTTTCTACGGCTATAAACTCTACCAGCACGGCTATGACCCGGCCGACCCGGCCTCGTCGACGCTGCTGGTCAAACGCGATCCGGGCGTCTGGCCCGTGTACGCCGGCTTCGCGCTCCTCCTCGCGGGATTATTTTTATGGATACTCTAAGCCTGGCGCAGAACCTCTCTTTCGCGGCGGCGCTGGCGGCCTTCGCCCTGTCGCTCTCCCGCCGGACCGCGGCCTGGTGGCGCCCGGCCGCCTGGACTTCGCTGGCCGCGCTGACGGCGCTGATGATCATGCTCTGGCGGGAGACCGGCCGTCCGCCCATGTCCAACCTGCACGAGTCGCTGCTGGTCACGGCCTGGTTCACGGCCGCGGCCGCTCTCTGCGCCCGCGGCCGGGCGGCGGCCGTCCGGCCCGCCGCCCTGTTCCTGCTCTGCGTCCTGCTGGCCGGGGCCTCGCTGGCCCGGCGCGACCTCTCTCCCCTCATGCCGGCCCTGCGCTCGAACTGGCTGGTCTTCCACGTGCTGACGGCCATGGCCTCCTACGCCGCCCTGGGAGTAGCCGGCATTTACGGCGCCTGGGCTTTCCTTACAAAGAAGGAAGAACAGGCCGCGCCCGCCGTGCGCTCGCTCGTCAAAGGGGGATTTCTCCTTCTTGCCGCTGGGATAATCACAGGCTCGATATGGGCCGAAGCCGCCTGGGGCTCGTACTGGAGCTGGGACCCCAAGGAGATCTGGTCGCTGATAACCTGGCTTTTCTACGCCGGCCTGCTGCACATGAGCAAGACCGGCAGAACCGGCGCCGTAGCGCTTTGCCGCCTTGCCGTCCTGGGGCTTTTTCTTGTAATCTTCACTTACCTCGGGGTGAATTTCCTCCTCGGTGGGCTGCACAGCTACGCTTAAAGGACCGGCGGAAAAATGGACGCGCCCGAAAAGATAAAACGACTGCTGCTCCGCGCGGCGGAGAGGCTGCCACGCTCCCGGGACGGCTGGCTGGCGCTGCTCAAAAAGAACCAGGAACTGGTATTGAGGCTGTCCGCCCTGGCCGTCTTCGCCGGCGGCGGCGCCCTTTTCATGCTCTTCGGACCGCCCAGGCTGGTCACGCTGACGGAGACACCGGCCTTCTGCGGCGCCTGCCATTCGATGAAGGGACAGCACAAGGACTGGAGACTTTCGTCCCACCGTCAGAACTGGTGCATCGACTGCCACCTCCCCAACGATAACGCCGCCAACCACTACCTCTGGAAAGCCCTCGACGGCGGCAAGGACGTCTTTTTCGAATTTTCGGGACTGCGGGAGCACGACGAGATCAGCCTTACCGGGCACGGGAAACGCGTGCTGCAGAAGAACTGCATACGCTGCCACGGCGGCGTCATGGCGCGCATGGACACCACGCGCGCCTGCATAGACTGCCACAGGGGGCTGGCCCACCGGCGGGGCGGCCTGCCCGGAGAGAGATACGCGGAGGATAAATGAGAAGAGTATTTTTCGCGGCCGCGGCCGCCCTGGTGGCTTTGTCCGCCTGCACCAAGCGGGCCGAGCCCATAAAGATAGCCGAGATAAAGGAAGGCGCCTACGAGCCGGCCGACTGGGGCAAGGTCTACCCTCTCCAATACGAGCTCTGGAAAAAGACCGCCGAGAAGACCCCCGCCGGCAAGAGCCGCTACAAGCCCGGCTGGGACACCGACGGGAAGATCTACGACAAACTCTCCGAGTTCCCGTTCATGGCCCTGCTCTACAAGGGCTTTGGCTTCGGCATAGAATACAACGAACCGCGCGGCCACTGGCACATGCTGACCGCCGTGCTGGAGATAGACGAGTCGCGCACGAAGGGCGGCGGCGCCTGCCTCACCTGCAAGACGCCCTACGCGCAGGAGCTGCAGGAGAAGCACGGCAAGGACTACTTTTCCCGGCCCTTCCTCGAGGCACATTCCTGGCTGCCCAAAGAGCACCGGGAACTGGGCGTGGCCTGCATACAGTGCCACAACCCGGCCGACATGTCGCTGCGCCCGCGCAACCAGTTCACGCTGGGCAAGGCGCTGGCCGACCTGAAGGTCGACCAGTCGCGCCTTTCGCGGCAGGAACTGCGCTCGCTGGTCTGCGCGCAGTGCCACGTCACCTACGTGGTGCCCAAGGACAAAGACATGAAGTCGCAGGGAGTGTTCTTCCCCTGGCAGAACTCGAAGTTCGGCGCCATACGCATAGAGGACATCATAAAGAAGATCAAGAGCGACCCCGCTCACCTCGAGTGGACGCAGCAGGTCACCGGCTTCAAGCTGGGCTTCCTGCGCCACCCCGAGTTCGAGCTGTTCTCCAACGCCAGCGCACACTGGCGCGCGGGGCTGGCCTGCGCCGACTGCCATATGCCCTACACGCGCGTCGGCTCCACCAAGATCTCCGACCACCGCGTAATGAGCCCGCTCAAGAAGGATATGAAGGCCTGCATCACCTGCCATTCGCAGGGCGAAGGCTGGCTGCGCGAGCGCGTCTACCAGATACAGGACAGGACGGCCTCGCTGCTGATACGCGCGGGCTACGCCACGGCCGAGGCGGCGAAACTCTTCGAGCTGGCCAACAAGGCCGGGGCCGGGGGCCGGAAGATAGACAAGGCCCTGTACGACGAGGCCCGCGAGAATTACGAACAGGCTTTCTACCGCGTCGTCTTCATCGGCGCGGAGAACTCGATGGGCTTCCATCATCCCGACGAGACGCTGCGCGTCCTGGGCGACGCCGGCGCCTACGCCCGCAAGGCCGAGGGCCTGCTGCGCCAGGCATTGGCGAAGGCCGGAGTGGACGCCCCGGCGAAAACCGACCTCGAGCTGAAAAAGTACCTGGAGAACAGGGGCAAAAAGAAACTCGGCTTCGACAGGAGCATGGAGTTCAAGGATCCCTATGCGGGGAGGTAGGAAAAACCTATACCAATGCTCCGCTCATTGCTCATCCTCGCCCTCCTGCCGGCCGCCGCAGACGCCCTGCAGGTCCTGACTTTCGATGAGGCCAGGGGGGAGATGATCGCGGCCAATCCGCGGGCGCAGGCCTCGGCCCGTAACCTCGAGACGGCAGGCGAAAGGCTTACGGCCGCCCGCGCCGGACTCTACCCCTATTTTTCCGCCTCCGCGGCCTACTCCCGCTCCGGGTCGCAGGGGCTGGCGCCCGGAGATTCATATTCCTATGGCTTCAGCGGCAGCCAGCCGCTGTTCTCCCCCTCGGTGCCGGCGGCGGTGCGCTCCGCCGAGGCTTCTTACCGCTCGGCCGCGGCCGCCCACGACGGGCTCCTTTCCCGCCTCGGCTACGACCTTAAAGCCGCGTTCGCCGGCATACTCAACGCCCGGGAAGCGCTGGCCCTCTCCGAGGCCACCCTAAAAAGGCGGGAAGAGAACCTGGAACTGATACGCCTTAAATACGAGGCCGGGCGCGAGAACAAGGCCGCGCTGCTGGAGACCGAGGCCGCGCTCAAGACCGCGCGCTGGCGGCACGAGCGGTACAGGAAGGAACTCCTCCTCCTCGAGCGCGGGCTCAACCGCCTGCTGGGCCGCGGCCCCCGCGAGCCGGTTCCCGGACTCTCACTTCCCGAGCCGCCCGCTCCGCCCGCGGAACTCTCCCCTTTCGAATCCCGGCTCCGCGAACATCCCTCGCTGCGCGCCGCCCGCGCGGCGGTCGATTCGGCGGAAGCGTCCGCGGACAGCGCGCGGGCCGGCAGGCTGCCCGAGGCTTCGGCCAACGGCAGCTACCGCTGGAGCGGCACCGACTGGCCGGACAGGAACAGCGCCTGGTCGCTGGGCGCCAGCGTCAGCCTGCCCCTTTTCGCCGGCGGTCGCCTTAAGGCCGGCGTAGCCGCGGCCCGGAGCGGGCTGGCTTCGGCGGAAGCGGACCTGAGGAACGCCTCCGACGAAATTCACCTGTCCGCCGAGGACGCCTTCCTTTCCTGGCGCGAGGCCGCCGCCTGGCTGGACGTCGCCAAAAGCTCCCTCGACGCGGCGGAGGCCAGGGCCTGGCTGGTGCGCAAGCAGTACCTGGCCGGGCAGACTTCCTATTTTGAGTGGAGAACGGTGGAAGATTCGCTCATAACCGAACAGAACGATTACCTTTCGGCCGGGAGGGCCCTGGCGCTGGCGCACGCGGCCTTCGTCCGCGCCCTGGGAGAATAAGACGATGAAGAAGCCCTTTTACAAGACCAAGAAGTTTATTTTCGGCGCGGTCACAGTGCTGCTTATCGGCGGGAGCTGTTCCGCCCTGAAAAGCAAGCGCGCCGCGGCCGAAGCCAGGCGGGTGGCGGCCATGACCGCCTTCCAGCCCGAGCGAGGGGACCTGGTGACCAAAACCCAGGCTGCCGGCACCGTCGAGCCGGAGAACCGCGTACTGGTAACGCCATCGGTCTCGGGCAGGGCGGAAGAAGTCCTTTTCGAAGAGGGCCGCGAAGTTGAGAAGGGAGCCGTGCTGGCCTGGGTCAGTTCCAGCGAGCGCACGGCCCTGCTGGATTCGCTCAAGATGAAGGACTCCACGCCGGAGGAGCGCCGCATGGTGGAGGAGGCCTACAACCTCACCCCCGTCGTGGCCCCCATATCCGGCATGGTAGTAAAGCGCTCCGTGGAGCCAGGCCAGTCGGTGAGCCCCGGCAAGGAGCTCGCGGTGATCTCCGACCGGCTCATAGTAAAAACTTTCGTCGACGAGACCGATATAGGGTCGGTCAAAGAGGGCCAACGCGCCGAATTCTACCTGGACGCCTTCCCCAAGTCTAAGCGCGAGGGCCGGATCCTGGCCATCTCGCATGAATCCGTCACGAAGGACGGCGTGATCGTATACGAAGTAAAGGTCCTGCCGGCCGGGTCCACCAGGGACCTGCGCTCGGGCATGACCGCGGATGTGCTGATAACCACGGGAAGGAAGAAAGGCGTCCTGATGATCCCCAAGAGAGCGGTGAAGTACCGCGACGGCGGAGCCGCCGTATCGGTCAAAGCCTCGCCGGCGGAGCCGCTCTCCGACAAGGAGATAAAGACGGGCGCGGCCGACGAGAGGATGATAGAGGTAACGGAAGGCCTGGCGGGAACCGACACCGTCTATTATTCCACCGGCATAGCCGGCGAGCGCTCCGGCTTCCGCATGAGCTTCTGAGCGATGGCCCCCCTCATAGAGATAAAGAGCGTTTCCAAGACGTACGCGACCGGCGCCTTCACCGTGGCGGCGCTCAAGGACGTCTCTATAAGCTTGGACCGCGGCGAGTTCGTCGCCCTCGTCGGGCCTTCGGGTTCCGGCAAGAGCACGCTGCTGCATATCATGGGCTTCCTCGACCGCCCGGACTCGGGCGAATACTATTTCGCGGGCCATCCGACGGCCAGCCTGGGGGAAGGACGCCTGGCGGCCATACGCAGCCGCATGGTCGGCTTCATCTTCCAGTCCTTCCATCTCCTCAAGCGCACCACCGCCAAGGACAATGTCCTGCTGCCCATGGTCTACACCGGCCTGGGCACGGACGACCGCAAGGCCCTGGACTGCCTGTCGCTGGTCGGCCTCTCCGACAGGGTTAAGCACAAGTCCAACGAACTCTCCGGCGGCCAGTGCCAGCGCGTAGCCATAGCAAGGTCGCTGGTCAACGACCCCCTCGTGGTAATGGCCGACGAACCGACCGGCAACCTCGACGCCGCCAGCCGCCGCGAGGTCATGCAGGCCATAAAGTCGCTCAACGAGCGCGGGCTCACGGTGATCGTCGTGACCCACGACGACGAAGTGGCGGCGATGACCAGCCGCGTGGTCAGGATGAAGGACGGCGGCATAGTCTCCGACGAGAAGCGCGCGGCCTCCGCCGCGCCCGCCGCGCCGGCGGAAGCGCCGCTGCCCCCCGCCAGGCTTGGTTTCTCCCCCGCCGAGTTCGCCGAGCAGCTCAAAGTCGCTTTCAAGGCCATCTGGAGCCACAAGACGCGCAGCGCGCTGACCGTGCTGGGCATATTCATAGGCGTCGGCGCCATAATCTCGCTTATGACCATCAGCGAGGGCTTCATGACGAGCCTTCTCTCCGGCGCCAGCGAGGACGACGCCAAGAAAGTCTGGGTCACGCCGCGCTGGGAGCCCGGCAAGCCCAGGCGGCGTTTCACGATGGGCGAAGTCGAGGCCCTGCGGCTGAAAGTACCGCTGGCGGAGAACGTCCAACCCATGCTTCACCGCGACCTGCCCATCACCGTAGGGGACAGGCGCATAGACTCCACGATAAACACACACGAAGGCTTCGAGCTGAGGGAACAGGTCCCTCCCGGCGGGTATTTCCAGAACCGCAAGGTCGCGGGCAGGTTCTTCACCAAGGCCGAGAACCTCTCAAGGGCCAGGGTCGCGGTGATAAACCACGCCCTGGCGAAAAAGCTCTTCGACACCGTGGAGGCCGTCAACTCCGAGATAAAGATAAAAGGCCTGTCCTTCACCGTGGTCGGCGTGACCGAGGACCACAAGGCCGAGCAGATGTTCGGCGGCCGGCCGACGGCCTATATCCCCCTCACCACCGCGGCCAAGCGGGTGTTCGGGGAAACGCGGCTCGGGGCGATAGAGATCTCCGCCCCGACTCCGGAGGACACCAAAGAGGCCAGGCGCCAGATAATAGAGGTCCTGCGGGAGGAGCGCAATCTCCGCGAGGACGCGCAGGAGGATTTCGAAGTGCGGACCTTCGAGGCGCAGATAGAGATGTTCAAGCGGACCATGGGCAAGATCTCGCTGGTGGTCTACGGCATAGCGGGCATCTCGCTGCTGGTCGGCGGCATAGGCATCATGAACATCATGCTGGTCAGCGTGACCGAGCGCACGCGGGAGATAGGCCTGCGCAAGGCGCTGGGCGCGCGCAACTCGGACATACTCAGCCAGTTCCTGATAGAGGCGGTGGTGCTCTGCGTGCTGGGAGGAGTGCTGGGAGTGGGGCTGGGCTACGCCCTGGCCTGGGCCGCTTACTTCTTCACCAACGTCCAGCCGGCGCTGGGCGCCGGGACGATCGGTTTCGCTTTCGGCTTCTCCACGCTCATCGGCGTGGGCTTCGGCTTCTGGCCCGCCATGCGCGCGGCCATGCTCGATCCCATCGAGGCCCTGCGCTACGAATAGCGCTCAGTATTTCTTATAAAGTTCCAGCAGCAGGTCCCGGTGCAGCTCGTCGATGGCCGCACCGGAGGCCGTGTAATTATTGACGATGGAGCAGAAGGCCAGCGTCTTCCCTTTTTTCGTCTTCAGGTAGCCCGCGTAGCCGCGCACGCCGCGCAGCGAGCCGGTCTTAAGGCGCAGCGCGCCCTCCAGCTCCGTGCCGACACCGAGCCGGCGCATGGCGCCGCCCGCGTCCGGATCGCCGGGAAAAGGCAATGACTCGTAAAAGACCGGGAACCAGGGCTTACTGTATACGGAGGCCAGCAGGCGGGCGAAGTCACCGGCCCGCGAGAGATTGTTGCGCGACAGTCCGCTGCCGTCGGCCACGGAGAACGCCCCGGCCGGCGCGCCTTCGGCCGACAGAAAGCCGGCGACGGCTTTCCTGCCTTCTTCAGGGGTTCCACCGGCGCCCTTCTCCAGACCCAGGTGCCGCAGCAGCAGTTCGGCGTAGAGGTTGAAACTGCGCTTGTTCAGGGCGCGCACTATCTCGGACAGCGGCGCGGAAGTGGAGGAGGCCAGCTCATAGGCCGCCGGAGGAGCCTTGCCCCTGGCCGGCTTCCCGGAGAGCTTTATGCCCGCGGCGGACAGGCTCTCCGTCAGCGCGCGGGCGGCGAACAGCGCCGGGTCGGGCAGCGCCGCCTTTATCGCGAAATCCACGGGGCCCTGCGGTATAGTGCCGCGCAGTACGGCGGAATCCTGGCCCGGGAAAGCGAAGACATAGCCGTTGTCGCCGGACCCTTCGGGGCCGGTCAGCATCAGGTTCTCGAAAGACAGGCCCGGCATCGGGGGCTCGGTCCTGACCACCTCGGCCTTTTCGCCCGGGGCCGTGCCGGGCCTGAAATATATCCTGTAGGTATTATCGTTGACCGTAAGAGCCGACGGGCGGGCGGCGTAATAGTTGCCTATGTCCTCCCAGGACCAGGAGCCGGGCTGGAAGTTATCGAACAGGCTCTCGTCGGCCACGACGCCCCCCCGCACCGAACTTATCCCCGCGGCCCGCAGCTTCTCCGCCCAACCGGAGTACACGGCCGGCAGGGCGGGCGCGTTCCTTATTATCTCCGACCCGGGCGAAGGGTCTCCGCCGCCGACCAGGTAAAGATCGCCGCCGACGACGCCTCCCGCCGGTTTTTCCGCGGAGACCAGCCTGGTCAAGAACCTCTTTTCGGGGCCGAGGTATTCCAGCGCGGCCGCCGTGACCGGCAGCTTCATCGTGCTGGCCGGCACCAGGTTAAGGTCGGCGCCCCGCGCCAGCAGTTCCCGGCCGGAAGCCGCGTCGACCACGGCCAGCCCCCAGGACGCGCCGGCCATCGCCGGGGCGGCGGCCATTTCCCGGGCCGCGCTGCCGGGCGAAGCGTGGGACTGGCCGGGAGAAAGCAGGACTAAAAGCGCGATAAGCGTTATCGTGTTCATAGGCGAAAGTATACAAAAATAGCCCGCGCCGCGATTTTGTACAATTAAGGCGATGCCTCCAAAAAAGAAGAACGAGAATATCAGGGCCCTGAGCGACCAGGACCTTTACCTTTTCAACGAGGGCAACCACCTGCGGCTCTACGATCGTATGGGCGCCCATCCCGGCAGGGACGGCACCCGCTTCGCCGTCTGGGCACCCAACGCCAAATCAGTGCACGTCATAGGCGATTTCAACGGCTGGGACCGCGGCAGCCACCCACTGACGCAGCGCGGGTATTCCGGCATCTGGGAAGGCATCATCCCCGGCGTCAGGCAGGGCCAGAACTACAAGTATTTCATCGCCTCCAGGTACGGGGGCTACTCCTGCGAGAAGGCCGACCCTTTCGCCTTCTCCTCCGAAGTGCCGCCCAAGACCGCCTCCGTGGTCTGGGACCTCGAGCACAAATGGTCCGACGAGGGCTGGATGAAGTCGCGCGGCGGACGCTGCGGCCTCAACAGCCCCGTCTCGATATACGAGATGCACCTGGGCTCCTGGCGCCGCAAGCCCGAAGAGAAGAACAGGCCGCTGACCTACCGCGAACTGGCCGCCGAACTGCCGGCCTACCTCGTACACATGGGCTTCACCCACGTCGAGTTCATGCCCGTGGCCGAGCACCCTTTCTACGGCTCCTGGGGGTACCAGTCCACCTCCTATTTCGCCCCGACCAGCCGCTACGGCACGCCGCAGGACTTCATGTTCCTGGTGGACAGCCTGCACCGGGCCGGCGTGGGAGTGATACTGGACTGGGTCCCGGCCCATTTCCCGTCGGACCAGCACGGCCCGGCCTTCTTCGACGGCACGCATCTCTACGAGCACGCCGACCCGCGCCAGGGCTTCCACCCCGACTGGAAGAGCGCCATCTTCAATTTCGGCCGCAACGAGGTCAAGAGTTTCCTGCTCAGTTCCGCGCTGTTCTGGCTGGACAAGTACCATATAGACGGCCTGCGCGTGGACGCCGTGGCCTCCATGCTCTATCTCGACTACTCCCGCAAAGCCGGCGAGTGGATCCCCAACCGCCACGGCGGCAACGAGAACCTCGAAGCCATAACCTTCCTCCGGCAGTTCAACACCGTCGTCTACCAGAATTACCCGGAGGTACAGACCTACGCCGAGGAATCGACGGCCTGGCCGATGGTCTCGCGCCCGACCTACCTGGGCGGCCTCGGCTTCGGGCTGAAATGGGACATGGGCTGGATGCACGACACGCTGCGCTATTTCTCCAAGGACCCGGTGCACCGCAAGTTCCACCACAACGACCTGACCTTCCGCATGCTCTACGCCTTCGGCGAGAACTTCGTCCTGCCGCTCTCGCACGACGAGGTCGTGCACGGCAAGGGCTCAATGCTGGCCAAGATGGCCGGCGACGACTGGCAGAAGTTCGCCAACCTGCGGCTCCTCTTCGGCTGGATGTTCACCCAGCCCGGCCACAAGCTGCTCTTCATGGGCGGCGAGTTCGCCCAGTGGAAAGAGTGGCACCATGAGCGCAGCCTCGACTGGCACGAGGCGGGCTTCCCCCCGCACTCCGGCATGCAGGCCTGGCTGCGCGACCTCAACGCGCTCTACAAGTCCGAGCCCGCCATGCACGAGCTGAGCTGCAGCCCCCAGGGCTTCGAGTGGATAGACGCCAACGACTCACAGCAGAGCGTCGCCGCGGTGATGCGCAAGGGCGCGAAAGAAGAGGAAGCCGTCCTGGTGGTGGCCAATTTCACCCCTGTCGCGCGCTATGGCTACCGCGTAGGCGTCCCTGCCGGAGGTTTCTGGAAGGAACTCCTAAACAGCGACGCGCCGGCTTACTGGGGCTCGGGGCTGGGCAATTTCGGCGGGGTCGAAGCCTCGCGGGAACCGGCCCACGGCCGGCCCTGGTCGCTGCGGATAACCCTCCCGCCGCTCTCGGCGGTATTCCTGAAGCGTTCATGACGCGCCTCGCCGCCGCGGAGGACGGTTATGCCCCAAGGGCCTATGCCGACCCTTCCCCACGGACCCTCGCCAGGTTTAGCCGGGCGTGCCATAATATAGTATTATTGACCCGTAGTCAGGGTTATTCCGGAGGGGCAGATGTTCAAAATAGCACCGTTACTTTCCTTAATCACAGTTTTTCTCATCGGCGCATACCCGCTGCGCGCTCAGTCCGCGATAGAGGACCTTGTAAGGTCCGCGCCGGAACAGACAGCGGTCATTCCCGCGCCGGCAGAACTCAAGTCCGGCCATCAGCACAGCCCGCTGGCCCGGCAGGACTGGCGGACCGCCGTCACCCTCTATTCGGCAAAAAACTTCACCCCGACCCCCGCCCGCAGGATAAACCTCGAAGGCTCGTCCGCCGTGATGCTGCAGGGCTTCCACTGGTACGCCGACAACTACTGGCTCGACCTGCCTAAGGGCTGGTGGGGCAAGATGGCCGAGAAGGCCCCCGAAGTGGGCGCCGCCGGCTTCGACATGATCTGGTTCCCCCCCGTTTCCCGCGGCAGCTATTACCCCACCGAGTGGTACGACCTGGACTCGCAGTGGGGCAAAAAAGAGACTTTGATAGAAGCCGTGCGCGCCATGAAGGCGCACGGCGTAAGCCCTGTCGCCGATATAATCCTGAACCACCGCAACGGCACCCTCGACTGGGCCGATTTCACCAGCCCCGACTGGCCGACCACCGTAATAGTCAAGGATGACGAATGGCCGGGCATGAAGGGTCCCAACTACGACGAAGGGCAGGGCGAGAGGGGCTGCCGCGACCTGGACCACAACAGCGCGCTGGTGCGCGAGGACGCCAAGGTCTTCCTGCGCTGGCTGCGCTACACGATAGGCTTCGACGGCTGGCGCTACGACATGGTCAAAGGCTTCCAGCCGCACAGGATCAAGGATTACAACCGCGCCTCAGCCCCCGGCTTTTCGGTAGGGGAATACTACGACACCAACCGGCAGCTGCTGGTCAATTGGGCGGACGGCACGGCCGACGGCGACAAGTCTGAAGCCTCCACCGTCTTCGATTTCACCACCCGCTACAGCCTGGTCGCCGCGGTCGAGAGCGAACGCTACGATATGCTCAACGATCACGGCCGTCCCTCCGGCTCCATCGGCTGGTGGCCCGGCAAGTCGGTCACCTTCGTGGAGAACCACGACACCTCTCCGCGGGACCCCAAGTTCCTGCAAAACGCCTCACGCGAATACCGCGTGCAGCGCCAGATGGGCTACGCCTATATCCTGACCCATCCGGGCACGCCCAGCGTTTACTGGCCCCATTTCTTCGACTGGGGCTCGGAGTACAGGGCCAAGCTGCAGGGGCTCATAAATCTCCGCAAGTCGGCCGGCATAACCGCCGTCAGCCCGGTGCAGATACTGGCCGCCTATAACGAGCTCTACGCCGCGATGATAACCGGCCAGAACAAGTATGTCGTACTGAAAATGGGCAAGAACTGGGGCTGGCAGCCCGGTCACGACTGGCGGCTGGAAGCCAGCGGCGAGCGCTGGGCGGTCTGGACCCAGCCCATAACCAGACCCTGACTGATAGGGGACGCTGATTACTAAATGCCTAATTACGCACAATTAGGCATTTAGTAATCAGCGTCCCCTTCTATATCTACCGCCTTTCATCCCCTCCAGGTAATCCCTATCCCCCTTCGTAAGAAAGCGGGGCGTCCAGCCCAGCGTGTCCGCGCAGTCGAGTATGTAAAAAATGGCCGTCAGCACCTCGTTGACCGCGGCCATATCCTTACCGGAACCGTCCAGTTCCGCGGGGCCGCAGTACAGAGCCTGGTCGGGGGAAAGGACATTGTCGAGCATGAAGGCCTTTCCCCTGCGTTCCAGCCGCGCCTTGTTATGCGCCGATAGTCCGGCGGCGGGATAGTCCGCGGAAGGATATAGCGGCAGGCGCAGCGCCGAACGTATCTCCGCGTTGACCCGCAGGGCACGCTCAAGCGCGGCCTCGGACCCCGGCGCGCTGACCACCAGCCCGTGATTGGCGAGAAAAAGGACCTGCGTGCCGGTGGCCCGCCCGGGCCCGTCCACGGCGCAACAGAGCCGCGCGCCGGGAGGCACGTAATCTATCCAGGCCGCGCCCGGGAAAAGCCGCGCGGCGGCGGCCCGGCCTTCGGCGGTCATATTCAGGACATTTGCGCAGGCGGAATGAATATGGACCACGGCGGTATTGAGCAGGGCGTGGAAACCGGTCTCGACTGAAGGTTTCGCTGCGGAGGAGCCCTTTACCGGCAGCGACTGGGCGCAGAGATACTCCAGCAGTTCCCCGTCGTCCATCCGGCAGCCGGCCAGCTGCCGCTTGATATTGCCGTGATTGACCAGCGCATAGCCGGAAATACCGGTCATCTCCGCCAGGCGCGAACCCGAAGCCTTTATCAGCATGCGCTCGGGACCGATCTTTAGCGAGACATTGCCGCCGCCGCCCTGCGTCAGGTCAGGCCCGGCGCCGGCGGCGCGGGCCATGGCGGCCAGGCGGGCGGCGGAATTATCCAGAGACGGGTCGAAAGTCATCAGCCTCCCCTCTTCTTGGGAGAGCGGGGATGGGCCTTTTCGTAGACCTCTTTCAGGCGCTCCAGCGAGACATGGGTGTAGATCTGCGTGGTTTCCAGGTTCTTATGTCCCAGCATCTCCTGCACCGAACGCAGGTCGCAGCCGTGGTCGAGCAGGTGCGTCGCAAAGGAGTGGCGCAGCGCGTGCGGGTTGAGGCTGCGGGCGAAGCGGGCCTGCCGCGCCATCTTCTTAATTATCAGCGCCAGGCCATGGCCCGAAAGCCTCCCACCGCGGGCGTTGAGGAACAGCGGCCGTGCCGGAGCGCGGACTTCGGGCCGGGACGCCAGGTAGGCGCGCAGGGCCTCCAGCGCCTTATCCCCGACGGGAACCAGGCGCTCTTTGGATCCTTTCCCCATGACGCGGGCGAAGCCCGAATAGAAATCCACGTCGCCGATATTGAGCCCGGAGACCTCCGAGCGGCGCAGGCCGGCCGAATAGAGGAGAGTCAGTAACGCGTAGTCGCGCGGCGCGAGAGGAGTCTTCTTCGACGCCGGGACCGCGCCGGGGGCGTTATAGTCGTAGAGCTTGCGCACCTCTCCCTCGGTAAGAAAGCGCGGCAGCCGCTTCTCTTTTTTCGGGGCGCGCAACAGCGCGAAAGGGTCGGACTCCAGCTTCCCCTCGGCGATCAGCCAGCGGATGAGAGAACGGGCCGAGGAGACCTTCCGGATGATGGTATTGCGCGAGTTCTTCCTGTCCTCCTGCAGCATGGCCATATAAGCGCGCATCAGGTGGCGGTCGAAGCCGGCGGGAAATTCGGCTCCCTCGGCCTCGGCGTAGGCGGCGAATTCGGCGAGGTCGGAAGCGTAGGCCCGCACCGTATGGCGCGAGAAATTAAGCTGCGACTTTATGTGGAGCAGGAACCGTTCGATGAGGACCCTCATCAGAAGATCTCCAGCGTGACGTCGAAGGGGGTCTCGTTGAGGACGGCGTTTATAGAGCGGCCCGACGCTTCGCCTATCAGCGAGTTGGCTTCCTTCAGGGCGGCCGTCCATTCGCGGAACTTCCCCGGAGGCCAGCCCCAGATTTCTATCTTTTCGCTTTTGGGGACGTCGCGCGCCAGGAGCTTGCGGAAGCGGCGGGCCTCCTCGTACCCCTCGCGCACCACTATGACGCGCGCCCGGCTGAACTTGCGGATGACCTTGGTCAGTTTGTTGGTGGCGGTATTGCCGCACTCTACCCAGAGTTCGGGGTAGCCGTCGGGCTCGGTGACCAGCAGGTCGGGGTAGTATTCGAAGCCTTCGGCGGCGGGCTTTTTGGGTCCGACTTCCAGGACCGGCTCGCGGTCGAAGAACAGCGCCGCGGCCGAGAGGCGCAGGGCCAGGTGGTCCGGCGTCTCCTCGTCGCGGGCGGCTATCAGCACGCGCCTGTTGCCGCCGTTCAAGTGGAGGTCGCAGCGCAGGTTCATAAGTCCGTATTTTTCCCGGCGCCGCCGGGCAGCCCCATTTCTACCCGGGCTTGTTGGAGGCGATCAGCCGCTCGACTTCTTCGGGCGTGACCGGGTCTATGCTCCGGCACTTGGGAAAGCCGGAGCAGGCCAGGAAGTGTCCGCGCGCGCTACGCCGCAGCAGCATGGCGTTCTTGCCGCACTTGGAGCAGATCTTCTCGGTCTTGATCGGCGCGAAGTATTCCTGTTTGTTGCCGTCCTTGTCGAGCGGGATCTTGCCCTTGCACTTGGGGAAGCGCGAGCAGGAGAGGTACTTGCCGAAACGGCTCTCGCGCTGCACCATGGGGCTGAGGCAGAGCGGGCACTTCTCGCTGGTCTTGACCACGCCGGGGCGCGTGCGCGTCATGTCGGTCTGGGCCTTGGCCAGGCTGGCGGAGAAAGGCCCGTAGAACTCCGTGATGACCTCTTTCCACTTGAGAGCGCCATCGGCCACATCGTCGAGCTTATCCTCGATCGAGGCCGTGTAGGAGAGCTCCATGATCTCATGGAAGAAGTCCTTGAGCTTCTCGGTGACCACCGAGCCGAGCTCGGTTATCAGCAGGCGCTTGTCCTTCTCCCGGTTGATGTAGCCGCGCTCTATGATGGTCTTGATGATGACGGCGTAGGTGGACGGGCGGCCGATGCCGTGCTTTTCCAGCGTCTTGATGATGCTGGCTTCGTTGTAGTTCGGCGGCGGGCTGGTGCGGTGCGGCCTGGGCGCCGCCTCCTTAAGCGAGACGATCTCGCCTTCCTTGAGCGGCGGCAGCACGGCCGAATCGTCCTCGTCCTCGTCGCCGGCGACCTCCTGCTCCTTCTCGGCCATGTAGACCTTCAGGTAGCCCTCGAACTTCATCGTGCGGCCGGTGGCGCGCAGTACGGCCTGCTGATCCGGGTCGGACACCTCGACTGTGACCGAATCGAAAACCGCGTCCGCCATCTGGCTGGCGACGAAGCGGTTCCAGATGAGCTCGTAAAGCTTCGCCTGCTCGGCGGTAAGGAACCTGGCGACTTCCGCCGGGCGCTTGTAGACCGAAGTCGGGTGTATGGCCTCGTGCGCTTCCTGCGCGCCCTTGACCTTCTTAAGGTAAACCGGCGGCTTCTCCGGGGCGAAGTCCTTGCCGTAGATCTCGGCCACGAATTTGGCGGTCTCGGCCTGCATGTCGGCGGAGACGTTGAACGAGTCCGTGCGCATATAGGTGATAAGACCGGCGCGGTCGCCTTCCATGTCTACGCCTTCGTAGAGGCTCTGCGCTATGCGCATCGTCCTATCCGACGAGTAGCCGAGCTTATTGTAAGCGTCCTGTTGCAGCGAGCTGGTGATGAACGGCGGCTTTGGCTTCTGGCGCGCCGTTTTGGCCTCGTGCTTTGAGACTTTCAGCTCGGAGCCGCGCAGCAGCGTGGCGGCCTCGGCGGTATCCTCGAGCTTCTTGAAAGGCGTGGTGCGGTAGCGGTAGTCCTCGGCGAAGAGCTTGAGCGTTATCGTCTGCTCCACCGGCTGGCCCTTCCAGCGGACCAGGCGGGCGTCGAAGGACTTTCCGCCCTCCTTCCCCAGGCTGGCGAAGAGCGTGTAATAATCCTCTTCCGTGAAAGCGGCTATTTCCCTGGCGCGCTCGGCCACCAGGCGCACGGCGACCGACTGCACTCGGCCGGCCGAAAGGCCGCTCTTGACCTTGTCCCAGAGCAGCGGGGAGATCTTATAGCCGACCAGCCGGTCTATGACGCGGCGGGCCTGCTGGGCGTGTACCAGGTTCATGTCCAGGTCGCGCGGGCTCTTGAGCGCCGCGGCGATGGCGGTCTTGGTGATCTCGTGGAACGAGATGCGCTTGAACCTGTCCGGCGCGGCGGCTATGACCTTGCTGAGATGCCAGCTGATCGCCTCTCCTTCGCGGTCCGGGTCGGTGGCGAGATAGATGTACTCGGAATTTTTAGCGAGCGAGCTGAGCTCCTGGCTGATGCGCTTGGCGCGCTCTATCAGCACGTACTTGGGCTCGAAACCTTTCTCCGGCTCCACGCCCAGTTCGTCCTTGGGCAGGTCGCGCACGTGGCCGAACGAACTCTTGACGACGTAATTGGCGTCGAGGAAGCGGCCGATGGTCTTCTCCTTGGTTGGAGACTCGACTATCACGAGGTATTTGCCGGGGCCTATCCTGGCCTTGGCGGAAGTCTTGGGGGCGGCTTTGGGCTCCGCCTTCGCTGCTTTGGTTTTGTCTTTTTTTTCCTGTGCCATAATATAGTTATGTATTGTATCCTTATTATCCCTTATATAGCAAAATCCCGCGGGGCCATTCTGCAACTATGCGGGGAGCCCGGGGCGTTATCTATTCCTGCGGGAAGTATTTGCCGGCGGTCTGGGAGATGAAGCCGAGGGCTTCGAGTTCGAAGATGGCGGCAGCGGCGCGGGGCACGGTCCAGCCCAGCCGCTCCACCAGCGCGTCCGCCGTGACGCCCTCGTCTTTTGCGGCGGTAACGGTAGCGAAGACCTCGCCGGGGTCGCCGTCCGGCCCGCGGGCCTTGCGGGCGGCCCGGCGGCGCGCGGTTTTCAGGCCGACCAGGATCTCCGGCGACAGCGCGGCCAGCACGTCGGCGGCGCCCTCCACCGGCGCGGCGCCGTCCTTGAGCAGTTTGTTAGGCCCGCGGCTCATATCGGAATCGGCCGGACCGGGCAGGGCCAGCACCTCGCGCCCGTATTCCAGGGCGAAGCGGGCGGTTATCAAAGCGCCCGAGGCAAAGCCTCCCTCTATGACCACGGTAGCCAGCGAGAGCCCGGCAATGATCCTGTTGCGGCGCGGGAAATGGGCGGACATAGGGCCGGAGCCCAGCGGTAGTTCGCTCAGCACGGCGCCGCCGGTCTCCACGATCTTATCGGCGAGCCCGCGGTTCTCCAGCGGGTAGCAGGAATCGAGTCCCGTACCGACTACGGCCCAGGTCCGGGCTTCCGCCTTTACCGCGGCCTCATGGCAGATGGTGTCTACTCCCCTGGCCAGGCCGCTGACGACGGTAGCGCCGGCGCCGGCCAGGTCGGAGGCGATGCGGGTCGCCATGCGGCGGCCGTAAGGCGTGGGAAGGCGGGTGCCGACCATGCCCACGGGGGCGCGGCCCTCGAGTTTTCCCCGCATGTATATGACGAGCGGCCTGTCGGCGAGATCTTTGAGCGCGGCCGGGTATTCAGGGGTACCGTCGAAAACCACCGCTATCCCCATGGACGAGCAGCGGGAGAGTTCCTTTTCGGGGTCGTGCGCGGCGGCCTCCTTCAGGGCGCGCTGAGCGCCGGTGAAGGTGAGCCCGCCTTCCGCCGCCAGGTCCCAGGGCGAGACACGCAGCGCCTCCTGCGCGCTGCCGTAGAGGCTTATCAGGCGCATCGCCCAATCCCCCCTCAGGCAGGCCGCGGCGTTGAGACGCAGCCTGGCGGCTTTCTCGGCGTCGGTAATGGTCTCTATGGGCACGGTAAGACCCTTATTTCTTCTTTACGGCCAGACCCTTGTAGACGGAGCTGTTAGCGTCCAGGACGCGCGCCTTCAGGTCGCGGCCGCCGGAAGAAAGAACTTCCAGCAGGGCGACGCGCTGTATCTCGGTGCCGGCGATCTTGCCGTCGCGGGTCACGGTGGAGCCGATTTTGTAGGCCTCCAGGTAATCGCCGGCCTTGCACATCACGCCGGAACGCATCATGACCGAGACCGTCGCGCCGGTGAAAGAAAGCCCGTCATCGTCGGAGTCCCCGTTCTCGAGGCCGGCGATCTCCCCGTCCGCTCTCCAGTCCGGCCCGGCCAGTTTTGTCGGCAGGAAGGAACCCCACTCTTTCTGGTCCTCGGGCATCTCCTCGGAGAGGTCCGGCAGTTTCTGATAGGAACCTGAGGGGACACCATTCTGCATGGTGTCCCTGGCGGGCCGGACGGCGGGTGCCGGAGCGGCCGCGGGCGGGGCGGCGGGTGCAGCGGTGACACTATGCGGCATGGTGTCACCGGCCTCGGCGGGAGGAGCCGTTATCTCCTCCACCTGTTCGGGTATAACAGGCGCCGCGGCCCTGATCTCGTCGGTCAGGCCCGGTATGACCAGCTCCCACTGCGGCAGTATGAGGTCCGGATTGGAGACCAGTCCCATGTTCGCGTTGTATATCCGCCCCCACTTGAAAGGGTCGGCGTAATACCTGGAGGACAGGTCCCAGAGAGTGTCGCCATCCACCACCTGATGCCGCTTGGTGACTTTCAGCACCCCGGCGCCCTGCCGGGCCGCCTCCTGCGCGGCCGCGAAAACCGGCGCCAGCGCCAGCACCGCGGAAATTATCATTATCTTCATCTTCATTTCCTCCGGACTCCGTTATTTTGCCTAAACCGTCTCTACCGCGCGGTCCAGCGACCTGTACTGCACCGCCTCCATCACGTGTTCCTTCTTTATGTCCGCCGCGCCTTCCAGGTCGGCTATGGTCCTGGCCACCCGCATTATCTTATCCAGGCTGCGCGCGGAAAACCCCATCTTATCCATGGCTTTCTCGAGCAGTTCCGAAGCGCCCGACGGCAGCCGGCAATGCTCGCGTATATGCCTCACCGTCATCAGCGCGTTGGGCACGGCACGGCCGTCCTTGAACCGCTCGCGCTGGCGGCGCGCCGCCGAGAGCACCCTTTCCCTTACGGCGGCGGAACTTTCCCCCTCCGGCAGAGCCGACCAGTCCGCGTACTTAAGGGCCGCGAGCTGTACGTGCAGATCGATGCGGTCCAGCACAGGTCCGGAGATCCGGCCGCGGTACTTCTGCACCTGCAGCGGCGTGCAGGAGCATTGCCGGGAAGAATGTCCCAGGTAGCCGCAGGGGCACGGATTCATCGCCGCCACCAGCGCGAAGCGCGCCGGGTAGGTGACGGTATCGCGCACCCGGGCCACCGTCACCCTGCGCGATTCCAGCGGCTCACGCAGCGACTCGATGGAGGCCCGGGAGAACTCGGGGAATTCGTCCAGGAAAAGAACGCCGTTATGCGCCAGTGAAACCTCTCCCGGTTTAGGGCTGGAGCCGCCGCCGATCAGCGCGGCGTCGGAGATGGTGTGATGCGGCTCCCTGAAAGGCCGCTCCGTGATCAGTTTAGCCCGGGACAACAGCCCGCATACCGAATAGATCTTGGTGGTCTCCAGCGACTGCTCGTCATTGAGCGGGGGCAGTATCGAGGAGAACCTCTTGGCCAGCATGCTCTTGCCCGAGCCGGGCGGGCCGACCATTATTATATTGTGAAAGCCGGCCGCGGCTATCTCCAGCGCGCGCTTGGCGAAGGCCTGGCTCTTCACCTCGGACATGTCACCCACCGAACCGGAATTTTCCGGCGGCGCGGCGTGCAGGCAGCGGCGCAGTTCCCCTTTGCCCGACAGCCAGGCGGCCGCCTCCGACAGCGTGGCGGCGGAGAAAGCGTCGAGGCCGGAAAGCGAAGCCTCTCCCGCATTGCCGGCAGGCACCACCACCGGCCCGGAGTGGCCCGCAGCCTTGAGGCTGAGCAGCATCGGCAGCACGCCGATGACGGGCTTGAGCGCCCCGTCGAGAGCCAGCTCGCCCAGGAAGAAGGCCTCCGCGGCTTTTTCGCCCCGGCCTTCCAGCGCTTCGGCGGCCGAGAGCATACCCAGGGCTATGGGCAGGTCGAAATGGGTACCGGCCTTGCGGATCTCGGCCGGGGCCAGGTTGACCGTGACCCTGCGCGACGGCAGCTCGAAGCCCGAATTGCGTATGGCGGCGACGACGCGGTCCTTGGACTCCTTGACCGCGGCGTCGGGCAGGCCTACGACGGAATACGAGGGCAGCCCGGGGGCGATGTCCACTTCCACCCCCACGGCGTAACCCTCTATCCCCTTCAGACCCAGACTGTTGAGCTTGGCCAGCATAAGAAACCCGGTTTCCGGGGGACACCATGCGGCATGGTGTCCCCCCGCGCCATCACTTCGCCAGCCGGCAGATGTCCCCGGCCTTCGGGGAAGCTGAACCGCGCTTGACCAGCTTCGCCACGGAGCAGTCGCCGGACTCGCCGCACCAGCGGTCTATCTCCACGTCGCCCAGGTAGGCCTCCCTGTGCCCTATGACCAGGTTGGAGCGCGGGTCGCGTATCTCGGCGCCCTGGCTGAAGCAGGACAGCGTCATGCCGGTCTTCATGCCCGACTCCTGCCCGGCGTTGAGGTAGATGTCCTGGTCGTAGGCGTCGGCTATGCGGCAGGACCAGGGTTTGGAGTTCATCTGGTTGGCGATATTGTCCACGAATTTTACGATGGCGCCGCGCAGCGCTTCGCCCTCGAGCGTCTCGTCGTAACCGCCCTTGGTGCCCATTCCCAGGAAGCTGCCGGACTTGGACTTGGCCTGGCCTTTACCCGAGTCGGCCATCAATACCTGGCCGCTCTGCACGTCGATAAGGCGGATGTCCACGGTAACGTCGGCCACCTGCTGTTTGGTCTGGCGTATGAGGTAGTCGGAGCCCTGCTTGTTGACGCCGAACTGCGAGACCGCGCCTACGACGATGGCCTCCAGTCCCATTATGCGGCCCAGCCTGACGGCGGTCTGCGGGTCCACCGTGCCCTGCGACTGCATCTTCTGCTCCGCCATTATCTTTTCCATGCGGTCGCGCTCGACCACTATGAACTTGCCGGATTTGACCAGCTCGGTGATCAGTATGTCCGAGGCGGCGCCGCCCAGGCGGCCCTGGCCGTAGGCGGACTTATTCTCGAACTCCACCACGCCGATGCGGCGCTTCGGGCCCGTGTAGGCCGACTTCACCTTCTCGGTCTCCTTGACGGTCAGCGCGTGGTCCATCTTCACGGACCTCGAAGGCGCGCAGGCCGCGGCCAGCAGCAGCGGCAGTATCATCCACATTTTTTTCATAAGACCCCTCCTGAATATGAACTGAAAAACGATCCCGCGCCTCAGCGCGCGGGAAGGCCGGCCACCGCGTCGGCAGCCGCGCGCTCGGCCTCTTTGGCGAGCGGGGACTTGAGCATGTTCTGGACCAGCTTGACGGCCATCTGCTCCACGAAGGCCTTCCGGGCCTCGTCCCTGTCGAGGTAGACCTTTACGTCGCGGCCGGTCCCCTCCCCCTCGTAAAGCACCTCGCCGTCGGCGGCCGAGACCAGCTTAAGACGCAGCTTGACGCTCTTGCGTACGACGAAACCGAGGTTCTGAAAAGTGAAATCCTCAATGACGCCGTAGCAGAGCAGACCCGAACCCACGGCACGGCCGATTATCTCCGGCGTGGCCGAGGCCATCTGGCCCGCGTCGGTTATCCCTATCCCCTTGAGCCCCTCCATGACCGGCTCCCCCTGGATCAGGGAATAGCCCCTGGCGGCTATGCGCTCGGCGGCCAGCTTGTAGAGATAATCCTCGGCAGCCAGATCAACGGTCTCGTTCTCGAAAGGCAGCAGCGCCACGGGCTCGGCCGGCGGAGCGAAGCCGGGGGCGACGAAATAGGTCGGCTTCACCACGCAGGCGGCCAGCAGGAACGGGATAAGCAGGGCTTGGCGGAACCTCATCTTATATATCTGAAAGCGACCTCTGAAGCTTCTATCCCGTCTATGACCAGCGAATCTCCGGCGGCGCGCAGTACCAGGCTGGCGAATTCCTCGGGGCTCATCTTGTCCGAATAGACGGCCAGTTCAGCCTCGCCTTCGGCGTAGGAGACCACCGCCACCCTCCGCACGGTGGATATGCCCTCCACGGCGGCGGCGAGCGAAGAAATAATGTCTATGCCGGGAGCGCCCGAAAACCTCAATGTAAAGCCCCGGTCCTCTCCTTTAAGCCGGCCGCCCAGACGGGCGCCCAGTTCGCGGCCCAGCGCGGCGCCCGCCTCAGCCAGGGCTTTCGCCGCGGCGGCGTCGCGGTCCTGCCCCATCCCGGCGGCCGCTACGGAAAATTCGGCCAGATTACCGCCGCCGCGCGCGTCTATCACCACGGCGGAAGCCTCCGCGGAGGCCTGGGCCAGTCCCCCTCCCACGGCCGCATCGAGGGGGCGGATGGAGAACCTGACGCTGACGGCGGCCCTGGCGCCGGAAGCCGCGGCGCGGCCCGTGAGCGCGGCCGTGTCCTCGCCGGCCTGCGCCGGCACGAAAGAAGCGCCCATCGACGACAGCGCGGCGGCCCTGAAAGCCGTCTCGCCGCCCGCCCCGGAGTCGCCGGAGACCGCGAGCACCAGCCTCGGTCCCGCCGAGGAAGCAACGGAAGGGGCGACCGCGTGCCGCACCCTGTCTATATAGATCCAGACCCTGGCGCGCAGGGAGAGAAAGTTATCCATCCTCTTTTCGGAAAGTATCTTGCTCTTCCGGACATAGTAGGAATGCCTGGAGAGGACGGCGTCGACCGCGGCGGGGTCGTCGGAAAAAAGGGCGGCGGCTTTTTTAAGAGCCGCGCGCTCGGCCGCGGCCAGGGCCGGCGGCCGCGCGGAAGAGGGGTCCTTGCCGCCCGTGTCCGCGTAGCCCTCGGCCTCCACGGCCTCCAGGGGCCCGGCACCGCCGGAACGGCCGGCACCCGCGCAGGCGGCCAGCGCCGCCGCCATCGCCAGCGAAATAAATATCGGGGTTATTCTCATATTCTTTGACCCTCCGGTTACAGTTGCGCCTTGACCTTATGCACGGGCAGGGCGAAATTGAAGCGGGCACCGTTGCCGGAAGGGGATTCCAGCCAGATCCTGCCCCCGTGCTTCTCTATGACCGACTTGGATATAGCCAGGCCGAGCCCGGTGCCGGGGACCTGGTTGACGCTGTTCTTGCCGCGGTAGAACTTCTCGAAAACGAGTTTCCTCTCCTCTTCCGGGATGCCGGGGCCGTCGTCCTCGATGGAAATGACGACGGCCTCACCCTTGTCCTGCCCGGTCACCTTGACGGTACAGCCCCGGCGCGAGAACTTTATGGCGTTTATCAGCAGGTTGTCTATGACCTGGGTTATCCAGCGGCTGTCGGCGTAGACGTCGGGAAGCTTACCCGCGAAACGGGATTCTATCTCGATCTCCTTCTCGCGCGCCTTGAGCAGCATATTGCCGATCGAATGCGAGACCAACTCCCGGATATTCACGGGCTGGAACTCCATCTCCACCTTGCCGTTGAGACGGGAGAAGTCGAGCAGGTTTGAGATCAGGTGCGTCAGGCGGTTGGCCGACTGGTCCACCACCGAGAGGAAATTGGACTGCTGCTCGTTGAGGGAGCCCACCTCGCCGCTGAGTATGACGGAAACGAAGCCCTTTATGGTGGTAAGCGGCGTCTTCAGCTCGTGACTGACCGTGGAGAGGAACTCGTCCTTGAGCTTGTTGAGCTGGGCCAGTTCCTGTGCGGTGCGCGTGGCGTTCTCGTAGAGCGTGGTCATCTCTATTATCATCGCCAGCTCGTCGGCTATTATGGTAAGGAACTCCAGCTGGTCCGGCGTGAAGAAGTCGGGCTTGAGGCTGCCGACGCGCAGCACTCCTATCACGCGCTCGCCCAGGACTATGGGGACGATCATGAGGGAGCGGATGTTCCAGAGCTTCGCGTGGTGGCCGATGACATCAGGGTCGTTCTGCGCGTCCGGGCTCATGAAAGGCTCCCGGTTGATGAAAGCGCGCACGGAGGCGGAGGAGGTGTTGGTTATCGGTATGCTGTAGAGGAGACGGTCGTCGTCGGGGATCCCGTAGGAGCCCGGGTGGGCTACCAGCTCGTTGCGGGAATCGTCGTAGAGCAGTACGGCCGCCACGTCGGCCTCGGCTATCTTGGCTACGATGTTGAGCACGGCCGAGCAGCCCAGGCTCATGTCCTTCTCCACGCCGGTCGCCTTGGTGACCACCTCGTAGAGCGCCTTGCGCTCCTTGGCCCGCTGTATCAGCCTGGAGCCGGCGGCGTCGAGTTCCTGCAGTACCGCGGAAAGTTCTCCCTTGAGCTGCTCGGTCTCTTTCTTGAGCGCGAAATTCTTCTCGGCCATGCGCCACACGGAGTTAAGATAGGGCATCAGGAAGCGGAGATAAGGAAGGGCCTCCTCCACTTTCCGGGGGCTGGCATGGGCTAAGACCACGACGCGCCTGTACCCGCCGTGCGTGGGCATGAAAGGGCAGAGCAGGGCGGAGCCCATGCCGGCGAACAGGTCACCGGGCGGCGCCGGGTCCAGGGGCGCCTGGAAGAGGAACTCACCCTCGTTCACGCAGCGGTCCAGGGGCTCCCAGGCAAAGACGGCTCCCGCCGACTGGCCGCTGCGCTGTTCGCTGTAAAGGCCGGCCACGCGCCAACCCCCGCCGGACCGCTCGAAAGCGGCCAGGACGCCGCCGGCGAAAATGGCGTGCAGTTTTATGAAGTAGTATTCGGCTATATCGAGGTAGTGTTCCTGCGAGTCCGGGACCGAGGAATGCTCCAGCGACTCGCGCGCGAACTCGGCGAAGCCGGAAAGTTCCTTTTCGGCCCGCCTTAGGCGGCGCTCGGCCGGCAGCAGGTAGCGGAATTTCAGGTACCACCAGGCGGCGAAAGCCAGGACGGCGCCGAGTGTCACTGAAGCGAGGAGGTCGTGCATGTGATCACTGTATCCCTACATCAGGTCCATCAGGAGCCGCACATAGGCGGACGGGGACTTGAGGCTGTTGCTGCTCAGCCAGGCGTTCTTGACGGAGTAACTGCGCAGTATCTTCTCGGTTATATGCCTGAACTCGTTCTCTTGCGCGCCCAGAGCCGAGGAGGGCTGCGGGCCCAGTATTATCAGGCCGTTGACGGTCTTATCGGCCGTAAAATTGCCTATCCGGAAAGGCGTGCCGTAAAGTTCGTCCGGATCGTAGGATTCGGTGAAGACCTGGCTCCAGGCTACTGAGATGCCGAGTTCTTTGGCCCGGGCGGAGGCGCTGTAAAGTGCGAACTTGGCCTCCTTCTCGCAGCCCTTGGGGTAGAAGAGGCCCCATTTGAACCACTGGTTCTCTGCGGGCCGCCAGCCCATCGCCGAGCCGTAGTCCGCTTCGGAGACGGCGCCCGCGATCGCGGTCTCGGAAATGCCGAGCAGCATATCCAGCAACTCCCTCTTGCCCGGCGAGGACATCGCGCTGCTCGCGTATTTCTCCAGCTTGCGCAGCTGCTCCAGCGTACGGGTCACGTCCCCGAAAGCCATCATCCTGTCCACGAAGATGCGGTTCAGTTCCTCGTCCGACAGACTGAAGCCCATCGAGGTCACCAGGCCCGAAAGGATGGTTTTATAGGCCGAGGCAGGCGGGACCTTGACGTCGACCATCCAGCCCTGCGAAAGCTGGAAGCCGAGCGAGTCCTCGAGCCCGGCCAGCGCCTTGGGCGGGAAGACGGAGGATACCACGATCTGCTTGTTGGCGGCCATGAACTCATTGAGCCACTTGGAGATATACTTCTTATTCTCCCCGGTGAGCATCAGGAGATGAACGTCGTCGATGACGAGTCCCTTGATGTAGGAGAACATCTTGTCCAGTTTTTCTATGGAGCCGTCCTGGAGCGCCAGCTCAACCCCTTTGGAAAAGCGGATGCCGTCGGTGACGAACAGTTTGTCCTGGCCCAGTGCCGCCGAGAGCCCATAGGCGACGGAGTGCATAAAATGCGTCTTGCCGGTGCCCGGCACGCCAAAGACCAGCAGCGGGTTGTACATCGTGCCGGGACTCTCCACCACGGCCATGGCGGCCGCGTGGGCGAAGCGGTTATAGGAACCCGACTGCAGGTTCTCGAAGGTATAGGTCGGGATCAGGGGCATCTCGACCCCCCACTTGAGCCGGGTCCGGGAGGAGACCCCGGGCGGGGTCATGGGAACCGGGGCCTTGGCGGGCTCCGCCGGCTTCTCCTCTTTCTTCTCCTCCGGCGGCGGCGCGGCCGCCGGCGGCTTTATCCTGCCGCTGACCGTGGGCGGCGGACCGAAAGGCGCGGAAAATTTGGGCTTGTCGGCCGGCGGGGGCGCCGCAGGGGCCGCCTGAGGAGGCGGGGCCTGCACGGGAGGCTGCTGCGCGGCCGGAGCCGGAGCGGGCGCGGGAGCGGGAGCGGGAGCGGGAGCCAAAGGCGCCGATGCGGCGGCCGGCGCAGGCGCCGTCTGGGCCGCCGCCTGCGGGTTGAAAGTCCTGGCCGGCGCGGAAGAGCGCCTGGAAGTATCCTCTTTCTCCAGCTCCGCCACGACCTCCTTAAGCTTGGACATCGTGTCCGTCTCGAGCTTGGAGAGGTAGATAGTGAAGTTGAAGTCTCCGGAGGATTTCTCGGGACGCGAACAAACGCTGCCCAGTTTCTTGACGATGAAGAAGATGTCCTTCATCTCCCCCTTGATCATCAGCTTATGGCGGTCCTTGTTCTTGTCTATAGGCGCCGGCGCGACTTCCCACTTCTTTATCATGTCTTGTCTCAAGGCTTAAGTATCAGGTCGAGCACCGAATCAAGCGCGGACGTCAGGTTGAAATTGTCCTGCGAGAAATGGCGGAAGAACGAACCCGACGAGCCGAAAGCGTTCTCTATATCGTAAAGGGCCTCCTGCGCGACGGAGCCCACGCATATCAGCCCGGCCGCGCCCGCTTCGGAGACCAGCCGCTGGGCAACGGCGCCGCGCATATCGTCCCCGCAGGGCTTTACGAAGGCCCGTTTTATGAACATGGGCCGGCTCTCGGATTTAAGACAGATGGCGTCCAGCGTGGCTAGTACGTCCGCGCAGAATTTATCCTCCCCTGACGCGTACATGAAGGCCAGCGTCTTGACCCGGGATTTGTCCACCGTGTCCGGGGGTTCCATGGCGGCCAGTTCGGGCAGCGAAGCCCCGGCCTTCGTTCTTGAGGTGGCGGAGGGATCGCCGCCCTGGTAGACCAGGGTCTCCTCCCCGCCGGGCGTCCCCGGGCCCTGCCCGGGGCCGAAGACCACCGTTTTCTCCCCGGCTGTTTCGCCGGAGGAGGCTGCCGTAATGGCTTCTATCGGCGACTCGAAAGGGGTGTCGGACCTGGGCCCGGGCGAAAGGCCGCCGGGCTGCTGGTCAGGGGCGCCGACGCTCAGTTGGGGCTCTCCGACGCTCAACTGAGGGTCTTCGACAACCGCGGCCTGCTCCGCCGGCTGCTCCGCGGCAGGGGCCGACTGCTCTTCCGGCATGGAGAACTGGGGCTCAAGGCTTATCCCGCCAGACTGGAACTCGGCGGCCGGCGCCGCCGTCTCCTGAATGGCCGGTTCGGGCTGTTCCACGGGCTCCGGGGCCGGGAATGGTGGTGCCATTGCCTCCGGCGCTTCGACGGAAGGAGTTTCCGGTTCCTGCGCGTCATCGGTGCCGGGGATCACGAAAGCGCTCTCGAACGCTTTAAGGTCGTCGCCTGAAGGGAGGGCTTCCTGCGCGTCAGGGGTTTTGGCCTCCGGCTCGGGCTGTTCCGCGGCCGGCTCCGGGAATTCGAAAGGCGAATCCATCTTTACCGTGGCATCGAAAGCCGGCGGCTGTTCCGGAACGGCGTCCCCGGCCGGCAGGGATCCGGGAGTCTCCTCCGCGGGTTTCACCTGGTCATCCTGACGTTTTTCTTCCATCTCTCCCCCTTGATCTTTGATTTTTTGGGCGGACGGTACTGGGACACCATGCCGCATGGTGTCCCCCGCTGATACACCATTCAGCACGATGTCCCCGGCGGACAGCTGCAGAAGTGCGTCTATGTCCGGCACCCCGAAATCCCCGCTCTGATCGAAATAATCCCGCGGCTTATCGGCGGCTTCAGGCGCGGGAACGGGAGCGGGAACAGTCTCCGGGGCCGGCACGGCCGCGGCCGGCGGCTCCGGGGCAAACTCGAAATTATATTCCTCGCCGGAAAGGTCCGGCTCGGGGTCTGGCTGCGGTTCGGACTCCGGCAGCACATAGGCCGAAGCCGCTATGCCGGCCATTTCCTCCGGCTCCAGCCGTATCGTCTCGTCCTGACGGACCTGCTCCGCCTGGGGAGCGGGTTGATCCTCGGCCTCCCGCCTTATCCTGGAAAAATCCACGGGGCGGGTCTCGGGCATCTTTATGTCCGAGAGAATGGCCGGCATCCTGTTGAGCAGGCCGTTGAGGTCCGAGAGTATCTCCTCGATGGATTCTTTCTCGCCGTCTTTGTCGGGTTTATCCATAGTAAAGACCCCGCCCGCCATGGGCGGACGCGCTTAATCCTATTATTCTAATAATAATTACAGATCAATGCAAAGGCCAGGCTTTCCGGCGCGGCAGGGGACCGGAGAACAACGGCGGCTCAAAGCGCTTCCCCGGAGCAGGCGCCGCCCCGGGCGGCGGTAACCCGGCAGCGCAGCAGCCGGCCAACAGGCGCGGCGGGGATATCCACCTCCAGGAAATTGGACGCCAGTGCCCGGGAACGCCCTGCCTTGGACGAGAGGGACAGCACCTCCAGCTCCCGGCCCAGCATGGAAGCGGCGAAAGCGGAGCGCAGCTCCAGGTCCAGGGCCCGCAGCGCGGCCGAGCGCCTTTTGACCGTCGCCGGGGGCAGCGGCTTCAGCGCGGCCGCGCGGGTGCCGGGCCGGGCCGAGAAACTAAAGACGTGCAGTCCCGAGAGGCCGCATGAGCGGACGAATTCCAGAGACTCTCCGAACTCCTTCTCCGTTTCGGAGGGATAGCCGGCTATGATATCGGCGTAAAGGCCCGCCGAAGGGAAGAAAGAGCGTATCTCCTCCAGCCGGCCCCGGTAATAAGTCGTATCGTAGTTGCGGCCCATCGCCCGCAGGACGGCGTCGGAGCCCGACTGCAGCGGGATATGGAAATAATCGCAGAAACGGCCGCCGGCAGCGGCCAGAGCGCGCAGCAGCGGCGCGTTTATCTCGCCCGGTTCTATCGACGAGAAACGGACGCGGAAAGAGCCGGGCAGGGCGAAGAGTTCCGAAACGAGGGCCGCCAGGTCCGCGCCGGTCTCGGGGCAGCGGTAGATGCCCAGCCGCGTGCCGCATAGAACGATCTCGGCGAAACCGGCCGAAACCAGCTTCTCTATTTCGGACACGGCGGACTTGAGCGGCTTGGAAGACATCTTATTGCGGGCGAGATTCACAAGGCAGTAGGAGCATTTGAGGTCGCAGCCCTCCTGCACCTTCACGAAGGCGCGGGCCCGGCCCTTGAATCCTTCGACGGAGAAGAAGTCCTCCTTCGGAGGCGCGCCGCAGACCAGCGAGGGGATCTTCTCCTTGTCGGCGTTGGTGAAAACCGAGGCTTTCGGGACGGCGGCGAGGATCTTCTTCGGCTCGAGCGTGGCCAGGCAGCCCGTCACGGCGATGGCGGCGGCGGGATTGGCGGCGGCGGTCTTTTTCAGGAAAGCGAGACAGTCCCGGTCGGCCCTGGCCGTTACCGAGCAGGTGTTGACCACTACGAGGTCCGCCTCTTCCGGCGTCGCCGCCGCGCAATGGCCCAGCGCGGCGAACCTGGCGCGGAGGCTCTCGCTCTCCACCTGGTTCACCCTGCATCCCACCGTCTTGAAATATACTTTCACTTCAGCGACTCGCCGGCGCAGGCGAGGACGGCCGCGGCGGAGGCGGCGGCGGTCTCGGCGCGCAGCACCGTCGGTCCCAGCGTGAAGAACTCCGCGCCCTTGCGCTTCGCCAGGTCCAGTTCGTCCGGAGAAAAACCGCCTTCAGGACCTATAAAGACCAGGACTTCCGCGCCCTTCTCAAGCCCCGCCGCTATCGCGGTCAGCGGCTTCGCGTCTTTTCCCGGAGCGCCGATCAGCTTACGGCCGGGCAGTTCCAGCAGCTCGTGAAAATGCGCCGGCGGCAGCACCGCCGGCAGGTCGCCGCGCTCGCACTGCTCGGCGGCGGAAAGTATTATGCCCTCGTAGCGCTCGCGCCGCCGCTCCCATTCCTCGTCGAGCCGGCCGGTCGCAGAGCTCGGAACAGCGGCACTGCCGCCACAGGTGTCGGAGGCTATGCCGACGACCCCGGCACCGACAGCGGGCAATGCCGCCCTGATCCGGCCGGCCTGCGCCCGCTCGGAGAAGAAGGGCCTGAACTCCGCGGCGCCGGCTTCCGTGGCGTGGCGCAGCGTCTCCTCCAGCGCGGCCCGGGCGGCGAGCGCGTGGCAGATGACGGTCCTGAACGCCGGCGGCGACCAGGGCAGCGGACCCGTCACGCGGCCCGAGACCGAGCGGCCCACCGCCTCCAGTTCGGCCAGGAAGCGGCCGCCCGCGCCGTCGAAGACCTTTATCGTATCGCCGGGCCTGGCGCGCAGGGCGCGCGAAAGATGCTCGGCCGCGTCCCCCCCGAGGAGGAAGCGGCCGTTATTAATGGAGCCGGGCGGCAGGTAATGCTGGCTCATTTGAATATTTTCTTAAAGAAACCGTTCTCCGGCTCCCGCTCGTCGGGCCGGTGGCCTTCCTCCCGGAAACTGCGGCCGAGCTCTTCGAAAAGCTCCCTCTGCTTGGGAGTGAGGTCGGTCGGGATATCCACCCGGACGCGCACCAGCAGGTCGCCGCGCTTGCGGCCGCCGGGCTCAGGCATTCCCTTGCCGGACACGCGGAACAACCGGCCGTGCTGGGTGCCGTGCGGCACTTCAAGAGGAGTCTTGCCGCCCTCTATGACCGGTACCTCGACGGAAGAGCCCAGCGCCGCCTGGTCCACGCTAAGCCCGCAGGTGTATATCAGGTCCGCGCCGTCGCGCTCGAAATGGGAATGATGCTTGAAGGTTATCTGGACGTACAGGTCGCCGCCGGGGGCGCCGCGGCCGCCCGCGTCGCCGGCGCCGGCCACCCGCAGGGTGGCGCCCTCGCCCACGCCCGCCGGCACCTTTATGTGAAGCGTCACCTTCTTGCGGCCCTTCCCCGACCCGCCGCAGTCGCGGCACGGTACGGAGATGACCTCGCCCTGGCCGCCGCAGTCGGGGCAGGTCTGGCTGAAAGAGAAGAACCCCTGCGCGTACTGGACGCGCCCGGCGCCGCGGCAAGTGGAACATTTTTTCGTTCCCGTCTTCGGCTTCGCGCCGGTGCCGCCGCAGGCGTCGCAGACCTCGCTGCGCTCAAAGGTGACGGGGACCTTCACGCCGCTGAAAGCCTCTTCCAGCGTGAGTTCGGCGGTGTACTTGAGGTCCGCGCCGCGCCTTGAGCGCTGCCGCCCCCCTCCGCCGCCCTGGAAGAAATTGTCGAAGATGTCGCCGAAGATATCGCCCAGGTCGGCGTTCTGGAAGCCACCGAAGCCGTGGCCTCCTCCGCCCTTAAGCCCCTCGGCGCCGAACTGGTCGTACACGCGCCGCTTGTCGGGCTTGGAGAGCACCTCGTAAGCCTCGCCTATCTCTTTGAAACTGGCCTCGGACTCCTTGTTGTCCGGGTTCCGGTCCGGATGGTACTTGAGCGCCAGCTTGCGGAAAGCGGTCTTTATTTCCTCGTCGGAGGCGTTGCGGGCCACGCCCAGCGTGCGGTAATAATCTTGTGATGCCATAATGAGCGGCTAAGTCCCGGATATCCTTCAAAGGGGAAGGGGACGGCGGGGGCATTGAAGCCCCGCGCCGCCCCCGCCGTGAAACGCCTTACTTCTTCTGCTCGTCCACTACCTCGGCGTCCACCACGTCTTCCTTGCCGCCGGGCGCGGCCTGCGGGCCGCCCTGGGGCTGTTCCGCGCCGCCGGGGCCGGCCTTGGGCTGGGAGGCCTTGTAGACGGCCTCGCCGAGCTTCTGCGAGTTCTTCACCAGTTCGTCCTTGGCCTTCTTTATCTTCTCCAGGTCGTCGCCCTTGAGCGCGTCCTTGAGCTCGTTGAGGGAGCGGTCCACGGTCAGGCGCTCCTCCTGGCTTATCTTGTCGCCGTGGTCTTTCAGCGCCTTCTCGGTCATGTAGAGCACGCTGTCGGCCTCGTTCTTGGCCTCGATCTTCGACTTATACTCCTTGTCCTTATCGGCGAACTGCTCGGCCTGCTTTATGAACTTGTCTATCTCTTCCTTGGAGAGCTTGCTGGAGGCGCTTATCGTGATGTGCTGCGCCTTGCCGGTGCCCAGGTCCCTGGCGGAGACGTGCAGGATGCCGTTGGCGTCGATGTCGAAGGTCACCTCTATCTGCGGCACGCCGCGGGGCGCCGGCGGGATGCCGTCGAGGTCGAACTTGCCCAGCGAGACATTGTCGCCGGCCATGGCGCGCTCGCCCTGCAGCACGTGTATGGTGACGGCGGGCTGGCTGTCGGCGGCGGTGGAGAAGACCTGCGTCTTCTTGACGGGTATCGTGGTGTTCTTGTCGATGAGCCGCGTCATGACCGAGCCCAGCGTCTCTATGCCCAGCGACAGCGGGGTCACGTCGAGCAGCAGCACGTCTTTCACGTCGCCGGTCAGCACGGCCGCCTGCACGGCGGCGCCGCTGGCCACGCATTCCATCGGGTCCACGCCGCGCTCTATCTTCTTGCCGACGAAGTCCTCGACGAACTTCTGCACTATCGGCATGCGGGTGGGGCCGCCGACGAGGATGATGCGGTGGATGTCGGAGCTCTTGAGCTTGGCGTCGGCCAGCGCCGTGTCTATGGACTTCTGGCAGCGCTTGACGATGGACTCCACCAGCGACTCCAGGCGCGCGCGGCCCAGCTTGAGGGCCATGTGCTTGGGCCCGGAGGCGTCGGCCGAGATGAACGGCAGGTTTATCTCGGTCTCCATCGTGGTGGAGAGTTCGATCTTGGCCTTCTCGGCCGCTTCCTTGATGCGCTGCATCGCGGTCGCGTCCTTGGTCAGGTCTATGCCCGTGTCCTTGCGGAACTCGCCGGCGATGAATTCGATCAGGGCGCTGTCCATGTCGGTGCCGCCCAGCTGGGTATCGCCGGAGGTGGAGATCACGTCGAAAGTCCCCTCCTTGCCGAGCTCCATTATGGTCACGTCCAGCGTGCCGCCGCCCAGGTCGAAGACCATGATCTTCTGGTCGCGGCCTTCCTTGTCTATGCCGTAGGCCAGCGCGGCCGCGGTGGGCTCGTTGACCAGGCGCACCACTTCGAGGCCGGCTATGGTGCCGGCGTCCTTGGTGGCCTGGCGCTGGTTGTCGTTGAAGTAGGCCGGCACCGTGATGACGGCCTTCTCCACCTTGTCGCCGAGGAAGGCCTCGGCGTCGCGCTTGACCTTCTGCAGCAGGAAGGCGCTGAGCTGCTGCGGGGTGAATTCCTTGCCGGACACCTGGTACTTGTGTTCGCCGCCCATCTTGCGCTTGAAGGCGCTGACGGTGCCGGCGGGGTTGGCCACGGCCTGCCTGCGGGCCGGCTCGCCGACCAGCATCTGGCCGTCCCTGGCGAAGGCCACGTAGGACGGGAAAGCTTTCCCGCCCAGGCTGGTGCCTTCGGCCGAGGGTATGATAGTGACTTTTCCGCCTTCCATTACCGCCGCGGCGGTGTTGGAAGTTCCAAGGTCGATCCCGATTATTCTTGCCATATAGTTTCCTCCGTTGCTAGGCTATGCCTGTGCCGTGACAGACGCTATGCGTCTCAGACGGCCTAAACTTTACTTGTCCTCGCCCCGCGGGGACTCTTGCCCACCCTGCGGGGGCCTGTCCTCCCCCTGCGGGAGCCCGCCTTCGGCGGTCTCTTCCGCCGGCGGCTGGGCTTCCGCTTTCTTCCTGCCTATCCTCACCCTGGCGGGGCGCAGCACCTTCTCCCCGTAGTAAAATCCTTTCTGCAGCTCGTCCACCACCAGGCCGTCCCGCTCCTCCCCCGTCTCCACTATGCCCATTATCTCGGCCGCCATCGGGTCGTAAGGCTTGCCGGCGGTCTCCATGGGCCTTATGCCCTCGTTCTCGAAGGTCTTCGAGAACTCCCTGAAGATCATCTCCAGCCCCTTCATCAGCTCGCCGGCCTGGGCCGGGGATAGGCCTTCCGGGCTTTCCTGCACCTTCGCTATGTGCAGGTGCGCCTGCAGCAGCAGGTCGTAGAGCGGCAGCAGCTTCGAAAGCAGCTCCGCCTTCCCCCATTTTATCAGGTCCGGCCTCTCCTTCTCCACCCGCTTGCGGTAATTCTCGAAATCGGCCTTGAGGCGCAGGAGCTGGTCGTAATACTCCCTCTCTTTGGACGCCGGCTCCGCGGGAACGCCCTGCGGCACGGTGTCCTCCGTTGACGCGGACCCATCGGCCCCGTCTTCGTGCTTCTTATCCTTGCCGTGCTTCATCCTCTCAATCCTCTTCGGCCAGGGCTTCCCATTCGGACAGGATGTCCGAAACCATGGAGCTGACCGAATCCACTATCGTGATCATCTTCGGATATTCCATCCGCTTGTGGCCCAGTATGCCGACCAGCCCGACCGCCTTGTCCTTAAGGCAGTAGGACGAGGAGACCAGGCTGAAATTATTGAATTCCCTGATATGGTTCTCGGAGCCGATGGTGATGTCAACGCTGTGGGCCAGGCCTTTCCCGGAGCCGGCCGCGGGCAGTTTGCGCCGCTTCTCCACACAGCCGCGCAGGCGCTCGCGCAGCATATGGGAAAAGCGGTCCCTCTCTTCCAGCAGGCGGGCGACGCCGCGTATATCTTCGAGGCCGCCCTCTTCCATGCTGTCGAAGATGCGGCTGACGCCTTCCAGGTAGAACGGGTCCCCCTCCTTGTTCATGGAGGAGAAATAATCGTAGATCTTCTTGAGCAGGTCCTTCTGCGCCCTGGGGGCGTCCCCCCTGTTGAGGAAATCCTTCCAGATTATGCCGGTGACGTCCTTGACGGGCGCGTCGCGCAGGGCCTTGTTGAGCCTGTCGGAGAGCGATTTGAGCGCGGCCTTGTCCAGCGGCGTCTCCGTGCCGAAGGGAACGTGCTTGAGTATGCCCGAGTGCACGAAGACGATCATCAGCACGCTCTTGCCCGAAAGCCGGACCAGGTCCAGCCGCTTGACGGCGTCGTCCTCTATGTCGGCCGGGATCACGAAGCCGGCCCACTTGGACATGTCGGCTATGGTCCTGGAGGTATGGCGCAGGAAAGCGTCGAGCTGTTCGTTGCGGCGCTCGTACTCCTGCTCCAGCCGGTCCTTCTCGCCGGCGGCCAGGCGCTGCAGGCGGAGTATGTGGTCGACGTAGGAACGGTAGCCCTTGTCGGACGGTATGCGTCCGCCCGAGGTATGCGCCTGGTAGAGAAAGCCGGTGTCTTCCAGCTCTTTTAATATGTTCCTTACGGTGGCGCTGGAGACATTGAAGCCGCCGTGGGAGGCGATGAGGTCGGAGCTGACCGGCTTGCCGGTGCTGACATAGTTGTAGACCACCCAGTTAAGGATCTTGTCCCTGCGGTCCTGCGCTACTTCGGGCTTTAACACCCTCATGGTACGGTCTCCGGTATCGAAGCTGGGTAAAATTAGCAATCAAAGCATCCGACTGCTAAATTATACACCTTGCGGCTTTAATCGTCAATAGCCGGAAGTGACTGCTGATTATTGGCGGGGATTGAGAAGACGGTCGAGGAGGAAGTCCGAGAGGCGGTCGGGGAGAAGGCGCAGCGCCGACACCATCAGGGCCGCCTTGAAAGGCACGATATAGCGCGGCGCGGGACTGCCCGCTTCGGCGCCCTTAAGTATCGCGGCGGCCACCGCCTCCGGGCCGGGCGCGCCTTCACGATAGCCGGAACGAAACCTGCCCGTCAGCCTCTCCACCAGCGGCGCGTAGGAGCCGGAACCGGAATACTTTTTGAGATTGACCAGCGCGGTGTCGTCCCATTCGGTCCTTATGGGACCGGGCTCTATCAGAACGACCTTCACCCCGAAAGGCTTCACCTCTATCCGCAGCGCGTCGGACCAGGCCTCGAGGGCGTACTTGCTGGCGTGGTACCAGCCGGCGGCGGGCAGGCTTATCCGCCCGGCTATCGAAGAGATGTTTATTATCCGGCCGGAGCGCCGTTCGCGCATGGACGGCAGGAAAAGCTGCGCCAGCCGCGCCGGGGCGAAGACGTTCACCTCGAACTGGCGGCGGGCCTCGTCCAGCGGCACGTCCTCGATGGCGCCGTGCGCGCCGTAGCCGGCGTTATTGACCAGGATGTCGAGCGAGCCTTCCTTGTCCAGTACCCGGGAGGCGGCGGCCCGCAGCGAGGCCTCGTCGGCCACGTCGAGCGGGAAGATCTCCGCGCCCTTATCGCGCAGCGGGGCCATTTTCTCGGAGCGGCGCGCGCCGGCGTAGACCTTATAGCCTTTTTTCAGGAAAAGCTCCGCCGCGGCGCAGCCTATGCCCGCCGAGGCGCCGGTAACAAGAACGGTCCTCTGCATTTACCTGAAATGATCGCGCAGCATGCGCACCAGCCCCTCGGTGGCCTTGCCCGGGATCTCCTCCCCCTCCCAGTTGATGGAGAAGTGGGCCTCGCGCTGCGTCGGCTTTACGTAGGTCTCGTACATCGGCATGACGGTGGCCAGTATCTGGTGGCGTATGCCCTCTATGTCGCGGCCGCGCTCGCTGATGTCGCGCTGGACGCGGCGCAGGACGGCGGTGACCATGCCGGTGGAGACGAAGATCTTGTAGTCGCACATGGCGGCTATCTTGGGGAAGTACAGCGCGTAAAGCCCTTCGACCACTATCAGCGGCGTGGACTTGAGCGGGATGCTTTCCTTCTCGCGGGTATGCAGCTTGAAGTCATAGACGGGCTGCTCTATGGGCTTGCCGGAGCAGAGCTCGCCCAGCTGCTTGGCCGCCAAGGCCGCGTCTATGGCGTCGGGGTGGTCGAAATTATAGTTCTTGCGCGCCTCGAAGCTCAGGTGCGTCAGGGGCCGGTAGTAGTTGTCCAGCGAGAAGAGCTCACCCTCTATGCCTATCCTGCGGCATTCGTCTATCAGCCTCCTGGCCAGCGTGGTCTTGCCCGACCCGGAGCCGCCGGCTATGGCGAGGATGAAACGGGATTTCCTGGTGTTATACACTGTTTACCTTGCTTTTCCGGATTTTTTTCCGCCCCGGCTTCGACTTCGGCTTCGGCCGGAGCCCTTTTGACCCGGCCGCTTTGGAACGGGAAGTTTTTGTCTTTTTCCCGCAGGCCGGGCGGACGGAGGAGGCTCGCCGCACCGGGGCATCAGCCGCCGCTACGGCGGTTTCCGGTTCAATCCCGAATATCTCTCCGGCTTCAGCCGATGACAGCGTGGCGTGGGCCGCGCCGGTTTTTGCCCCCGTAAGGGCGGCTACCGCGGAGGAATCGCTTACCAGGTCCTGGTGGTTCACATGCCGCAGCAGGAACAGAAGTTCCGGTTTCCCGTCAAGCCGCGCGCCTACCCCGTAAAGCGCCGCCGCCACGTGCTTGCACATCTCCGCCCAGTCCGGACATGAGCATTCCAGCTTGATCTCCTTGGGAGAGGGAAACAAACCGCTGTCCCGGCGCGTCATAATTCCCATCACCCGCTCCGAAAGCTTTCCCTCAAGCAGTTCCATCAGGGAGCCGATGCCGCCGGCGCATTCGCGGCATAAAGCTTTCCACCGGTCTCCCCTCACCGGCGCGACCGTCACTTTTACCTTGTATAAAGACGAGCCGCTGACCAGCGCTTCAACTTCCCCACGGCGGATATCCAGGTGAACCACCGACCCGTTGCGCACGTACGAGCGGCCGCGCGGCATTCTGTTCGAGTAGTCGCTGTAGGATTCCAGGTTGGCGCACCATGCTTTGCCCCAGAAAGAGCCGGCGATGGTTCTCCCGTCCAGCCTGACCGGCGCCTGAGTTCCCCCGCTTTTAAATAATTTCGCGGCGGCCTTTTCGGCGCGGCGCCGTTTCTCCGCAACGCTCACATATGGCTTGTAAAAGTAACTCGAACGTCTCCACCAGCCCATAGCCGTTCCCCTTTATTGCGCCCCGGAGGCGCGGTTGATATCAAGCGACACGAACTTCAGCAGTTCCTTGTTGTCCATTTCCGTAAGCAGCTTTTCCCCGCCGCCGCCGATTACGCTGTCGGCCAGCCGCGTCTTACTTTCTATCATTTCGTCTATGCGCTCCTCAAGTGTCCCCCGGCAGACGAACTTGTGCACCAGCACGTTGCGCTTCTGCCCTATCCGGAAGGCCCGGTCCGTGGCCTGGTTTTCCACCGCCGGATTCCACCAGCGGTCGAAGTGTATCACGTGCGACGCTTCAGTAAGATTCAGGCCTGACCCGCCGGCTTTGGCGGTAAGCACAAAGAACGGCGGGCCGTTCTCGGCCTGGAAAGCGTCCACAAGGCCCCGGCGGGCTTTTACCGGGGTTCCGCCGTGCAGCGCCAGCCCCGGCCGCCCGAATATCCCCGCCAGGAATTCAAGCAGCGGCCCGGTCATCTCCTGGTACTGCGTGAACACCAGCGCCTTTTCCTGGCGGGAGGCTATCTCCTCGGTTATCTGCCGCAGGCGCTGGAACTTGCCGCTTTCGGCCTCCGCGTAGGCCCCGTCGCGCAGCCAGTGCGACGGGTGGTTGCAGATCTGCTTGAAGCGCGTCAGGTAAGCCAGCACCAGGCCGCGGCGCTGTATTCCTTCCGCCTCTTCCACCTTTTCGGCCAGTTCGCGGACGGCAACCCCGTAGAGCGCGGCCTGTTTGGGCGCCAGGCCGCAATAAGCCTTCACTTCCGTTTTCTCCGGCAGGTCCGCGATCACGTTTTTATCCGTCTTCATCCGCCGCAGGATATAGGGTTTAACCAGCGCGCGCAGCGCTCCCGGCGCGCCGCCGTCCCCGGCGCCGCCTTTTATGAACTCGCCGAATTTTCCGGCGGAGCCCAGCAGGCCGGGGTTGAGAAAATCGAAGATAGACCACAGATCGCCAAGGCGGTTTTCCACCGGGGTGCCGGTAAGTACAAGGCGTTGCGCGCACTTGAGTTCTTTAACCGCCCGGGTCTGGCGGGCCGCGGGATTCTTTATGGCCTGCGCCTCGTCCAGCGCCACCACGTCCCAGTTGTTTTTGCGCAGACTTTCCAGCCTTGCCACAAGCCCGTAGGTCGTCAGGATCAGGTCATAACCGGCCGCGGCCCCGCCGAAATCCTTCTGCGCGGCCTTCCAGTCTTCCGGGGATAATTCGGAGGGGTGCAGGATACGGTATTTAAGCGCCGGAGCGAAACGCAGGATTTCCGCCCGCCAGTTGGCCAGCAAAGACGCCGGCGCCACCAGCAGGCTGGGGCGGGCGGATTTACCCGCGCGGCCCCGGGGTTTGCGCGCCAGCAGCAGCGCCAGCACCTGCACGGTTTTCCCCAGCCCCATATCGTCGGCCAGGCAGGCGCCAAGCCCAAGTTCCGTCATAAACCGCAGCCAGCCCACTCCGGTTTTCTGGTAAGGCCGCAGTTCGGCCAGCAGTCCCGGCGTCGCGGAATGCCCGCCGTTTTTGCCAGGCTCGCGCAGTTCTGCCAGCGTAGCCTCCAGCCAGGCGCCGGCCTTGAGCCCGCTCCATTCCCGCACCGCCGCATTCCCCGCGCCGCTTTCGGACGCGCCGCCGATATCCGCGCCGGAGAGCAGGCGCATGGCGTCGGCTAAAGTAACGCCTTCGCCGGCCGACCGTTTCATGCTCTCCCAGTGCTCAAGCGCGGCCTTGAGCTTTTCAGGGTCGGCTTCCACCCAGCGCCCGCGTATCAGCGCCAGCCCGCCGGACGCTTTCATCAGCGCTTCCCAGTCCGCGTCCGTCAGCGGCTCGCCGTCCAGGCTCTTTTCCACCCTGAAATCCAGCAGGGTATTAAGCCCCAGCGCCGCGCCCGCCGCGTTGCCCAGCCTGACGCTTACCCGCGCCCTGGGCGCCTGGCCGGCGCGCCACCAGTCGGGCAGGCGCACCACCACCCCGCCCTCCGCCAGAATGGGCGCTTCCTTAAGAAAACGGTAAGCCTGGGGCGGAGTCCACGCCAAAGGCTTGAAAAGCGCCCCGGTTTCCAGCAGTTCGCGGGCCAGCGCGCTTTTTTCCGACGCCAGGCGCACCGGGGACAACAGGCGCAGCAGGGCCGCTTTATTGCCTTCCCCGGCGTATTCCTTAAGCGCCTCGGCCAACGGCTGGTATTTCAGCCGGCCATGCCCTGACATTCCCGCGGCGTAGGTGGCCATAAAGGCGAACGGGTAATTTTCGTTTTTGCGGTTCTCCGCCAGGTGGAAAACCACCCGGCCCACGGAATGCCAGGCGGGGTTCAGGGATTTTATAAATTCCGCCGGCCCGCCCGGGTGGGCGGCGGCCAGGGCCCGCGCGTGCGCGTCCAATAAGACCCAGACAGCCGTCAGGGCTTCTCTGGTGAGATACTCGCCGCCTTTCATCGGGGGCAGGCGCTCAAGCCAGGCCCGGATTTCGGCCTCCGGCGCGGGTAAAGGAGCGGGAATTTGCGCGGCGCCGGGCGTGACGCCCTGGCAGAACAGGGAAAGATAACGGCGCCCCAGTTCCCGCCAGAACGAAACATGCGCCGGCAGGGGCGTCTCCAGTTCGCGCGCAACCAGGTGCAGCAGCCCCTGCGCGCTTCCCTGAGAAAAAGCCTTTCCGGTGCGCTCCGCGGCCGGGGCCTCCGGCCAGGCCTCCTCCCCGCCGGCGGGATCCCAATATAAATGCCCGCGCGGATTGACCGCGATGGCGGGGTTTAAGAGAAGATCAGCCATATGTACTACCTTAAAACCCCATTTCTATGGTGGAGGTCCGGCCGGCCAGACTGTCGGAACCGGCTTCAAGTTTTAACGCGGAACTGCCGGTAACCAGCACCTTGACCGGATTGATGTCGACCAGTTGTTTAAGCTGCGGCCCCCAGTCCGGAAGGTTCTGGACCTCGTCAAGGAAGATATAGGCCTGCTCGCCGTCGTTGGCGGCCTGGTTGACGGTCGCTGTATCTGCGATCATTTCCTTGACCCCAGTTCTTTTTCTATTTCTTTGATGCTCGGCAGGCTGGATTTAATGCTCCTGGGCAGCGACTGCGTTAATTTATACTCGGAAACGCCTATGGGTTTGCGGATGTCGCTTAAGGCGTATTCGGCGACGATTCCATCTTTCTTCTTGCATATAAGTAGGCCTATTGTAGGGTTATCCTGTCCGGAGCGGACCTGCCTGTCTACCGCTGTAAGATAAAAGTTGAGCTTGCCGGCGAATTCCGGTTCGAACGCAGTTGTTTTTAACTCGATAACCACATAACTGCGGAGTTTCACTTTCCCCGACCCGTAAGGGGACCTGCCTGCCGACATAAGCGAAACCGGCTCCCAATTCCAGAAGGAACTTCGTTATGTGTTCAACAAGAGCGTTTTCCAGCTCTCTCTCGTCATGTTCCCGTGTAAGGTTCAGGAAATCGAATATGTAAGGGTCTTTCAGCGTCTGTTTCGCCAGATCGGACTGCGGCTTAGGCAGAACTGCGGCGAAATTATTTGGCGATCTTCCTTCCCGGTTATAAAGTCCGCTTTCCATCTGGTGGACGAGAACGCTCCTGCTCCAGTTATACTTAACGGTGTTACGAATATAAAAAAGCGCTTCTTTCACGCTCTTGCAACTGGTAATTATTTCCCTGTTATGCCCCCACGGAATTTGAAAAATCGCGGCCAAGGAAGCCCCGCCAATTTGTCCCACAGGCTGTGGGACAATTAGATTGCCGCCGCTATAGAACAAACACCACTTTTTCATGTATAGAAGATTGGTACGCGAAAACCCTTTCATCCCGGGAAATTCCGACATTAAATCCCTGCTCAACTGTTCTATCAGCCCGTCGCCCCATTTAGAGTTTTTCTGTTTTTCAATCAGGTCCGCGCCAAGCTCCCAATAGAATTCAAGAAGCTGGGTGTTTACGGCTACGGCGGCCTTAAGCTGGGCGTTAAGGATTTTCCCCTTTAACTCCGCAAGCCAGGCCTTGTAGGTTTTATCGCGTATAAGGCTGTATTTCACAACTATCGTCCATGAATTTATGAATGAGGGCGATGGTGATCTGCTCAACCTGACTTTTAGGGTCGGGCATCTTGTCCACAAGGATATCGCGGGCGGTATCAATGCGGCGTTTGGTGTCGGTGTCAAGCATTGTTCATCCTTGTTTTCCCGTCGGCAGGATGGGGCGGACGACATCCAGCAGTTGTCTGGCGGTAGGCAGTTTGCCTTTAAGCTCAGGCGGGAGCTTAGAGTGCAGGTGGTATTCAGCCACGCCGATGGGATTGGTCTTGCTCTTTAGGGCAAATTCTACTTCCAGATTATCCTTCTCCGCGCAAAGGATGATGCCTATTGAGGGGCGATCATCGGGCGCGCGTTCTTTTTCATTCAGCAGGTTGAGATAGAAATCCATCTTGCCGGCACACTCGGGTTCAAAAGGGCCTACCTTTAATTCAAAAGCCACCAGCGCTTTAATAAACCGGTGGTAGAAGAGCAGGTCAATGAAATACTCCTTCTGCCCCAGCGCCAGGCGGTGCTGGCGGCCCACAAAGCAAAAACCGTAACCAAGCTCAAGAATGAATTCGCGCAATCGCGCAAGAAGCCGGTCTTCCAGTTGCCGCTCCCTGATCTCGCGGCGGATGCCGAGGAATTCCAGGTTGTAACTGCTCTTGAGCGCCTCTTCGGCCTGCTCGGCAAGATACTCCGGCAAGGCGAGCGGAAAGTTGTGCGTCTTCTTTTCCAGCGCCGCCCGTTCATACGCGCCGGCTTTGATCTGATTCAACAGGACATTGCGGGACCAGCCGAAGCGCGCAACGGCCCTGAGGTAATAAAGGCGGCCGGCCGGCTCAGTCAATTTGTTCAGGATTAGCAGGTTGTGCCCCCAGGGAATTTCTGCGACAAGCTGTCGCAGAAATCCCAGAATCTGTTCCTCGTTCATTTTGGCTGCGGACTGCAGCCGAATTGTCTCATCTTTTGCCCCTTTGTCCAATTTGGCGACAGCTTGTCGCCAAATTGCCTCATCAGCGTAGGTAAGATAAAAACGCTTCATATCCCGCAGATTACGCGGAGAAAAACCAGTCATTGCAGGGAACTCCCTCTGCAAATCTTTCGCCGCCATTTCAACCACCGAATCGCCCCAGTTTAATAACTCCTGTTTTTTTACAATAGCGTGTCCGATATCCCAGTAGAGCAAGATTAGGTCGCGATTGACCGCGCGGGCGGCGGAAAGACGGGCCGTTTGAATGCGTTTTTTGAGGGCTGACAGGAACTGCTCGTAATCGGAACCCGCAATAACGGCGTTTTTTATGACGGTATGTTTTGGAAATTTAAATGTTTTGCGTTTAGTCATGATGTCATGCCGCAAACTGGTTCAGGGAGACATAGTCCTTAAACAGGACGCGCCGTGCATTGCCGGAGCGGAGGAAGAGCTTGATGACGGCTGCGGCGGTGAGCGTTTTGCCGGTGCCGGTCGCCATTTCAAACAGAAAGCGGTCATTACCGTCCCTTACGGCCTTGCCGATAAGCGGTTTCTTGTCCTCGGATTTGGCCTCAAGGACGATAAACGGGAAACCCTTGGCGTCCAGCAGCAGGAAGTCGATGGAGCCTTTGCGCGTTTTCTCGAAGTTCCCGCCAAGCGCGTCCAGATCGGATGACTTGAGTGTTACACTTGGCTCAAGGCAGATATTGGCGGGTGCGCTTCCTTCCGCAAAGAAACGCCAGCCCGCCGCTTCCAGCAGTTTGTTGATTTTAATGCGGGCCGCAGCTTCTTTATTTTCCATTCAGAACTTCCCTATTGGATCAGGAAAAGATCTTTGGTGACGGTGTAACGGCCGTCGAGCCAGTCGATTATCTCGCGCGCGGCGGAGGCGGTTTCCCCCTCCTCCGATGCCAGGAACGGGGCGTAGGCCGTTTTAAGCGCCGTCTTTTCGGCCTCGCTCAGCGCGTCGAGCCCCTTATCCATGAAAGTGGGCGTGTCCGCCGCCAGGCGGGCGGCCATCTCCGCGCAGGTGACGGCGGCGGCGGCTTCCAGGAAGGCCTTATCGGGGTCGTAAGCCGGGCCGTTCTCGTAGGAGGCCTTCAGCGTAAGGGCCGATATTTTGGAAAGCGTGACCTGGTTCATGGGATTGACGGCGTGGCCGGCCAGCCGCGCGCCCATCGCGGCCGGGCGGCCCGTGAAAGGCCGCAGGTGGAGGAACTTGCACATGCGCGGCCCGTCGTTGACCGGGTAATTGTCCCAGAGGAAGGGCTTGCGCCCCAGCGTCGCGGCCACCCCGGCCAGATGCTCCGCGGAATACGACTTGGAGCAGACCAGCTCGCCGGTCCAGAAGACGCTGACTTTTTTATCCAGGCCGCGGCCGAGCTGCTCGAGGTAGCCTTCCGGCATCTTCCCGAAAAGCTTTTCCAGCACCGGGTCGCAGGAGTAGTAAGTGGGACAGAACACGATCTGCTCCGCCGTCGAAAGGCCGGCGGCCCAGTTGACTATCTCCATCTGGCGTTCGGCGAGGTTCGAAAGGTCCCCTTTCATGTCGTCCATGAGCAGGCAGAGTTGATCTACGCCCGCGCGGTTGAAGAGTTCTATGCGCGCCTGCAACAGTTCTTTATTGGCCGCGTCGAAAGGCGAGAGGTACATCTCGTAAGGGCTCAGGCCCACGCCGAACTTTATACCGGCGCGGCGGCCGGCCGTAGCCAGTTCCGCGAGCTCCCGCTCGCGCGCCGCGGGCATGGGCTCGCGCCACTTCTTGCGCAGGTAAGGGTCGCCCTTGGGGGCGTAGATATAGAAGGAGAAACCGTGTTCTTTGAGGAAGTCTATGAGGCGCAGGCGGGCGGCGGGGCCCCAGGGCTCGCCGTAAAAGCCTTCGATAATGCCGAGTTCGGTATTCACCGGTCGTTTATTCCCTGACTATCTCCACCCCGTTATAATCCAGCCAGTCCAGCGAGAGCGGGCTGACTATCGCGTTGGCCGGCACGGCCAGCCGCTTCTGGCCCGGCTTGACCATCCGCCGGAGCTCCCAGTCGCTGAGGAAGACTTTTCGCGCCGGTGGGACCTTGGGGCCGCCATACGGTATGGTGTCCCCGGCCGGACACGAGGATGCCCCTTCCGGGCGATCCCGGAAAAGGCGCTCGTAAAGCGCGTCGGCAATGTCGCCACGGGTAAGCATATTTCAAACCGCTCGTCTCCACGCGAGAAGAGCGCGCCGTCTCCGAAAAATGCTCTCTCAGGCCTTTACGGAGATCCGGGCCAGGTACTTGTCCAGGTCGTCGGCCGGGCGCGGTATCACGTGCACGGCGACCAGCTCGCCCACTTTCTGTGCGGCGGCCGAGCCGGCCTCCACGGCGGCGCGCACGGCGCCGACCTCGCCCACGCAGAGCGTGGTCACGTAGCCGGAGCCGATCTTCTCATAGCCCAGCAGCCGCACCCTGGCGGCCTTGGCCATGGCGTCCGAGGCCTCTATCATGCCGATAAAGCCCTTAGTCTCTATCATTCCCAGCGCTTCTTTAGGTTCAGACATTTTCGCTCCTTGATCCATCAAAAACCAGCCGCCGGGAGGAGCCCGCCCTTCCGGCGCGCTCTCCCGCGGTCCCTGCGCAAAATTAACTATATAAAATTATGCGGCCGGCGTGAAATCAGGCTAGGCAAAACCAGGTTTCGCTCCGCATGCGGTAAAAACAGAGCTCATAGTCAGAACGCAAACACCTTCGCCAACTTCTTCAGGACGTTCTCGGAATCCGCCTCGTTCGCCCAGCGGCGCCATTTATGATACTGCAGGGGGTTCCCCCATGCCGCCGGATCGTACCTGTCCCCTAAGCGGGCAAAAAGGCCCTTGGCTGTTTCTTTGTCTCCGGCGACGCAGGCGTACCATGCGAATACATTAAGCATGATGACCGAGTCCGGATATCGTTTATCGGCGTCAATAAAGCCTTGCCGCATCCTGGGCCAGGACAGGGCCGTCTTTCTAAACAGGTCTATGCCTCTCTTCCCATACATCTCACCCATATTCCAGGCGATCCGCGCATAGAGGTCCATCCCGACCGAGTCTTTTACGGCCTCGGCTGAAGTTTCCGCGAACTTCTCCCATTCGCCAGTCTTCCCGTACCATTGCGGAAGCAAATAGAAAGCTTTCCGCGTATAATGATCCGTATACAATGGTTCAAGGGCAACGGCTTTCCTGAAGAGATTTTCATATTCCGCCCGCGCCCAGCCCTGCCCCTGCGCCACTAGGAGCAACGAGTTATAAAGAGCCGGACAACTCTCCGGCAGTTTTTCCGCCTCTTCCAGGATAGTACGCGCGCTGACAAGACGCCCTTCGAACAGCCTGCGGTTATCGGCGCTGACTTCGCTGGAATAACCGCCGCCGCGAGCTAACCAGGCGGCGCTCACCAAAATATCGGCTGCCGCCACCCGCGCGGTGACCGAGTCAGGCATCGCCGCAGCCCATTTTTGAAATAACTGAAGTCGTTGTTCCCACGTAGTCCCTTCCGGAAAATCCTTTAATGCCGAGTAAAACAACGGCAACTTCCATCTTCCTCTTTTAAAACGAGCCTTTGTCGCGCGCAGTTCCCGGGCTATAGCTTCCAGTTGCCCGAATTCTTCGCGGTCAAGATGGTATTTTGTCGCCGACACCAGACGATCTTCATCTCCTTTCTCCCTGACTAACTCTATCGAAAGAGGTTCGCTTATGGAGATCCTGGACTCCGGGGAACCGTCGTAAAGCATGGCAGACAGGTCCTTCTCCAGTTTTCCCCTGTGGTCGGGCAAAAGCGCATACCCTTTCTTCATAACCCCGTTCCTGTCGATCAGGTACGCGTGAGGGATCGATTTCGGAACTACCTCGGCGGGAAGATATCCCCAGCCTTTATAGACTGGATATGGGATATGGTGCTGCTCCGCGAAAGCTTTGAGTTTCGGGAGCGCGTCATCCCTTGCCGACTCATCCCGGTCTCTGGCAATGGGCAGAAAACAAAGCTGGGTGTACCTGTATTTTTCGTAAAGGACTTCTATCATGGCCAGATTCTCCAATGACGCGGGGCAGGTGGTGGTCCATATATACAACAACACGGGCCGGCCGCCGCAATTCGACAGTTCCACTCTACGCCCTGTGAGGTCGGCAATTTCGAAATTTTCCACCTTGAACGGCTTCTCAATGCCGATCTTGGCCAGGAGAGCCGGCGGCGCAATGTAATATGCGCCTCCGGCCGCGACCAGGCCCGCCAGCAGTTTAGCGTGCAGAGAGTTCAGCATATTCCCCCCAATGTCTACCGGTGAATGAACGACAAATGATAATAGAAATCCCCTTCGGCGACCAGTTTCCTGGTTATCAACTGCATCGGCCCGGTGCCGGTATCTTTTACCTTCGTCGAGACACCGGAGGCGCGCGTTCCGCCTATCCCCATGGTACGTATAGCCTCTTCCACGACCACGCCCGTCGCGGTCCTGAGGTTCTCCAGTTCCGGTGCGGGCGCCCTGGTGGCGAAAATGAACAATTCCTCCCGGCCGGGGTTGTGATCCAGGTAGAAAAATTCTTTTTCATTAGGGAGCCAGTGTTCCCTCCCCCCTTCCACGGGATTCGGGGCTGTTTTGAATTCCTCGTTAGGGAAGAGCCGGACCGCTTTGTTCGCCGAATCCACCTGTATAATGTAGACGTAAGATCTGCGTTTTGGCTTGAAGTAGATGCAGTAATTGTCGCTCGAGGTCAGCACCATGCCTTCCCTCACCGGATAAAGTTTCCCGTCTCCGCCTTCGTGATATACGCCGGTTTCCAGCTCTCCCGTGTCTCCAGCCGCTGAAATGGTCGCGGCGGCCTGCGGCGCCGGAGCGCCCAACTGCCGGTATCTGCGCAGCATCATTTTTTCGATGTCCGGGGTCTTCTTTATGATCACGGATGCCGAAGCGATGATCCTTCCGCTTTTAGCCTCTACGGCTTTCACTGAAATAACTACGTCCGACGCCTGGCTGGAGTAATCCCCGGAGACAAGGACATCCATGCCGGCATCCCTGGTAAGCCGGTCGATAGTGTCCGGATCGCCGAAGATAACGGAATCCCTCATTATCTTGACCAGGTCATAACGACTGAGCAGTCTGAACTTCTTCGTTTTTTTTGCGGACAGACGGCTGGAAAGGAGGTTGGCTATCACCTGGCCGAATTCCGAGGTGTCCAGCGCGTTGCCGTTCTCCGAGAAATCCGTCACGCATATCTTGCCGTCGAGTTTGGCGGCAATCCGCTTTGCCGGCTTGTTAAGCGCCTTGTTGAGGCGGTTTATTCCGGAAGTATCCTTCGCCCAGGAGGCCGAAGACGGAAGCAGTCCTATTAACGCGATCGTCATGATGGCTTTTGTCATTTATTCTCTCCTGTCCGCGCGGTCGTTCCCCTCCGCCGCGATCACTCGCCTATTAGGATGAAGGGCGCCCAATAGAACGGGTGTTCGTACCCCGCCCGGCGCACGTCCCCGCGCGCCAGGCGCAACGCCTGGCGCATGGTCTTACCTTGTTTAAGATGGGCGAAGAAACGTTCCGCCAGCTGGGTGGTGGAGCCTTCCGATACGTTCCAGAGCGACACCAGCACGTTGCGGGCGCCGGCGTACTGGAACGCCCTGCCGAGACCCATAACGCCCTCGCCGGTCAGATGAGCGCCCATGCCCGTCTGGCAGGCGGTCAGCGCTACCACATCGGCGTTCAGGCGCAGGCGCATTGCCTCGCTCATTGTGAGCAGCCCATTGTCCCCGGCGGGGTTTCCGAGCTGGTTTAAGACCAGGGCGGGCTCGCGCACGCCGGGCAGCACATTATCAAGAATGCCATGAGTTGCTATGACCAGATAGCGGTAAGCGGAAAGGTCGCGGCCGAGGAGTCCGGTCTTGGAGGCGGCTGAGCCGATGAGCACGTCCGAAGGTTGGCCGCGGAATACCTGGTCGCGCAGCGCGCTGGCCAGCAAGCCGGTCTTGTCGAGCCGGGGAAAGAGGAAATCCTCTTTCCCTATCTTCTTCTCTCCCGTAGTTCCCCGCCTCTTGCCCCCCGGTCCCATGGTGGCGGCGATCCCGCCCATGGTTTTAATCCGGCCTTTGGTCAATGTTCGTCCGCCTGCGGCGAAGTTCCGCAGGCGGCTGTCCGCCTGGTTGAAAATGGGGTCGGCCAGCACCAGCAGTTCCCGCGACGGGGAGGTCTTAGCCTTGAGCCGGCGCTGCACCGTGAGCGCTGTAGCCGAATGAGCGTAGGCGATATCGTAAACGTCCGCGGCGTACTTTACACCGACCGGAGCCGGACCATACCGTCCCGAGGGCGACTGCAGGCGGGCAGGCAAGGAAACAACCAGGCTTTCAAACGGCAGAATGCTCAGTATTTCATCCGGCACCACGATTATCCGCGCGTCAGAAGGGACCAGCGGCTTGCCGTCTTCCTCCGCCTCCAGCGCGCGCTTCAGGAGCAGCTCATAAAGCCGCTTCCCCAGCTTGGGATCGTAGGCCGCAAGTTTGGAGGTGCCGGCAACTTCCTCAAAATATGCGCGGTATTCCCGCACAAGCCCGGTGAGTTCCTCACGGGAAAGCGGCACGTTATAGCTTAAAACGATCTTCCCGCTCTTTACCAGGAAGGCCTTGGTGTACGGGGCGGTAACTTCGAACTCGAGAACCACCTCATCGGATCGCAGCGCGAATTCTTCTACGTGCAGCGGGGTCGGATAGCGTACGGCCGCGTATAAGGGATGGGCACGGCGCAGTTCTTCCGCAAGTCGAGTCTGTTTCGTTTTCAGGACGGCTAATTCTGCGTCCAATCGGTGATACGCGCCCTTATCCGTGGAACGCCGGGCGGCTTCTGTCAGCGCGGCCGCTGAAGCGATCGCTGTATCCAGCTTCTCTTCGCGGTCAGCCAGTTCAGCGGGGAGGGCCTTATCCGGCGAGCCGTAACTGCGGGCGGCGGATTCCGTGAAAAGGCGTCCCCGGGTATATTCCGCGTGATAAAGGGATTGCCTCAGGCCGCCAGGCAGGAACTCGGAGATGCGGACCATGCCTTCGTAGGGTTCCAGGTGCGGCATCATCCAGTCGGTCACCCCCATGAAACGAAGGCGGTGTTCAAGTGAAAGCGAGTCCCGTTGACGTTCGAGCAGTTTCTGGGCCTCTTTGTAATGGTAGGAGGCTTTAAAATAATCCCGCAGCCCTTCATATGCCAGGCCAAGGCCGGTACGTCCTGCGAATACTTCGCCAACCGGTTTCGTGAACCCCAGAAAATCCCTGGAGCGAGCCTCCGTGTCGCCGAGGAATCTACCCATGTAAAGTTCTCTCGCCTGTTGATAATCGCCTTTACGCAGATGATAATATCCCAGGTCGATATGGTTGTGGCTTATAGTCCGCAGAAGATCGGCCGCCTTTTCCAGGTCTCCCTTGAATAGCAGCGCCTCCGCCAGGTTTACATAGCCTCCTCCCCACTCCCGGATGGTAAGGGACTTCCTGAACGCGCTGATAGCGCCGTCCAGATCCCCCATGTTCATAAGGGCGATGCCGTACCCGTTGAGCTGCTGGGCCATCAGGTCGGAATTGCCAAGCTGCTCGGCGAGCTCAAGCGCCAGGCCGTAATGTTCAACGGCAGTCCGACTGTCACCTATTTCTCCGTAAAACCTGCCGATATTGTTTTCGGCAGTAAGCATATCGCGTTTACGGCCGGTGCGCCGCGCTATATCCAATATCCGCGCATTTACGTCCAGTATCTTTTGAAAATCGCCAAGCGCGGAATATACCAGGCGCAGCCCATGAAGCGACGCTATTTCATTCTCGGCCATGCCTATTCCGGCGCTAAGCTTCCGGGCTTCCTCCAGGCGGGACAGCCCGGTGGCAAAGTCGCGCAGATTCACATATAGAATACCGAGCTCCCCCAGGACCGCGCCTTCGTTGATTTCGTCCTTATCATCGCGGGCCAAACCCGCGGCCTCCTCCATTTTCAGCAGGGCTTCTTTCTGGCGTCCTTCATTGAAATCCGCGGCAGCGAGCATACGCAATGCGGTCACCATGCCGTTCTTGAAGCCGCGCTTGCGGGCTTCCGCCAGCATGGCTTCGTAGGCTTTGTAGGCTCCCGCGCTATCCCCCTGGCCTGCTTTTCGCGAAGCCTCGAAAAAACGCTGATCGACAGCGGGGTCCCCGTTGCGCTTCCGGACATCGAGCGCCCTTTTCCGCTGAAGATCCTGGCCTCTCCCGCGATACTCCCCTGCTTCGCTTCTTTTTCCCTGCCTTTCATGGATTCCGGCTAAGCCAAAACAGCATTCGCCCTGGCCGAACAAATCCCCTTTCGCTTCCATTTCGCGCAGCAGCTTCCGCCAGACCTCTAAAGCTCCGGGGACGTCCCCGGCTTTCTCCAGCATTCGCGCCAGGTTCTTACTGTCCTCCAGCCGTTTCTGGTCGTCTTCCCCTTCTTCGTCGAGCGCGACGGCCAGCCGGTAATTTTCCGCCGCCGCGCTGAATTCCCCCAGGTGCTCCTTGATAGAACCGATATTCACCAGGCAGTCTCTCTGCAGATTTTTAGAATTGACGCGCTTGAACCGGGCTAAAGCGGCCGCGTGGTGCTCAACGGCTTTTTGCGTATCGCCGATCTCGCGGTACGCGCCGCCAAGATAGGAATGACAACTGCCGGCCAGGTAGTCGTCGCTCTGGACTTCGGGCATGGCCAGATTGGTGCGCAACAGGGCGATCACGCTCTTATAGTCGTTCTGCGCCCACTTCTCACGAGCCTGGTTAAGCCGCTCTGTTGCGTTCTTTTCATGAATTTGTGCTGTGTCGTTTTCATCGCCGCGGGTTGATGCGGTCTGAGCCGGCCCGGGCGGGACAGCCTCGGCGCCGGCGTTGCCGGCCAACGATAGAGAGAAAAACAGGGCGCCCCCTATGGCAACAAGGAGGCATACACCCCGTCGGGGTTGGCGCGCATAGTAGTCGGTGCCGGATAAGATTATCACGCTGGGAGCTCCGTGTGTGCTGTCTGCCTGACCCTGGACCGCCGGGATCACTCTATGTCGATCCCCAGGGCGCTCAGAGCGGCGTCCGCAAGGTCCTCCAGGGCCGGAGGAGTCAGACGGCCTAAGCGCCGGCGAAGGCGTGAAACGTCAAGAGCCCGCATCTGGAAGGCCAGCGCTATACTGTCCGTCGAGAGTCCGCTGGCGCCGCATTTTATAAGGCAGGTTCCAGGCAGCCCCAGGCGTTTAAGATTGGAAGTCAGAGGGATACAGAGCGCCGTGGTCGTGAACCGCGACAGATCCGGGTTCTGGAGAATCGCGACCGGCCGCATTTTACCCTGCTCAGAGCCCCGGACAGGCTCGAGGTCCGCGCTGTAAATTTCTCCGGAGAGGAATTTCATGACCCGAGGTCCTCCCGGTCAAGCGAGCCGGCCCACTCGCCCAGGCCGGCGTCGCGCCAGGCAGTATCCTCTTTTGCCGGTTTATACGCCGCCGGCCTCAGCAGATCCGCCGCCTCCAGGCTGAGCGCCTGTGCCACGCGGGCGACGGTCGCGAGCCGCGGAGCGAGCCGGCCGGCCTCCAGCCGGGCGACATTCGCCCTGGCTATGCCGGTAAGGCCGGCCAGATCTTCCTGTGTCAGCCCCATTTTCTCCCGCGCGGCCCGGATCCGCTGGGCTACGGCCCAGGCCAGGGAGCCGCCCCGGCTCTCGCGTGTCCGTACGCGGATTTTCCCGCGCCGTGATACCGTCGCGCCGGAGGGAGCGAGAATGATCCGGGACAGACGCTGGAGGACCTGCGGATTGAACGCTTTATCCAGGGTTCCGATGATACGTTCGGAACTCCGGAACAGGAGTTTCTCATACGCCGACAGCGTGGCGGGATTCATTTTATCTGGCCGTCTTCTTTGCCGCGATCTGATTATGCAGGCGGCTGTTTTCGGTGCGCAGAACGAGGACTTCCGACTGGAGCTGCCTGTTGACGCGCCGGAAGGCTTCGTACTCGCGGTAAAGCGTCTTGTAGTGGCCCACCAGATTGTTATACATGGCGGCCAGCCGGCCGAGCTGCGCCTTGACGGACTTCATCTCCCCGGCCTGGGCCAGGTTGCCGATAATACTGCCGAAGGCCACGATACCCAGGAGATCGTTCTTGATGGGAATGGTTTTCATGGCTGCCTCCTGCTATATTGTATCACAAATGATACATCTGTCAAGGGGCGCGGGACGGAACGCCGGCGTCGGCCTAGTACTGCCCGGCGGCCTGGCCGCCGGAAACTATGGCGATGCTGGCGCTGGTGCCCAGGCGGGTGGCGCCGGCCTTGATGAGGTCCTCGGCGGCCCTGGCGTCCTTGATGCCGCCCGAGGCCTTCACGCCCATCCCGGGGCCGACGGTCTCGCGCATCAGCGCTATATCCTCGACGGTGGCGCCGCCGGAGCCGAAGCCGGTGGAGGTCTTGACGAAGTCGGCCTGGGCCTGTTTGGCCATCCTGCAGGCGCGGACTTTCTCTTCCTTCGTCAGGTAGGAGGTCTCGATGATGACTTTCAGGCACTTGCCGCGGGTGGCCTCGCGCACGGCCCTGATGTCGTCGAGGACCAGCGCGTCGTTGCCGGACTTGAGCGCGCCGATGTTGATGACCATGTCGATCTCGTCGGCGCCGTTGGCGATGGCGTCGCGGGCCTCGATGGCCTTCACGGTCGGCGTGGTGGAGCCCAGCGGGAAGCCGATGACGGTGCAGACCATCACGCCGGAGCCGCGCAGCAGCCTGGAAGACATGGCGACATAGCCGGGGTTCACGCAGACGCTGGCGAACCTGTATTTGCGGGCCTCTTCGCAGAGCCTGCCTATCTCTTCCTGCGTGGCGTTGGCCTTGAGCAGGGTGTGGTCTATCATGCCGGCGATGGAGGAGGCGCCGGAGCCGGGATTGCAGAAGCTGACGCGCTCGACGCCCATGCCTTTGACCTGCCGGGCGGTGAAATTATTGAGCGGGCTGCAGCTCTGGCAGGTCCCGGAGCAGGTGTTCTCCTCGAGGCGGCAGGGGACGCCATGCGGCATGGCGTCCCCAGCCCCGGCGGCGGCGCGGCTGGCGGGCTGGCCGCCGACGAGCGGGCTGGAGAAGACCTTGCCGGAGCTGCCCATCGTGACGCGGCCCTCGGGCGGCAGGCTCTTCCGGCCTTTCGGCAGGGAGTCGTCCTTTGACCGGAGTATCCTGGCCACTTCGCCGGCTATTTTCTTTATGTCTTCGTCACGCATATTTCTTTACCCCTTTGATGCAGCTTACCTGGTCCACGATGCCGCAGATGACGGTGCGGACCGGCGATGCCGGGTTCCTGAGTATCTTCCTGGCCCCGCCGCCCTCGTCCATGACCAGCACGACGTCGCCCGGGCCAGCGCCCACGCCGCCGTCGACCGCCAGCGTGGCCTCGCCGGTGAAGGAGCCAGAACCCGCGGAATCCACGGGCCGCACCAGCAGCAGCGTAGAGCCTTCCAGCCCCTTGTGCTTGCGGGTCGCCCAGACATTGCCTATGACTTTTCCTACGAACATATTTCAATCCACGCCCCGTACGACGGGCGACTTCAGATGAGCTTCTTGCCGTCTATGATGCCGACTATCGCCGCGTCCACCGGCGGCGGGTCCGACTTGGCCGCCGTCTCTCCCTCCCAGCCCTCGAAGGCCACTATGGCCTCGCGGGAGGCTACGAAGAAGACGGTCTCGCCGGCGCCGGCGCCTACGGTGTCGGCGGCCACCAGCGGGTCGCCGGACGGGGCGTCGGTGACCCAGTCGAGCGGCTGCACCAGCAGCAGCGTCTTCTGCGCCATGCCGCAGCACTGTTGCGCGCAGAACACCCTTCCTATGACCCTGGCCTGCTTCATTTCAGTCCTAGCAGCACCTTTGCTCTATCGCCGTGATCTTGTCCAGCCGTTTCTGGTACTTGCCGCCTTCGAAAGGGGTGGTCAGCCAGGTCCGCAGCATCTCAGTCAGCGCCAGCTCGCCGTGCGTCTTGCCGCCCAGGCAGAGCACGTTGCAGTCCTCGTGCGCCGCGGCGAAGCGGGCGGAGATGACGTCGTAGGCGCCCACGGCCCGGATGCCGCGGATCTTGTTGGCGGCCAGCGGCATGGCGCCGTTGAAGCCGTCCACCAGCACGCCGCGCTCGAACTCGCGCTTGCGCACGGCGTCGCCGACCAGCATGGCTATATCGGGAAAATCGACGGGCTCGGCGGAATAGCAGCCGAAATCGGTCACCTCGTGGCCGAGGGTCTGGAGATATTTCTTGAGCTTCTCCTTGGCCTCGAAGCCGGCGTGATCGGCGCCTATAACGATCTTCATAAGGTCTCCTAGATGACCGCGCCGAGATGCTCGTGCGCGTTCGGGATGACTATGCGGCTCACGACGGCGTCCTCGCCGATGGCCTTCACGCCGGCGGAGACGGCGGTGCGGACGGCGCCGACCTCTCCGGTCACGGTGAAGTAGCCTTTGCCGCCTATACCCTTGCCGGTATTGACCTCGGCCACGTGGACGAAGGCCGCCTTGGCGGCGGCGTCGGCGGCGAACAGGGCCGGCAGGGCCTCTTTGGTCTCCACTATGCCGACGGCTTCCAGTTTGGCGGGCTTCACTTTTTTATTCAGCGCCGCCAGCGCGCCGGCGTGGACATTGCGGATGATGTGGCGCGCGATGAGCGTATTGCCGGCTATCTCGGCGCCTTTGGACAGCGAGGACTCGACCTCGCCGACGGGGCCCGCTATGACGATTATATATTTGCCTTTGGAGATGGCCTGGTGGACCCGCGGCTCCACGCCGGCGGCCTTGCACATGGCGTCCAGCGACTCGACGCCTTTGGCTATCGAGGAGGTTTCCATCATACCGATCGAAATATTGGCCTGCATTGGGTTCTCCTTACGCTATCCTGAGGTCGCCGACCACGCTGCACTGCAGCGGGCGGACGAAATGGCTGGTCTTGGTGATGCCGTCGCCGGTCGGCGTGCCGATGGACATGGAGGCGTAGCCCTCGCCCAGGCCCAGGCCGTGCAGCGTGCAGCCGTTCTTGACGAAGATGGAGCAGGCCATGCGCCTCCCCATCTTGGTCATGTTCTTCACGTTGGTCGAGTACATCCCGGCGCTGTGATGGTTGTTCCCCTCCGCGCGGCGTGCCAGTTCTATGGCGGCGTCGATGTCGCGGGCCACGGTCACCGGCAGCACGGGCATGAGCTGCTCGGTGTGCACGAATACGTGGTCGTTGGGCACTTCCGCCCAGAGCACCCTGATATCGTCCGAGAGGTTCAAACCTATCGCTTTAGCTATGACGGAAGGGTTCTTTCCGATGAAATCGCGGTTGACCTTGGGCTCCGGGCCGGGCTCGGGGATGGCCAGCTTCGAGAGCTGGTCCATCTGCGCGCCGGTGAGCTCGTAGGCGCGATGGTCCTTGCGCATGGCCTCGAGGAAGCGGGTCCGCGCGGCCTCGGTGACTATCACTTCCTTCTCGGCTATGCAGAGGACGTTATTGTCGAAACCGCAGCCGGTTATTATCTGCTCGGCGCAGTCGGGGAAAACGGCGGTCTCGTCGACGACCACCGGCGGATTGCCGGGGCCGGCGGCTATGGTCTTGCAGGCTTTGCCGGCGGTCATGGCGACTTTGACTATGGCCGGACCGCCGGTGACGATGTTCAGCTGCGTGTCCGGGTGGCAAAGGAGCTGCCTGGTGGCTTCCTGCGTGGGCTTGGCTATGGTGGTGACCAGGTTGGCGGGGCCGCCCGCCGCGACGATGGCATCGTTAAGGACGCGCACGGCGTCGGCCACGCAGCCCTTGGCCGCGGGATGGGGCGAGAAGACGACGGCGTTGCCGGCGGCCAGTATGCCGATGGCGTTGGAGATGATGGTGGCCACCGCGTTGGTGGAAGGGGTGATGGCGGCGACGACGCCGAAGGGCGCGTACTCGACGAGGGCCAGCCCCTTGTCGCCGGTATAGGCGACGGCGCGCAGGTCCTCTACGCCGGGGGTCTTGTCGGCGCAGACCAGGTTCTTGAGGACCTTGTCGGCCACGCGGCCCATGCCGGTCTCGGCCACGGCCAGTTCGGCCCAGCGGCGCGCGTTGGCGCGCGAGACTTCGCGCATGGCGGAAATTATCTTTTCGCGGGCCTCGAGGCCCATATCCTGAAAGCCGGGCTGGGCCCGGTTGGCGGCGGCCACGGCCTCGTCGACGGTGTCGAAGACCGGGCCGGCGGACGAGGACACGGGGGACACCATGCGGAATGGTGTCCCCAATGGCGTACCCTCGGCGGTCTCGAGGTTCTTCACGACCTCGGCGACTATCTTCCTGAGTTCTTCCTCGTTTATGGACATAAGGCCCCCGTTACTGCATCTTGTTCACGGATTTTTTGAAGACGACCTTGCCCTCTTTCTCTATGGTGTCCACGATGGCGAAGATGGTGCAGTCGACCGGGGCGCTCTCGGTCTTGGAGGTCTGCCGGGCCGAGGAACCCTGCACCAGCAGGACCAGTTCTCCCTCGCCGGCGCCGACAGCGTCTACGGAGACGAGGGGGTTGCCCCTGGGCTTGTCGTCCAGGCCGACGGGCTGCACCATCAGGAGCTTGGTGCCCACGAGTTTGTCGTCCTTGCGGGTGCAGACGACGTTGCCTACCACTCTGGCGAATAACATGTGTCCTCCGTTAAAACGGCGGGAAGGCGCGGGACCCGCGGGTCCGCGCGCCCTCTCCCCTGGCGGGAATTACTTCTTCCTGTTGTCGGTTATCGGGAGCCTGCCTTCCAGGTCGCCGTGCGGCTGCGGTATGACGTGCACGCTGACCAGCTCGCCCACCTTCTGGGCGGCGGCGGCGCCGGAATCGCAGGCGGCGCGGCAGGCGGCGACTTCGCCCCTGAAAAGGATGGTGACCAGGCCGGAGCCGATCTTCTCGTAAGCGACCAGCTTGACGTTGGCGGCCTTGACGGCGGCGTCGGCCGCTTCCACGCAGGCTATGAGGCCCTTGGTCTCTATCATGCCGAGTGCTTCCATTGTGTCCTCCTGTAACGGGTACCGCAAGATCGGGATACCGCTCTATTGAATCATTATATATTTTTGAGGCCGGTTCAAGAACCCGGGCGGCTCAGGGCCTGCCGTTCCTGACCGCTTCCGTGAGCCGGCGCCAGATCTTCTCGATATCGTAGCGCTCCCGGGCGTCCGCCAGGGCGGCGCCGGCCAGACGCTCGTAGAGGTCCGGATCGGAGAGCAGCAGCCTGGTCTTCTCCGCCAGGTCCGCGGCGTCCTTCGTCCTGAACAGCAGTCCGGTGCGGCCGTCCTCTATTATATCCGGCACGCCGCCGGCATTGGATGCGACGACCGGCACACCCGAAGCCATGGCCTCGGGTATGCAGCGGCCGAAGGTCTCCTTCCAGGACGGCATCCAGACCACGGCGAGCTCACGGAGCCTTTTGGAAAGGTCTTTGAAGAAACCGTCGTAGACGACACTGTCCTCCACCCCCAGCTCGCGCGCCAGCTTGTCCAGCACGGGGCGCATGGGAGTCTCGCCCGGGGTATTGGCGCCGATGAAATGAAGGCGGACCGGCCTGGGGAAATCCTTCTTCAGCAGGGCCAGCGCCCTTATGGCCAGGTCCTGCCCCTTCTGCGGGTCCAGCCGGGCGACGATGCCGATCTGCAGGGGACCGGCTTCCGGACCGGGTGATTTCAGCGACTCGCGGGGAGAGAAGCGCGACAGGTCCACCCCGTTGGGGATAATAGCGACCCTGCCGGGATCGACGGGAGACGTGTCCAGAAGGTTCTCTCTCTGGGCGGGAGTGAGGACGATCCAGAGATCGGCCCTGGAGAAGATGAAGCGGTGAAAAAGATCCTTTTTATTCACCCCGTAAAAGGTGTGATTAAGCACCGTGACTTTCCCGGAAGGCTTGTAAAAGAGAAGGCTTTTGAGGTCCTGGTGGCGGTGTATCAGGAAAGCGGCGCGGTCCCGGTCCAGTTCCTTCATGGCCGCCGCCGCGGCGCGGTAGCGCAGGAAAGACCGGCCGACCGATACGGTGCTGTCGCGGTAGCCCCGGGAAAGGAGGTTCCTCTCCAGCGGGGTTCCGGCGGCGACTATGATCCTGGCGGGGACGCCGTTGCGCAGCAGCCACTCGTGGAACTCGAGAGCTATGAGCTCCAGGCCGCCGTAACCTATCGCGAGCGTCGCCTGTACTATTTCGTTCATTTCAAAGTCCGGGGAACAGCATTGAATTCCATCAGATACCCGCGGGGGCCGCGCTGAAAATGGCGGCGGTGGCTTTTACGAACGCCTCGCGCGAAAAGTCGCGGGCCGCGCGCTCGCGGGCGGCCCTGCCCAGCGCTTCCGCGCGCAGCGGGTCGGCGGCAAGGCCGGCCAGCTTGCCGGCCATGGCCGCGTGATCGCCGGGCGCCACCAGCAGGTCCGGCTCCGTGAATTCGGGCAGGCTGCCCGCCGAGGTGGCGACCAGCGGCCGGCCCGCGGCCATCCACTCCAGCGCCGCGCGCGAGACCGCCTCGCTGCCCAGCGAGGCCGACACTCCCGCATGGCAGGAACGCATGAAGGCGAGAGTGTCCGGCAGCCGGCCGTGGAAAACGACCTTCTCCGCTATGCCGAGCTCCGCCGCCAGCCTCTCCAGGTCCGCCCGTTTAACATTGCAGTCCTCGCCGGCGATGTGGAATTCGGCGCCGGGGCCGGCCTTCAGTGATAAAGCCGCGGCCCTGAGGAAAACCTCGTGCCCTTTCACCGGGTCCAGCCGCCCCAGTATGCCGACGCGGAAAGGCGCGGGCGCGGGAGGCGGTTCGTAAGGCGGCACCTCGATGGCCTGGCGTATAAGGACGGACAGCGCCGGCTCCAGGCCGGCGTCGAGGTACATCTTCTCTATGTGCGCGGAAGCGGAAATAACCTTGTTCACGCCGGCGAAGGTCGGCCCGATGGCCGGGGGCCTGGCGTCGGCCTTCACGCGCACCAGGGCGAGGCGGGGACTGAAAAGGCGGAACAGCCAGCCCACGGTCTGCGCCAGGCCGGTATGCGCCACTATCGCGTCCACTCCCTCGCGGCGGACGAAGAAGAAAAGGCGGCCGAAGCCCGACGGGAAGCGTCCGAAATGCTTATGGTCCGGCACGTTCACGTGCCGGAAGTTGCTGGCGGCGGCGAATTTATCGGCGGCGCTGCCGGCGGGAGAACCGATTATCACTTCGTGACCGGCTGCGCGCAGCGCCAGCGCCTGGTCGAAGGCGTAGGCGGCCAGGCCGCTGTTCCACGGTATGATGACAAGACTTAGCATCTTCATGCGTGACCATCCGGGGCCGAAGGCCGACCCAGGCTGGCGAGTATTTCAGCCGCCGCGGCGTAAGCGGCCTCTACGGTTATTTCAGCCATGCAATTGTAGCGCTCGCACTTGTCGCGGGAGCAATCCCGGCATTCGGGGCCGGAGGGCGTCAGCACCTTGTTCACCCCCCCGCCGTAGGGGCCCCAGCGGCGCGGCGAGCAGACTTTTATAGGCGGGAAGAACGAAAGGGTCGGCACATTCTGGGCCACGGCGAGATGCAGGGGACCCGTGCTATTGGTGACGAACAGCAAGCAGCGGCCGACCAGCGCCATGAAGTGCCGCAGGTCGAGGGGCTCGCGCAGGACGACGGGCCTCTCCGGCATGGAGGCCGCCATTTCCTCGAGCAGCGGGGTCTCGGCGGCGGAGCCGGTCAGCAGCACCTTTACCCCGTGATCGCGCATGAGCCGCGAGGCCAGCGCCGCGAAGTTCTCCGGCGGCCAGTTCATCGCCGAGCCGCGGCTGCCGGGATGCACGCCGACCATGAAATCGCCCGGCTTCAGCCCCGCCCGCTCCAGGGCGCGGTCGGCGGCCTCTTTCTCTTCGGGAGTTACGGTCACGGACGTCGGCGCGGGCGTAACGGGAAGTCCGAGCCCGGCCAGCAGGTCCCGGTTATAGTCGGCCTCGTGCTTCTCTATCCGTGAACGATTCTGGGATATCCGGCGGTTGAGAAAAAGCGACCAGACCTTGGAAGCCGGGCCGACGCGCAGCGGGATGCCGGCCAGCAGCGGCAGCAGCGCGGAGCGGAAGTCCACGAAGAAGACCACCGCCGCGTCGTAATTCTCACGGCGCAGTTCCCGCAGCGTTCCGAAGAAGCCCCCCAGCGTCATTATCTTTTCGAGCGCCGGGTTCTTCTCCAGCACGGGCCGGGCGTAGGCGCCGGCCAGGAAATGCAGACGCGCCCCGGGCAGAGCCGACTTCAGCGCCGCCGCGGCCGGAGTGGTCAGCGTGACGTCTCCTATCCGGTCCGTCCTCACCAGCAGTATCTTGGGGTTCTCTCGCATTTAGGTCCGCAAAAAGATTCAGACGATATACGCGGGGTCGTTGTTGCGCAGGCCGGCGGCGTTGGCTTCCTCGGTGTCTAGGTGCAACTCCAACGCGTATTTTTCGGAGACGCGGCAGAGGACGCCTTCGTAGACGGCGGCGCGGTCGCCGCGGCCGCAGCGCACGCGCACCTCCATGCCGTCCTTTATCTTCATGCGTTCGGCGTCCTTCGGATGAAAATGTATGTGGCGCTTTGAAAGTATGACGCCGCGGTCGAGGGTCACGGAGCCTTTCGGGCCGGTCAGCTTAACTCCCGGCGAGTTATCGAGCTTGCCGGAATCGCGTATGGGCGGGTCTATGCCCAGCGTCCTGGCGTCGGCCAGCGAGACCTCTATCTGGGTGTAGGGGCGGTAGGGACCTATCAGCCGGACGTTCTTGAGCGCGCCCTTGGGTCCCTCGACGGTTATGAGTTCGTCGCAGGCGTAGAAGCCCGGCTGGCGGAGCCGGCGGAACCGGCAGGGCTCGGCGTCGGCGCCGAAGAGCGCCTTGAAATGCTCTTTGGTGATGTGGAAGTGGCGGTTGGAGATGCCGACGGGCACCGGCATGGAGCTGCGCTCCTGCCTGAGCTTGAGGTCCTCCACTATTTCCCTTACCAGTTTCTCGTCCATAATTGGAATCCCCTGTCCGGTGCCTTTTTAAGGAGACAGCCGGGGGAGGCGGCGTGTCAGCTTAGCAGGACCGCCTCGGAGCTCCGAGCATCGTAAGCGCGAGGAGCGAGAGCCGAGGACCGACGCGCTATGCGCGCGAGTCCGTGTCCTGCGTGCTGACACGCCGAATGTATCACGCGCAGGAACTTATCGGCCTTGAGGCTCTCGCCCCCGACCAGCGCCCCGTCTATGTCCGGCTGCGCCATCAGTTCGTCCACGTTGTCGGCCTTGACCGAACCGCCGTAGAGTATCCGCACGGCCGCCGCGAAATCCCTGCCGTAGAGCCGCTCCATCTGCTTGCGCACGAAGGTGTGGGCGTCCTGCGCCTGTTCGGGCGTGGCCGTCTTGCCGGTGCCGATGGCCCAGACGGGCTCGTAGGCGATCACGCACTTCGCCGCGTCGGCCGCGGGTATGCCCGCGTAGGCGCCGGTCAACTGCGTCTCGAGCACGCGGTAAGTCTTCTGCGACTCGCGCTCTTCGAGCGTCTCGCCGATGCAGAGCACGGGCAGCAGGCCGGCCTTGAGGGCGGCCTTCACCTTCTTGTTTATCACCTCGTCGGTCTCCAGGAAGATCTTGCGGCGCTCGCTGTGGCCGATGATGGCGTGGGAACAGCCCGCGTCGAGCAGCTGCGACGGGGCGACGGCGCCGGTGAAAGCGCCTTTCTCCTCCCAGGCCACGTCCTGCGACGAGAGGAAGATCTTCGAGCCGGAGAGCGCGGCCCTGACGGCGTGCAGGCCGGTGAACGACGGGGCCAGCAGCACGTCGTGTTTGAGGTCCGGGTCCAGGCCCTTGTTTATGGCGGCGGCGAGATCCGCGGCTTCCCTGGCGGTCATGTGCATTTTCCAGTTGCCGGCGATAAGAGGTTTGCGGTTCGGGTCCATGTATTTTCTCCCTGTTTCTAGATCAGTTCGTCCAAAAGTTCTTTGCGCGGCTGCGGTATCACCACTTTCTCCACGAGCAGCCCCCGCCGGGCCACCACGGCCGCGCCGGCCCCCACGGCCGTCTCGGCCGCGGCCACGCTGCCGGTCAGCGTCACGAAAGCCTTGCCGCCCAGCGCCATCGCCAGGCGTATCTCGATCAGGCGCACGTCGGCGGCCTTGACCGCGGCGTCGGCGGCCTCGATGAGGGCGGAGACCGAGAAGGACTCTATCACTCCCAGCGACTCCAGCTCGCCGGCCGGGCCGGTGCCCTCGATGGCCGGGAAGACCTGCGGGTGTATGTTGGGAATGACGAACTGGTCCACCAGCGCGTGAGCGGCCTTCGAAGAGCCCGCATCGACGGCGGCGTTGACCGCGCCGACATCGCCAGAGACCAGTATCACGTACTTGCCGGGACAGACGGAGCGAGAGACCAGCATCCGCACGTCTGAGGTTTTAAGCATCGCGTCGGCGGTCTCGAGGCCCTTCGCCACGCTGGAAAGTTCCACGCCGCCTATGGCGCTAAGGTTGTTTGCCATTTTCAATCCGCCTTAATCTCGACATAAAGATGATTGACGCGCGTCACGACTCCGTCGACGCTGGCGTGCACGGGGCAGCCCAGCTTATCGGCGGGCAGGTCTCCCACGACCTCGCCCCGGCGCACGCGCCGCCCCTCTTTCACGGTCGGCGAGCAGGGCGCGCCGATATGCTGCGACAGCTGTATGCGCACCGAACCCGGCCTGTATCTGAAATCCTCGTAAGGCGCGTCCTTCAGGTAGTCCTCCAGGCCCAGCTTTTTTACCAGCCGCGAGACCGGGACCTTGCGGAAATCGCGCAGCGGATGAGCTTTATTGGACGAGCGGCCGGCCAGCGATGAATTCTTAAGCCCGGTCTTCAGCTCCCGCAGGTCGCCCTTGGCCGCCACGCAGGCCTCGCGCGGATGCAGCCCCTCGGGGCAGGCGTAGAGGCTGCAGAGCGAGCATTCGCAGCAGGCCAGCGCGTACTCGCTGTGCAGCTTCTTGTCCGGACCGCCGGCGAAGAGAAGGCTGCGCATGACGCGGTGGGGCTGCACCTGGTGGCCCAGCAGGTAGCGCGGGCAGAACTCGGTGCAGAAAGAGCACTGATCGCAGGCGGACTTGCCTATGCGCGAGAATACCGCCCTGGACTGGGACTTCTTCTGTATGAGGGGATGTTCGCGGGGCAGGACTATCAGACCGCCCGAAGCCCTGTTTATTATGGTCGAGAGATCGGGTATGACCTTGCCCATCATGGGGCCGCCGTCTATGCCGACCGCGTCCTTCACCGTCGCGCCGCCGCACAGCTCAACTGCTTCCGCGTAGGTCACTCCCACGGGAACCTTGAACGTGGCGGGCTTCTTAACTGCGCCGGCCACCGTTATCCACTTCTCGACCACCGGGGTCTCGCCGGCGCGGGCCGCGTTGTAGAGCGTCTCCACGTTGCAGACCACGCAGCCTACGTCGAGCGGTATGCCGCCGGCGGGCACGATCCTGCCGGTCAGTTCGGCGACCAGGCACTGCTCGTCGCCGGCCGGGTAATAATCGCCCATCGGGCCGACGGAGATATCGCGGCGGGTCCGGGCTATCTCCTCCAGTCGCTTTATTACCTTCTCGTGTTTTTTCTTGATGCCGAAGATCCCGGACGAAGCACCCACGGACTTCATCATAAGCGCGAGACCGTCGAAGACCTTTTCCGCGTAGAGCTCCAGCAGCTTCTGGTCTTTTTTCAGCAGCGGCTCGCATTCGGCCGCGTTGACCAGCACGAATTCAGCCCGCCCCCCCGCCTTTACGTAGGCGGGAAAGCCGGCGCCGCCGGCCCCTACCACTCCGGCGGCGCGCAGACCCGCGGCGAATTCCTGCTGGAAGGACATCGGCGGCGTTAGCTGGAGGCCACGAGGCGCTTCTTCACCGCGGAGGCGAGGCGCTTTACACCCTCGTCTATCTGTTCCGGCGAGGCGAAAGAGAAGTTCAGGCGCATCGTGTTCTTACCCGAGCCGTCCGAATGAAAAGCCGAGCCTATCACGTAGGCCACGTTCTCCCTGAGCGCGTCCTGGAACATATCGTCGGCGCTCATGTGCTCCGGCAGGCGGACCCACAGGAAGAGGCCTCCCTCGGGGTTGGTCCAGGTGACTCCCTCGGGCATGTTCCTCTCCAGCGCGGCCACCATCGTGTTCTTCTTGATCCGGTAATCCTTCTTGATGACCTCGATATGCTTCTCGAAGAAGCCGGTGCGCAGGAACTCCGCCGCGATGAGCTGGTTGAGGCTGGAGGTGCAGAGGTCCAGCGACTGCTTCAGGATCTCCAGTTTCTTTACGATCTGCTCATGGGCCAGTATTATACCCAGGCGCAGCCCCGGGGCGAAGGTCTTGGACATGGTGAACAGCGAGATGATATTGTCGGTCTTGCGCGTCTCCTTGTCGAGCCGGTAGAGCATCTTGGGCTCCTTGCCCTCGAAGCGGATCTGGCGGTAGGGAGAGTCCTCTATAACGGCGACATTATATTTCTCGGAAAGCTCTACGACCTTCTCGCGCTTCTCCCCGGACAGGGTCACGCCGCTGGGGTTCTGGAAGTCAGGTACCAGGTAGACGAACTTGTAATGCTCGTCCTGGGCTTTCAGCCAGGCCAGCTTCTCCTCCAGCTCGTCCACGGCTATGCCGTCGTCCTCCAGCTTGACGCCGATGAACTCGGCGCCGTAGGAGCGGAAAACCTGCAGGGCGCCCATGTAGCTGGGCTTCTCCACTATGACCGGGTCGGAGGCGTCGATGAAGAGGCGGCCGACCATGTCCAGCGCCTGCTGGCTGGCCGTGGTTATGATGAGGTTCTCGGGTTTGGCGTCTATGTTCTCGTACTTTTTGAGGAATTTCAGGAACTCCTCTTTGAATTCCGGCAGGCCGTCCGTCGGGCCGTACTGGAGCGCTACCCGGCCTTTCTTGGCCATGATCTCTTTGACGGTGTCGGCCACGAAATCGTAGGGGAAGTGGTCGGGGGCCGGAAGGCCGCCGGCGAAAGAGATTATCCCGGGCTGGTTGGTGGTCTTGAGCAGTTCTCGTATAACGGACGCTTTGGTGCGGCGGGGTGTTGTTGCGATGTTCTTTGTTATGTCAATCATTGCGGCCTCCGGCGTTTTATTCGGCGGCCCGGGCTGGGCGTCCGCCGCACGACTCAAATAATTTACCTATTTAATCCCGTCAGTTCAAGGAGAATCTGCAGCCGCGGCGGGACCGCCCAGGGCGGATAAAAAATAGTCGGCGTTCTCGCGGTAAAAAGCCTTTTTTTCCGGCTCTTTTTCCGACGAGGCGCGCCGGGAGAAGCTTTTGAGCGCCTTCAGGTAGGCGGAGCGCCTTACGGGGATCAGGTCGGCGGGGAAAGGCCTGCCCGTCCTGGCCGAGGCCTCCTCCAGCGACCGGAGCAGCACGGCCAGGTCGCCGGCCGGCATCTTCCCTCCCCCGTCCCTGACACGCGCGGCGGCCTGCAGGATAGCCAGGGCTCCCCTGGTGCGCAGTTCGCGCGCGGCGGGAGTTTTCTCCCCGGGCGGCAGTTTTTCTTCGGCCTGTGCAAGACAATCCAGGGCCAGCTTGTAGTTGCCGGCCTCCAGGCCGGCCGAGCCCAGCAGCAGCAGCGCCTCGGCGCTGAAAGCCGGCCAGCGGGAGGTATAGAAGTCTTCCAGGAACGCGTCATAGGCGGCCTTCTCGGCGTCCGCCGCGGCGGCCGCGGCTTTTTCCGCCTCGTAGTCCGAGGCGTCGCCCGTGGCGTAGGCGGTTATGCGCTCATCGGCGGCGCGGGCACGCGCCAGCCTGCCCGACTCCTCCAGCTCGGTGTAGCCGAGGGCCTCGTCGCGCAGGTAGCGGGAACGGATATACTCGCGGTACCTGTCCGCGTCCAGCGAGAGTTCGATGTACCCCGCCAGGGAATGGCTGGTGTAGACGTCCTGCTCCTTTCCGGCCAGGAAATCCGCCAGCAGTTCGGGGGAGTCGGCCAGCTTCTCGTGAAAATACAGGTCCTCGGTGAAATAAGCCTCGTACTCGAACTCCACGGGGTTGCCGTCCGCCTCGCCGGCGCGGTAGCGCGGGTAGAGGCAGGACTGCAGCGCGTGGACCAGCTCGTGCAGGAACAGCGCGTCGGCGCGCTTCACGAATTCGGCCCGGGCCTCCTTCCCCACGTTAAGGATCTCGATTATGCGGGAATCGCGGTACCCCTTGATATCGAAGAATTCCTGTACGTGGCGCGTATTGAAATATACCGTGTTCCCGGCCAGGTCGTACCAGGCCACCCGCCCGGCCGGCGCCCGCCGCAGGAGTATGCGCAGCCCCGCCGACTCCGGCCGGGCGTCCAGCCGGGCGTAGAAATCGGCGCCCGTACGCCGGGAGGTTATCGCGGCGCGGAACTCCCCCAGCAGTTTCTCCCCCAGGCTGTCGTCGTGCTTATAGGCCAGGGCCGGGGAGAGCAAAGCGGGCAGGAGCAGGATGGCGGCGGCGAGCTGTCGCATGGTTAAGGATATTATAGAATTTGACAATGCCGGGATAATAACATAAATTGGCTCTTGCGGCGCGAAAGGGCCGCGGGATCTGGAAGTCAACAGGGAGGCAGATATGTCAGACAGGAGCGGAGAAGTAGTTACCTCTTTCCTTCTCGGGGCGGTGCTGGGCGCCGTGGCCGGAGTGCTGCTGGCCCCGTCATCCGGCAAGGTCACGCGCGAGAAGGTCAACGACTGGCTGGACGAGACGGCGGAGAACGCCAAGGAAAAGTTGTCGGACCTCGAGGACGAGATAAAGAAGCGCAAGGAGCAGCTGCTCAAGAGCTGAGCTTCGGTTTTTCTTTGTCCAGCAGGGGGCCGAGGAACCAGGCCAGGGCGAAGGTGGAGCAGGTCCCTATCACTACGATCCAGCTCCAGCCCAGCGCCAGCGTCCCCTTCTCCGAGAGAAAAAGCACGACGGCCGCCATCACGGAACTGAAGAGCATCGCCGCGACATTGCCCCGGTTGGAGCGGCGCGCCGTCAGCAGGCCCAGCAGGAACACCCCCAGCAGGCTGCCCGCCGTCACGCCGTTCATCTTGAAAGCCAGCCAGAGCATGCGGCCCGAGCCGGCGGAGCAGGCCCAGGCTATGACCGCCAGCAGCAGGCCGAAACAGACCACGCTCACCCGCGAGACGAAGAGATAATGCCGCTCGTCGCCGTCCTTTTTTATCAGCGGCCTGTAGATGTCGGTCACGAAGGAGGACGACAGCGAGCTCAGCGGCGAGTCTATGCTCGCCAGCACCACCGCCGTCAGCACCAGTCCCTTTAGTCCCGACGGCAGCACGTGCACCGTGAAATGCGACAGTATCTTGTCGGCGTTCTCGGGCAGCGGCAGGCCGGAGTTCTGCCGGTAAAAGACATACAGCAGGGTGCCTATCCCCAGGTAAAGCCAGGTCAGCGGCACGCTGGTGAAGATGGTGTAGAGGATCGTCCGCTGGCTCTCCTTCCTGGTCTCCAGGGTCAGCAGCCTCTGCATCAGCTCCTGGTCGGTGCCGAAGGCCGCCATCGAGCCGAAGACGCCGTTGAGCAGAGCGGCCCACAGCAGGTTGGGGTTTTCCATGCCCCAGCCAAAGTTGAAGACCGACAGTTTTCCCGCTTCCGAGGCGACCTGCCAGGCCCCGGCCAGGCCGCCGTCGATATGCATGACCAGCCAGCCAGCCACGGCCGCCCCGGCGACGAAGAACATTATCGACTCGAAGGTGCCGGTCCAGAGCACCGCCTTGATGCCGCCGAAGCCGATGAAGATCACGCTCACCGCGGTGAAGAATAATATCGAGTGCCACAGGTCCCACCCCATTATCACCGAGACCGCCAGCGAGGCCGCGTAGAGGCGGACGCCGGAGGCGAAAAGGCGCGTCACGAAAAAGAAGGAAGAGCCGGCGTACTGCGTGCCGGCGCCGAAACGGTGCCGGAGGAATTCGTAAATGGTAGTGCAGTTGAACTTATAAAAGGCCGGGATGAAGACGAAGGCGATCACTACGCGGGCCGCCGCCGAGCCGAGGAAGAACTGCAGGTACTGCCAGTTCTCCATGTAGCCTATCGGCGGTATGCCGACGATGGTCATAGCGCTTATCTCGGTGGCGACGAAGGAGAGCGTGCCGACCCAGACCGGCGTCTTGCGGCTGCCGAGGAAATAGTCGCGGGTGTCGCGCTCCTCGCGGCCCTTGAAATAAGAGATCAGGAAGAGCGCCGCCACCGCGGCGCCCAGCAGGCCGTAGTCCAGCGCGGACAGGCCCTGGAATTCTACGGCGGCGGAGACGGCGTCCATGGCGTCAGCGGCCCCGGCGGCCGGTCGCGGCCCGCTTCTCTTCTTTCTTTATGACGTTCCAGCGGGCCAGCACTTCGACGGAGGTGCGGAGCTTCTCGCCGCCTAAAACATGCGGGTGGCGGCGGACCAGTTTGGCGTTTATGCCCCGGACCACGTCGCGCATGGAAAAGCGGCCCTTCGTCTCGGCCAGCGCGGCGTGGAAGACCACCTGCAGCAGCAGGTCGCCCAATTCCTCTTCCAGATTGTCCCAGTCGCGCGCCCGGACCGCTCGCTCCACTTCGCGCGTCTCCGAGCGCAGATGCTTCAGCAGCGAGCGGTGGGTCTGCTCCCTGTCCCAGGGGCAGCCCGCCGGTGACAAAAGTCGGCGCATTATACCGCAGAGGCCGGCGAGTTCCCTGCCGGCGGCGGCGTATCTGGGATGGGGTTTCACTGTCTTTTTGCCCATAAATTAAGGTTCTCCGGAGCGGATAGACTGTAAAGTCGTATAAAGTATATAATTAAACGCGCGGACCGATAAAATCCAGTCCGCCCGGAGGGGTAATGGCAGGCACTAAGATACAGGCGCCGGAAGGCGCGGCGGCGGTGCTCGACAAGGGCTTCGTGAAGCTGGTCGATTTTATGGGCGGGGATATGCGCGCGGTCGAATCGGCGCGCGTCTCGTTCGGTTCGGTCTCCAAGGGCGAGGACCGCGACCGCAAACTGCTCGAGTACCTGCTGGAGCACGGCCATTTCTCCCCCTTCGAACACTCCGTCTTCCAGCTCCACATCAAGTGCCCCATCTTCGTGGCCAGGCAGTGGTTTCGCCACAGAATTGCCTCTTACAGCGAGATCAGCGCGAGGTATACCGAGGTGCACGACGAGTTCTATATCCCCGAGGCTTTCAGGGCGCAGGACACGGTCAACCGCCAGGGCTCCGTGGAGGGCAAGCTCGACCAGAAGAAGCTCTCGGCGGAATACGCGGCGGCCATAGAAGCTTCCTACGCGGCCTACTCCGCGCTGCTCAAGGCCGGCGTCGCCCGTGAGATGGCCCGCGGCGTGCTGCCGGTCTCGCAGTACACGCAGTTCTACTGGACCATAAACGCGCGCGCCCTGCTCAATTTCCTCGACCTGCGCCTGGACAAGCACGCCCAGCTGGAGATACGCCGCTACGCCGAGGCCATAGCTGAAATTTTCCGGGAGAAGATGCCGTGGACCTGGGCGGCGCACCGGAGGCTGAATGACAAGTAGGCCTGCCTTGTTCGCGGCGGCACTGCTGCTGGCCGGAACAGGGCGGCTATGCCCGCAGTCGGTGCCGGGAGCACTGCGACCGGCCGCCGCCCAGGCCTCCGCCCAGACGGTGGTTTTCAAGCCGCAGGAAGGAGGGATACGCCGCGGCGACATGGAGCTCTACGCCAAATTCTCCGGTATCGCCACCGCCCAGGACGTCTATGACGTCTACTCCCCCTTCGACGGGCGGATAGAGGAAGTAATCGGAGAGCTGTTCGACTTCATCACTCCCAAGACCTCGCTCGCCAGAATGGTCTCCAGCGAAATGGCGGCGATGATAGACTACACGGGCCAGGACAACAGGGCGCAGATGGAGAAGCGCTGGAAGGGCGTATACAAGATTTACGACGTCAACCCGGACCAGACCGGGATAATCTCGGCCGTGCACACGGCGCCCAAGAAGACGGTGACCAACGGGGAAAGGCTTTTCTCGGTCGCCAGGAAGATACTGGTCATAGGCAGGAACACCGAGCGCCTTTACTATCCCCCCCGCGCGGGCATGACCGCCGCCGTCCGCTACGCCAGGGACCCCGCCGTCAGGCTGACGGCCAGGGTCACCGGCGTCGTCCCGCTGACCGAAGAACCGGGATTTTATCGCCTGTGGCTGGAGACCGACCAGATAAAGGAGAAGATCCGCATCGGCCACCAGTTCGACGGCGACATCCTGCTGGGCAAGGCCTCCGGGGTCGAGATAGCCCCGAGGCAGGCTATCGTGGAAAAGAACGGCCGGAAATACCTGATGACGGAAATAGAGACCGGTCTGATGAATTTCGAAGAGGCGGAGATAACCCGCCGAGGCGACGTGATATTGCTGCCGGAGCTCCCCGCAGGGGACACCAGGCCGCGTGGTGTCCCCGCCAAGGACAAAGTACAGGAGAGAACGGATGGAAAAAGCAAAAAAAAGCCCTAACCTCGCCTATTCCAGTTTCATGTTCCTGAAGCTGGACCCGGCCTTCAGGCGCCTGATCTCCAACGAGAAGATCGCCGCCAAGCAGGAGTTCGAGAACCTGGTGGCCTCCTGCCAGGAGAAGATCTTCCTGCGCACCTACCTGGTCTCCGGCCTGCGCGCCGACTGCGACGTCCTCTTCTGGCGCATGTCCCAGGACCTCGATTTCCTGCAGGAGCTCTGCGCCAGGACGTTCTCCGCCGGCATAGGCCGCTACCTCACGCCGACGCACTCTTTCCTGGGCATACACTCCCTCCCCGAGGGCCAGCGCAAGGACCTGGATTTCGGCTTCCTGCCCAGGGACCTTTTCGGCCGGCACAAGTACATGCTGCTGCACCCGGTCATCAAGACCCACTCCTGGTACGACCTCTCGGAAGACGAGAGGACCTCGCTGCAGAACGAACGGCTCCGCGTGCTGGCAAAGCACTCCGACATACAGGAGAACATGTTCATGTCGTACGGCCTCGACGAGCAGGAGATGGTGGTGGTACGCGAGGCCCGCTCGCTCTCCGACCTGGCCGCGGCCACCAAGGAACTGCGCGAGCAGCGCATCAAGCGCTATACCTCGCTGGACAGACCGGTATTCTTCTGCGTGGGCAGGGACCTGCGCGACATACTCGACGCTATAAACTGAAGCGCCCGGGGGGACGCCGGGGGACTCGGCTGAAACAAGGAGCTGATATGAGAACACTGGGGATAATCATGGCGGGGGGAAAGGGAGAGCGGCTGTACCCGCTCACCAAGGAGCGGTCCAAGCCGGCCGTGCCTTTCGGCGGCAAATACCGCATAATCGACTTCGTGCTGTCCAACTTCATCAATTCCGGCATCTACTCCAATTACGTGCTGGTGCAGTACCTCTCGCAGTCTCTGATAGAGTACCTGCGCAACACCTGGAACACGGGCGGCATGACCAAGGACCACTTCATCACGGTCGTCCCCCCGCAGATGCGCCTCGGCGAGGTCTGGTACCGCGGCACGGCCGACGCCGTCAAGCAGAACATGAACCTGGTCAACGACTACAAGCCCGACCTCGTGGCCGTGTTCGGCGCGGACCACATCTACCGCATGGACATACGCAAGATGATAGACTTCCACGTCAAGAGCAACGCGGATGTGACCATCTCGGCCATCACGGTCCCCCTGAAACAGGCCTCCCGCTTCGGCACTCTGCTGGTGGACGCCAAGAACCGGGTGACCGGCTTCGAGGAGAAGCCCAAGAACCCCAAGCACGTCCCGGGCGACCCCAACCACGCCTTCGCCTCGATGGGCAACTACATCTTCAGCTACGACGCGCTGGTGAAGATCCTGCACGAGGAATCCGGCGACAGCAAGGGCCTGGACTTCGGCAAGACGATACTGCCCAACATCCACAAGCGCTACCGCGTCTTCGCCTACAATTTCGCCTCCCAGTCCCTGGCGGGCGTGAAGGCCTACGAGGAGAAGAACTACTGGCGCGACGTGGGGACCATCGACGCCTTCTGGCAGTCGCACATGGACCTGCTCGGAGCCAGGCCGAAGCTGGACCTCAACAATCCCCAGTGGGCGATACAGGACGCGCGCAAGAACGCCGCGCCGGCCAAGATAATCGAATCCAACCTGCAGGACTGCATGATCTCCGACGGCTGCGTCATCAACCAGTCCTCGCTCAAGCGCTGCATCCTCTCCAACCACGTGAAGATACACGAGAAATGCCACCTTGAGGACTGCATCATCATGGACGGCTGCGAGATCAAGGCCGGCTCGCGCCTGCGCAAGGTCATCATGGACCGCTTCAATACCATCGAACCCAAAAGCGTCATCGGCTACGACGCGGAGAAGGACGCGCAGCGCCACTACATCGACCCCGACGGCATAGTCGTCATACCGCGCGGCATCTCCAAGTGGGACTGAGCCTCGCGCAGCGATGAAGAGCAAGTTCTTCTGTCTTCACGCCCACTTCCGGGGCCAGGCGGTCGAAAACCCCTGGACGGGCAACTGGGAGCGCGACCCTTCGGCCCGTCCCTGGCACGACCTGAACCACCGGTCGGCCGCCGCGCTCTTCCTCCCCTGCGTCAGCGGGGGATACCATGCCGCATGGTGTCCCCGTACCGGGCGCCGGGACCGCGCCGCCCTGGCGGAGAGCTTCATTGACTGCTACGAGCGCGTCAGCTTCGACATCTCCCCCCGCCTGCTGGACTGGCTCGACGCCTTCTTCCCCGAGCTGCCTTCCGCTTTCGCCGAGGCCGACCGGCGCTCCGCCAGGAACTTCGGCGAAGGCTCCGCTCTGGCCCACCCCTGGCCCCACGCGATACTGCCGCTGCTCTCGGCCCGCGACAAGCGCGCGGCCATACGGTGGGGCCTGGACTATTTCGAGCACAAGTTCAAGCGGAAGGCCTCCGGCATGTGGCTGCCGGAGACCGCCGCCGACGGCGATACGCTCGCCGCGCTCTGCGCGGCCGGCGTCTCCTTCACCGTCCTGGCGCCGGCCCAGGCCCACGCCTTCCGCAAAGAGAGCATTGGCAAATGGGAACCCGCCAACGCGCACAGCCTGGACGTTTCAGTTCCTTACGAGTGGCGCGCGCCGGAAGGCGGCTCTCTGTCCGTATTCTTCTCAAGCCCCCGCCTGGCCGGCCTGCTGCACGACGGCATGGGAGCGCCCGGGGAATTCGCGGCGGCCGTTGACGCCGCCCTGCCGGCCGGCAAAGGTTCCGCCCTGGCGGCCTGCGCTTTCGACTGGGAACGCCACTGCCGGCGCCATCCGGACGCCGGCGCCCGCTTAGCCGGGTTCCTGTCCTCCGTGCACAAGAGCGGCCGCTGGGCCCTCACAAACTTCGCCTCTTTCCTCAGGGACAACCTCCCCTCCTACGAGGTCTCGGTAGTATCCCCCTCCGCCTCCTCCTGCCCGCACGGCGTGGAGAGATGGGCCGGTGAATGTTCCTGCCGCGCCGGCTCGGACCCGCGGCGGCCGGTGAAATGGCGGTCCGCCCTGCGCGCCGCCGCCTCCCTGCTGGAGGAACGCGTCACCGGGATATATGACCGTGAGGCCGCCGCGCTGTTCACGGACCCGGCCGGGGCCTTCGAGGCGGCCGGGCGCGCCCTGGCCTGCCCCGACCCGCACGAAGCCCGCAGGTTCCTTTCCGCCGCCTTCGGCAGGCAGCCGCGGCCCTCCGAGGCCAGGACCGCCATGAAATTACTTCACATGCAGCGCAGCCGCCTGCTTTCGCTCGACAGCGACGCCTGGTTCTTCGACGATATGAACGGTCCCGCGGCCCGCGGCGCGCGCCTCTGGGCCGCCGCGGCCTGCGACGCCGCCGCCGGCTTCGGGGACAACCCGGCGGACGCTTTCGCGGCCGCGCTGGAAGCCGGGGAGAAAGGCGCGGGCGGGGATTTCCTGGCCGCGGCCGCCGATTTCAGGTTCGGCCCGGCGCAGGCGGCCTGCGAAAAAGCTATTTTTCTCGCCGCGGGGCTGCCACAGCCCCCCCGACCTGGCAGGTTCCATATACTGGTCAATTACGAGGACCGGTTCGAAAAGGACGGCACCCGTTTCTACGCCGCCTGCCTCAGGGTGGAGAACCGGGACACGCTGGCGAACGGGGAGTTCGCGACGCTGGCCGTGATACCCGCCGGTGACGGCGCCTTCTGCCTTGCCGCGCCGGCGTCGGACCCGGCCTCCGCCGCCTCCCTGTTGTCAGGCCTGCCGGGCGCCGGCTCGGCCCGGGAGGTACTGGAACTGGCCGGAAAAAGATTTCCCGTGCGGCTCCCGGCCCGCGATCTGCCCGGCGACGCGGGCTGGCTGGCGGCCGCCGCCGGGCTGGCCGGCGGAGAGCCCTCCGCCGACGAGCGGGGCTGGCTGACGGAACTCCGGCGCCTGGCCCCGGCCAGGCTGCAGGACCCGTCGCTGCCGGCTCTGCTGGCCCGTCTTTCGGAGAGCGCGGGAGCACCGCCTCCCGCGGCGCACGAAGCCTGCAGGCAGGCCGTGGCGCACCTGCGCCTCCTGCTGCAGCGCAGCGACCCGGCCGCGGCCTTCGCCTCCGCCTGGCTGGAACTTTTTTCGAAGCCTCCGTTCACGGCCCACGCCCCGGAACTGCGCATGGTCCTCTCGGAACGGCTGGAGGAGAAAGGCCGGACGGAAGAGACCCGGGCTTTCCGCGAGGCTTTCGCGGCGCTCCTGACGGCGGCGGGCATGAGGAACGAGTATGACCTCAAAAAAACTCAGGCTTAAGAACCTCGACGAGATAATGGACCTCCTGGGCCCGGCCGACGAAAGCCTGCACCGGCTGGAGAAGGAGCTAAAAGTCAGGATCTTCGTCCATCATCATCCCGAAAGCGAAAGCGCCACTCTCACCATAAAAGGCTCCACCTCGGCGGCGGACAAAGCTCTGGCCAGGCTGAAGGCCGTCCTGGAGGACTCCGCCGCGGCGCGCATCGCGCCCAAGGACCTCAAGGTCCCCTCCGAGAAGCGCCCGCCGGGCGGCGCCGTCTTCATGGGCCCCGACGGAGAGGCTATTTATCCGCGCGGGGCGAACCAGGCCGCCTATGTGCGCGCGATGGAGGAGAGCGACCTGGTGGTGGCCACCGGCCCCGCCGGCACGGGCAAGACCTACCTGGCCGCGGCCTGCGCGCTGCGCATGCTGCGCTCGGGCAAGGTCCACCGCATCATACTCACCCGCCCCATCGTGGAGGCCGGCGAGAAACTGGGCTTCCTGCCCGGCGACGTATCGGAGAAGGTACACCCTTACCTTAAGCCGCTTTACGACGCTTTCCACTCGCTGCTGGGCCCGGAGAAGTTCCGGTACCTGCGGCATGACGAGGTCATCGAGACCGTGCCGCTGGCCTATATGCGCGGCCGCACGCTGGAGAAAGCCTTCATCATCCTCGACGAGGCGCAGAACACCCTGCCCGAGCAGATGAAGATGTTCCTGACCAGAATGGGCACGGCCTCCAAAATAACGATCACCGGCGACATCACCCAGATAGACCTCAAAGAAAAAGACCGCTCTGGCCTGGTACTGGCGCGCGAGATACTCAGGGACGTGAGCGGCGCGCGCTTCGTGGACTTCGACGCGGGCGACGTGGCGCGCCACCCGCTGGTGAAGTCCATACTGGCGGCCTACGAGAAATGGGAGAAGGAGCACCCCTCCGCGTGAAGTTCTCTGTCAACGTCGTCTTCAAGGCCGATCCCGGCCCGGCGCCAAAACGCAAGTCGGCCCTGCTGGCCCGCGCGGTCAGGAAGGCCCTGCCGCGGGCCCGCGGCGAGGTGAACCTGGTCTTCGTCGGAGGGCCGGAGATAATACGCCTGAACAAGTCCTTCCTCGGCAAGTCTCACCGCACCGACGTTATCGCCTTCAATTATCAAGCTTGCCCCGATCCTGCCTCCGATAAGCCGCATAGCGGCTTTCTCCGGCCTTGCGGACCGCACGCGGCCTCCACCGGAGGCCGCTCCAAGGGGTGGTCCTCACCTTTCGGCGATATTTTCGTCTGCCTGCCGCAGGCCCGGCGGCAGGCGCGAGAGCTCGGCCACCCGCTGGACCGCGAACTGCTCCTGCTGGCGCTGCACGGCGCCCTGCATCTGGCCGGCATGGACGACGATACCGCGGCCCGGCGCGCCGCCATGCACCGCAAAGCCGAAAAGCTCGCCGACGGGCTGTGACGCCCTCTCACGCTCCCCTTATTTTGTAAAATAAACGGATATGCGGACCCTCTCGCTCGTCCTAGCGGTCTTTTTTTGCGCGCCCGCCCATGCCCAGATGCGCAAAAACTCCCACTGCGAGGACGCCGCGAAACTTCAGCCGCCGGGCAGGCCGCCGGCCAGGGCGAAGAAGTTCGACAAGATAATACCCATACCCGAAGGGGCCGATTCCGACAGGTACAGGATAGAGCCGCAGCCCGACGGGCTGCTGATAATTTTCGACCGCGCGAAGCAAGGCACGACGGAGGCTTCAGAGTGAATACCGGGACCAATGCCAGGACCTTCCAGGAAATAGACGCCAGACAGCAGAAGCGCTGGGAGGAGCAGAACGCTTTCAGGACCGAGCGCCTGCCCGGCAAGCCCAAGTTCTACTGCCTGGACATGTTCCCCTACCCGTCGGGCGACGGCCTGCACGTGGGCCACCCGGAAGGCTACACCGCCACCGATATCCTGTGCCGCTACAAGCGCATGAAGGGCTTCGAGGTGCTGCACCCGATGGGCTGGGACGCCTTCGGCCTGCCCGCCGAGAACTACGCCATCTCCACCGGCGTACACCCGCGCATAACCACGGAAAAGAACTGCGCGACTTTTAAACGGCAGATAAATTCTCTCGGCTTCAGTTACGACTGGGACCGGGAGATTTACACTACGGATCCGGCCTATTACCGCTGGACCCAGTGGATCTTCCTGCAGCTGTTCAAGAAAGGCCTGGCCTATGAAGCGACCAGCCCGATAAACTGGTGCCCCAGGTGCAAGACCGGCCTGGCCAACGAGGAGGTCTACCAGGGCAAATGCGACCGCTGCGAGACCCCGATAGAAAAGAAGAACCTCAGGCAGTGGATGCTCGGGATCACCGCCTACGCCGACCGCCTGCTGGCAGACCTGGCCGGCACGGACTGGCCGCATTCCACGATGCTGATGCAGAAAAACTGGATAGGCCGCTCCGAGGGCGCGGAAGTGGATTTCGCCCTGCCCGACGGCGGAAAACTGACCGTTTTCACCACGCGCCCCGACACCCTTTACGGCGCCACCTACATGGTGATCGCCCCCGAGCATCCGCTGACGGCGAAACTCACCACCCCGGAACAAAAAGCCTTAGTGGAAGCCTATGCGGCGGCCGCCGGGAACAAGAGCGACATGGAGCGCACCGAGCTGGCCAAGGAAAAGACCGGCGTCTTCACCGGCGCCTACGCTGTCAACCCGGTCAACGGTGAAAAACTTCCCATCTGGACGGCCGACTACGTGCTGACCACCTACGGCACCGGCGCCATCATGGCCGTGCCCGCCCATGACGACCGCGACCATGAGTTCGCGGTAAAGTTCGGCCTGAAGATCATAGAAGTGCTCGAGCCCCCCGCGGACTGGAAAGGCGAGGGCGCCTTCTGCGAGGACGGCACCGCCATAAACTCCGGCATCATAGACGGCCTGCCCACCCCGGAAGCCAAGAAAAAAATAACGGCTTGGCTCGAGGAGAAGGGCATAGGCCGCGCCAAGGTGAATTTCAAGCTGCGCGACTGGGTTTTCTCCCGCCAGCACTACTGGGGAGAACCGATACCGCTGGTACATTGCCAGAAGTGCGGGATAGTGCCGATACCAGAAAGCGAATTGCCGCTGCTGCTGCCGGAAGTGGAGAAGTACGAGCCCACCGGCACCGGCGAATCCCCCCTGGCAGCGATAGACAGCTGGGTGAACACCAGTTGCCCCTCCTGCGGCGGTCCCGGCAAGCGCGAGACCAATACCATGCCGCAATGGGCCGGCTCCTGCTGGTATTACCTGCGCTATATCGATCCGAAGAACGACAAGGCTTTCGTAGACCCGGAACTGGAGAAGGCCTGGATGCCGGTGGACCTCTATATCGGCGGCACCGAGCACGCCGTCCTGCATCTGCTTTACGCCCGTTTCTGGCACAAAGTTCTGTTCGATCTGGGCCATGTCTCCACCACGGAGCCGTTCAAAAAACTGGTGCACCAGGGTATGATACTTTCCTACGCCTACCGCGACGGGAAGGGCGTCTACAGGCCGTACAAGGAACTTGAGATAGCCGAGGACGGCACCGCCAGGACGGACGACGGGGAAACCCTTAAACCGATGGTGGAAAAAATGTCTAAGTCTAAGAAGAACGTGATCAACCCCGACGAAATATGCGAACGCTACGGTGCCGACGCGTTCCGCCTCTACGAGATGTTCATGGGTCCGCTGGAGGACTCCAAGCCGTGGAACGTGCGCGGCATAGAGGGCGTCTACCGCTTCCTCAAACGAGCTTACTCGCTGGGTCTTGAGCGGGGCGGCTCCCTGACGGACGCCAAAGCGTCCGGCCCGGACCTGATCCTGCGACACCAGACCATAGAGAAAGTGGGCGCGGACATAGAGGCGCTCAAATTCAACACCGCGATCTCGGCGCTGATGGTGTATCTCAACCGCCTGACCGAGCAGAAAGAAACCGCCCGGGAAGACTTTGAAACCTTTATTACCCTGCTGCACCCTTTCGCTCCGCATATAGCCGACGAGATGTGGGAGCTGGCCGGCGGGCAGGGCACGCTGATGGCGCGCCCGTGGCCCGAGGCCGACAAGTCCGTGATAGCCTCCCGGGATATTGAGATACCCGTGCAGATAAACGGCAAGATCAAAGAGCGTCTGCGCGTGAAAGAGACCACGCCGCAGGAGGAGCTCAAGCGCCTGGCCCTGGAGGCCGCGGCGCCGCACACGGCCGGCAGGACCATCGTGAAGACGATAGTCGTGCCCGGCCGCCTGGTGAGCATAGTGGTAAAATGACGGAGAGAAGGGGATAAAGGGGAACATTCATGAAAAAGACAGCGATTGCGTCGGTTTTCCTGCTGGCGGCCTGCGCCGGCGGGCCCGACATGGTCTACCGGCCGGCGGAGCAGAAACTGCCGCAGCATATCAAGCGCATAGCCGTGCGGCCTTTCATCAACAAGACCCCGCAGTTCGGCCTCGAGGAAAAGCTGACGCTGAAAGTCATAGACGAGTTCCTCAAGAACGGCGAGTACGGCGTGGTGCAGGAGGGCGGCGCCGAGGGCGTCATCGTGGGGGAGATAACCCATTACATACTCACCCCGCTACAATACGACGTGAACCTGGTCCCCACCGTCTATAAGCTTAATGTCCTGGTGCATATGCGCCTGCTCGACCGCGCGGCCAACCGCTATCTCTGGGAAGAGCCGGCCATGCAGGCGACAAAGATGTACTCCGCGCCCACTATGCCCGGCGGCCTGACCGAAGAATCGGCCAGGGAGTTCCTCTGGGAGCTGCTAGCCAAGGACATAGTGAAGCGCACCGTCGAGGGCTTCGGCTCCGTCGGCAGCGCCTCCCAGAAGAAGATCCCCGGGGACAGGTCTGAACCGGCCAAGGCCCCCTGAACATGCCGGCGTTGACGCAGGAACAGCTCAGGGCGGAATGGGAGAGCGGCAAGCTCCGCCCCGTCTATTACCTGTGCGGCGAGGAGAAGTTCCTCAAGGAAAAGGCCCTGGAGCTGCTGACGGCCCGCCTCAAGCCGGACGCGTTCAACTTCTCCGAGTTCACGGCCGGCAAAGGCGGCTCCAGGGAGGCGATCCTGCAGGCGATGACCCCCCCGGCCGCGGCCGACAGGCGGCTGGTCATCCTGCGCGCCGCCGACAAGGCCAACGCCGACGAGATGGATTCGATACGGGAGTACCTGGACTCCCCCAACCCGGACGCCTCGCTCGTGATGATCTCGGACAGGAAGCAGGATAAGGCCGATCCTCTCTACGACCCCTGCGCCAGGGCCGGCGCCGCGGTATCATTCAAGCCGCTTTTTCCCGCCGAGGCGATGTCGTTCTTCGCCGCCATGCTTCAGCGCGACGGCCTGACCGCGTCGCGCGAGGCCGCGGCGATGATGGTGGACATCGTGGGCACCGACTCGCTGGCGCTGCGCCAGGAGGCGGAGAAGCTGGCGCTGCTGCGCCACGGCAGCAAGGGACATATCACCGAGGAGGACGTGGCGGAATCAGCCGGGTTCTCCCGGGAACTGGGCCCTTTCGAACTGTCGAACGCGCTCATGGACCGTGACCGCGGCCGCGCCTCGGACATACTGGACAGGATGCTGGCCGATGGCGAGGAGCCGCTGGGCATACTCTACAGGGTGTCGGGGTCGCTCGAGAGGCTGCTGCGCTTTAAGAAGCAGGGCGGGGGAGGACAGTACGGCGGCTGGGGCGGCGGCTATATGAAGGCGATGGCGTCGGCCGCACGCCTCTACAGCGACGAGCGTCTGGCCGACTCGCTGCGTCTCTGCCTGGAGGCCGAGACGCTGCTCAAGTCGTCCTCGGGCAGGGACCCGTCCCTGGTCATACGCGGCGTGATATATTCGATCATTAAATGAGGAGCCCTCCCGTGCCGGCGAGAGGGACAAATAACGGCGGCGCGCGGAGGGTTTCCCCTGCGCGCGCCGGCTGGAGCTTCTGAGCTCAGGACGGGTTCTGCGCTATCTTGCGGACGCGCTGGGCGATCCTCGCCTTCTTGCGCGACGCGGATTTCCAGTGTATGGTCCCTTTCTTGGCGGCTTTGTCAAGGAGAGAATATACCTTGGGCAGAAGTTTCTGGGCGGCCTCTATGTCCTTCTTGGCGGTAAGGGCATTGAACTCCCTGGAAACGTCATGGATCCTGGATTTAACGCCCCTGTTGCGGGCGGCGCGGCGCTCGGACTGCCTCCACGCTTTGATGGCACTGGTGTGCCGACCGGTCTTTAGCTTAGCCATATGGCGTATAGTTTATTATTTTTATGCCCCCCGAATCAACCTTGAACCGCTCGCCCTCCTTCGGCTCCCATGTCCTGCGCTTCGCCTCAGGGTCGCTGGTCTCAAAGGTGTTCGGTTACGCCAGGGACGCCGCCATGGTGGCCTTCTTCGGCGCCGGCTGGCTCTCCGACGCCTATTACGCCGCCTTCCGCGTGGTCGGCATCTTCCGCCGCACGGTAGGGGAAGGCTCGGTCAACGCGGCCTTCGTGCCCGCGCTGGCGGCGGAGAAGAACGCGGGCCGCGCCCGGGAGTTCTTCTCGGCCGCCTGGACGCTGGCGCTGGGAGCTTCGGCCCTGCTCTGCCTGGCCGCCTTCATATTCAGGCGCGAGCTGGTACTGCTGACGGCACGGGGGTTTGCCTCCGACCCGGCCCTGCTGGGGCTGACCGTTCTGCTGACCGCCGTGCTGCTGCCCCACGTGGTGCTTGTGGCGGCCTCGGCGATGCTGCAGGGGGCGCTCAACGCAGAAAAAAGGTTCTTCCTGCCGCAGGCCGCCGCCGCCTCTTTCTCGGCCGCGGTGCTGGCCTATCTCGGGCTGGCCGCTTCGCCCCTGGGCGCGGATTTTACGATGGAGCAGAAGATCATCGGCCTGGCCGCGGCGGCTTCCGCCTCCGGCCTGCTGCAATGCGCCATCCTGCTGCCCGCCGCCGCGCGGGCGGGTTACCTGCCCAAACTATCCAACCCGCTGTCCAACCCCGCCGCCATCAGGCTGCTGGCCATGTCCCTGCCCGCGCTGCTGGCCGCCGCGCAGGACCAGCTCTCGCTGCTGGTCAACGCCTTCTTCGCCAGTTTCATGGAGGCCGGCTCGATAACCGCCATCTATAACGCGGCCAGGCTGACCCAGTTCCCCGTCTCGCTGTTCGCCGCGGCCTCGGCCGCGGTGGCGCTGCCCTCCCTCTCCGGCGGCCTGCTGCAGCGAGACCCGGATAAATTCCGTTCGACGCTGGACTCGGCCTTCCGGCTCACGGCGGTCATTATTCTGCCCGCCACGGCCGGCCTCCTGGCCCTGGCTATGCCGGTCACGCGCGCCCTCTTCGAGCATGGCAGGTTCACGCCCGAGATGAGCGCGCTGACCGCGGCCGTCCTGACCTGCCTCTCGGTGGGACTTGCCGGCTACGCCTTCAACAAGCTGGCGGCCTCGGTCTTCTACGCGCTGGGAGACCTGATCACGCCCCTGTGGGTGGTCGGCCTGCAGGTGGCTCTCAACGCGGCACTCTGCTTCGCTCTGGCCCCCTCGATGGGCGCGCCGGGACTCACACTGGCCACTTCCATCAGCTCATTGGCCGCGGGAGCCGGCTTCGCGCTGCTGCTGGCCAGGCGCGTGCCCGGGGCTTTCCGTCCCGGCTTCGGCGCCTTCCTGGCCAAGACGCTGACTGCGGCGGCCGCCATGGGCCTGGCCTGCGCGGGCGGCGCGCGCCTGATGGCGGACACGCCTCCCCTGGCTGCGGCGGCGCTGCTGGTACCGGGCGGCGTCTGGATGTATTTCCTGCTGCTGCGCGCAATGGGAGCGGGCGGCGCGCGGGAACTGCTCGGCCTGCGCGGGCGGGAGGAGCGGTGAGGGATTACGCCGCCCTGCCCCGTTCCCCGGGCGTCTACCTGATGAAGGACGCCGCCGGCACGGTGCTCTATGTCGGCAAGGCCAGGGACCTGCGGCGCCGCGTCGCCCAGTATTTCATAAAGGGCGCGGCCGAAAAAGGCGGCTGGAAGATACCGAACCTGGTCCCCCTCATAAAGGTCATAGATTATATCCCCTGCGCCGGGGAAAAGGACGCGCTGCTGCTGGAGCGCGACCTCATCGGCCGCCTCCAGCCTTTCTTCAACGCGATGTGGAAGGATTCCAAATCCTACGCGCGCGTACGCCTCACGATGTCCGAGGATTTTCCGCGGGTCTTCATGACGCGCGCGGCCGGATCAGGGCGGCATTCGCCGCAATCGGTGCCGCAAGCTCTGCGCGCGGCCGGATCAGGGCGGCATTCGCCGCAATCGGTGCCGCAAGCTCTGCGCGCGGCCGGCGCTAAAGGAGATCTGGTCTTCGGCCCCTATCCCAAGGCCGAACCGCTGAAAAAATTGCTGGCCTATCTCTGGCGCACGGGGTTCATAAACCTGCGCCGCTGCCGCTGGGATTTCTCCAGGGCGAAGCCGCTGGACCGGCGGCGCATAGACGCCTGCCTCTACTACCACACGGGGCAGTGCACCGCGCCCTGCGACGGGCGCATCTCCTTGCGGGCCTACCGGGCGCTGGCGCTGCGCGTGCGCCGCTTTTTCGAGGGAGATCTCGACGCGCTGTCGCGGGAGTTCAGGCGGGGGATGCGGCGCGGCTCCGCCGCGCGCGATTACGAGGGCGCCGCCCTTTTCCGCGACATGCTGGCGGCGCTGGCCCATATGGCCGAGCGCACCCTGATAAGACGCCTCGACCCGGCCGCCATAGACTGGACCGTGGACAGGAGCCGGGGGGCGACGCGCCTGGCCGAACTGCTGAGCCTCAAGTCCCCCCCGCTGCACATAGAGGCTTTCGACACCTCCAGCCTTTTCGGCCGGCAGCCGGTGGGCGCCTCGGTCTGCTTCCGTGACGGCGAGCCGCACAAGGCTCATTACAGGCGCTATAAAATAAGGACCTCCCTGCCGGAGGGCGGCTCGGACGATTTCGCGATGATAGGAGAAATAGTCGGCAGGCGGCTCAAGGTCCTGCTCAAGAGCGGGGAGCCGCTGCCGGACCTGCTGCTCATCGACGGGGGACGGGGCCAGCTTTCCGCCTCCCTGGCGGCCGCGAAGAGAGCCGGCGTAGATATTCCGGTCGTCTCGCTGGCCAAGGAATTCGAGGAGATAATGATCCCCGGCAGGCCGGAACCGCTGCGGCTTCCCGCGGAGGACCCGGCGCTGCGCCTCCTGCAGGCGCTGCGCGACGAAGCGCACCGCTTCGGCATCACCTACCACCGCGGGCTGCGCGGCAGGGCGGAACTGGGAGGATAGAGTGGACAGGAAAAAAGTTCCGGAAGCGATGAAGGCCTACACCCCTTTCCAGCGGGCCGTCTGGAAAGCCTGCATGCGGATACCCCGGGGCCGGACGCGCAGCTACAAATGGCTAGCCCGGGAGATAGGCCGGCCCGGCGCCGTCAGGGCCGTCGGCAACGCCCTCGGGCAAAACCCTTTCGCCCCGCTGGTGCCCTGCCACCGCGTGATAAGGTCCGACGGGAAGCCCGGCGGCTTCTCAGCCCCCGGCGGAACGCGCGCCAAGATCGGCCTGCTTAAAAAAGAAAGAGAATAAAAAAAGCCCGGACCATGCCGGGCTTCTTTTATCTGGCGGCGGGATCAGCCGACCATTTCGCCGAGACTGAACATCGGCATCATCATGGCGATGACGATGGTGCCGATGACCACGCCGAGCACTATCATGATCAGCGGTTCTATCATCGAAGTCAGGCCCCTCACGGCGGTGTCCACTTCGGCGTCGTAAAAATCGGCTATCTTGGCCAGCATGTTGTCGAGCGCGCCGGTCTCCTCTCCGACGCTGATCATCTGTATGACCATGGGCGGGAAGATGCCGGCCTTGCGGAGAGGGTCGGAGATGCGGCCGCCCTCCTTGATGGAATCGCGGCTCTTGTTTATAGCTTCCTCTATCACCTTATTGCCGGCAGTCTGGGCGACGGTCTCCAGGCCCTGCAGTATCGGCACGCCCGATTTTATCAGGGTACCCAGCGTGCGGGTGAACTTGGCCACGGCCACTTTCTTGAGAAGGATGCCGAAGATAGGCAGTTTCAGCGAGAGGTCGTCGATAGTGCGGTGCCCTTTCTCGGTGGCCGCCCACTTCTTGAGGCCCCAGAAGGCGACGCCGCCGAGCAGGATCAGGTGTATGATGTACTTGCGCAGCAGGTCGGAGATATCGATTATGATCTGGGTCAGGAACGGCAGCTCGGCGCCGAAGCCGCCGAAAATATCCTTAAAGATAGGGATGATGAAAACTATCAGGAATACGGTGATCAGCGCCGCGGCGCTGAGCACTACCGCGGGGTACATCAGGGCGCTCTTGACTTTGGCTTTGAGCGCCTCGGAGCTCTCAAGATAAGCCGAGAGGCGCTCCAGAATGGTATCCAGGATGCCGCCCACTTCGCCGGCCTTGATCATGGCGACGTAGAGCTCGGTAAAGGCCCTGGGATGCTTGCGCATGCCCTCGGCTATCGAGAGACCGGACTCGATATCGGTGCGCAGCGCGGTAAGCACGGCCCTGAAGGCCGGAGTATCGGCCTGCTGTTCCAGTATGCTGAGGCCCTGGACGATAGGAACGCCGGCCGAGACCAGCGTGGAGAGCTGGCGGGAGAACATCACGATGTCCTTGGAGGTGACTTTGCCCTTTATCTTCTTTGGGCCGCCGGACCGGGCGTTTATCTCCACCACCGTGAGACGCTGGCCCCTCAGGCGGGAAATGGCCGCGGCCTGGTCGGAGGCCTCTACGGTCCCCTCCAGGACCTTCCCCATGGAGTCCTTTGCTTTGTACGCAAATTGCATCTGGACCGCTCCCCCTTGGATCAGCTAGCCGTGGAAAGAGTCTTCTGCAGCAGTTTCTTAAGGTCCTCCGGGTCGGCGGAGCGGTTCACCGCCTCCTGGTAGGAGATCTTCTGCCGCTTGTAGAGGTCGACCAGCGCCTGGTTCATGGTGACCATGCCGTGCTTGCCGCCGGTCTGGATGACGGTGTTGATCTGTTCTATTTTCTGCTCGCGGATGAGGTTCTTGACGGCCGAGTTGGCTATCAGCACCTCGCAGGCCAGCGTACGGCCCGTGCCGGAAGCGGCGGTCAGCAGCTGCTGGGCGAAGACGGCCTGCAGCACGAAGGAGAGCTGCACGCGGATCTGCTCCTGCTGATGCGGCGGGAAGACGTCTATGATGCGGTTGATGGTCTGCGCCGCGTCGGAAGTATGCAGTGTGGCGAACACCAGGTGGCCGGTCTCGGCTATGTTCAGTGCCGCGCCTATCGTCTCGAGGTCCCGCATTTCGCCCACCAGGATGACGTTGGGGTCCTGGCGCAGCACGTGGCGCAGGGCCTGGCCGAAAGACTCGGTGTCGGCGCCGACCTCGCGCTGGTTTACGATGCTCTTCTTGTGGGTGTGAACGTATTCGATCGGGTCCTCCACCGTGATGATGTGGTAGTTGCGGTTCTCGTTGAGATAGTCTATCATCGAGGCCAGCGTGGTCGACTTACCGGAGCCCGTCGGGCCGGTCACCAGGACCAGGCCCTTGGTCATCTTCATTATCTCGTAGACCACCGGCGGGAGATTGAGCTCCTCGAAGGTCTTGTAGCGGCTGGGGATGGAGCGGATGGCCGCGCCCACCACGCCGCGCTGGCGGTAGGCGTTCATGCGCAGGCGCCCCATGCCCTTGATGCCGAAGGCGAAGTCCAGTTCGTTGGTGGCCTCGAAGCGCTGCCGCTGGGCGTCGGTCATCAGGGAGAAGATCAGGGTCTGGCTCATCTCGGGGGTGAGCTTCTCGAACGGGGCGGCGACGAGCTCGCCGTCTATGCGCATCATGGGCGGGGCGCCGGCGGTCAGGTGGATGTCCGAGGCGTTTTTCTCGTGCATCATTATGAACAGCTCGCTCATCGTTACCATATGTAGTTCTCCAGTAAATGGCGGTTTAGGGGACGGGCAGGGCCCGTCCCGGTTAATTATACTTAAAATAAGAGGTTAATCGACGTCCGAGGCGGTGACCCTTATGACTTCCTCCACCGTGGTGTGACCGGTGAAAAGCTTGCGCACGGCCGATTCGCGCAGCGTTATCATGCCGTTCTTGCGCGCGGCGTCCTTGATCATAGAAACATGGGCCTTCTCGATGATGAGCCCGCGTATGACGTCATTGACCTCGAGTATCTCGTGTATGCCCAGGCGGCCCTTGTAGCCGGTATTGGCGCATTTTTCGCAGCCGCGGCCCCGGTGCAGGTAGATCTTTCCGCCCTTGGTGTTATTCTCTATGATCGCATCGCTGGCGTTGAGTCCCTTGAGCAGTTCGGGCTTGACCTCGTAGGTCTCCCGGCACTCCTTGCAGATGGTGCGCACCAGGCGCTGGGCGACCACCATCAGCAGGGTCGAGGAAGTGAGGAACGGCTCCACCCCCATCATGCCGATGCGGGTGATGGCGCCGGGCGCGTCGTTGGTGTGCAGGGTGGAGAACACCAGGTGGCCCGTCATGGCGGCGTTGATGGCGATGGACATCGTCTCGAAGTCGCGGATCTCGCCGACCATGATGATATCGGGGTCCTGGCGCAGGAAGGAACGCAGGCCCGAGGCGAAAGTGAGACCCACGTCGGTGTTGACGCCGACCTGGTTGATGCCCTCCAGCTGGTACTCTATCGGGTCCTCGATGGTCACTATGTTGACGTCGGGGCCGTTGAGGGAAGCCAGCGCGGAATAGAGCGTGGTGGACTTGCCGGAGCCGGTGGGGCCGGTTATGAGATTGACCCCGTGCGGGGCCCGCATACACTTGAGGAATACGGCCTGGTTCTCGGGCTCCATGCCCAGGTCCTCTATCCTGAGCTTGAGGCCGGAGGAGTCAAGGATGCGCATGACGACCTTCTCACCGGGGCCGCAGGGCAGTATGGAAACGCGCAGGTCTATCTCGCGGTCCTCTATCCTGAGCTTGGAACGTCCGTCCTGGGGAAGGCGGCGCTCGGAGATGTCCAGCGTGGACATGATCTTGAGGCGGCTGATTATGGCGTTATGGAACTTCTTGGGCGGCGCGGGCTGGGCGTGCAGCACGCCGTCTATGCGGAAGCGCACGCGCGTCTCCTTATAGGTCGGCTCGATATGTATGTCGGAGGCGTGCGCCCGGATGGCGGAGGCGATGATCAGGTTGACCATCTGGACTATAGGCGCGGCCTCGCCCTTATCCTCGAGGGAATTGATATCGTCCCCCCCGCCCTTCCTGGCGTCCTCGGGCACGAGCGAGACCTCGGTGAGGCCCCCGTCGGTCTTCTTGAGGATCTCGTCGAGCGCCTCCTTGGAGGTCTTGGTGCCGTAATACTTGTCTATGGCCGCCGAGATCTCGGTCTCCGCGCCGAAGACGGCCCGGATCTCGAAGCCGGTCATCATCTTGAGGTCGTCGAGGACCACGATATTGAGCGGGTCCTCCATGGCGACCTTGAGAACATTATCCTTCTTCTCCACCGCGATGAGCGTGTGGCGGCGGGCGATGTTCTCCGGGATTATCTTTATGAGGTCGTCGGGGATCTCCTTAGCCCCCACCTCGACGAACTCGATCCCGAACTGCTTGCTGAGGAACTCGAGCAGCCTGCGCTCGGTTATGTATTTCTTGTGGATCAGGATCTGGCCTATCCGGCCGCCGCTGGCGCGCTGGAATTCCAGGACCTCGTTGAGCTGCTCGGCCGTTATAAGGGACGAACTGACGAGCATCTCGCCGAGACGCTTGGTGATGTTTACCGGGAAGCCCTTGTCAGCCATAAGATAGCCGCTGTAATACTACAACATCCTCCCGCCAGGCTCAGAAAAGCTCATCATCCGATTCCTGCGCGACTATATAGCGGACCTTCTCGTCGTTCACGTCCACGTTCTCGAAGCCGGTCGGGGCGGTATCCCCCTGGGAGGCCGTGGCTTCGTCGTCGGGCAGCGGCAGTATGGGGATCTGCCCGCCCGCGCCGGAGGAGCGCGGCCGGGAGGCGGGTCTGGCCGCCTTCTTCGCGGCCGGTTTCGCGGCCGGCTTCGGAGCCGGTCTGGCCGCCGCCGTGACCTTATCGCCGGAAGGGAAATCCATCAGCTCTATCGCGCTGTTGTTTATGCCGCGCACTATCATCCCCTTGGCCACGTCGACCTCGAACTGGTAGACGAGGGGATCCTGCTTGGGCCTCAGCAGCCTGTACTGCACCACGAAGATATCCCCGTGCAGGACCGTCGCCGACCATTCCTCGTTCATGCCGCCCGCGGAGGTGGAAAGGAAAGAATTGCTGAACCAGGCCTCGACGGTGCCGCGCCCGCCGGGAAGCCTGTGACCCTTGACCGTTTCGACCGCCTTGCGCGTGCTCTCGTTGGAGGCGGGCTGATGCGGCGGCTCGGGCTGTGCCTCCGGCTGGGCCTCGGGCTGGGCGCCTTCGGCCTGGGCGCCTTCGGCCTGGACGGCTTCCGGCGCGGGTTCTTCTTCGGTCTGCGTCGTCCTGGAAGGGGAACCTATCATGGAGAAATCGGACAGGCTGATGCCGTCGCCGAGGAAGAAAAAGCTTATGCCTCCCGCCGCTATGGCCGCGAATATTATCATGACCACCAGGAAGGCGACCTTCCCGCGGCCTTTGCGCGGCGCGGCGGGGACACCGTGCGGCATGGTGTCCCCCGCGGTCTTGATATCGGCACTGGGGAGGCGCAGGGTCTTATCGGGGGACGCCTCCTCCTTCGCGGCTTCGGCGGATGGTACGGGGACACCATGCCGCATGGGGTCCCCCGCTGATGCGGGCTTCACTTCGGCCGCCGGGGAACCAGGGCTGAAAACGATGGGAGCGGCCGTGGGGACAGACGGAGCCGGGACACCCTGCCGCATGGGGTCCCTTCCCGTGAAAGAGGGAAGGACCGATTCCTTCTGGAAAGTCTCTACCGGCTTGAAAGGCTGCTGAGTTGCCGCGGGCGCGGGGGCCGGGGCGGGGGAGGGGGCCGGAACCGCGGCGCGGGGCGTGGCGGCTGTGGGGACACCATGCGGCATGGTGTCCTCCAGCGGCGGGGGCTCGTCCAGCGGCTGTATCTTGAAATTCACTTTCTCTTTAACGGGCTCATGCCGCGGGGTGACCACCGTAAAATCATAGACCAGCGCCGAGCCGGGAATGGGCGCTCCAGTCGGGGCCTCCTCCTCATATTCCTCACCGGCCTCCTCTTCCGCCTCATCGCCCAGTATCCTCTTCGCCTTGGCGTAGCCGAGGCTTTTCAGACTGCGCTTGCCGACCGGGTTTTCGGCCTCCTCATCGTCGTCGCCCAGGAGGTTCTCCCTCTTGAGGGTCTGGGAGGGTTTCATGCTCTTGAAGGATTTAAGCGGCTTGGAAGCCTTGACCTCCGGCCGGGGGGCCGCGGCGGCTTCCGGCGCGGCAGCCCCGGCTGACGGGGCTATCTCCTTCTTTGAAAATTCCTCTACCCTGCGGGTCTCCTCGAGTATTTCCTCGTGGCGGGGATGGTCCTCTCCCTTTTCCGGAGCGGAAGCGGGAACGGGCGCAGAAGGTACTGGGACACCATGCGGCATGGTGTCCCCCGCCGATGCGGCGGGGGCCCCGGCAGCGGGAGGTGTCCCCGGGAAGCGCCCGTCCAGGGCGTCCTTGAGCCTGGCCTCCAGCTCTACCATTCGCTCGCGGGTCTTCTGCTCCTCGGTATCCTTGAGGCGCATCTTCTCGAGCAGGAGGTTCTTCTCCCAGCGGGCGGCCTCGAGCTCTTCCTGTATCCTGGAGAGGCGCACATCGAACTTGTCGAGCAGCGCCTTATCCTCATCCTCCGGCTTCATGTGCGCGGAGACGGGCTCGTCCCTGTAGGCCCCCAGGACGCTTTCTATGGCATCCAGGGCGCTGGAATAGGAGGTGCCGTCCTGGAACTTGTAATCGTAGTACTGGCCCGCGCCGGAAGGGTAGCCGCTCTCCATGGAGTAGAAACCGGCCATGCCCCCGCCCTCTATGACGCCGCCCACGCCCACGCTCATAGCGGCGGAGATCTCGGCGACCTGCTCGGCCGGCTTCCAGTCTTCGGCGGCCTCGCCGGTGGCGTGCTCGGGGCAGACCAGGCTGCCCTGCCCGAAAGCGGGAAGCCCCAGCAGGTCCGCCGGGGTGTAAGGGCCGATTATGTTGCCTTCGGAATATAGCCAGTATCTCATAGTGCGGCGCTGGATGCAGCCCCGCCCTGCGGGGAGTCTCCGGCGCTTATGGAATAATTCTACACGCCTTGAATTAAGGATTTAAGGCTAAGATGTGGCGAATTTGTTACAGGGGCACCCGCAGCTTCTCCATGGCGAGGCCGAGGCGGCGATCCGACTCCCCCCGCCCCAGCAGCTCGGCTATCTCTATGGCGCCCGTGGGTGTAACGGTCAGGCCGGAGAGGGCGATGCGCAGCGGCCACATGACGGCGCCCAGCTTGAGCCCCTTCTCCCCGGCGTAGCCGAGGACCGCGGCGTAGATGGAGGCGAAGTCCCAGGCAGGCAGGCCGGCGAGCAGCGCCTTCAGGTCGCCGAGCGCGGCGAGGCAGTTTTCCGGCGTGGTCTTGTTCTTCTTGTTGACGAAAAGTTCCGCGGAATAGCCCTCGTCCAGTTTCGACAGGAACGCCGTCATCTGAGGGATATCGGACGGTTTTTCCACCTTCCCCTGTATGTGGGCGCTGAGCTTCGCGAGGTCTGTCCGGCCGGCGAGCTCCGCCGGGTAGAACCTGGCGAACAGCTCGTGGGCCTTCTCCGGCGGCAGGGCCTTGATATGCTGACCGTTGAGCCAGGCCAGTTTAACCTCGTCGAAAGTGGCCGGCGCCTTGCCTATGCGGGCTATATCGAAGGTCTTTACCAGGTCCTCGCGCGTGAAGTATTCCTGCTCGGTACCGGGGTTCCAGCCCAGCAGGGCGATGTAGTTGAGCACCGCCTCGGGGAGATAGCCCCTGTTCAGAAAATCGGAAAGAGCGACGCTGCCCTCGCGCTTGGAGAGTTTCCTGCCGCTCGGGCCCAGGATATGCGGCAGGTGTATATGCTCGGGGCAGTCCCAGCCGAAAGCCTTGTAAAGAAGGACGTACTTGGGCGTGGACGAAAGATATTCGCAGCCGCGCATGACGTGAGTGATGCCCATCAGGCGGTCGTCCACCACGTTGGCGAAGTTGTAGGTGGGAAAGCCGTCGCGCTTGAGCAGGATCTGGTCGTCGAGCTGTTTATTCTCCACGGATATATCGCCGTAAATAAAATCCTTGAAAGCGGTAGAGCCGTCCTTGTCTATGCGCTGGCGCACGACAAAAGGCAGGCCCTTGGACAGGTTTGCCTGCACCTCGGACTCGGACAGGCGCGAGCAGCGGCCGTCGTAGCCGAGGATAGGACCGTCCTGTTCCCCGCCGGGTTTCTCCTCGCCTTGAGGGGGCTCCTCCTGCTTCTCCGTCTTCTCGCAGAAGCAGCGGTAGGCGCGGCCGGAGGCCAGCAGTTTATCGGCGTACTCACGATAGATATGCCTGCGCTCGCTCTGCACATAAGGCCCGACTGAGCCGCCCTTGTCGGGACCCTCGTCGTAGTCCAGGCCGGTGACGGCGAGGCTCTCGTAGATCACCCTCACGCTGTCCTCCACCAGCCTGGCCTGGTCGGTATCCTCTATGCGAAGTATGAATTTGCCGCCGTGACCGCGCGCGTGCAGCCAGGCGTAGAGCGCCGTGCGCAGGTTGCCTATGTGCATGTAGCCGGTGGGGCTTGGCGCGAATCTGGTCCTGACTTCCATGGTGTGATTCTCCTGTCTGGCGGCGCGGCCGGTTGACTCCGGGCGATTCCCGGAGGCGGCCGCCATTATTATGATACAAAAAGGACGGCGCCGGGGTCAGCCCGGCAGCGAGAGGAAACCGTTCTTCACGGCGCCCTGCGGCAGCGGCACGGCCGTATGCAGCGGATAGAAAAGCGCGAACCAGAGAAAGGCCAGCAGCATCAGCGCACGGGAGACGGCCCGGCCGCCCGGCAGAACCAGGGCGCCGGGCAGTGACGGGTTCCGCGCTCCCTCCGCGGCCCAGCCCAGAAGAACGCAGAGAAAAGGGACCGCCGGCGTGTAATGGTAGAAGAACATCACTCGCGGGGAAAGCAGCCAGGGAGCCCAGAGCAGCAGCCAGGCCGCCAGCGGCAGCCTGAGCTCCGGCCGGCCCGCGGAACGCGCCGCCGCGGCGCCGGAGCGCGCCGTAGCCTCCCCGGTCTTCGCGGTGAAACGCTCCACCGTCAGGCCGGCCGCCGGCGAAGCGAACAGCTCCAGCGCCAGCGCCGCCGTCAACCCGACCGCCGCGGCGCCGGCCAGGGCGGAGCCGAAACGCCAGGCCGCGGGCCTCTCGCCGCCGGCCTTCATGCCCGCGGCCATCAGCAGCCCGGCCAGCGGCGGATGCACCCACTGGTAGCCCGCTCCCTCGGGATGGGAAGCGTGCGGAAAATAAGAATCCTTCTCCCCGTGCAGGTAGGCCCGCGCGGTGAAGGCGCTATAAACCTCGTCGAAGTAATAGCCGGGCGGGACGCCCAGCCGATAGAGCCGCAGGCCCAGCGAGAAGAGAAGAAGGGCCGAGAGCAGTACGGCGAAGCGCGCCCGGCTCATCTCTGAACGGACTCGGCCAGCAGCTCGCGGGCGTGCTTGAGGCCGAGGTCCGTGGACCGCCTCTTCCCCCCCAGCATACGGGCTATCTCCGCCTCGCGGGCGGGGGCGTCGAGCAGGCGGACGCCGACGGAGGAAACCCCGCCCTTCACCGTCTTCTCGACGAAGAAATGCGCGCCGCCGAAAGCCGCCACCTGCGGGAGGTGGGTGACGCAGAAGACCTGCTTGGCGGCGGCCAGGCGGGCCAGTTTGTCGCCGACCAGCCGGCCCACCACGGCCCCGACGCCGGTATCCACCTCGTCGAAGACCATGACCGGGACCCTGTCGGCGTCCGCCAGCACGGTCTTGAGGCCCAGCATAACGCGCGAGAGCTCACCGCCGGAGGCGGTGCCGCGCAGCGGCCGGGCAGGCTCGCCCGGGTTGGGGCAGAAAAGGAACTCTACCGAGTCGATACCGCTCCTGCACGGGGACGATTCGTCGGCCTCGACCGAGACGGAGAAGCGGACCTGCGCGAAGCCGAGCCCTCCAAGTTCCGCCTCCACGGCTTTGGAAAGTTTTTTGGCCGCGGCCAGACGGGCCGAGTGCAGTTCAGAGGCCAGGTCCGAGAAGCGGGCACGCGCCTTCTCCAGCGCGGCGGAGAGAGCGGCCTCGTTGGCGCCGGCGTTCTCCAGGCTGTCTAGCCTGGCCCGCAGTTCCTCCGCCTTCGCTTCGATCTCCGGCAGGCTCGTGCCGTATTTCTTTTTGACCCCGGAGATCTTTTCCAGCCTGGCTATCACCTCTTCCAGACGGGCCGGATCGGCGCCGGCGGAGTCGCGGTAGGCGCGCAGCTCGGAAGCGGCGTCCTCCAGCGAGATCCGCGCGGAGGAGAGCGTGTCGGAAAGCGAGGCCAGCGCCGGGTCCAGATCGGCCAGGTCGGCCAGCCGGGCGGCGGCTTTCGATACCAGCTCCACGGCGGAGCCTTCGTCGGAGAAAAGGGCGTCGTAAGCCTCGCCGGACAGACGCGCTATCTTGTCGGAATTCTTGAGCCGGGGATAAGAGGACTGCAGCTCTTCCTCCTCCCCCTCCTTTACCGCCGCGGCCTCTATCTCGGCGAGCTGGTAGCGGGCGAGGTCCAGGAAGCGTTCGCGTTCATCCTCGCTCATCCTGGCGGCGCCAAGCCGTGCCTCGGCGTCGGCCATGGCCTCCCAGGCCTTGCCCACGGCGGCGGCGTCACCGGCCAGCCGGCCGAAACGGTCCAGCAGCGCACGCTGCTCTTCGGCGCGCAGCAGGCTCTGGTGATCGTGCTGGCCGTGGAAATCGACGAGCCCCGCGCCGGCGTCGGCCAGGGCGGAGACGGGGACCTGCCGTCCGTCCAGGAAAGCCCGCGTGCGGCCTTTGAGGTCCAGTTCCCGCCTGAAGACGATCTTCCTGCCGGAGGCGGAGAAAGAACCCTCCACTTCCAGCAGCCTGGCGCCGGAGCGCACCAGCTCGGAACTGGAACGCTGGCCGAGCAGGAAGCCGAGAGCGGAGACCAGTATGGACTTGCCGGCGCCGGTCTCTCCGGTCAGGACATTGAGGCCCGTCCGGAAATCCAGTTCCAGCTCTTCGATCAGCGCGAAGTTGCGGATGCGGAGCCGCTCGAGCACTAGCGCTCCCCCCAGCTGAGCTTGCGGCGCAGGACCGTAAACCAGGAAAAATCCGGCGGGACCAGCAGGCGCAGCAGCCGCGGGTGGCGGCGGACTATGACGGCGTCGCGGTCCTCCAGGTGGAAACTCTCCTGCCCGTCGAGGCAGAGGTCTATGTTCATCGGCGCCCTGACGCCGCCGGCCTTCAGCGTGACCGGCTTGGCCGCCGGGACCACCATCGGTCTGTGGGTGAGGGTATGCGGGCAGATGGGATTGATGATGAAGACGTCAAGGCTGGGATGGGCGATGGGACCCATGGCCGCCAGGCTGTAGGCGGTGGAGCCGGTGGGCGTAGAGATTATCATGCCGTCGCCGAAATAGGAGGAAAGGAATTCTCTGCCGCAGGAAACTTCCAGGGTGAAAGCGCGGGCCTCGGAAGCGCGCAGCACGCAGTCGTTGAGGGCCGGCTGCGGCCCGAAGACCCTCCTGCCGCCCCGGCGCACCGAAGCGCTGAGCAGGCTCCGTGGCTTGACCTCGAAACGCCCGGCCAGGAACTCCACGAGCCCGGCCTTGAGATCGCGCGGCTCCAGGCCGCTCAGGAAACCCAGGCCGCCGGCGTTGATGCCGAGCAGCGGCATCCCTTTGTCGACGATGTGCCTGGCGGCGAAAAGGGCGGTACCGTCGCCCCCCACGCTTATCGCCGCGTCCGCCCGCGGCGGAACGGGGCAGGGCTCGTTCACGCAGAGAGAGACCACTCTTACCTTCCTGGCGGCCAGGAACCTGGCGGTCCCGGCCGCGAGAGCGGCGGTCTTCCTGCGCTTGGAATTATAAAAAAGCAGGACGCTTCGTATTTTTTTCATGGGAGACCCGGACCATATGATACTATTTTTGCTCTTCCAGGGTTCCCCCCGGTCCGGCGAGAAAAGACGCGCCTGCCGCTTCGAAGCGGTAGGCGAGCCTGTCGCCCGGCGACGAATATCCCTCCTGCCCGTCGGGCCACAGCGCCGAAACCTCGTAGCCTCCCTCCCGGAAAGCGTCGCCCGGCCATAACCGCCGCGCGGCTGCGCCGGCGGTACCGGCCGCCTCGAGCGCCGCGCTGGAGGACCAGAACGGCATATACGCGGCCCGCAGCCCCGCCGCCCCGGAAAGCTCCGCGAGGCCTTCGGCGCAGCCCGGCTCGCCGCAGGTCAGCAGAGCGGCGCGGGGCAGGGCGAAACCGGAGGCCAGGGCCGCGCCGGCCAGGTCCTCCCCGCGCATGCCGGAAGAGACCATGGCCGATTCGCGGCCGGAGGCGCTCAGTATGGCGGCGGCGCCGTCGCGGAGGCCGAAAGAAACGCCGCCGGCCCTGCCCGGCATTAAAATACCGGCCGCGAGCAGCACCGCCCCCGCCGACGCCAGGCCGGCCGGCAGCCGGCGGCGGCGGAAAAGCGGCAGGTGCAGGAGAACGAAACAGAGCAGCGCCCAGCCGGCGACCTGGACGGCGGAAGGCGTCCTGACGGCCACGGCCGAGAAATCCAGCCCCGCGAAGAAGCGGACCAGCCACAGGAAAATTCCGGACAGCGCTGAAACCACTGAAGACGCGAGCCCTCCCAGGACCGGCAGTCCTTCGAAGGCGGAGAGGGCGAAACCCGCGAACATCAGCCCGCCCGAAAGCGGGACCAGCAGCAGGTTGGAGAGAGGCGAGACCAGCGAAAGCCTGCGGAAATACCAGGCCAGCGCGGGCGCGAGCACCGCCTGCGCGAAAAGGCTCATCAGGAACAGCCCCAGCGCCCAGCGCGCCGGCCTGGACAGTCTTTCGAGCGCGGGACGCCAGGCGCCGAGCCCGGCTACTACGCTGTAGGCGGCCAGGAAGGACATCTGGAAGCTGGCGTCGAAAAAGGAATAGGGACGGAGCAGCAGCAGGGCCAGCGCGGAGAGCAGCAGGCCCTGGAAAGCGCCCGACTCCCTGCCGGCCGCGTAGCCGACGACTCCCGCCCCGAACATCAGGTAGGCCCGCAGGAGAGGCGTATCGAAACCGGCCGCCAGCACATAGAGACCCGCAGCGACAAGGGCGAGCGGAGCCGAGACGCGCCTGGCAAGGCCCGCGAAGGAACAGGCTGCGTAGACCAGCAGCGTAACGAAACCGACATTGGACCCCGAGGCCACAAGAAGATGCATGGCCCCTGAATCCTGGAAAGCACGCTTATCTTCGTCCGAGATCTTCCTCTTCTCGCCGAGGACCACGCCGGCCATGACCGCCGCTCTCTCGGGAGAGAGCGCGGCGGCGAAAGCCCCGAGGGACCTCTCCCTCAGCGCGGCGGCCGTCCGGCGCACCGGGTCCGGACCCGAAAGAGGCCTGGACGCTGCGGCCCTGAACTCCCCCCCGAAACCGCGATTGCGCAGGAACGAAGCCCAGTCCAGTCCGCCGGGGAACCTGGGCCCTTCCGGTTCCGAGCCGAAACCTTCCAGTATGAGAGACTCTCCAAGCCGGGGGGCTTCCCCTCGCAGGCGCACGAAAAGCAGTCCCTCGCAGCCCGGCGGTTCGCTCTCTTCCGCCTTGAACGCGAAGGAGACTCCGCCCCCGGCGGGCGCCGGGAAACCGGCCACCCGGCCCCTCACCTCGCTCCTGTAGCCGCCGCCGAAGCAGGCCGAGCCCGGCGGAGGGTCCGAAAGGCGGTCCCTCATCCAGATGAAGGCCATCAGCGCCAGCAGCACGGCGAACAGCGGCCTCCTGTAATAGGAGAAGCGCATAAACGGTTAACCTGAAAGTTGCAGTTGCAACTTTCCGCCCGCATAGCGGGCGCCCTTCGGGAGGTATACACCTCGTCGGGCCGGGCGCGCATAGCGCTGGGC
>WOVA01000041.1 GCA_009773155.1 Elusimicrobiota bacterium
GCCTCACGGCGGACACCCTTGCCTTTGGCTAACGGTAGGTTCTATCAACCCCCGTAGGGGACTTTCACCCCCAAGTGTGCGCGCATGCCGCGCGCACCACAATAAAAAGCCCCGAAAGGGGCTTTTTTATTTGCGGAGGAAGCGGGAGCGCAGGGACGGGGCTTTAAGGTCGAGCAGAAAGGGGATGGCCGCGCCCGCGGCCGCTACCGCCAACAGGCTCAGGAGAAAAGTCCCGTAACCTCCGCCCGACTGTATGAGGTAGCCGGCGAAAAGAGGGGCCGCCGCCGTGCCGACCACGGAGATCATGGAGGTGAACCCTTTTATGCCGCCTATTACCTCCGCGCCGTATATGTCGCTCCACAGCGCGGTCTGTATGGCCTCGCCGGGGCCGGTGGTGAAGCCGCACAGCGCCATGAACGCCGCCGCGGCCCAGGGTCCGTCGGCCAGGTAAACTACCGCCAGGCCGGCGATGAAAGGCAGCAGGTAGACGCGCAGCAGGCGCGCTGCGCCCAGCGTGTCTATCAGCGTGCCGGCGGCCAACGAGCCCGCGAAACGCGCCGCCGCGAAAGCGGCGAAGCCGCCGGCCATGACGGCGGGCGGCCAGCCTTTGTACTCGCACAGGAGCGCCTGATAGAGGAAAAGCCCGGTCAGCGCGAAAGGCGGCACCAGGAACACCAGCAGCACGGCGCGCGAGGCCGGGTCGGCCAGCAGGGTCCGCACGGCCGACTTTCCGCCCGCGCGCGCGGCGGCGGCCGCGTCGGTAAGGGCGGGCACGTCGCACAGCTCCGTGCACCTGGGGCCGCAGAGCGGCTGTTCCGGCACGCCGGTGCCGCGCATGAGCCGCAGGACCACCGGCAGGAATACCAGAAGGATGACGGCGCCCATGATGCCCATGCTCCAGCGCCAGCCGAAGGCGCCGATGAGCGTCATCACCGCCGCGGGCAGCATAGCCTCTCCCAGCGGGTAACCGAGCGAGGCCACGCCCAGCGCCCGGCCGCGGTGGGCGTCGAAGTGGCGGGCCATGGAGGCGGCCGCGATCAGGCCGAACATGCCCTGTCCGCCCAGCCGCAGCCCCATGACGCCCGCGAAAAGCCAGGCGGGGCCGGGCGAGAGCGCGACCAGCGCGCAGGACGTCATCAGTATCGCGGCGGCGAGCAGCGTGACGAAGGGGACGGTGGAGCGGTCCAGCAGGCGGCCGAACCGGGGCATGATCAGCGCCGCGCCCAGCGTGGCACCCGAGTACAGGGCCCCGAAGCCGATCTTGTCCAGGCCGAAGGACGAGAGCAGGTCGGGCACGAACAGGGAGATGAGGAAGGTCTGGCCGAAGCCGGAGAAAAGAGTCAGCAGCACGCCGGAAGCGAGCACCCGCGGGTGGGCGCCGATGAGCCTGGCGTAGCCTTTCACCGCTGGCCGCCGCCGAGCCTGACGCCGAAGGGCAGCACGGGTGATCTGCCGCCGCCGCGGACGCTCTCGTATACGCTGATGTGCTGGAACATCCACATGTAGGGCGGCCGTTGCGCGCGCAGAGCCTCGAAGAGCCGGCCGGTCCTGGGACGGGAGTAGGCGAAGCCCTGCCCCGCCAGCTTCTCCACCCAGTAGCGCTTGGGCCGCTCATTGACGTGATGCTGGCCGCCCTGGTTGGGCGGCGCCGCCGAGAGCAGCAGGGTGTCGCTGAACCTGGCCAGGTTGCGCAGGAACACATCGGCGAGCGGCTCGGGGATATGCTCGGCGACTTCCAGGCAGAGCGCCAGGTCGAAGGCGCCCCAGACGTTCTCAAAAGGCTCGGTGAGGTCCTGCCTGTGTACGGGCAGGCCGAAGGAATGCTCCGGCGGCGGGACCACGCCGTCGAGCGGGAATACCTCCACGCCGCGCGCGCGCAGGAAATGGCCGTAGACGCCGCAGCCGCAGCCGATATCGGCGACGCGGCCGGGCGAGAACTGCCGGACTATCTCTTCGGTTATAATTTCCGCCGAGCGGACATAATCGGCGTGTCCGGGACCCCATTCCCGGAAAAAAGACTCGTCGTAGATGCGGTCAAGTCCTTCCATTATGCGGCGGCGCGGCCGGAACGCCCGGCGCTCAGGCGGCGCCGAGTTCCACGATGACCGACGGGTCGCCCTCGTCGGAGGCCGACTCATTGAGCGAGAAGCCGGCCTTGTCCACGCAGCCGGCGGAGAAGAGGTCCTCGAGAGCGGGCTTGAGCGCGGCGGCCTTCTTAGGCCCGCATTCGACGGCGAGTTTCGCCACCGGCCATTTTACGCTGCGCTTCTCGGCGGCTTTTTTAGTGCGCACGGCGTCGAGCACCTTGCGCGCGGTCTTGAGAGTGAGCTGGTCGCCCGTCACGCCGGCCATCTCGGCGGCGGCCGGCCACGGGGCCTTGTGCACCGAAGGGCGGCCGGTGCGCTCCGCGAAGGACCAGCTCCAGACCTCCTCGGTGATGAAGGGCAGGAAAGGCGCGAACAGGCGCAGGAAGACGCCGACGGTCCATTCCAGCGCCGCGGCGGCCGAGCGGGCCTGCGCGGGCGTGCCGGAATAAGCGCGGCCCTTCACCATCTCCAGATAATTGTCGCAGAAGTCCCAGAACGCTGTCTCCACATAAAGGAGGACGGCCGCGTAGTCGTAGTTGGCGAAGTCCTCGCGCGAGGACTCGACGAGCTCTTTGAGGTGCGAGACCCAGGCGCGGTCGAGCGGCTCGGTTATGTCCGCGGAACCCAGCGGGGCGCCGGCCGAGGCCGGGCCGCGGGTCTGCATGATGGCGAACTTGGAGGCGTTGAAGATCTTGGTCGCCAGCCGCATGCCCACCTTGAAGACGCTCTCGTCGTACATCGTATCCTGGCCCAGTTTGGCGCGGCCTGACCAGTAGCGCAGCGCGTCGGCGGAATAAGTCGCGAGCAGACCCTCGGGCGTTATCGTATTGCCCTTGGATTTGCTCATCTTGCCCTTCTCGGGGCTGACCACCCAGCCGCTGATGGCCGCGTTATGCCAGGGCACGGAACCTTCGTGCATCCAGGACTTGGTTATGGTGTAGAAGGCCCAGGTGCGGATGATCTCGTGCGCCTGCGGGCGCATATCGGCCGGGAAGAGCCGCGCGTGGCGGTCCTTATCCGTCGCCCAGCCGCTGGAGATCATCGGCGTCAGCGACGAGGTCGCCCAGGTGTCCATGACGTCGGGGTCGCCCGCGAAGCCGCCGGGGCGGCCGCGCTGGTTCTCGGTATAGCCGGGCGGGCAGTCGGTCTGCGGGTCCACCGGCAGGCGGGCCTCGTCGGCCACGATCGGCCTGGTGAAATCCGTGTTGCCGTCGTTGTCGACGTGATACCAGACCGGGAACGGAACGCCGAAATAGCGCTGGCGGCTGATGCACCAGTCCTGGTTGAGGCCCTCCACCCACTGCTCGTAGCGCTTGAACATGTAGTCGGGATGCCACTTCACCTTGCGGCCCTGCTCCAGCAGCTGCGGCTTGTTCTCAAGTATCTTTATGTACCACTGGCGGGCCGGGACGAACTCGAGCGGCAGGTCGCCTTTCTCGTAGAACTTCACGGCCTGCTGGGTGGGCCTGGGGTCGCCGACCAGCGCGCCGGCTTCGGCCAGCATGACCTTGACCTTGGCGCGGGCCTGCTTGGCGTAGAGGCCGGTCAGTTGCGCGTAGGCCGCGTTGGCGGCGGCCGCGTCGGCGCTGTCGAAAGGCTCCGCCGAAAAATCGACGGGCAGCAGGCGGCCGTCGCGGCCGATGAGCTGGCGCATAGGCAGCTTCTCGTGCCGCCAGAATTCCACGTCGGCTATATCGCCGAAGGTACAGATCATCATGATGCCGGTGCCCTTCTCCGGGTCGGCGTGGAAAGAGGGCATTATCGGCACGCGCGCGCCGAAGATCGGCGTGACGGCCTTTTTGCCGAACAGCGGCTTGAACCGCTCGTCGTCCGGGTGGGCGACCACCGCGATGCAGGCCGGCAGCAGCTCGGGGCGGGTGGTGGAGATGACAAAACCGCCGCCGCCCTCCACGCCGAACTTCACGTCGTGGAAGAACCCGGAGGCCTCGCGGTCCTCGCATTCGGCCTGCGCCACCGCGGTGCGGAAGGTTGTATCCCACAGCGTCGGCGCCTCGGCGCTGTAGACATGGCTTTTTTTGAAAAGATCGACGAAGGACGCCTGCGAGGTCTTGCGGCAGTGCGCGCCGACGGTGGAATAGGTCTGGCGCCAGTCTATGGACAGGCCCAGCCGGCGCCAGAGCGCCTCGTAGACCTTCTCGTCCTCGGCGGTCTGCCGCTCGCAGAGCTCCAGGAAGTTGCGGCGCGAGATATGCTCGTAATCCTTGAGGTCCTTCTTGGCGGTCAGCGGCTGGGGCTTATAATCCGGGTCGCAGGGCAGGGCGGGGTCGCACCTGACGCCGAAGAGGTTCTGCACGCGGCGCTCGGTCGGCAGGCCGTTGTCGTCCCAGCCCATCGGGTAAAAAGTATTCTTGCCCAGCATGCGCTGATGGCGCACGACTATGTCGGTCTGCGCGTAGCTGAAAACGTGGCCGATATGCAGCGAGCCGGAAACCGTCGGGGGAGGCGTATCCACCACGAAGGTCTCCTGCCGCGGGCGGGCGGGGTCGTAGTGATAAAGCTTGTCGTTCTCCCAGCGCCCGCTGAGGGCGGGCTCTACCGAAGCCGGCAGGTACTGGGCCGGGAATTCGGACTTTTTCTCGTTGGTTTCCGTTGAGGCGTCTTTCATAGACGGTCATTTTACCTTTTTTGACGGGGCACCCGCCGGAGGCGGAGCGGCCAAAATTGTATAATCACTGCTCCGTAAAAGACTCGCTTCCAAGGACTTCACAATGGACATCGGCATAGTAGGGCTCCCCAACGTAGGCAAATCCACGCTTTTCAACGCGCTGACCCGCGCCGGCGCGGCGTCGTCGAACTATCCGTTCACTACGATCGACCCCAATGTCGGCGTGGTACCGGTGCCCGACAGGCGCCTGGACTCGCTGTTCGACCTTTTCAAGCCGCCGAAGAAAGTGCCGTCCTACATAAAGTTCGTAGACATCGCCGGCCTGGTCAAGGGCGCCTCAAAGGGCGAAGGCCTGGGCAACAAGTTCCTCGCCAATATCCGCGAGGTGGACGCCATCGTGCAGGTGGTGCGCGTGTTCCAGGACCCCGACGTGGTCCACGTGCTGGGCGAGATAGACCCGATACGCGACATAGAGGTCATCGAGACAGAGCTGATGCTGGCCGATATGGAGACCGTCGACAAGGCGCTGGAGAAGAACCAGCGCGACCTCAAGGCCCGCACCAAGGACGCCGAGGAGAAGCAGGTCAGGCTGGACAAGCTCAAGGCGTTGCTCTCCGACGGCAAACCCGCCCGCGAGGCCGGCTATTCCGCCGACGAGGTGCGCGATTTCAACCTGCTCACCACCAAGCCCGTCTTCTACGTGGCCAACACCTCCGAGAAGCCCGACCAGGCCGTGCTTGAGAAGCTGCGGGCGTTCATAAAGGAGCGCGGCGCCATACTGGTGGAGATCTCGGCCAAGATAGAGTCCGAGATAATCGAGCTGCCCGAGGAGGAGAAAGCGATCTTCCTCAAGGACCTCGGCGAGGAATACACGGGCCTTGAGAAGATGGCGATCGCCGGCTATAAACTGCTCGACCTCATCAGCTTCTTCACCGCCGGCTCCGAGGACGAAGTGCGCGCCTGGAGCCTGCGCCGCGGGCTCAAGGCCCCGCAGGGCGCCGGCCGTATCCATACCGACTTCGAGAAAGGCTTCATCCGCGCCGAGGTCTACTCCTTCGACGACATCATGAAGTACAAGGAAGAGAAGGCGCTGCGCGAGAAGGGGCTGATCCGCTCCGAGGGCAGGGAATACGTGATGAAGGACGGCGACATCTGCTTCTTCAAGTTCAACGTGTGACCCGGGCCCGACTGCTCCAGCTGATCATATCCGCCGCGCTCCTGCCGCCGCTCGCCGGCTGCTGGAGCGCGTATTACGACGCGCAGACTTTTTTCGCGAGCGGCAACTACGCCTCCAAGGCGGAGCTGGCGGCGCTGGCCGTCCCCGACATGCCCGCCGCGGGCTCGCCGGCGGACACGGCCGACATGGCCGCCGTGCTGGACTGGCCGAAGCGCTTTACGACGAATTCCTCGCCAGCCCGGGGTTCAAAAGCGGCCTCTCCGCCCTCCGGCTCCCGGCCGATAGGCCCCAAGGGCAATAATACATAGGTCCAAAAACAACGCTTTTTAGCCCGAAGGATTCTATCGGAACGGAGCGCAGGCTGTTATGATATGGGTATGAAAACAACCGTCCTTCTCGCAGCCCTTATATCCCTGAACTCCCTGCCCGCCGCCGCGGGCGGTTTCGAGGATTCACTCTCGACCGAGAACCTGCTTTCCATGGAAGTCCCCGCCGCGGCCGAAGCCGCCCCGGCGCGCGACGCGGCCTCCGACTACGCCCGCTATTACTCCGCGCTCAGGCACTATTCCGACATCGCCTTCCGCTCTGAACCCGGCACCGAAGCCTACGCGGAAGCCTACATAGCGGCCAATTACCTCAATGGCCGCCTCGAGAGCCTGCGCGGTACCGGCGCGGCCAAGAGCGCCCGCATCGACCTCGACTTTCTGGGACCGGACCGCGCCACGCTGGCCGAGATAGACGCTTTCTTCGGCTGGGGCAATGTCATGAAGGGCGAACAACTTTCCCCGCCCGTTACGATAAAGGCCGGCTTCGCGACCATCAAGTACGTAAAGGGCAACACCCCCTTCCTGGTGCAGGGAGACTCTTTCCTGAAAAAGGGCGAAATCATACTGACTTTCGACGACGGCCCCGACACCCACGGCCTCACCGCCGCGGTGCTGGAGACCAATGAGGGCGTGGCCCCCTCCATCTTCTTCGTGCTGGGCAGCAAGCTGGGCCCGGCCGGTCGCGAGGTAATAAAGGCGCAGGCCCGGAAAGGCCACGAAGTCTCGCTGCACGGCTACTGGCACGCCACCGAGACCGGCAAGCCCTTCACCGCCTATTCAACCTCACAGGCCATGGCCGACCTGCAGAAGACCGCCGGCCTGATAAAGAACGCCACCGGCAAAGATCCCGCTTTCTTCCGCCCGCCCTACGGCATAATCTCGCCGGCCGCCCTGCGCGACGCGATAGACGAACTCGGCGTGACCCCGATGGGCTGGACCATCGACACGCTGGACTGGTCCACCAGGAACCCCGACGAACTTTTTGAGAAGACCGTCAGCCTGATAAGCAAGCGCGGCAAGGGGATAGTCCTGATGCACGATATCCACCCGCAAAGCGTGCAGGTGAATGTTCGGCTTATACAGTGGCTGAAGGACAACGGCTACAAGGTGGTCAACCCCGAAACGGCCACGCGCGCCTTCCGCGGCAATTAAAGCGCCCCCCAGTCAGTGGACCCGGACCCCGGTATCGGCCGGGGTCCCGTATTTAATAGAATTACCCCGTCTATGAGCGCGCTGGATATACAGATAAACCCCTCCATACTGCCCAAGCTCGGCCTGAACCCGAAGCAGCTGGAGGCCGTGCAGTATTTCGCCGGCCCGCTGCTCATCGTGGCGGGCGCGGGCACCGGCAAGACCAAGACGCTGACCGCCAAGATCGCGCTGCTCATCTCCTCGGGCGTGTCCCCGACGCGGATACTGGCCATCACCTTCACCAACAAAGCCGCGCAGGAGATGCAGCAGCGCGTGGCCAAGATCGTGCCCTACTCCGGCGGGATGTGGATACACACTTTCCACGCCTTCGGCGCGCGCGTGATGCGCCAGCACGGCAAGCTTATCGGCGTGAAGCAGGACTTCGTCATCTACGACGACAGCGACCAGAAGAAGCTGGTGCAGCTGGCGATGGAGGAGATGGGGCTGGAGGCCGAGAAGAACAAGGCCGGCATGTACGTCAGCATCATCTCGCGCGCCAAGGACGACCTGCTCGACGCGCAGTCGTACATGATAAACGCGCAGGCCGGCGACGACCCCAACCGCCTCAAGGCCGCCCTCATCTACTCTAAATATCAGAACTACCTCAACGAGGCCGGCGCGCTGGACTTCGGCGACCTGATAGTGAAGACCTCGGAGCTGCTGCGCGAGAACGAGGAGATACGCGAATATTTCCAGGAGTTCTTCCAGTACGTGCTGGTGGACGAATATCAGGACACCAACCGCGCGCAGTACGTGCTGGTGAAGACCCTTTCCGCCAAGCACCGCAATCTCTGCGTGGTCGGCGACCCGGACCAGAGCGTCTACGGCTGGCGCGGAGCGGACATCCGCAATATCATGGAGTTCGAGAAGGATTTTTCCGACGCTTCCACGATAGCGCTGGAGCAGAATTACCGCTCCACCGCAAAGATACTGCACGCGGCCAACGAAGTTATCAAGCATAACCGCAACCGCAAGCCCAAGAACCTCTGGACCGAGAAGCCGCACGGCGAGGAGGTCGAGGTGATGGAATATCTCAACGAGACCGACGAAGCCAGGGGCGTGCTCGGGCGCATCAAGGCCCTCACCGCGCGCGGGCCTTTCGAGTACAACGGCATAGCCGTCTTCTACCGCACCAACGCGCAGAGCCGCTCTTTCGAAGAGGCTTTCCGCGCCGGGCGCGTGCCCTACCGCCTGATAGGCTCGGTGCGGTTCTACGACCGCAAGGAGATCAAGGACGCGCTCTGCTACCTCCGCCTCCTGACCAATCCTTACGACACCATAAGCCTGCTGCGCGTGATAAACACGCCGACCCGCGGTATAGGCAAGACCGCGATGGACCGCGTGACGGCCTATTCACGCTCCAAAGGTATACCCCTTTACGACGCGCTGACCACCTCGGACCAGATACCGGACCTCACTCCCGCCGCCCGGCGCGGCATAAAGGAATTCATCGCGCTGCTCGCCGACATACGCGGCGACCTGTTCTCCGGCACGCCCCGGCTGATGCTGGAGAAGATGCTGGCGCGTTCGGGCTACTGGAAGATGGTGGAGGACGAATCGGAGAAGGACCCCCAGGAATCGCTGGCGCGGCTGGGAAATCTGCAGGAACTGGTCAACGCGGTGAAGGATTTCGAGGAGCGCTGCGAGCGCGACGGCAGGCAGGCCACGATGGCCGGCTACCTGGAGGAGGTCATGCTGGCCTCCGCCGTCGACAATATGAGCGACAACGGCCAGGCCGTGACGCTGATGACCGTGCACCTGGCCAAGGGCCTGGAATTTCCCGCCGTTTTCCTGACCGGCATGGAAGAGGGACTTTTCCCGATCAACTCGGCCAACTCCAACGACGACCAGATGGAGGAGGAGCGCCGCCTGGCCTACGTGGGCATGACGCGCGCCGAGCAGAAACTGCACCTGACCTGGGCCGGCACGCGCCGTATCTTCGGCACCACCTACCCCAACCTCGCGTCGCGTTTCATCTTCGAGAGCAAGGTAGCCAAGGAGACGGCGCAGCGCAGGGGAGAGGAGGACGTGCAGGTGATAGCCTCGCACCCGCCGCCGATGCCGCGCGTGGGCAAGGGCCGCAGGGTGGCCCACCCGGTCTACGGGCCCGGCCGCGTGGTGGACCAGATCGGCGCCGGCGAGTTCGCCAAGGTCACGGTCGTCTTCGACAGCGGCGTGCGCCAGACCTTCATGCTCAAGTACGCCCCGCTGCAGCCGATATGACCGGGACCGGGGAAAAGAAAGAATTCTCCGCGGGCGGCGTAGTGATCAAGGACGGCCGGCTGCTGCTCATAAAGATGCGCAACCTCTCCGGCGAAGAGGTCTGGACCTTTCCCAAGGGCCACCTGGAGGAGGGCGAGACTCCGGAACTGGCCGCGCTGCGGGAAGTGAAGGAGGAAGCCGGCCTGGACTGCCTCATACTCCGCCCGCTGCACGTAGCGCGCTACTCTTTTTTACGCCGGAGCGTCCCCGTGGACAAGCGCGTGGACTGGTTCCTGATGGAGGCGACCGGCGGCGACGGCAGGGCCCTGACGCCCGACGAGGTGCCGGACAAGCGATGGGCCTCCCCGGCCGAAGCGGAGGAGCTGCTGAAATACCCCAGCGACCTGCGGCTAATGGAGATCCTGCGCGCGGAAAAGAAGATCTGAACCCCCGGCGCGCGCCCTCTGTACCGTCCGCTTCAGGCGGACGGTTTTTTTATGACTTTTTCACCGTGAGCCGGGGAATAGGCCGGAGAGCCGGAAGCCGGCGGGCCCGAACTCCAGCCCCAGGGGATTGAGCAGCGCGCCGGCAAAGAAATACTGAGCCCTGGCGTTGGCGCGCGAAACGGCAACGGACATTCTGAGAGCGTTCCCGAACTCCGAGGCCGCGGCCTCCGGCCCTCCGCCCGGGCCCGACGCCACGGCGAGAGCGGCGAAGGCTCCTTCGAAATCTCCTTCCTCGGCTAGCCCGGCCGCGGCCGGCGCCGCCCGGCCGAGTTCCGAGAGCAGCAGCCTGGAGCGGGCATAGGCGGAGGAGGGGGCGGCCCGGCGGAAATACCGGTCCGCGAGAAAGTCGTAGAGGCAGGAGAAGTCCGGGCGGGAGGCCCTTTCGGCCATATTCGCGAGCAGTAAGGCCGCGCGCGCGCCGAAAGAGGCGGCCAAATAAAGGCGCTCTCCCTCGCGGACCAGGCGCGAGATCTCCACCGCCGACGCGGAACCGGACTCTATCCTTGCCCCCGCGTCGTCCAGTCCGGCGGCCGCGGCCCGGGCGCGGCGCGCGGAGGCGGGCCGGCCGCGCCTCTCTATCACATCCGCCATGGCGTCCAGATCGTCGGCCCCGGCCAGCAGGGAGGAAGCGGAAAGCCCACTCCTGACGGACGACCTCAGTTTTTCCAGCCGGGCGGCCTCGGCCGCGGTTATCCTCTCCCGTCCCGACACCGAGGAGGCGGCCCCGAGCAGCCCGCGGTAATCGGAGAAGGCTTTTTCGACCAGGCCGGTCCGGCGGCCGGCGCGCGGGCCACGGGCCTGCTCCAGGTCCCGCCTGGCCGAATCGGTCCAGGCGCCCAGGTTGCGCGCCGATGCGGTGAGAGCCTTCTTGTCCAGCCTGAAGTCGGCGTTTATCAGCGAGGAGCCGTCATCGGCCGGTCCGTTTTCGGCCGGGCCCGCCCGCATGGTCCCGCCGTAGGAGCCGGCCCGTCGCAAAGCTCCGGGCACCGACTGCGGCAAATGCCGCCCCGATCCGTCGGGCTCTATGTCGAGCCCGGCGAAAAGACGCCGGCCGGCCGCGCCGAGGTCCTCGTCTGAAGCCCGGGGATCACCGCCCGCCGCCGCCAGCGCTTTGACCAGCCCGATGAAATGGGGGCTTATCTCGAACGAGTATTCCTTATCGTCCGGCGGCGCCCCGGGAACCGCGGCGGCGCCGGAACCCAGGCGAAGATATACCCGCGCGGCTTCGTCCGGCTCCGACTTTATCCAGGCCAGCATCCTCTCCCGCAACTCCGAATAAGGCTCGCCCTCCGCCGTCTCCACGAACCGGCCGGCCAGCCCGGCCTCTATGATCTTATCGGCCACCTCGCCGCGGAAGAAGAGGCTGTAAAGGATACGGTCGCGCGTCTCCTCGAAATTCCCGGCCCGGCCCTCGCCCGCGGCCGGCGCGGCCTCCGGGATTTCCGGCGGCGCGGATGGTACGGGGACACCATGCCGCATGGTGTCCCCCGCCGATGCGGCCGCGCAGGAAAAAGAAAGCAGCAGGGCCAGAGCCGCGGCCGTCACAGCCAGGACCTCAGCATATACAGGACGGCGCTGGCCGCCTTGTGCAGGAGGGGCCTGGAGCGGCACTCTTCCAGGGTCACTTCCCGGCAGGAAAGGAGATCTGCTTCGAAAAGGTCCTCCATCGCGCGGCCGAAAGCGGGGCCGAAGACGTTGACGTTGAGCTCCAGGTTGTAATGCAGGCTGCGGTGATCGAGGTTGTGGCTGCCGACGGAAGACCAGACGCCGTCTATGACGGCGGTCTTTGAATGCAGGATCTCTCCCGTCCATTCGTAGATGCGCACGCCGCTGCATATCATCCGCGGGAACATCGCCCAGGAAGCCCATAGGATATAGGGGTGGTCCGTCTTGCGCGGCGTTATTATCCGCACGTCCACGCCTCGGCGCGCCGCGCGCATGAGACTTTTGCGGATCATCCGGTCGGGCAGAAAATACGCGTTCGTTATCCGGATCCGTTCCCGGGCGCTGTCTATGGCGTGGCGGTAGGCCCGGCGGATAGAGTGCGCCTGGCGGAAACCGGAGGCCGAAAGCACCGCCGCGTGTTCGCGGCCCGGGGCCTGCGGCGCGGGCCCCGGGGAGGGCGGCCGCTTGCCGCAGAGGGCCCAGGAATCCCAGAAAAGAGCCTCGATCTCCGCCGCGACGGGCCCGGAGACCTTCGCCTGCGCGTCCTTCCAGCCGCCTCCACCCATGGAGCGCGGCGCGTCGCGCTCCGTCATATTGAAGCCGCCGACGATAGCCGTGGAGGAATCCGCGCAGATCATCTTGCGGTGGTTGCGCCGGACCCAGTTCCAGTGCGGCTTCCACGGGACCACGGGATGGAATTCCCCCACCCGCACGCCGCGGCGCGCCAGGTCCCGGAAAAAATCCCTGTCGGTGCGGATGGAGCCGACCGAATCGTATATGAGGTATGTCTCCACGCCGGCCGCGGCGCGCGCGGCCAGCATTTCGCCGAAGCGGCGGCCGGCGAAGTCGTCGGCGAAGGAATAGAAATCCAGGAGCAGCCGCCGGCGCGCCGAGAGCACCAGTTCCTCCATCGCGGCGAAAGCCTCCGTTCCGTCGCGCAGCAGGGTCGCGCCGTTCCCTCCCGAGGCTATCTCCGGGTCGAGACAGTAGTCGCGCCAGTTCATGGTCCGGGCGGGGCCTGCGTTATAGCTCTGTCGTAAGAGGAGCGCGAGGAGGGAGCGAGAGCGGCCGCGGCGCGCGCGGCGGAACGCTCGGCGGCGGCCGCGGCGCGGCGGCCGGAGGCCTCCAGCACCTCCGCCAGCGACAGGCGGGCCCGGGCGAAATTAGGCTCCAGGTAGAGAGCGCGCCTTAGCTTTTCCTCCGCCCGGGCCCCGGCCCCGGCGGCCGCGTAGAACCCGGCGGCCCTGAAATTAAGCATGGCCGAGGAAGGCAGCAGCTCCAGCCCGGCCTCCGCGGCGGCCGCGCCGGCGGCGTAACTTCCGGACCAGGCGGTCAGTTGCTCGGCCCGGACCAGGTGCAGGGCTTCCCTGTAAGGAGAGAAGCGGATGGCGCGGGTGGCGCATTCCACCCGGGAAGACGCGTCCCATTTAGCCGACATCGAGCAGGCGGCGTCTCTCCCGTGCCGGGACATCCACTGCCAGGAGAGCGCGGCCAGGGCGGCCGCGGCAAAGGCAGGGAGCACCCGGCTGATACGGGCCCGCAGCTGTTCCGGGGACTTCGGGAAAAGAGGGGGAGGCGTCTCTTCTGCGGGAGAAAGAGCGCCCATCGCGCCGGCCAGGCAGGCCAGCATCAGCAGCTGCAGGCCCCAGGCGTAGAAGACCCCATCCACGCAGGAGTGCACGAAGAGGAAGAGCGCCGGCACGGCCAGCACGTTCCGGGCCGAGCGCCGGAAGCAGACCCAGAAGGCCGACAGGTAGAGGGCCGTGCCCGGAAGCCCGGTCTCCGCCAGCAACTGCAGCGGCTCGCTGTGCGCGTGCACCGTGGAATGGCCGAAGAAAGAAACGCCGTTGAAGGCCGGGAACTTCAAGGCCTCGAACGCGTAGCCGAAAGAGCCCGGCCCCCAGCCGGACAGCGGGCGCTCGGCGAATGCCGCGACGGCCGTCCACCAGATGTCGAGGCGGCGGTAGGCGTTGGCGTCGCCGATCTTAAGCAAAGAGTAGAGACTCTCCTGCGGCAGCAGCGCGGCCAGCAGGAGCGGCGACAGGAGGACGGCGTACCCGGCGCGGCGGCGGCCGGAGCTGAAGAAGGCCCAGGTCAGAGCGGCCCAGCCGGCCAGGAACGCCCCGCGGGAATTCAGCAGGGCCACGGCGCCCGCCATGAACAGCGCGCCTCCCCACAGGAGCCAGCGGGACCGGCCCTTGCCGGCGGCGCCGGAGACGACCAGCAGCGAGGCGCCGGCGCCGGCCAGCGCGGCCGTGTAATTGGGGTTCGGGGGTATCATGCCGGCGAGCGGCAGGCCGGCGAACGCCTGGTAATACACCGCGGCGGCGCCGACGGCGCCGGCCAGCGCGGCCATCATGCCCGCGACCCTGGCGAAACCGTGCGCGGAGACCGCGCAGGCGAAGAACGCGGCGGCCAGCCAGAACCGCGCCGAAACGGCCAACGCGGCCGGGCCGGCCGACGGATTCATCAGGGCTGAGGCCAGCGACCAGGCCGCCAGGGCCGTCCAGAGGCCGCCGCGGGAAAAGCGTACCCCTCCCTCGACGAAGAACACCATTCCCCAGAATATTATCGTGAACGTCGCCGCCTTGCCGGGGTCCCTGAGCCCGCCCATTCCGATGGCCAGCCCCAGGGCCAGGGAGATCCAGAGCAGCGAGAAAAGGCGGCGCAGGCTCATCTCTCTCCCCCCAGCCTGGGATGCGCCGCCAGGGCCGGCGCGCCGGCCCTGGCGTAAACCGCCCTCAGCGCGGCGGCGCTGGTCACGCGGGAAGGCGTCTCGAGGAGGGCCTTCTCGAAATCCACGGCGGCAAGGAACAGCTCTCCCCCGCCGCCGGAACGCATGGCGCGCGAGAAACGCAGACGCCCCGCCGATTCCTCGGCGGCCGAGCGTCCGTAGGGCCTGGCGGCTGCGCGGTCGAGCGCGGCCAGCGCGGCCTCCTCGCGGCCCGCTTCCAGGTGCGAGGCGGCGGCTTTCATCTCCCTTTCCCAGGCCAGCGGCGTGATAACGGAAAGAGCCGAGGCCGCGGCCAGCGTCCCGGCGAAGGCGGCCGCGGGCGCACCGGGAAGCGCGGCCCATTCCTCTTCCGCGGCGGGCAGTTCCCGGCCGGCCAGCACGCAGAAGAGCCAGAAATTAGCGGGCAGAGAGAGCCCAAAATCGACGGCCGAGTGCACCAGCGCCGCCAGCAGGCCGAAAAGGGCCAGGCGGCGCGCGCCGGAGACGGCGAAGCCCAGCAGCGAGAACCAGGCCAGCGCGGCCGGGATGCCGTTCTCGGCGGCGAACTCCAGGTAATAGTTATGCGCGTAGATAGAGGCTTCGGCGGCGGCCGGCGCCTTGTAGAGCGGGGCGAGCCAGGTGTAGGAGGAATGCCCCCAGCCGAGCAGCGGCGACTCTTTTATCATGGAGAGCGCGGACCGCCACCATTGCAGCCGCGCGTCGGCGGACATGAAATCGGACTGCGTCAGCGCCAGCACCGCGGCCAGCGAGAGCGCGCCCAGGACGACCATCATGCGCCGGTCGCCGGACTTACGGAGGCGGATCAGCGCCATGACGGCCGCCGCCGCGATGAGCGCCAGCAGCGCCCCGAACGAACCCGTAAGGAAGAACACCAGCGCCAGCACCGCCGTCAGGACGAAGTCCCCGCGCGAGACGGCCACGGGTCCGGCCAGCAGCAGGAAGAAGGCCAGCGCGTTGGGATTTATCAGAGTGGAAGTTATGTTAGGCGAGCGCAGCACGAAGGCCTGATAGAGCGCGAAGGCCGCGACGCCCCAGGCGGCGGCGCGCAGCGCGCGGTCGGTCAGGGCCCTGTCGCGCACCGACTGCCCCCGCGACACCAGGAAAAGGCAGAAGCCGGCGGCCAGCGCCCCCCACTCAAAGCGAACGGCCTCGCGGGCGGGGGAGAAATACACCGAGAGGGCGGAAAGGACGGCGGCGGCCAGCAGGACCGTCAAAGGCCCGGCGGACACCTTTCCCCGACGGTAAAAGTCCAGCGCCAGCAGGGCCACGGCCAGCACCTGGAAGAACGCCTGGAGGCGCGGGTCCATCACGCCCTGCAGCAGGGGCGCCGCGGCCACGAAGGGGACCAGGTAGATGGCGGACATCGGCGGAACCCGCCTCAGCCCTCGATTATCCTGGGGGTCACGAAGATAAGCAGTTCGCGGCGGTCGCGGGTCACGCTCTTCTTGCGGAAGAGGTAGCCGAGTATCGGGATGTCGCCCAGCAGCGGGACCTTGAAGACGGACTCGGCCTGCGTGTCGCTTATCAGGCCGCCTATCACGATGGTCTCGCCGTCGCGCACTATCACGTTGGTGTCGGCGGAGCGGGTGTCTATGCCCGGCGCGCCGCCTGCCACCGCCGCTATCGTGGGCGAGATCTGGCTGACGCTGGGGTTTATCTTCATCGAGATCCTGCCGTCGGAGTTGATGGTGGGGGTGACGGTGAGCTTGATGCCGACGGAGAGGTAGGTGACCTTGGTCGTGGAGATAGGCGGCGTGGCGGCCGTGACCTCGGTGGTCGTATAGGGCACCTGGGTCGTTATATCTATGTTGGCTTCCTTATTATTGAGCGTGGCCACCTTGGGATCGGAGAGGACCTTTGCCTTGCCTTTCTTGGCCGCCGCGGAGATGACCGCGTCGAACATGTAGTTGGAGGCGACCTTGCCCAGGCGGAAGGCGCCGTAGATGACGTTGGCGGGCAGATTCACCCCGGTGCCTCCGCCGGCGGCCGTAAGGGCCGCGGGGGTACCGACCGGAGCGGCACCGGAATATCCCTGAAGATTGCGCGCATTGAGCCCCATAGGCATGCCGGCCATTGTGGCGGCGTCGCCGGCGCCGATGAATTCGCCGGCCTTCTCGCCGTAGGCGGACCAGTTGATGCCGAGATGGAAACTGTTGTCCAGCGCGACCTCCACAAGCTTGGCCTCTATGAGGACCTGCTTGGGCATCCGGTCGAGGCTCTTGATCAGCCTGGCCGCGGACTCCAGCCCCATGGGCGTATCGGTGATGATGACGGCGTTATTGGATTCGTCCACGCTGATCGCGGAGACCCTGCCCTCGGCGCCGGCCACCGAGACCAGCTGGGTCCTGATGTCCGTGGACCTGGAGTAGTTGAGAAAGAAGATCCTGGTCTGGGGCATGGCCTTCTTCTGCTCGGCCATGAAGGTCTGCGGGGAGGCGATGCGCAGGATATTATCGCCCGCCTGTTGCGTGGCGAGGCCCTTCACGTTGAGCACCGTCTTGAAGGCCTCGTCGAAGGGGACCCTGTTGAGGTTCATCGTCACGCTGCCGGAGACGTCATCGCCGTAGATGACGTTTATGCCGGCCTTGGAGGCGAGCATGGCGATGACTTCCTTTATGTCGGCCTCGTTATAATCGAAACTGACCGGTTCCCTGGAAAGGGAATCCATGATATTGCGCGAGGAAGAGTCGGAGCGGCGGACGGTCGGGGCCGGCCTTATCACCGGCACCGACTCGCTCCTGAGGTCCGCGGCGGCGACCTTCAGCTCCGGCTCGCGCACGGGCTCCGGGCTGGGGGTTATTACCCTGACGGAGGTGGAAGGGGCCGTGACGGCGTCCTTGATCTTCGTTTTGGGCTCGAACAGCTTGCCGCCGACGACGACCACGATCTCATTGCCCCGCTGCGTAACGTCATAGACCGCCTTCTGCGTCAGGTCCAGCACTACGCGGGCCACGCTGACCGGGGTGGTCTGGTGCTGGCCGGTACGCACTTTTTTCAGGAAGGTCCCGCCGGCCGGGATATCCTCCAGGGTCTTCAGCCTGGCGTCCTGCAGCTCCACCACGATCCTGTTCGGGTTCCCGACGGTGAAGGACTTGTACTTCACGGGCCTGTCGGTCGTTATATAGACGCTCTCGGCGGAGACGCGCACGCCTTTCACCGCGGCCGCTTCGGCGGCCGAGGCCAGCGGCAGGCATTGCGCCGTCAGCAGCGCCGAGATAAACATTGAAACTGTTTTTTTCATATTCGTTATTTCCCGTTTCTTTAATAGGCTGTTCGCCGGCCGCTCGCGGCCGGGCTTACTTCCCGTGCAGGTTCAGAGTTACGGAAGCCCCCCCCATGGTGAGCTCGACCTGCTTGCCGCGTATGGCTCCCCTGACGCCCGCCACCGCTTTGCGCCTGGAGTCCAGCAGTTTGCCGCCTTTAAGTATGTAGACGGCCCCCGAGGCTTTGTCCGTCAGCATGGCCTGCCTGCCGGAGGAGTCTTCCATGACGCCGGTCAGCGAAAGACCGCCGATCGTGGAGCTGGAAAGCGGGATTTCGGCCGCGGCGGCCGCCCCTCCGAACCTGGGCTTGTGGTCGCCGAAGAAAGTGGAGGGGACCAGCGGGTCACGCGCGTTTATGGGGCGGTAGAGCCCCTCTACCGTGGCGGGCGGAGTAGAGACGGCCACCTCGGCTGAGGCGGACGGCCCCTGGGCGAAGCAGGACGAGGCTGCGGCGAGTATTATTATCTTCAACATTATTTATCCGTTATAGAGGAACGAGACGAGCGTAAAACTCCCGGTCATCGAGCCGGCGGCGGCGCCGGGCGTGGAGGCCACGTTGAGGTTCTCTATGGTGATGATGCGCTCTTCCAGCGCCAGCGAGGTGAAGAAGCGGCCGAGCTTGTGATAATCTCCGCTCACCGAGACCGCGTACGAGACGCGCGTGAAATACTGTTCTTTGACCGACGAGGCCGAGCCGATGGATTTTATCGTCACGCCGTACCTGCGGCTCTTGTCGGTCAGCGTCTTTATGAGCTCGGGCAGCTGCTTATCCCTGGGAAGCTGCTTCTGGGCGGCCTCCTTCTCCAGCTGGAGAGAGGCCAGCTTGCCCTCGAGGTCCTTGAACTTGGCCTTCTGCCTCTTGGCGTTGTCGATATCCCTTTCCAGCGCCTCCACCTTCACCGTTTCGGCCTGGAGTTGTTTGGAGTACGGGAGCCAGAAGTAGAAGAGGTAGACGTAGACGAAAAGGCCCGAGAAAAGAACGCCGCCGGCTATCATCCCGATCTGGTCTTTGGTGAGCTGTATCTCTTTCATGTTATTTGTACATGTACTTGAAGTTTATCGGCGCTGAATAGGTGTGCGCCCCCTCGACCTCGGCTATCGAGACCGCGCCCAGAGTCACCTCGGCGTAGCGCGGGTCCCTCTCCAGGTGGTTTATCCAGTAAGCCAGGTCGTAGGGGGAGCGCGACATCAGGGAGATCGTCAGCGAAAGCGTGGTGTCCTTGAGCGTGGTGTTCATGCCGTTGAACCACATGCTGGCGGGCAGGTCGGAGGTGACGTCCTGCATGAACCTGGTATAAATAAAGCGGTTGCGGCTTATCCTGTTAATGGCCTCCAGGTAGCGCTGCACCTCGGCGATCTCGGCCTCTATGGCCTTGACCCGCTCGACGTCCGTCTTGAGCACCGCCATCTCGGCTTCGCGCTCCGCCAGGCGTATCTCCATGCGCTTGACGCGGGTAAAATGCCAGCCCGAGACCATTACCAGTACGGCGGCGACCGCGACGCCGGCCAGCACCGCCTTGGCGATGACGACCTTCCGGTTGAGCCGGTCGATGTACTCCTGGGGGATCAGGTTTATCTTTACCATGTTAGGGCTCGTTAAAGAATAACTGACACGATTTGGAGGCCCGGATTTGAGCCGGGTCCGAGGCGCGACGAACGCGCATACCGGGGGTCTGTAAGTGAGGAGCAACGAAGGAACCGGCCAAAGACGCCCGGCCAAATCATGTCAGTTATTCTTTAACGAGCCCTTATTCCCAGTCCTTCATCTTGCGCAGGGCCAGGCCGGCGGCGACGGAGAGCGCCGGCAGGGTCTCCCGGGGGATGTTCCTGGCCAGGGGCTGCTCGCCGAGGAAAGAGAAAGGGTCGACCGTCTCGACCGGGACCTTGAACTCGGCGGAAAGGAACTTGCTTATATTTCCCAGGTTGGCCATGCCGCCGGAGAGCATTATACGGGACACGGAATTCTCGGCCCCCTGCGAAAGGTAGAAGTCTATGGAGCGCGAGACCTCGGTGTAGAGGTCGCGCAGCACGCCCGTGGCGGCCTTGGAGACCGCGATCCCTTCTTTGTCGTAATCCGAGACGGCGGCCTGCTTCTCCTCGTCGGTGACGAGCAGGCCTTTCGACTTCTTGAGGATATCGGCCGCCATCGGCTCGGCCTTGAGCAGCTTTCCTATCGCCTTGTCGAAGGCGGCGCCGGCTATGAAGATGTCGCGCACGACGCGGGTGACGCCCTGGGAGACTATCGAGAGGTTGGTGACCTTGTGCCCGATGTTGAGGAACAGCACCGTCCCCTCGGGCTTTGGCTGGAGCCGCTCGTAAAGAGTCTCGAGAGCGAAGGAGTCCACGTCTATGACCAGGGGCTCCAGGCCGGCCGCGGAGAGCATCTCCAGCTTGTCGGCCACGGCCTCTTTCTTGGCGGCGACCAGCACCGCGTCCATCTTGGGCTGGCCCTCCTCCGTAACGTCGTTGAGGACGTAGCAGGTGAGATTGACGTCCTTGATGTCGAAAGGGATGAAGGGCTCCGCCTCTACGCCGAGGGTCAGGGCCAGCTCTTTTTTGCCCAGCTTGGGAAGTTTCACGTAACGGACGATGACGGCGTTGCCGGAGATGGAAGCCGCGGCGTACTTGGCCGACACGCCCTTCTTCTTGAGGTGCGTCTTTATCTCGGAGGCGATGGCGAGGCGTTTTTCTTCCGGGGTGGCGTCCGCTTTGAAGGCCAGCGGGATATAGCCCCAGTCCTTAAGCTTGAGCTCTTTTTTCTCTTCGGTGAAGCAGACTATCTTTACGGAGTAGCTCCCGATGTCTATGCCGACGACATCCTTGGGAGGGAATATTTTTTTTATGAGATCTGCGATCATTTTTCCGCTTTTAAACCCCCGCGCGGCGGCTGGTTGACGCCGGCCCGAAATCTTAGCGCTTATATATTACATAATTATTACAGCAATACGGAGTCTTTGTCAAGGCCTCTCCCCCTCCCCGTCAAGACCCGCGGGGCGATCTCCCGCCCCGGCCGCCTTTCTAAGGAGCCCTACGGCGGCCGCGCCCAGTCCGCCTCCCGCCGCGTGCAGAAGCAGTCCCGTCCTCGCGAGAACGAACAGGGTCGCCCCCAGAAAACCGGCCTGGTAGGCCCATTCGAATTCCGGTATGAACGGGTAGACCGAAGGCTGCAGCGCGTGGTACGCGTAGATAAGGCAAAGGAGCGCCGTCAGAAGCGAGGCCACGCGCCCGGCACGCGGCAGCAGCGGGAGCAGACGGTCGAACAGCGGGGAGGCCGCCAGGGCGAACTCCGCCAGCGCCGCTATCACCGCCAGGGAAAGAGCGGAATTTATAAATTCAGGGGCGGATATCTTTCCGCCGAAGGCGCTCAACTCCCTTGCGAAAGGAAGTCCGCCGACGAAGACCCCCATCCCCAGCACCACTACCGCCGTTATTCCGGCCTTAAAAGCCAGCGCCAGCAGCGCGTCCCAGCCCTTCTCCTGTTCCATCTCTCCTCCCTTATCTCCCCCGCCAGCGACATGTCAAGACCCGGGGCCTTGCGCCGCGGGGCTGTTGCAAGCAAATAGAAATGTCCGGGGTAGCGGCAATTAGAAATGTCCGCTTTGTTGCTGCCTCGGTGGCCGCTGTTCCAGCGGTTTCTTGAATAG
>WOVA01000042.1 GCA_009773155.1 Elusimicrobiota bacterium
CGAGGTCAGCTTTTTTATCGGCTGATCCAACAGTGCGTTGGGAGAGAACCGACGCCCTATCGCGTAATGATTAAGGCCGCTCAATAGGATATGCCTACTAATTTGCAATTAATCATTTAGTAATCAGCGTCCCCTACTTTATTCCGGAGATCTTGCCGGTCTTGAGGTCGTAGCGCCAGGCGTACTCGAGCGAGGACATCTTATTGTAGGGCATGCCGTAGGCGCGGTACATCGCCTGCGCCACGGGCTGCCCGTCGCGCAGGTTGCGGCAGAACATGTAGAAAGCGTCGCCGGCCTTGGCGCGCATCAGGAAGCGTACGACGCTGTAGGACTGCGCGTACCACAACCGCACGCTGTCCGCGTCCGCGTCCGCCATATCGTCGATACGGACCAGGTCCTCGAGCTTGAAGCCGCCGCCGCCGGCCAGTATGCGCAGGTTCTCCGACAGCCAGAGCGGCGTGGAGAGGCCCCGCTCGGACTGCACGAAGGTCGCGACCCCCTCGCTCAGCCAGAGCGGGCTAGGACTCTCGGCCGGAAAGAAGCTGTCGAAGTAGATATGAGTCAACTCATGCGCGAGTATGCCGAAAGCCTCCGAGCTGTGGTAGAGGTAGATCTTGCGCTCGCTCAGGCTGGCAGCCCCCCCCGACCAGGGCGGACGCCCGGTAAGGCGCTGGTAGGTGGCCTGTTCGCGGCAATAGTAGATGAAGACCTTCTTCTCGCGGGTCCAGGGGGAGAAGGCGACCAGATCGAGCATTATATTGCCGTGCAGGTTCTCGAGCTGCGCCGTAAGCTCCTGCGAGACCGAGCCCCCCTCCTCGTAAACTACGAAGTGCCGGGTCTCCGCCGCGGCGAAGCCGTCGGGCAGCGGGGGATAAGAGGCCCGTTGCGCGTCTTCTACAGCCCGGTGTATGGCGCCCTTCTCCGCCTGGGCGTGGCCCGGGATCAGGTCGGGCGCGGACGGGAGATTCCCTATCACCAGCGAATGCGTGCCGGCGACGGGCCGGGTGGAGCGTTCGACGGTATTCATGGCGGGCGCCGTGGGCGGGACGTAGACGCCGGGCCTGGAGGTGTGCCTGGCTATCTTGTAGGGCGCGGAGGGTTTGCTGAAAGGGTTCTTCGAGATGCGCATCTGCGGCAGGGCCGACATGTCCTCGCTCATGTACTGGTACATGAACAGGCCCCAGATGACGAGCACCAGCGACCAGAAGAGCAGTCTTAACCGCGCTAAGATGTCCATTTCAGCGCATCGAGTCCCGCATCTTGACTACCATCTCCGACAGCGACTGCACGAAAAGGGCGAAAACCACTATGAAAAGGGCGTGTATGGCCGCCTGACCCCAGACCTGGCCGGTGCCCAGCACCTGCCGCAGCGCCTCGGCGTAGGTGCTTATCTCGGGGTCCGCTATCAGGGCGAAGCGCGCGCCGCGGAAAAGGTAGATGCCCATCATGAGCGCGGCGGCCGCGCAGGCGGTGAGCGCGGTCCCGGCCCTGGTCATGAACATGGCGCCGGCCGCCGGGGGCATGGTGAAGAGCAGCCACATCGGCGCCCAGTAGCCGCCCAGGAGGTAGAACAGTAGCGCCGCGGTCAGCAGGTTCAGCCAGACCAGGCCCACGCGCAGCGCGCGTATCCAGCGCATGAAATGGTAGGTGTTGCGGTTTATCCAGAAGTTGAGGGCGAAGGCGGCCAGCAGGATGGCGAAGGAGAGCCGCGTCACGGCCGTTTCCGGCTCGGAGAAGTATATCGCGAAGCCGATGAGTATCAGCGCGAACGGGATGAAAAAATTATTGAGTATGTGCATAATATGGATTTTATCCTTTCCTGACGAAGACCAGTATGTGCCGCTCCTCTTTTTCCCCGGGCAGCGAGTAGCGAGCTTCTTCAGTCTTCTTCCCGCCCGCCGCTATCAGCGCGGCGTCCACCTCCGGCCGGTATGCCGCCACCTGCGCCGTGGTCTGCCAGGCGAGGAAATATCCCCCCGGTGACATTATATTTAAGCATTGAGGCAGTATGTTTTCAAGTTGGCCCATGGCGCGCTGCACTACGGCGGAATAGAGGGGCCCTTTCCACTGGCCGAGCCGGGCGTGAAGGGCGCGCGCGTTGCGCAGGCCCAGCCGGGCCGTTATCCAGGTGAGGAACTGGAAGCGGCGCAGGCTGGAATCGCAGAAGGTGAAGTCCAGCCCGGGCAGGGCAATGGCCAGCGGCACGCCGGGAAAGCCGGCGCCCGAGCCAGCGTCCAGCACGGTCCCCCCGCCCGGGAGCAGGCGGCGCAGGAGGGCGGCGCCCGCCAGCGAATCGGTTATATGGCGGACTTCGATGGCCGCCAGGTCGGAGGGCGAGACCAGGTTGAGCCTGCCGCTCATCTCGCGCAGGCCGGCGGCGTAGAGGGACAGTTTTTCCAGCTGTTCTCCGGACAGCTCCAGTCCCCATTCCGGCGGGGGCGCCGTGAATTCAGCGGCCATGAGGCGCCCTCCTCAGCTTTTCGGCGGCGGCCCAGAGCAGCTGTACGTCCGCCGGCGTGACGCCGGGGATGCGCGAGGCCTGGCCCAGCGTGAGCGGACGCACGGCGGCGAGCTTCTGGCGGGACTCGGTCAGCAGGCCGCGCAGGCCGGCATAGTCGAAATCCTCCGGCAGCGGGAAGCCCTCCAGCCTGCGCATCTTTTCGGCCTCGCGCAGGTTGCGGGCGATGTAGCCGGCGTAGCGGCGCTCTATCTCCGCGTGCTCGGCGGCGCGCGTCTCGGACCAGGGCTTCAGGGGGTCGCCGCCGTCGGGGCGCGCGGCGGGGTCCCCGGAGAATTTTTCCACGGCCAGCCGGTAGCGCTCCCAGGCGGGCCGGTGGGCGGAGTCTACCAGCCCCAGCCGGAAGCCGTCCTCCAGGAGCCGCATGTCGGCGTTGTCCTGGCGCAGCAGCAGCCGGTATTCCGCGCGCGAGGTGAAGAGGCGGTAGGGTTCGTCCACGTCCTTGGCGGTGAGGTCGTCTATCATCACGCCGATATAGGAGCGGTCGCGGGAGAGTATCAGCGGTTCCAGGCCTTTGAGCGCGCAGGCCGCGTTCACGCCGGCGACCAGCCCCTGCGCGGCGGCCTCCTCATAGCCGGTGGTCCCGTTGACCTGGCCGGCGAAGTAGAGGCCCGGCACGGACTTGCTCTCCAGCGTGGGCTTGAGCTGAAGCGGGCTCGAGTAGTCGTACTCGATGGCGTAGCCGGGGCGGACCAGTTCCGCCTTCTCCAGCCCCGGCACCGTGCGCAGCATCTCCAGCTGCACGTCCTCGGGCAGGCTGGTAGAGAGGCCGTTGACGTAGTATTCGAGAGTGTCGTAGCCCTCCGGCTCCAGGAAGACCTGGTGCGCCTCACGGTGCGGGAACTTCACGGCCTTGTCCTCTATCGAGGGACAGTAGCGCGGGCCTGTGCCGCTGATGCGGCCGGAGTAGAGCGGCGAGCGGTGGAGGTTGGCGTTTATGACGGCGAGCAGCGCCGGCGTGGTCCGGGTTATCCAGCACGACAGCCACGGGCGGGAGGGTACCGCTCCGAAATGGGAGAAGATCCTGGGCGGGTCGTCGGGTTTCTGTTCCTCGCAGACGGAGAAGTCTATGGTCCGCCCGTTGACGCGCATCGGCGTGCCGGTCTTGAGCCGGCCCAGCCGGAAGCCAAGGGCGCGCAGGTCGTCGGAGAGCGCGTCGCTGGGGAAATGGTTGGACCGCCCGCCCCGCGACGTATGCGCGCCGCAGTGGATCAGGCCCCTGAGGAAGGTCCCCGCCGAGACGATCACCGTCCTGCCTTTGTAGAGCGTGCCGCGCGCCGTTACGACTCCGGCCAGCCGCGAGCCTTCGAAGGCCAGCCGCCCGGCCTCGTCCTGCATCAGCTCAAGCCCCTCCTGCCCCTCGAGAACGCGCTTCATGGAGAACTGGTAGAGTTTCTTGTCGCATTGCGCCCTGGGCGAGCGCACCGCGGCGCCGCGCGAGGCGTTGAGCTGCTGGTAGGACAGCGCGGCGCGGTCGGCGTTGCGGCCCATCTCGCCGCCCAGCGCGTCCAGCTCGCGCACCACCTGGCCCTTGGCCACGCCGCCTATCGACGGGTTGCACGACATCTGCGCGACGGTGTCGAGGTCCTGGGTCAGCAGCAGGACGCGCAGGCCCATGCGCGCGGGGGCCAGCGCGGCCTCGCAGCCGGCGTGGCCGCCGCCGATCACTATCACGTCGAAATCCCGCGGGTACTCGAACATTTACTTTTGTCTTTCCTTATATCAACATCAGCAGCGGGCCTATATTGCCCGGCAGCAGCAGCGCGAGGCCGTAGAACATCCCGCCGAAGAGCAGTATCACTAAAACGGCCGCCGCCGCGGCGCGCGCGGTGCCGGGGCAGTCCCGCGACTTGATAGCCCTGACCAGCAGCCATATCGCCCAGAAGGCGGAGACCACCATGGCCGCCTCGTATAACGGTTTGCTGCCGGCGGCTATGGCCAGCAGCTCGACGGGCGCCAGGGCCAGGCCGGGCGCGGAAATAGCCAGCAGGAGCCGGAAGTAAGGCGGAAATTTATCCCGCCGGCTAAGGAAGGCGGCCAGGGCCGCCGCGAGCGGCGCCAGGGCGAGGACGACTCCTAGGGCGGGAGCGTCGGCGGCCGCGACGAAAGAGAGGAGATATATCATCAGGGCCGCTATCGACAGCAGCACCCGCGGTCCCGCCCGCCCGGCGGCGAAGAAATCCGCGCCCCAGGGCAGCGCGGCGGCGACCAGGACGTTGAGCAGGAGCCCGGCCGGCAGTTCCACGCCCAGGTATACGGCGTAAGACTGTCCGAATGCCTCAGCGGGAACATCGGGGATGAAGGCGGGCGGCAACAGCGAGGAGACCAGCGCTCCCGCGGCGGCGTAGGCGATGAATAAGATCGCCGCGGGCCCCGTCGGCGCGTCCTGGCGGAACTGGCCGGCTATGGCCCTGTCCGGCCGGAAGAGCACGTCGGTGAAAAGAGAGGCCGCCCGTTTTATCATACCCTTCCCTCCCGCTCTATTTCCCCACGCAGAATCTGCCGAAGATCTCGGAGAGTATCTCGTCGGGAGTAGTCTCGCCCAGTATCTCGCCGAGCGAAGAGAGGGCCGCGCGCAGATGCTCGGCCGCCAGCTCCGGCTCCCCTTTCCTTATCTTCTCCGCCGCGGGGCCCAGCTCCTCCGCGGCGCGCGAGAGGGCCTGGAAATGGCGGGCGGAAGTCACCGCGCCGCCCAGCCCCCCCTCCTCCACGGTCGCGGTCTCTCCTTCCAGCAGCGCGGCGCGCAGCCGGTCCAGTCCCGCGCCGGTAAGCGCGGACACGGCTAAAGCTTCTCCGTCGGAGCGCGCCGCCGGCAGGTCGGCCTTGTTGAGCACCTTTATGACCCGGGCGCCGGGGGAGAGCCTGTCGGCTATGGTTCCGGCGGCCAGCCGGTCGGCAGGCGATTCCGGGGCCGAGCCGTCCATTACTGAAATAACTATGTCGGCCGAGGCGACGGCCGCGGCCGCGCGCCTGAGCCCCTCCGCCTCTATGGCTCCCCCGGGCGCCGGGTTGAAGCCGGCCGTGTCCGTGAATATGACCCGGTGGCCGCCCAGTTCGACGGGCGACTCCACGCAGTCGCGCGTGGTGCCAGGCTCATGCGAGACTATGGCGCGGGCGGCGCCGGCGAGCGCGTTGAGCAGCGAGGATTTTCCCGAGTTGGGAGCGCCGGCTATGGCCACCTTGACGCCTTCCCGCACAAAACGGCCGCGCCGGAAGCTCTCCGCGGCCCCGGAGATCTTCTCCGCGGCGGCGAGGATGTCGCGCGACAGGGCGGCCGCGTCCTCCGGCGGCGTCTCGGCGTAGGCGTCGTCGAGGCGTACTTCCAGCTCCGCCAGGACCGCCACCAGGGAGGCTTTGAAATCCTTTATCGTGACGGAGAGCCCGCCCTCCACCTGCCGCATCGCGGCGGCGTGCTCGGCTTTAGTGGAGGAGGCGATCAGGTCGCCGACGGCTTCGGCCTCGGCCAGGTCCAGCTTGCCGTTCAGGAAGGCGCGCAGCGTGAACTCGCCCGGCTCCGCCTCCCGGGCGCCGTGGCGTATGGCCAGCGTCAGCGCCGAGCGGAGTATGTACGGGGAGCCGTGGCAGAAAAGTTCCACCGTGTCGTCGCCGGTATAGCTGGCCGGCGCGCGGTAGAAGAGCACGACGGCCCGGTCTATGACCTCGTCGCCGTCCTTGATTTTAAGCAGGTGCGTGAGGCGGGGCCGGGGATCGGCCAGCGCCTTATTGGGATGCAGAAAATTGGAACAGATCGCGAAGGCGCGCGGGCCCGACACGCGCAGCACGGCTATGGCCGCGCCGCCCGGCGCCGTGGACGGCGCCACTATGGTATCTTTGATATCCGGGGCCCGCATTCCTTCTCCCTTGATGAAAACGCGGGCGGGGCCTTTTTACAGGCGCCCGCCCGGTCTTTTTCCGCCGAACCCGAGGGGGCTCAGTGTTTCTCGTTCTCCCCGTTCGTGTCCTGTCCGGCCGTTGCCGGCTGCTGGCAGGCTTCTTCCGCCGGGGCCGGAGCCCCGGTGGGGACACCATGCGGCATGGTGTCCCCTGACGGCGCGGACTGCGTCTCGGCGGGCCTGCCGGAGAGCGGGCGCAGCACTACCTTGCGCCATTTTCCCTCGCCTTCCGAGACGGTGTCGACCTCGGGATAGGAGGCCTTGACCAGGTTATGCACGTACTTGCGCATGGGGGCCGGCATGGCCTCCAGGCGGAACAACCGGCCGGTGGCCTTCACCGTTTTGACGGCGAACTCCACCTTGCGGTCCAGTTCCTTCTCCTTGCGCTCCCAGTAACCGCCCGTGTCGAGCTGCACCGACAATTTGCCGGAGCGGCCCTTGTTGACTATCGAGCTCACCAGGTACTGCATCGCCTGCATCGGCCTGGCGTTGTCCTCCAGGAGCATGGCGCTCCCGGACGATTCGAACTTTACCAGTATCTTCCCCTCTTCGAGGGTCTGAACTTCCTGTATCTCGCAGGGGAGGCCCAGGTATTCCATCATCTTAGTGACGGCCTGCTTCGCGTGCTCGGCGGTGTCCTCGGGCCGGGCTATCTCCATCGCCGCGGGCTGCAGCTCCGGCGGCGGGCCTTCCGGCCTGCGTATTTCCTGCCTGGGCGGGCGGCCGTCGGACCTGCTGTCGCGCCGGGGCCTCTCGCCCCTGCCGCCGCGGTCCATGCCGCTGCGCTCGCCGCGTTCCCCGCGGTCCCTGCGGCCCCTGCCGCCGCGCTCCCCACCGCGTTCGCTGCCGCGCTCGCCGCCGCGTCCGCGCTCTTCCCCACCCCGCTCCTGTCTGTCGCCGCGCCCGCGCCTCGGGCCGCGGTCCTCGTCGGAACCGCCCCAGCGCTTTTCGCGCAGCACTACGCAGGCGGGCCTGGCGCCGAACCCGAAAAGGCCTTTCTTGCCTTCGGATACCACGACGACCTCCACCTGGTCCCTTCTCAGGGACATTTCTCCGAGGCCTTTTTCCACCGCGTCCTGAATGGTCCTGGCCTCAATTTTCAGCTCTTTCATCTTACTTTACCTCCGCGGGAAGCCCTGGGGCTTCCCGTAAAAATATCACGCGTACTTCTTCTGCATGTACATGCTCTGGGCGAAGCCGAACAGGCTGTTGACCAGCCAGTACATGACCAGCCCGGCCGGGAAGGTCAGGAACATGAAGGTGAAGATGACGGGCAGCCACTTCATGATCCTGGCCTGCATCGGATCTCCGGCCTGCGGGCTGAAGTGCTGCTGCAGCACCATGACCGCGCCCATCGTCAGCGGCAGGACGTAGTAGGGGTCCCTGGACGAGAGGTCGGTTATCCAGAGCGCGAACGGCGCGCCGTGCAGGCTCCAGGAATTGCTCAGGGCGGTGAACAGCGCGAAGAAGATCGGTATCTGCAGCAGCATCGGGAGACAGCCGCCCAGCGGGTTGGCGCCGTGCTTCTTGTACATCTCCATGATCTCCTGGTTCATGCGCTGCGGGGTGTCCTTATACTTGGCCTGTATGCGCTGCATCTCCGGCTGGAGTTTCTTCATCAGCGTCATCGCCTTGTAGGACTTGAAGCTCAGCGGCATCACGAAGATCTGCAGGACCACGCTCAGTATGAGTATCGCGACGCCGTAGTTGCCGGTCATGGCGTGGAAGTAGCCCAGCGCTTTGTCGGCCAGCTTGGCCAGCGGCGAGAAGAAGCCGAAGTCGACCGCGCGGTCCAGCCCGCGGCCGAGCTCGCGCAGCAGCGGCGGGTGCTTGGGGCCCAGGTAGAAATCCATCTTCCAGGTTTTCGACTCGCCGGCCGGCAGCAGTTCGGAGGCGAAGGGGATCAGCAGCGACGGGGCGTCCGTTTCTTCGCCCGACTTCTCCTCGAGGAATTTCAGGCCCGTCTTCTCCAGGCCTTCGCCCAGCACGGCGGCGAGGAAGTACCTGTTGTCCACGCCGGCCCAGAGCCATTCCGTCTCTCCGGAGTCCTTTTCCAGCTCCACCGGCGTCGGGTTCTTCTTGTCCTTCTGCTGGACGGCGTAAAGCGCGCGCCAGAGCGAGGGATTCTCCTTCTGTTCGCTCTTGACGGTGGAGATGCCGGGGCCTATCTTGAGCGCCCAGGGCTGGAGCTGCCTGGCGGCGGCGCCCTGGTTGGAGACCTTTATGGTGAGGGTGTTGATCCGGTTGTCCGGGTCGAAGTCGAAGGTCTTGGAGATCAATATTCCCTGTTCAGGTCTGGCCTCGAAAGAGGCGGAATACCTGCGGGAACCGGCCGGCGCGAAGCGGAGTCCTTCGAAAGCGGAGAAAAAAGCCGAACCTTCGGGCACCAGGTCGACGGGCTCTACGGGGCCGTCGTAGACGGCGCCGGTGAGGGAGGCCGTGCGCGGGTCCAGCACGTACTCGGCTTTGGCGACCTTTATCTTTACGGGCTCGTAGGAGAGGGCGGAGGCGTCTTCGGAGAATTTAAGCGGCTGCGCGTCGGCGACGGACGCGGCGGTTGTCACGCCGGCCTTCTGTTCGCCTTCGACCGGTATCTGTCTGGGCGGCGGCGGCGCCACCATGGAATACCAGCCGATATACACTATCGAGGAAAGTACCACCGCTAAAACAAGGTTCTTCTGCATCGGGGCCTCCTAAAGGCCGGCCGCGCAGGTTTCAGGGTACCGGGTCGTAACCGCCCGGGTTGAAAGGATGGCAGTTCATAATTCTGCGCGCGCCGAGGAACAGGCCCTTCGCGGTACCGTGCCTCCTCAGCGCTTCGAAGGCGTATTCCGAGCAGGTCGGGTGGAAACGGCAGGCGCGCGGCCCCAGCAGGGGCCGAAGCGAGGCGTAAAACGCCTTTAAAAAAGCCGTCATGCCTTTCCGTTCCGGCGGGGTTCCGCCCCGGGGCCCCGGAGCAGCCCGGCCCGTTCCCAGGCCTGCAGCAGCTCCTTTTGCGCCCCGGCCAGCGAGTCCATCCCGCATCCGGCCTTCGGGTAAATTATGAAGTCGGCTCCATCCTTCAAGTGAAACCTGTTGAGCCTGTAAGCTTCTCTCAGCACCCTCTTTATCCTGTTGCGCCTCACCGCCCCGCCGGCCTTGCGGCTTACCGCCAGGCCCATGCGCCGGCCGCCGGGGGCCGGGTCTCCGTCAGGCGCAACGCTCCACATCACCAGGCTTTTAGTCGCGGACTTCCCCCCGGTCTCGAAGACGCGGGAGAAGTTCTTGCGGCCTTTAAGCCTCATGGCGCGGGAAAGAGGGAATTTTTTCACTGAATCCAGATCACTCCGGCCGGTCGCAGAGCTCCCGGCACCGACTGCGGCAATGCCGCCCTGATCCGTCCGCCGGTAAGGCGGATGGAGGGGCGCTCCCCTTATTCGGGGATGATGCTCCAGCGGCCCTTCCGGCGCCTGGCGGCCAGCACTTTGCGGCCGCCCGCGGTTTTCATGCGCGCGCGGAAACCGATGGATTTCTTTCTGCGTCGTTTGTTAGGTCTGTATGTAGGGAGCATATGTGCGTATATTATATTTATTTCATCGCCTTAAAGCAAAAAAAAGCGAAGTCTCCGCTCCATTATTTGTTAAAATATACTTTGTGTTGCGTCATGAAAATTGTACCAAACCAGCGGGTGCGATACCCAAATATTGCGCACGCTGTGCAAACCGGGTCCGAGTAGGATCCCTGCTATTGCCCGGCTTACCAACCACGCTGTTGCAGAATTTCACACGGCCAAGAGCCCCGCAAATTATCATGAGGTCCAATTATGTCGACTCAACGCTATAGCGTTACGCCGCAAACCGTAGACACTCTCCTTGCCTGGATAAAATCGGGCGAAATCGCCATTCCGGAAATCCAGCGCCCTTTTGTCTGGGAACCTGCAAAAGTGCGCAATCTTCTGGATTCTCTTTATCAAGGGTATCCTATCGGATATCTTATTACTTGGCGCAATCCCACGGTAAAACTAAAGGACGGTACGTCGGCCGCGGGTAAACGGATACTTATTGACGGCCAGCAGCGGGTTACAGCCCTTATGGCAGCGCTGCTCGGGCATGAAGTTCTAACCAAAGATTATGACACAACCCGCATAACTATCGCCTTCAATCCGCAGGAAAAGCGCTTTGAAGTCGCCAATCCGGCCATCCGCAAGGATTCAGCCTGGATAAAAGATGTGGTAACCGTTTTCTCGCCTGAAGCCAGCATCTACGATTTAACTGATAATTACGTTGGCGGCAATCCCGGCACCGACAAAAAAGCGATTGCACTAACACTTGAAAGGCTCAGGAAACTCACAAACAACTCCGTCGGCATCATTGAGTTGGCGGATGACCTTGACATAGAAACCGTTACAGATATTTTTATCCGGGTCAATTCGGCCGGGGTGGAGCTCTCCCAGGCGGATTTTGCCATGTCAAAAATAGCCGTTAACGAAACCTATGGCGGCAACCTGCTTCGCAAGGCAATTGATTATTTTTGCCACTTGTCCGTAGCGCCGGAATTCCTGTCTAAAATTGAAAAGGCCGACAAAGCCTTTGCCCGATCCGAGTTCCTGCCCAAAATGAGATGGCTTGAAAATGTTAAAGATGATATTTATAACCCGTCATACACCGATATGCTGCGTGTGGCCTTTACCTCGGAATTCCGCAGGGGAAAACTTCAGGATTTAGTCGCATTATTGTCCGGCCGGAATTTTGAGACAAAGCAGTACGAGGAACCTATCGCCCAGGAATCCTTTAAACGTCTTAAAAGCGGAATTCTGGCTTTTATCAATCAGACACATTTTGAGCGCCTGACAATGATCCTTCGTTCCGCCGGCTTTATAACAAGCGACATTATAGGCGGCACAAATGCCGTAAACTTCGCCTATATACTTTATTTGCGCGAAGAGCGGAGAAAATGCCGGCGGCAGACCTTGAAAGCCTTATACGCAGGTGGTATGTCATGTCCATATTGACCGGCAGGTATATGGGTAGCCCGGAAACATCGTTCGACCAGGATATACGCCAAATAGATTCCCGTGGGCTGGCCACATACGCGAATTCAGTTATTGAAAGCCAGTTACCGGATACTTTCTGGACAGGCATGCTGCCGCAACAGATGGACACATCTTCCGGGCAAAGCCCGTATTTTCTGGCCTATCAGGCGGCTCAGGTTAAACTGGGGGATAAAGGTTTTTTGTCGCGGGATATTACAGCGCAGGACCTGCTTTTAAACCGCAGCGATGTTCATCATGTATACCCCAGGAACTTCCTGAAGAAAGCGGGGCTTTCTAAAAGCCAATATAATCAAATCGCCAACTTTGTTCTTGCCCAGAGTGAAATTAATATCGCCATTGGGGACCAATCGCCGGAAGTCTATTTCAAAGAACTTATAAAGCAATGCGGAAATGGTCCTAAGAAATACGGCGGCATAACGGATTTAGAGGAATTGCGCAATAATATCAAAGTCAGTTGCCTGCCGGAAGCGTTACTTGCCGGTGGGCTGCCGGATTACGACGAATTTCTTGAAGAACGGCGGAAACTAATGGCGCAAAAAATTAAAACCTGGTTTGAGGTGCTGTAATCCGAGTGTTGCACCCGAAACCATGAGGCGAAGAAATCCTGATCCTGGCTGAGGAGCTTTAACATGTCCGCCAAAAAACTTAAACACGCGGTTGTTCCCCATGACAGTTTAAGCGGCCTGTTAAACAGCGTCCGCGCATTGCTACATTCTGCGCGGCAGGCGGCTTTCAAAAGCGTCAACACTATTCAGGTAGTAACTAATTATGAAATAGGCAGGCGCATTGTCCGGCATGAGCAGAGTGGTAAAGCCAGGGCCGAATACGGAAAGCGTGTGCTTGCCATACTTTCAGAAAAATTAACCGTGGAGTTCGGCAGGGGTTTTTCCGCCGATAATCTGGTAAACATGCGTAAATTCTATTTGACCTATCAGAGCCGCGGTCCGGAGATTTTCGAGAAGGCTTCTCGGAAATCCGGAGTTCTCTCCTCCAAGGCCTTTAATCTGAGTTGGTCGCATTATGTGTTTCTGTGCGGAATCAGTGACACTGCAGAGCGCGACTTCTACGAAATTGAGGCAATACGAAATAGCTGGTCTTTACCGGAAATGCGGCGCCAGTTTGATTCCGGGCTTTATGAACGTCTTGCTTTAAGCCGGGATAAAAAAAGCATTAAGCGGCTGGCTAAAGCGGGGCAAACCATAACAAAAGCGGGCGATATCTTTAAAGAGCCTTATGTGCTTGAATTCCTTGGTTTGGATGAAAAAGCGAAGTATTCCGAAAGCGACCTTGAATCCGCGATTATTGATAAGATAGAGCATTTCCTGCTTGAGCTCGGTAAAGGATTTTTGTTTGAGGCGCGCCAGAAACGCTTCACATTTAACGACGAGCATTTCTTTGTTGACCTTGTGTTTTATAACCGCCTTTTGCGGTGTTATGTGCTGATTGATTTAAAAATCGGAAAACTCACTCATCAGAATCTTGGCCAGATGCAGATGTATGTCAATTACTTTGACCGCCATATAAAACGCGAATATGAAAGTCCAACCATCGGAATCATTCTCTGTCGCAAGAAGAATGATGCTTTGGTGGAAATTACTTTGCCCAAGAGAACTAACATCAGGGCTTCCAGGTATCAGCTATATTTACCAAGCAAGCAGTTGCTTAAACGCAAACTATTGGATTGGACAAAAAACAGCAAATAAAACTGGCGGGCAAAATAGGATTAGCCATAATGGACTTTAACGCGGAATTTAATAGGACTACTGTTCTGGATTTTCTCAAAACCCAATTCCTGTCGAACGATTTCGCTCTCAGCCAAATTGTGTCGGTTATTTCGTTACACTTCCTAAGGCACGGCGATGAAAGTAGGGAAGGTCTCGGAAACGTAAGCGCTTGACGTATAACCGCGAACGTCAACAGCGTTCGAGACTGGCGGATCGGGCCGTAGTAGCGATGACGCAAAGGACAGCATAACCTATACAGAGCCAAGGGCCCGTGGAATAGTGTGGTCGCGTCAGCGAGGTAAGAGTGAGGGATTGCATCGCGATGAGCGAAGCTAAACACCCCGGAATATCCTTCCGTAAAGGAGGTTTCTGAAAACCGGGTCCGAGTAGGATACCGGCGTCAGATTTCTACCAATGAATTTCTGCGACAGCGCGATAGTGCTCAGGCGGCGGCCGCTCCAGGAGAACGGCCGCATCGTCACGCTCTACGCCATGGACCACGGCAAGCTGGAGGTCAACTTCAAGGGCGTCGCCCGGGCGGCCGGCAAGCTGAAAGCCCTCAGCGAGCCGCTCACCGTGGGCGATTACCGCTTCCACCTGCGGCCCGGCTCCAATTTTCCCGTCTGCACGGGCGGAACCTCCCTGCGCGCCTTTCCCGGCATAAGGGCCAACGCCGGGCGGCTGTTCCTGGCCTCCCATTTCTGCGAGCTGGTGATGGGCATGACGCCCTACGCGCATCCCAACCCGGAGAAGTACGCGCTGCTGCTCTCGGCGCTGGAGCGCCTGGACTCCAGCGGCTTCACGCCGTGGACCCGGCGGGCCTTCTCGCTGCGCCTGGCCGAACTCGTCGGGGTGGGCTTCGCGGAGACCAGCGTGGGGCTGGACCCCGCCTTGTGGGATACCCTCCATTCGGGCAGCTGGGACGGGGTGGACGCCGCGCCGTCCGACGACGACCTGCTCAGGCGCGTGGATACCACGCTGGAGAAATGTTTCGCCGGCAACCTCGGGCTGACTTTCAAGACCGCCGCTTTCGTTTAAGCTTCAGGAGAACTCACATGAACTTTCAGGAAATAATACTCAGGCTCGACCAGTACTGGGCCAGGCAGGGCTGCGCCATCATACAGCCCTACGACCTGGAGAAGGGCGCGGGTACCTTCAACCCGGCCACCTTCTTCGGTTCGCTGACGTCCAAGCCCAACAGCGTGGCCTATGTGGAGCCGTGCCGCCGCCCCGGCGACGGCCGCTTCGGCGCCAATCCCAACCGCCTGGGCAAGTACTACCAGTACCAGGTCATCATCAAGCCGCCGATGGATAATATACAGCAGGTCTACCTGGCCTCGCTCAAGGCCATCGGCGTGGACCACGCCGAGCATGATATCCGCTGGATAGAGGACGACTGGGAATCCCCCACGCTCGGCGCCTCCGGCGTAGGCTGGGAGGTCTGGCTAGACGGCATGGAGATAACGCAGTTCACCTATTTCCAGCAGATGGCCTCCTACGAGCTCGACCCCATAAGCGTGGAGATAACCTACGGCCTGGAGCGGCTGGCGATGTTCGCGCAGAAGAAGCGGAGCATCTTCGACATCATGTGGACCGACCGCCTGACCTACGGTTCGGTGCACAAGGGGCAGGAGGAGCAGTTCTCGCACTACAATTTCGAGGAGGCGGACGTGGAGAACCTGCGCTTCAACTTCGGAAAATGGGAGCAGGAAGTCCCCCGCCTCGCGGCGAAGGGCTATTACCTGCCGGCCTTCGACCTGGTCATGAAATGCTCGCAGAACTTCAACCTGCTCGACGCGCGCGGGGCCATCTCGGTCTCCGAGCGCGCCGTCATGATAAAGCGCATACGCGACATCGCCAAGGCCTGCGCCGTGGCCCACGTGGAGGCCAACGAGCCTTCGGAGAAGTCCCCGCGAGGCGAGGATGAAAAGGAGGCCGCCGATGTCCGCTAAAAGAGACGTCCTGCTGGAGATACGCATAGAGAACATCCCCGCGCGCTTCGTCACCTCCGCCGGGGAGCAGCTGGTGAAGTACGCCTCCGCCGCCCTGCAGGAAGCCAACCTCCCCTTCGAGTCGATCGCGGCCTACGGCACCTACAAGCGCCTTGTTCTGCATCTGGCCGGCGTGCCGGTGAAGACCGAGGAGAAAATTCAGAAGCATTACGGTCCCTCCGCGAAGCTGCTCAAAGGCCCCGACGGGAACTTCACGCCGCAGGCGGCCGGTTTCGCGCGCTCGCGCGGTACCACGCCCGACAAGCTGGGCGTCGAGACCGTGCCCAATAAGGGCGAGGTCCTGGTGTTCGAGTCCAGGATCCCCGGCCGCGCGGCCGGCAAGGCGCTGGCGGAGCTCTTCCCCGCCGTGATAGCCAGGCTCCAGTTCCCCAAGAACATGGTCTGGGAGAAGACACGCTTCCGCTTCGCGCGCCCGATACGCAGCCTGCTGGCGCTGCACGGCGACAAGCCCGTCGTCTTCTCCGTCGCCGGCGTGAAGTCCGGCCGCGTCACCGCCGGCCTGAGCGCCAAGGGCTCCCGCCCGCTCAAGATAACCTCGGCCGAAAAATATTTCAAGGCGCTGGAGCACGCCGGCGTGATGGTCAAGGACGCCGACAGGCTGGCGGCGCTGCGGCGCGAGCTGGCCGCCGTCTGCAAACGCACGAAGCTGGAGGTGGAAGTGGACGAGGACCTGCTCGCCGAGAACCTCTACCTGGTGGAGTACCCGGTCTGCGTGGTCTCGTCCTATTCTCAGGATTTCCTCAAGCTCCCCCCCGAACTGGTGCACCTGGTCATGAAGAAGCAGCTGAAGTTCTTCACCGTGTCCGACGCCAAGGGACGCCTTCAGCCTTACTTCGTCGGAGTGCGCGACGGCGTCTCGCGCGGACAGCGCAACGTGGAGGAGGGCTTCCGCAACGTGCTCGAGGCCCGTTTCCGCGACGCCATCTTCTTCTATACCCGCGACCTGGCCGTGCCTCTGGCGGATTTCAATGAAAAGCTGAAGGCCGTCACCTTCCAGGCGCGGCTGGGCACCATGGCCGACAGGGCCGCCCGGGTGGAGAAGCTCTCCGCCTGGCTGTGCTCCCGCTCGCAGGAGGTCTGCGCGGAGGACGCGGCGGCCGCTTCAAAATACGTCTATTCCGACCTGGTCAGCGGCCTGGTCGGCGAGTTCCCCGAACTGCAGGGGACCATCGGCGGTTATTACGCCGCCGCCGCCGGCCTGCGGGAGACCGCGGCGCGGGCCGTGGGCGAGTTCTACTGGCCGATGTCGGCCAAGTCGCCGCTGCCGTCGTCCGTCGAGGGCTGCCTGGTTTCGCTGGCCGGCAAACTGGACACGCTGGCCGCCGATTTCGCCACCGGGCAGATCCCCTCCGGCAGCGAGGACCCGCATGGTCTGCGCCGCCAGGCGCTGGGCGCGGTGCGCATAGTGCTGGAAAAAGGTTTGAAGCTTGATATGCGCGCGGCCGTGGCCGAGGCCTTCGCCTCGCTCCCGGACGCGGCAGCGGCGCGCGAGACCGGGCCGCTGCTGGACTTCATCTGGCAGCGCGCCGAGGCCGTCTTCGCCGAGGAGGGACTGCGTTTCGACGAAATCAAGGCCGTGCGCGGGTTCTTCATGAGCGGCGGCGACCTGCTCGACTGCCGCGCGCGCATAAAGGACATCAACTCGCTGCGGTCCAACCCGGACTTCTCCGGCATCGCGGCGGCTTTCAAGCGCTCAAAGAACATACTGAAGCAGTCCAAGTCCGCCCTCAGCGGTTCCCCGGACGAGGGGATCTTCGAGAAGGACGAGGAGCGGGCGCTCTACGGCGACATCAAGGCCATGGGCGGCAGGCTGAAGAAGCACGTCGCGGCGCGCGATTACGCCCGGGGCCTGTCCGAGCTGCTGGCGATAAAGCCCAGCCTGGACAACTTCTTCGACAAGGTCATGGTCATGGCCGAGGATCCGAAGGTGCGCGACAACAGGCTCAACCTGATAAAGTCGCTGGTCAGCCTGGTCGAGGGCGTCGCCGACCTCTCGCAGCTCCAGTAATTCCCGCCGTCTCCGGCCGGACCTGACCGCGGGGTTATGTCCGGCCGGATCTTATTTCTGAACGCGTGAAATGGATGTGGGCCCTGCGTTTATTTTCAGGTTCCTTCCTGAGCGAGAAATACGAGAAAATCGCCATTAGAAGCGCCGCGGTCGCCATCGGCAATAGCGCTGAGGTATAGGACCCGGTGGTTTCTTTTATCCAGGAGGCCAGGGATACGCCGGCGATGGCTCCCGCTCCATAGGCCGTGTAGACTATCCCGTAATTCCTGGGCTGATGCGTGAAACCGAAGAAGAAAGCCGTGGCCGCTGGGGCGACGGCAAGCCAGGCGCCGAGATTGAGCCAAAGCAGGGCGAAGGCCGCGGCGAAAGCCCAGCGCGATGCGGGAAGGACGTATAGCGCCGCGGCGGCGCAGAAGACCAGGACGAAGGAAGCCGAGCCGGCGGCGCCGGGGCCGACGCGGTCGGAAAGGTAGCCGAAGGCCGGGCGTCCGAGCGCGTTGAAGGCGGAGAATATCATGAGGGCCGCCGTGGAGCCCGCCGGACTGATGCCTACGACGTCGATGGCGAAGGAAGGGGTCATGCCGATCACGGAAAGCCCAATGGCGCAGGCGGCGGCGAAAGAGACCCAGATGGCGTAGAATCTTGGAGAGCGGATCATTTCGCGGGTGTCGTAATCGTGGTCCGGCAGCGCCGCCATGCCCAGGGCGGTATGGGCATGCGGGTGGGCGGGAGGACGCCTCAGAAAAAGCGAGAGCAGGGCGACGGTCCCTGCGAGAACCGCTCCCGACCAGGCGAAAGCCTCCACCGGCCCGGCCTCCAGTATGGCCCGGCGTATCAGTGGGGCGCTGAAGACGGGCGAAAGTCCGAAGCCGGCCAGCGTAACGCCCATGGCCAGCCCCTTGCGGTCCGGGAAGAGTTTGAGCGCCAGGTTCAGCGGGGCTCCGTAGGCCAGGCCCACCCCTCCCCCGCCGAGTACTCCGTAGAAGGCGGCCAGGGTCCGTATATCGCCCGAGAATCCGGCCAGTATCCAGCCCGCCCCCAAGACGGCGGCGCCGATCAGTATAGCCCTCTTTTCCCCGGCCTTTTCTATCAGCGCTCCTCCGAAAGGCATGGTAATGGCGAAGAAAGCGAGGAAGACAGTGTACGGGAGGCCGCTTTCTAAAGCCCCGATTCCCCAGTGATTTTCCAGTCCAGAACGGAAGACCCCGTAGGAGTATACGGAGCCCAGTGCCGCGTTTATAAGGAAAGCGAGGGCCAGGGTGAAATAGCGGTTCTTTACCAGTCTTGAATAAGTCGTTATCATAAAATAAAAAAGCCGGGCTTTTTCTGCCCGGCCTGCCCGGCGGCCTCCGCTAAGCGGCGTCCGCCCGACCAACCTGAAACCATTATAGCAAAGATCCCATGTATCAGCCTGCCTCCTCTTCCGTCCTCTTCCGTCCGGCCAATTCCACGTGGGCGGAAGGCTCGCCCCTTTCGTCGTTCGTTCGGGGACGGCCCCGCCCCTCCCGCACCCGCGCAAGTAGTCGCCACAGCGCGGCCATGCTCCAGGCCCCGGCGCGCCTGAGGTCGCCAAACAGCACGAAGGCAGGCCGGTGAAGGCCGTCAAACAAAAAGTGCGAAAGGACACTTCTTCAGCAGGGCCCGGAAATTGATGATCAGCCTTTCCGTCAGCGGGTTGGGCCATTTCCGCCTGCGCGTGACCAGGTAGACGGACTCGTATATGCCCAGAGAGCGGCTTGAATTTATGACCTTTAGGCCGCCGGCCGGCAGGCTTGCCGCCACGCTGTATTCGTTCAGCGGGGTTATGCCGTGGCCGGCCAGGGCCAGCCTCCGGGCAAGTTCCACGTCCTGCACTTCCGCCAGGATCCGCGGTTTTACGGCGCGCGCCGCCAGCGCGTCCTGCACCTGCCGGAAC
>WOVA01000043.1 GCA_009773155.1 Elusimicrobiota bacterium
ATGGACCACAAAACGCACTACAGAACAGAATAAAATTCTAAAGCTCGTCGGAGCACTGGACCTGATGCCTAGTGACTAAGAGGCCTTAAATAGGGGTTATATCGCCGGCGCCCTGCGGGAGGCCGGATTCAGCGATATCTCGGTACTGGACTGCAAGGCCGGGCGGCTCAGCCGCGACGCCGCCGCCGAGAGAATAGCGGAAAAAGCTCCGGACCTGGTGGGGATCTCGGCCATGAGCACCGAAGCCGAAGAGATCAAAGCTCTTGCCCGGTACGCCAAGGAAGCACGGCCCGGCTGCAAGGTCGTCGTCGGCGGACCTTACGCCATAACCACTCCGCTGGACGCGTTATCCGACGCGGCGGTCGACTTCGCCGTACAGGGCGAGGGAGAGGTCCCGGCACGACTGCTGGCGGAAGCCCTGCGGGACGGGAAGGACCACTCTTCCATCCCGGGGCTCGTCTTCAGGAAGAACGGGGAGATCGTCGTCAACGAGAGAGCGCCGGGGCCGGAGAACGCCGACTCGATACCATTCCCGGCCTGGGACCTAGTGGACCTCGAATTTTATTTCGGGCTCTGGAATCGCCATTCTGTAAGCCCTTTTCCGGCCTCTAACCGCACAGTCCCGGTCTTCACCTCGCGCGGCTGCCCGTATAACTGCGCCTATTGCCACAATATCTTCGGGAAAAAGGCGCGCTTCAGGAGCGTAGGTAGCGTGATGAAAGAGCTAGAGCTGCTGACCGGCAGATACGGTGTGCGAGAGATAGAAATTGTCGACGACATTTTCAACCTGGACCTGCCCAGGGCTAAAGAAATTTGCAGGGAGATCATCCGCAGGGACCTGCGGATAAAGCTTTCCTTCCCTAACGGGCTCCGGGTGGACCGCATGGACAATGAGCTGATCGCCCTGATGAAAGAGGCCGGGACCCACTTGATCTATTACGCCATCGAAGCGGGGTCGCCCCAAGTGCAGCGGCGCATAAACAAGGACCTGGACCTGGCGAAAGCACGGGAGATGGTGAGAGAAACGGACCAGCGGGGGATAATGGTGGGAGGGTTCTTCATGCTGGGCTTCCCCGGGGAGACATGGAAGGAACTTATCTCCACCGTGGAGTTCCCGCGGGACCTCCCCTTCTCGGTGGTCAGCTACTTCTTCGTGACCCCCAGGCCGAATACGCCACTTTACGAGACCGCGCTGGCGATAGATCCGGAACTGGGGAAGGCGCGGCTGAAGGACTACTTTAATTTCTCGGTGAACCTTTCCGCGGTATCGGACCTGGAACTGGAGAGGATAATGCGGCTGGCGAACGAAAACTTTTACACTCCCGCGCGGCTCTGGCGCGCTTTCAGGCGCATCCCCAGCCTGAAAGAAACACTGAAGATGGTGCTGTGCGCGTATCTCATGCGCTCCCGGGCCTGACGCGCTCTCCCTACTTTTCCGGCGTGAAGCACTTGCGGCAGCGGGCCTCGTACTTGTCGCCCGCGCCCACCTCGATGCGGCGGCCGCTCTCGCTGAGCCGCTGGCTGAAATGGGCCGGCGCGCCGCAGACCATGCAGATGGCCAGGTTCTTGGTGACGAATTCGGACACGGCCATCAGCCGCGCCATGTTCATGAAGGGCTCGCCGCGGTAGTCCTGGTCCAGGCCGGCCGCTATCACGCGGCGGCCGGAGTCGGCCAGCTTCTGGCAGACGCCGACGATGTAGGGATCGAAAAAATGCACCTCGTCCACGCCGATGACCTGCGTGTCCTTATCCACGGCCTTGAGTATATCCCTGGAGTTCTTCACCGCCCTGCAGGCGAGCATCGACTTGTCGTGGGAAACGATATGCTGTTTGGCGTAGCGTACGTCGAGATTGGAGTTGAAGACCTGCACTTTCTGCCGCGCTATCGTGGCCAGCTTGAGCCGGCGTATCAGTTCCTGGGTCTTGCCGGAGAACATGCTCCCGCAGACCACCTCTATCCAGCCGTGCGACGGCGCCATGTGCAGTATCATTTCCCCCCCTTACAGGTGCAGCGGGCGCAGGCGCATTCCGGCGCGCCGAATTTGCCCTTGAAATAATCCCAGGTCAGCTCCAGCCCCCGCGGGAAGTCCACCAGCGGCTTGTAGCGCAGCGCCTTGCGCGCCAGCGCGATGTCGGAATAGGTCTTGCGCACGTCGCCCTTGCGCATCGGCGAATGCACGCGCGTAAGTTTGCGGCCCAGTATCCTCTCCAGCTCGCGCACGATGTCGAGCAGCGAGATATTGGTGCCAGTGGCCACGTTTATAGTCAGACCCGACACCGACGACGGGGCCAGCGCGGCCTTTATGTTGCCGTCCACCACATTGGCGATATAGGTAAAGTCACGCGACTGCCGCCCATCCCAGTGCACTTCCAGCGGCTTGCCCTGCACGGCCAGCTCCATGAAGCGCGGGATGACGGCCGAGTACATGGACTCGGGATTCTGGCGGGGGCCGAAGACGTTGAAGTAGCGCAGCGTGACGGCCTCCAGGCCGTAGGTGCGGGCGAAGACGCGGCAGTAATGCTCGCCGGCGAGCTTGGATACCGCGTAGGGCGAGACCGGCGCGGCCGGGAGGTCTTCCTTCTGCGGGAAAACTTCGCATTCGCCGTAGGCGGAACTGGTGCCGGCGTAGACGAAGCGCTTCACTCCCGCTTTCCTGGCGGCCAGCAGGGCGTTGAGCGTGCCGGTGGCGTTGTTCTCGTGGGCGTCGGTCGGCTTGTCCACCGACTTGGGCACCGAGCGCAGGGCGGCCTGGTGGAGGACATAGGTTACGCCTTTCATCGCCTTATCCAGGTCCGCCGGGCGGCGCAGGTCGCCGCGCACCAGCTCGAACTTGCCCTTGAAAGGGGCGAGGTTCTCCATGCTGCCCGTCGAAAAATTGTCGAAGACCCGTACGCGCCAGCCGCGGCGCACCAGCTCCTCCACTATGTTGGAACCTATGAACCCGGCGCCGCCGGTGACCAGCCAAAGAGGTTTCTTCATGTCTTTCTCCCTGTTTCCCGCTGAAATTCTATCATTTTGCGCCTCAATCGCGGATCTGGCCGGGCTCGCGCCAGTGGGTCCAGAAGCGCCTGGATTCCTCGTCGAGAGGCTCGTTGCGCGGAGCGTCGTTTATCTTCATCGTTATCAGGAAGAAGAATTCCTTCACGCCGCCGGGCCGCAGCCGCAGGTTCCAGGTGCTGCGAAAATCGTGGAACTCCTTGTAGAGCCTGGCGCTCTTCTCGAAGAACGAGAACTTGTCCACCCCCACCCTGTCCGCCAGGGTCAGCCGGTAGCGCAGCGTCAGGTCGCCGCTCCAGCCCCGCCACCCCGGGCGCACTCCGATAGTGTTGCTGACCACGTACTCCGGCGAATCGGCGTACTTGGCCACGCCCAGCCCGAGGCTATTGGTCTCCACGGCGAAATCGGCCTGGGCTATTACGGCCCTGTGCCCGTCCGTGAAGGAATACTCGTCCTGCAGTATGAAACTGACGCCCGGCTTCGGATCATAGGCCAATTCGGCTTTCATGGTGGACAGCCGGTGAGCGAAGTTGCCGATAGCGACGGACCTCAGGTCGTACGAAGTGGAAGCACGGAGATAGTATTTACGGGAAGGCCGCACGAAGAGCGTCGGGGTGATGCTCTCCTCCTCGACTCCACCGTCGGCCGCCGCCGAATCCTCCTTGAGCGTATTGGCCCTGAACCGCTGGCGGTAGGCGTAGGCCAGGTCGAGGGAACCCCAAAGGCCGTCCAGCCTCATGTTGAGGCCGTTGGAATAGCGGCCCACCCAGAGGTCTTCCGTCGCGGAGGAGGTGGACATGAACACGGACTGACCGTATCCCGCGTGGGGGTAAAGAGTTACCGCGCGCGTCAGCGGGATATTTTTGGAGACCGTCCAGGACGCGCCGCCCTTGTTCTGGTAATACGCTTCGCCTTCGGACTTGGAGCGCTCCAGGAAAGTGGAGAAGGAATTGAGAACGGGCACGCCGGCCAGCCGCAGCGGCACCGTCTGAAAATCCAGCCTCGGCGCCGAATCGTAGGCCTGCCGGAAGCCCGTCCCCGCCGCGTCGCGGTCATAGCGCGTGGCGGCGCTCACCCGCGTCACGGTATTGTTGGACTGCCTCGTGAAGGCGGCGCCGGCCTGCATATCGGGGCTGACCGCGAAGGGGTTGGAGCGGAAATAATGGTTATTGAAATCCGGGTCGGAAAGCAGCCGGAAATAAGACTGGCTGTAATAATTCGCCCCGCCTTCGCCCGTACCGCCGAGGTTGCGCCAGTAGCCTCCGCTGAGCGCCCAGCGGTCCTCGCCGGCCCCGGACTCGCGTATCCGGTAGGCGGAGAGGTGGGTCCTGGCGCTGTCCGCCGAATCGTGGTTAACCTCGCCGCCGGTGCCGAAACCCAGCTTGGAGAAATAATCTATGAACAGCTTGCCCTTGAGCGTCGGGGTGAAGCGGTAGAGATAGCTGGTCTTGAGATAGGCGCCGCTGCGCTCGTCGTAGCCGGGATAGACGCTGGTTATGAAAGGAGTCCCCTCGCCCAGCGGGCGGTACAGGACCGGAAAATAGAAGATCGGCACTTTGCCCAGAAAGAACACCGTGTTGTAAGCGAGGAAGTGGCTGTCCGGCTTCAGGTAGAGCCGGGACGCTTTGACCTGATAATGCGGCGGCACCAGGTCGCAGGAAGTGAAGCGCGCGCCGCGATAGGAGTACTCGCCGTCGTCCACCCGTATCTCCCTGCCGCGGAAGACCAGGTTGGCGTAGCTGAAGCGGCCCTCTCGTATGACGCCGGTATTGTCGGCGTAGCTCATCTCGCCGCTGCGGCCGTAGAAGAAGCTGCCTTTCTCCTCCATGATGAAGGGGCCGTCCGACACCACGGTGCGGCTGGACATGTCTATCTGCAGCCTGTCGGCCTTCAGCGTGCGGACCAGCCCGTCATCGGCGCCTAATTCCCTCACCACCGCCTCGCGGCGCAGGCTGATGACGCGGCTCTGCTCGTTGAAGTCCGCCTCCTCGGCCGTGAACTCCACCCTGTGCGTCCCCGTCGCCGCCGGCAGTTCATAGGCCGCCGCCGCGCCGCCGAGCGCGAACAGGAGAACGATGGCGGCGGCCTTGCTCATTATCTGCCGGCCGCCCGGTGCAGGCCGTACAGCGCGGCGCCCAGCACTCCCAGGTCGGCGCTGCGCGAGACCTTTATCTTCACCCTCCTGAAGGGCGTAGCTATGGACTGGCCCGCGAAGACCTTTTTCATCGCCGGCAGGAAGCAGTCGGCCGCGCGCGATACGCCGCCGGTGAGGATTATGTATTCCGGGTTGAAGAGCAGCACGGCGCCCGCCAGGCCCATCCCCAGGCTCTCGCCCATGTCGCGCCAGACCTTCCTGGCCGCCGGGTTGCCGGCCCTGGCGGCGCGGGCCAGGCAGACCGTGTTGAACCTGGGGCGGGCCGGGTCGGCGTATTTCCGGATGAAAGAGGCCTCGGCCTTCACCAGCGAACGCGCCGCGGCCATGACCGCGCCGCTGCCGCAGTAAGCCTCCAGGCAGCCGCGCTGACCGCAGCCGCAGCGCGCTCCGCCGGGCCTGATGACGATATGGCCTATCTCGCCCGCGGAACCGTGCGCGCCATGGTAAAGCTTGCCGTCGAGGATTATGCCGCAGCCGATGCCGGTGCCCAGCGTGACCGCTATCGCGCTGCCGCCCGACCCCTTGAGCTCGCTGGCGTAGGCACCCCAGGCGGCCATATTGGCGTCGTTCTCCAGGAAGCAGGGAAGTTTGAGCGCCTTCTCCAGCGGGCCGGCCACCGGCAGATTGCGCCAGCCGGCTAGATTGGGAGAGAACCTGGCCAACCCGGCGTCCGGGTCTATGTCACCGGCCATGCCTATGCCGACGGAGACCGCGCGTCCGACCAGGGAGCCCTTCAGCTCCAGGGCGGCCTTCGACAGCCTCTTTATGAAATCCGCGCGGCCCCGGCCGCTGTCGGTGGAGAACCTGCGCTCGGCCAGCACCCGCCCTTCGCCGGTAAAAGCGCCCAGCTTCACGTTGGTGCCGCCTATATCGATGCCTATTCCTATCACGGTAGCCTCCAGCTCTCTCAATTGACCGGCGCGGATCCCTTCTTCCCGGCCTCCCTGAGTATCCTCAGCGCGGCCCCGGCGAGGTAGAAAGACCCCAGCACGGCCGCGGTGCCGCGACCCGCCGCCGAGACCAGCGCGGCCTCGGGGTCCTCTTCCACCTCCACGCCGGCGTCGGGCCTGAGCCGCTGCAGTTCCTCGGCCAGCAGCCCGGGCGGGATGGCCTTGTCGGAGGCCGGGGCGGTGAAGATGAAATCGTCGGCTAGCGGGGCCAGGACCGGCAGCATGGCGCGGTAATCCTTGTCGTTGAGGAACCCGCAGACGAAGGCGTGCGGCCGCGCCGCGAAAGGCGAGGCCCGGAAGGTGCGCGTGAAGGCGCGCACGGCCTCCGGATTATGGGCGCCGTCCAGGATGAAAACCGAATCGCGGCCGCGCGGAGCGGCGCGGAGCACCTGGAAGCGGGCCTCCCAGCGCACGCGTTCCAGCCCGTCCCGGAAACCCTCCGGCGCGCGCGAAAATCCCAGTCGGGCGAGCTCTTCCAGGGCGCGCAGCGTCAGCCCCGCGTTGAGGCCCTGCCGATCGCCTATTATGCCCAGCTCTAATTTCCCTCCGGGGCCGGAGAGCAGCGTACGGTTGCGCTCCCAGTCGTAGCCTTCGACCCTGAAAGCGTCCGGCAGGAACAGGGCCGAACCGCCGGCCAGGACCGCGGCCTTCTCTATCACCGCCGAAACTTCCGCCGGCAGCGACGGGGCCAGGCAGAGCGACCCTTTCTTTATTATCCCGGCCTTGTGCGCGGCGACTTCCGTCACCGTGTAGCCGAGGTACTTGCCGTGATCGAGGTCCACCGAGGTTATGAGGCAGAGCTCCGGCGGCGGGATGACGTTGGTGGTGTCCCAGGTGCCGCCTATGCCCACTTCCAGGACGGCCAGGTCCAGGCCGGACCGCGCGAAATGGAGGAAGGCCATGCAGGTGACCGTCTCGAAGAAGCTCAGGTCGGGGCCGGCTTCGGCCACCTCGGCGCAGAGAGCCGCGAAATCCTCCCGGCTTATTTTCTCCCCCCCCACGCTTATGCGCTCGCGCATCTCGACCAGGTGAGGAGAGATGAAAAGCCCCGTCTTATATCCCGCCGCCCGCAGCGAAGACTCAAGCAGGGCGCAGACGGAGCCCTTGCCATTGGTGCCGGTGACGTGAACGGCGCGGAACTTCTCCTGCGGATCGCCCAGCCGCTCCAGGCAGGACAGCACGCGGGCGAAGCCGTCCTTCTTGTCGAAGGTCTGCCGCGAGACCAGGTATTTTTCGGCCTCTTCGTAAGTCATAGGCTCAGCCCTTCACCCTCTCTATCTTCATGCCCAGCGCGCGCAGTTTCTCCTCGACGCGCTCATAGCCGCGGTCTACGTGGTAGGTGCGGCGTATGACCGACCTGCCCTTCGCCGCGCCGGCGGCCACCAGCAGAGCGGCGCCCGCGCGTATGTCGGAAGCCATGATCGGCGCCCCGTTGAGCTCCTCTACGCCGTGGACATAGGCCTTGTTGCCCGAGATATAGACGCTGGCGCCCATGCGCAGCAGTTCGGCGGCGTGCATGAACCGGTTCTCGAAGATATTCTCCTGCACCGAAGCGTTGCCGCGGCAGCGGGCCATGTAGGACATCCACGGCGCCTGCAGGTCGGTCGGGAAGCCCGGATGGGGAGCGGTGCTGACATTGACCGGCCTGGGCCTGCCGCCGGCGGACTCCACCGTTATGGAATCCCGCCCGCAGGTCACTTTGGTCCCGGAGCGCTCCAGCGCCTTTATCAGCGCGCCCAGCGGCTTCGGATCGGCTGCCGTGAGCTTCACCCTGCCGCCGGCGGCGGCCGCGGCCAGCATATAGGTGCCGGTCTCTATGCGGTCCGGGATGACGGTGTGGCGCAGGGCCCGGAGCTTGGACTGCCCGCGGATGACGATGCGGGGGCCTCCGGCTCCTTCCACCTCGACGCCCATCGAGCGCAGCGCGGCGGCGAGGTCCTCTATCTCCGGCTCGCGCGCGCAGTTCTCCAGGGTCGTCCTGCCTTCGAGCAGCGCCGCGCACATCATCAGGTTCTCGGTGGCGCCCACGCTGGGAAAGCGGAAGCGCAGCCTGCCGGGCTTCAATTTGGCGCCGGTGAGCACGATGTCCCCCTTCTCGTAGCAGGACTCGGCGCCCAGTTTTTTAAAAGCTTCTATGTGTATATCGATGGGACGCACGCCTATCGAACAGCCGCCGGGCATAGATACCCTGACCTTCTTGAGGCGGGCCAGCAGCGGGCCGGCGGCCAGCACCGAGGCGCGCATGCGGCGCACGAGTTCGTAAGGCGCGTCGTGCTTGAGCCGGCCCGGCTCGGTGACGGTGAAGGCCCCGGCCTCGAAGAAGCATTTCTTGCCCAGGTGGTTGAGCAGGTCGAAAGTGGACTTTATGTCCCGCAGGTCGGGGACGTTCCTGATCACGCATCGCTCGCGCGTGAGCAGCGCGGCCGCCAGTATGGGCAGCGCGGCGTTCTTGGAGCCGCTTATCCGCACCTCCCCCCCGAGTTTTTTCCCGCCGTGTATTACGAAATTATCCATTTGTTCTCCCGTATACGAAACGGTCCTTGCCGTTGAAATCCTTGTAAGCCGCGCGCTCCGCCCAGGCGGGGCCGGAGAGCAGCTCCAGCGCCGCGGGGGCCTGTCCGTCGCAGACTTCCATCGCCAGGAAGCCGCCGGGCCGCAGCGCCGCCGGCGCGTCGGCCGCTATCATGCGTACCACCTTCAGCCCGTCGCCGCCGCCGTCGAGGGCTACGCGTGGTTCCTTCAGCACTTCCTGGTCCAGCCCCGGTATGACGCCCGCCGGGATGTACGGCGGGTTGGCCGCTATCGCGTCGAAGGGCCCCAGGCCCCTGAAATTGTCGCCGAGCAGCGCCCGTATCCTGCCGCCGCCGTGCGCCGCGGCGTTGGTCTCGGCATAGCGCAGCGCCCTGGCCGATTTCTCCACGGCCGTCACCCGCGCCAGCGGCAGCAGCGCCGCCAGGCCGGCGGCCACGCAGCCGGAGCCGGCGCAGAAATCCAGTATATCCGCCGGGCCGGCGCCGCGCTGTCCTTTCAGGAGGCGCGCGCAGAGTTCGGTCAGTTCCTCGGTCTCGGGACGCGGCACCAGCACGCCCGGCCCCACTTTCAGCCGCAGGCCCATGAAATCATGCCAGCCCAGAACATAGGACAGCGGCAGGCCCGAGGCTTTCTTACGGGCCAGGCGCATGAACGTCCTCTCGGCCGCCGGCGATACACCGGCGCCGGGCTCGGCCAGCGGCTCCAGCCTGCCCATGCCCAGCGCCGAAGCCAGCAGCCACTGCGCGCAGGCCTCCGGCTCCTGCGAGCCGGCGCTCTCCAGCAGTTCCCTCCCCCGGGACAACAGCTCAGCCCTGCTCGTCATCTTTCTCCGAGGAGAAGAAAAGCCGCAGGTCCTCGAGCATCGGCTTTATCTCCCCCTCCATCACCGCGTCTATATTATGCCAGGACCGCTGCGCCCTGTGGTCGGTGACGCGGCTCTGCGGAAAATTATAGGTGCGTATCTTCTCCGAGCGGTCGCCGGAGCCGACCTGCCGCCGCCGCTCGCCCTCCAGCGACTCCGTGCGGCTCTCGGCCGCCGCGGAAGTGAGGCGGGCGTAGAGCTGCATCATGGCCTTATGCTTGTTCTGCCCCTGCGAGCGCTCCTGCTGGCAGGCCACCACTATGCCCGAAGGCAGGTGAGTGATGCGCACCGCGGTCTCCACCTTGTTGACGTTCTGCCCGCCGGCCCCGCCGGCGCGGTAAGTGTCTATCTTCAGGTCCTTGGCGTCTATCTTTATCTCCTCGGCCTCTTCGGGCTCGGGCAGGACCGCCACGGTCACGGTGGAAGTGTGGATGCGGCCGGAAGCCTCGGTCTGCGGCACGCGCTGAACGCGGTGCACGCCGCCCTCGTACTTCAGCCAGGAGTAGACGTCGCGGCCCTTCACGTTCATGACGCCGCTCTTGAGGCCCTTGAGACCGGTGGAGCCGAGCTCGTGCACCTCGGCGGTCCAGCCCATCGACTGGGCGAACTTGAGGTACATCCGGAAAATGTCGGCCGCGAAAAGCGCGGACTCGTCGCCGCCCACGCCGGCGCGCACTTCCAGGAACACATCCTTGGCGCCCTGCGGGTCGGGCGGCAGCAGGGCCAGCTTGAGCGCCTGCGCCGTTTCAGCCAGCCGGGCCTCCACCAGCGGCAGTTCCACGGCGGCCATCCCGGCCATCTCGGGATCATTGCCCGAGGCGAGCGCGCGCAGGCCGGCCGCCTCTTTTTCAAGCAAGGAGATGGAATCGGAAAGGGAGGTTATCGACTTAAGGGAGGCGTGCTTGCGGGAGAGGGACTCTATCTCGGCGGGGACGAGACCGGGCTCGGCCAGCCTCCTTTCGGTCTCGGCCAGCTCTTCGCGTATTTTACCGATATCCGCGGCTTGTTCCGGGCTCATATCAGGCCTGGGGCAGTCCCCCTATAATAGAAAGACAGGGCGGCCCGTATTCGGACGCGCCCTGCCCCGCTCCCGTCGGGCTATTTGCCTTCGGGGGCTTTTTTCTCCGTCTTGACGGCCTTGGCCGGCTTGGCCTCGGCGGCCTTCTTGGGGGCGGAGGAAAGGACCTTCTTGCCGTGCTTGGGCGCCAGAGAGGTCTTGGCGGCCACGATCGTCTTGGGCTTGCGCTCGACGGTCTTGCCTCCGGAGGCGGCGAACTTCTTCTGGAACTTCTCCACGCGGCCGGCGGTGTCGAGGAACTTATGCTTGCCGGTATAGAAGGGGTGGCAGGCGTAGCAGATCTCGACCTTGATGGGGGCCCTGGTGGCCCTGGTGGTGAAGGCGTTCCCGCAGGCGCAGGAGACCTCGCAGAGCGAGTATTTGGGGTGTATTTCAGTTTTCATTGTTCCGTCCTGAATTAAACTAGCGAATATATCTATATTTTAGCATATGGAGGGGGACGTTGTTTAGTTCTTTAGTTTTCCAGTTGCCGCACATCTTCCGCAGACAGGCTTCTCCCGGCAAAACTAAAGAACTAAACAACGTCCCCGCTCACTTTCGGCCGAATTTGGCGGTGGGGTTCACGGAGCGGCCCGTATTGGTGAGTATCTCGAAGTGCAGGTGCGGGCCGGTGGAGACGCCGGTGGAGCCCACCCGGCCCACCATGGTCCGGCCTTTCTGGACCTGCTCCCCCGCCTTCACTGTTATCTTTGAGAGATGCCCGTAGCGGGTAGTATAGCCGTCGCTGTGCCTGACGTCCACGACATTGCCGTATCCGCCCATCCAGCCCGCGAAGGCGACCGTTCCGGAGCGGGAGGGATAGACCGGCGTGCCGGTCGGCATCGGGATGTCTATGCCGCTGTGGAACATGACCTTCTTATATATGGGATGCCGGCGGTTGCCGTGCCTCGAGCTGATGCGCGAAAAATACGGCAGCGGAATGCGATAGGTGTCGAGGTCGAGATAGACCCCGGGCAGCAGCACGCGGTCGCCCTTCTTGAAAGTATAGTTGGAGACGAGCGAGGAGGGCGGCAGCCGGTTGACCCGCACCACGTCGGCGCGTAATCCCCCGTGGTCGGGACCGCTCCTGCGGTAGCGGGAGGTCACGCCGTTGAGCGTCTCGCCGTCCTGGGTGACCTCGTGCAGGTAGCCATTGCCGTTGTGCACGCGGATGTGGCCGCCGCGGCGCATGAAGATGAACTCGTTATGGTTGGTGCTCCGCAGCGCCTTCACGTCCGTGCCGTAGAGCGCGGCGATGGCGCCGATCGTTTCGGAGGGGCCTATGCGGTGCCGCGCGTGCACCACCCGGTCCAGGGCCTTGAAGACCTCCGGTTCCGGGGCCGCGGGACCAGCCGGGGTGAGGACGGAGAAGCGCGCGTAGTCGGGAGGGTCCTGCCTGGGCACACTGGCCACCGAGATCACCCCGGTAGTCAGCAGCCCGGCGGCAGCGGCCGGCAGTATCGCGCGCCTGAAGTTCACCGGCCTCCGCCCAGCTCCATGGACTTGAGGAAGTCCTTGTTGGACTTGGTGGCGCCCAGCTTGGTCAGCAGCAGCTCCATCGCGTCCACGGAGGAGAGCGGGGCCAGGACCTTGCGCAGTATCCAGACCTTGTTGAGCTCGTCCTCGGTCATCAGCAGCTCTTCCTTGCGGGTGGAGGTGCGGTTGATGTCGATGGCCGGGAAGATGCGGCGGTCGGCCAGTTTGCGGTCGAGGTAAATTTCCGAGTTGCCGGTACCCTTGAACTCCTCGAAGATGACGTCGTCCATGCGGCTGCCGGTCTCCACCAGCGCGGTGGCGATGATGGTCAGCGAGCCGCCTTCCTCTATATTGCGGGCGGCGCCGAAGAAGCGCTTGGGCCGCTGCAGCGAGGTGGACTCCAGGCCGCCGGAGAGCACGCGGCCCGACGACGGGGTCACCGTGTTGTAGGCGCGCGCCAGGCGGGTTATCGAGTCGAGCAGCACTACGACGTTCTTGCCCAGTTCGGTCATGCGCTTGGCTTTCTCCAGCACGATCTCGGAGACCTGCACGTGGCGGTCGGCCGGTTCATCGAAGGTGGAGGCTATGACCTCGCCGCGCACCGAGCGCTTCATGTCCGTGACTTCCTCGGGGCGCTCGTCGATGAGCAGGACTATCAGCTCGATCTCGGGGTGGTTGGTGGTCAGCGAATTGGCGAGGCGCTGCAGTATCATCGTCTTGCCGGTCTTGGGGGCGGCCACGATGAGCTGGCGCTGGCCCTGGCCGACCGGCACCATCAGGTCTATGGTCCTGCCGATCAGGTCCGTCTTGACGGTCTCCAGCGTGAAGCGCTGGTTGGGGTGCAGCGGCGTCAGGTTGTCGAAGAGCGGGCGGCGGGCGATCTTCTCTATCTCCACGCCGTTGACGGTCTTGACCTGCAGCAGCGCGAAGAAGCGCTCGCCGTCCTTGGGCGGGCGGATAAGGCCGGAGATGGTGTCGCCCTTGCGCAGACCGAGTTTCTTTATCTGCGAGGGGGAGACATAGATATCCTCGTGGCTGGAGAGGTAGTTGTACTCCTCGGAGCGCAGGAAGCCGAAGCCGTCGGGCAGTATCTCCAGGACCCCGTCGCCGGCGACCAGGCCGTTCTGCCTGGCCTGCGCCTCCATGATCTTGCCGATGAGCTCCTGCTTGCGCAGGCCGGCCACGCCTTCCAGGTTGAACTTCTCGGCCATCTTGAGGATGTCGGAGACGGTCATCTTGGTCAGTTCGGAGATGTCCAGCTTAGGGACCTCCCTGCCGTTGCCCTGTACCTGGGGCTGCTGGCCGCCGTTCTGCGGCTGGCCCTGGTTCTGACCCTGGTTCTGACCCTGGTTCTGGCCCTGGTTCTGGTACTGGTGATGGTGATGGTAGTCCGGCCTGCCCCCGCGCCTGTCCCCGTGCCTGTCCCCCTGCCTTTCACCCTGCTGGGGCCTGCCTTCCTGGTTGTTGGTCGAATTCATTTTACCTCTCCGCTGTTATTTTAAGAAAACCGTACAGTGTCTTAACGCGGGCCCGAAGGGCGGCCCTGGAGCCGGAATTGTCCAGCGTAATATCCGCTCTCGCCTCTTTCTCCCCCGCCGGCAGCTGCGCCCTTTCCCTGGCCTCGAACTCTCCCTGGGGCCATCCCCTTCCCGAACAGCGCCTTCGCCTTGTCTTCCCCGGCGCCGTGACACAGACGGTCAGGTGTAAATGCCTCTCCAGTCCGGTCTCGAAAAGCAGAGGCGCGTCTACTATGGCGGTCTTTTTGGGGGTTGTTGAGATTAAGGCTATCGTTTCTTCGATTATCAGCGGATGGAGCAGCGACTCCAGCTTCTTCCTGGCGGTCCTGTCGCGGAAAACCTTCGCCGCGAGCTTTTTTCTGTCCAGGGAACCGTCCGGTAGGAAGACGCGTGGGCCGAACTGCTTGGAAATTCTACTATAGCAGGCGGGAGAAGTCAATACGGCCCGGGCCAGTTCGTCGGCCGAGACCGTGAAGGCGCCGAGCCTGGCGAACTCCTCCAGCGCCGCGCTTTTGCCCGCGCCGATAGGGCCGGTGAGCCCCACCAGCAGCTTGCGCCGTCTGAGCGCGGCCAAGCCCGCGGCCGCTTTAGTGGAGAGCCTCATGCCCTGCCGCCCCTTTCCCGGGAGAGCCTCTCCAGGGTCTCCCTCTCGCGGCGGGTCAGCGACTCCATGCCGGAGGACGAGATCTTGTCCAGCAGGCGGTCGAGCTCGGCCTGCGGGTCGAAAGGAGGCTTCGGGTCCGGCCTGACCGCCTCCGCGAACCTGGTCAAAAAGCCGGGCGGGCGCGCGATAAGCCAGCCGGCGGCCAGGCCGCCCAGGTGGGCCGTGCCGGCTATGCCGGGATTGGAGCCCGACAGGCTCATCGCCAGCTCCACCACCGCCAGCAGTATGACCAGCGCCCGGGCCGACATGGGAAAAAGGAAATAAAGCCGCACGACGGCGTCGGGGTTCAGCGCCGCAAAAGCGCCCAGCATGCCGAACACGGCCCCGGAAGCGCCAATGACCGGGATCCGGGAGGACGGAGTGACGGCCACGGTCAGAAAAGCCGCCGCGAGGGCGCACCAGAAGAGCAGCCTGCCGTAGCGGACGGAGCCCATGCCCCCCTCCATCATGCCCCCCAGCGTCCATATAAGGAAACAATTAAAAATCAGGTGGAAGATGCCGCCATGCGGGAAGACATAGGTCACCAGCCGCCAGAGCTCGCCCTTCATCACCATCGCGGGTATCAGGCCGAACCAGCCGTTTATGAAATGCGGGGCGAAGAGGCCGGCCAGCCAGAAGCCGAAGCAGGCGACCAGCAGGAACCGGGTGACCGGGGGCAGGGACCCGAAACGGGAGGGGCCGAGCAGCAGCATCAGAGCTTCTCCATCTCCAGCCAGTTGGGGCCGGCCTTTACGTCGGCGCGCAGCGGCACGTCCAGCCGCCAGGCTCCTTCCATCTCTTTCTTGACGATGGCGGCCAGCCAGCCGGCTTCGTCCTTCTTAACCTCGAAGATGAGCTCATCGTGCACCTGCAGCAGCATCCTGGCCCTGGCCGCTTCGCCGCGCAGCCTGGCGTGCACCGCCAGCATGGCCCGCTTGATTATCTCGGCCGAGCCGCCCTGCACGGGGGTATTGACGGCCGAGCGCTCGGCGAAGGCGCGCAGGTTGGGATTGGAGATCTTTATGTCGGGCATCAGCCGGCGGCGCCCGGCGAAAGTGGAGACATAGCCGTCGCGGCGCGCGGCCTCCAGCACTCCCTCCGTCCACCCGCGCACGCCGGAATAGACGCCGAAATATCTTTCGATATAATCCGCGGCCTCGCGGCGGCTTATGCCCAGCTCGCGCGAGAGCCCCTGCGCGGTCTGGCCGTAGACTATGCCGAAATTGACGGCCTTGGCGACGCGCCGCTGGTCGGAGGTGACCAGTTCCGGAATGCAGCCGAAGACTTCGGCCGCGGTGCGCGAATGAATGTCCTCGCCCGCCCTGAAGGCGGCCGAGAGCGCCGGGTCGCCGCTGAGATGCGCCAGCACCCGCAGGTCTATCTGCGAATAGTCGGCGGCGAGCAGTATGCGGCCTTCGGCGGCGACGAAGGCGCGGCGCACCTCGCGGCCCTGCTGCGTACGCACCGGGATGTTCTGCAGGTTAGGGCGCGAGCTTGAGAAGCGCCCCGTGGCCGCGCCGGCCTGGTCGAAGCTGGTGTGGACGCGTCCTTCCGCGTCGGCCAGCTCCATGAGATTGTCGACGAAGGACGATTTGAGCTTGGCCGCCTCGCGGTGGGCCAGAATGCGGGCGATGGCCGGATGGGCAGCCGAGAGGATGTGCAGCGCCTCTTCTCCCGTCGAATAGCCGCCGCTCTTGGTCTTGAACATCCGTTTCTGCGCGGAGTCGAGCTGGATATTGAACTTGCCGTAGATGAGCTCGGAAAGCTGCTTGGGAGAGTTGAGGTTTATCTCGTAGCCGGCCGCCTCGCGCACATCCCTCTCGGCGGCGGCCATCTCGGCCTCCAGCAGGCCGCTGAGCTTCTCCAGCGCGCCGCGGTCCACCCGGATGCCGGCGGCCTCCATCGAGTGGACGGCCTCCACCAGCGGCAGTTCGGTCTCGTGGTAGAGCGGGCCCATGCCGGATGAGTCCAGTTCCTTGAGCAGTTCCGCCGCCGCGGCGGGCAGGGCGGCGCAGCAGACCGGCAGGCCGCCGGCGCCCTCGGCCGCGTGAACGCCGGCTTTCTCCATTACAAGCCTGGCGAGTACGCTGGAGCGGGAGCCCGAAGCCGCCAGTTGATAGGCCAGGCCGGCCTCGATAAAATTCTCAAGTCGGGCGTCCGCCGGGGCGCCCAGCAGGCGCAGGAGGTCCTTGAAGAAATAAACGGTCTTATGGCGGGCGGGGTCCAGCAGGGCGGCCAGCAGCCGCTCCTTCTCCGCCGGTCCCAGCAGGCCGACCTCCGAGAGGAAAAACTTCCCCCCTCCGCCGGCGCAGACCCAGTCCTTCTCCAGAGCGGCGCACAGGTCTTTCCCGGCGGCCTGCAGGGCCTCGTCCAGGCCGGCGGTCTCGGCGACCGGCGCCGCGAACGGTACGGGGACACCATGCGGCATGGCGTCCCCCGCTGATCCGGCCAGAGCCAGCAAGTCCTTGAATTCCAGCCGCGCGCCCAGCTCCGCGACCAGCGCCGCGTCGGGCGGAGATATTTTGAGAGCCTCCGGCAAGATCTCCACGGGAACTTCCGTTTCCAGCGTCACAAGTTTCTTGGACATCCGGGCCGCCTCGGCCGAGGCTGCCGCCTTCGCCAGCGTCTTGTCGGCCGCCGCTTTCCCGGGGTCCGCCGCGGCGGCCAGTATCTCCTCCAGGCCGCCGTAGGACGAAATGAGCTTCAGGGCACCCTTGGGGCCGATGCCGGCTGCGCCGGGCACATTGTCGGAGGAGTCACCCACCAGCGCGAAATAGTCGGTTATCAGCGACGGAGGAACGCCGAACTTCTCCTCCACTTCCGCCGGGCCTTTCAGGGAGCCGGCGGAGCCGTCCCAGAGACTTACGTCGGGTCCGGCCAGTTGGGCGGCGTCCTTGTCGGTGGTGACCAGCACGCAGTGATAACCGGCCTTCAGCAGCTTAGCCGCGGCCGCGGCCAGCAGGTCGTCGGCCTCGTAGCCGTCGGCGTGCAGCACGGGCAGGCCTATCGCACGCGCCAGGTCGCGGGCCAGGGCGAGCTGGGCTTTGAGTGCCGGCTCGGTCGGAGGCCTGTTGGCTTTATATTCGGGGTAGGACGCCTCCCGCAGCGTCTTCGCCGGGGAGTCGAAGCAGACGCAGGCGGCCGCGGGCTTCTTCTCCCTCATGATCTTGAGCAGCAGGCGCAGGAAGCCGTAAAGCGCCCCCACCTCCTCCCCCCTGGAGGTGGAGAGCTTGGGCAGCGCGTGATAGCTCCGGTGCAGGAAGCCGTGCGCGTCTATCAGGTAGGCCTGTTTTTTCTGCATCGTCCCCGCCCGCCCGGGCGGGCGGAAGCCGTACGGCCGCTTTAGAGCAGCGAATCCATTATCTTCTTGAGCTCTTCCTTGGGCTGCAGGCCCACGGCGTCCTTGACCATCCTGCCGCCCTTGAAGAAAAGTATCGTGGGAATGGCGGAGATCTGGAACCTGGAGGCGGTCTCGGGATTCTCGTCGGTGTTGAGCTTGCCCACCTTGACCTTGCCGGCGTATTCGGCCGCCAGTTCCTCTATGACGGGGCCGATCATGCGGCAAGGGCCGCACCAGGGGGCCCAGAAGTCCACCAGCACCGGCACGGCGCTCCGCGTCACTTCCTGGTCGAAATTAGCGTCGGTGATCTGTATCTCGTTCGGCATGTACGTTCTCCTTGCGGCAGGTTACAACTAATCATGTTGCCAGAATTAACATCATCTGTACTTTAGGAATGTAGGTCTCCTGATATAGGCGATGATTCCGTCGGGAATACTGCCAGATATCTCTAAATAGGCCATAATCTGTTATCCCCTGCGGGTTGACTATTGAAGTCAGGCGGTTCAGGGCGTCGTAGGCGAACCTGATGGTGGAGTTTATCAAAGAATCAGTCTCAAGCATAAGGCAGTCTGTACGTCAATGTTTCCCCGGCTGGCGACGCCTAATAGAGAACATCCCTTCCAGTCCAGCCGAATTCCGCAGATTCATATCCAATACAAATATCAAAACAGGACGGATCATCTCCAATGTGTAAATTTGCAATAATTTTATACAGACCTTTTTAGTTTTGTCAGCAAAACCAGATTCACGCATGACAGGGCCCCGAGGACAAAGAACCCTAATAAAGGAATTAGAATAAAGTAATAAAAGTTTTTGTGAAGAATCCCGACTTTTACGCTCAATTCCTGCAATACTATGCTTGACGAGGCAGCCGAACAAGACTCAATAGCTTTCTCGAATGGAACAATCGAGACCGGCCCATAAATTGAGATATACAAAAATAGAGAAAATGCTATTAACGTCGCAACAAGATTTAGCACAAAGAGTTTTTTTGTCATTTTTTTATTTCCTTTATTGCATTCCAAAATGGATCTAATTTTAGCATTGGATCATTTTGATTCTTTGAGACGGCTAGACCATAGTAATGCATAGGGAATTCTTGGTAAACCTCATTAAAGTCCCATTCATCTTCAAACTGATGTGCAGATTTGGCTTTTCGAAGGGCATCCAAGACTTCCTGGGTCTGATCCGCACACACATAATATGGCTTTCCGAGACGTCCACCGGCAAGTGTTTGAATTATCGAGATGAGGTTGTTTAACACGCTAATTCGCGTACGTTTACAGTCTTTATTCATCTGCTCAACCGTCTCGTTAAATATCGATTTAATTTTCTCTACATCTGCCGGGCTTAATCCGAGTGGATCTACTAGATTAACCGGGGTATTCCGAACATATTCAAACAAATTATTGACCTTTAACTAATAATGGATACATGTTACAATATGCTGCATGAGACCACATGGAACCCCGGAACAGTTGGAAAAGCGCAGGCGCCAGGCCA
>WOVA01000086.1:0-1435 GCA_009773155.1 Elusimicrobiota bacterium
GCCGGACTATTTCGCCCTGGAGAAGAACCTGGGCAGGCACTACCTGTACGCCGACGGGGGCTTCCACGCCGACTGGTACGTGGGCTACAACAACTGCTGGGTGGTCAAGCTGCCGCCGGTGCCCGCCGGCGGCTACGCCAAGGCCTATATCGGCGCCAAGCTGGGCCGCGCCAAGATCATGTCCTGGCCCGCCTCCTGGAACACCGACCCGATACCGGGCAAGATCTACATGGCGCTCAACCAGGCGCCCACCTTCAATTCGGACCACACCTATTTCCTCGTCGAGGCCGCCGACCTCCCCCGCGAGCCGCTGCCCAACGACTCCCTCGACGGGGTGGACTCGGCCCGCTGGCTCTGGACCGAGGTGCCGCTGTCGCGCATCTCCGCCGAGAGCCCCAATTACCTGGCGCTCTGGTCCTCGTCGCGCTTCTTTACCTCCGCCTCCTCCGCGCCTATAGTGGCGGCGGCGATGGGGGAGGGCTCCGCCGATGAGGTCTGGCTCAACCGCGCCATCCGCGGCAACCCGCCGTCCGGGGAGGGCGTGCTGGAGACGCCCATCTCCGGTCTGAAGCCCGCCATAGCCATAAAACTGGTGCCGCTGAACCCGTACAAGGTGCTCCTGAAGGGCTTCTCGGCCGAACTGACCTCCGCCGAGATCAACGTCTCCTTTACCGCCATCGGCGAGGACGTGCGGGCGGCCTGGCTGGAAGTCTCCTACGACAAATTCGACTGGCAGCGGGTGACGCGCTACATGTTCAAGGCGCCGTATTTCTGGCGCTTCGGGCGCGAGGAGATCTCCAAGGAAATGTTCTACCTGCGCGCCGCCGCCGTGGACAACCTGGAGAACACCGGCTACTCCCAGCCCATTACCATCCCGCGCGTGCAGCCGCCCGCGCCGGCGGCCGCCGAAGAGTCCGCGGAGGAACCCGCCGAGGAGGAAGCGAACTAGCTCCCATGAAAAAATTCAACGTCGCCGTGGTAGGGGCTTCGGGCATGGTGGGGGGGGAGCTGCTCGGCCTGCTGGAAAGCAGGCGCTTCCCCGTCGGGGAATTCTACCCGTTCAATTCCGGCAGGAAGGCCGCAAAAGTCTCGTTCAGGGGCCGGCGCTACGCCTGTTGCGCCCCCTCGTTCGAGGCCCTTAAAAAAGCCGATATCGTTTTCTTCGTCTCCAACGAGGAAGTTTCCGAAAAATTCGCCCCGCGCCTGGCCGCGGCCGGGGTCTGGTGCATAGACGACTCTTCCCGCTTCCGCCTCACGCCCGGCGTGCCGCTGGTGATCCCGGAAGTTAACGGCGGAGAGCTCGAGCCCGCGCGCCGGCTGATAGCCGGCCCCAACTGCACGCTGACCGGCGCCGCCGTGGCGCTGGCGGAGATACACCGCCGCTTCCGCATAACCGAGCTGCGCCTGGCCACCTACCAGGCCGTCTCCGGCGCCG
>WOVA01000086.1:1447-4316 GCA_009773155.1 Elusimicrobiota bacterium
GCCCAGCTCGAGGACGAGCTGCGCGCCTATATAAGGAAAGGCGCCGTGCCGGACCTGCCCGGGCGCAAATTCCCGCGCCGCATAGCCTTCAACCTCTTCCCGCAGGTCGGCGGTTTCGACGCCGACGGCAATTCGGTGGAGGAGAACAAGGTGGAGGCCGAGCTGAAAAAGATCTGGGGCGACGCCCGTCTTAAAATAAGTTCCACCGCCGTGCGGGTGCCGGTGCTGCGCGGCCATTCGCTCGCGGTCTGGGCCAGGACGGCGCGGCCGTTCACGCCCGCGGCGCTTAAGAAGGAACTGCTGCGCACCCCGGGCCTGAAGTTCAGCGCGAAGCCGGAGGATTACCCGTCGCCGCTCGACCACGGCCAGCGCACGGAGATAGTTTACGCCGGGCGCCTGCGCCGGGCGAAGACGGCTCCCGACGAATTCCAGCTCTGGATAGTTTCCGACAACCTTTACAAGGGCGCGGCCCTTAACTCGGTGCAGATAGCCGAACTTATAGCCAAACTTTAAGGGGGGGGGACATGAAAACTCTCGTAGCAGCCGTTATCCTGACCGCTCTCGCGCTGGGCGCCTGCGAGAAAAAGCGGCCGGAAAATATCCCGCAGCCCAAGGCGGACCAGGCCCAGACCGCCGCGGTTTCTACCGCGCCGGCGGTGGACCAGAACCCGCTTACCGCGCCCGGGTCTTACCTTAAATCCACGGTGGGCCAGATCGACAAGGCCAAGGCCGCCGCCGCGCTCTACGAGAAGTCCGCGGCCGAAAGCGCCAAGTCTCTGGACTTCAACGATACCGGCGGGAACTGACGAGGGGACGCGGCGAAGCCGCGGGAGGACCGCATGGAAAATTACAGCGCCTATCTGATACCGGGTATCGTAGTTTTTTTCGGCCTGATAATCGTTCTCGCTTTCTACCTGGACCACCGCAGGCGCAAGGCGCTGGAGGACCTGGCGGCCTCCATGGGGCTGAGGTATGTGAAGGATGGTCCGGACCAGTACGCGCTGGAGGGCACAGGCCTGGAGATCTTCAGGCTGGGTCACTCGCGCAAGGCCAGCAGCCTGATAGAGGTCCCGGTTTCCGGCGGGAATATCAGTTTCTTCGATTATAAATACGTTACCGGCAGCGGCAAGCACAGCCAGACGCATAATTTCACGCTGGCCCTCATCGCCTGCCGCGGCCAGGTGCCGCACTTCGAACTGAAGCCCGAGACGCTGATGTACAAGATAGGCGAGATGATAGGCTTCAAGGACATCGACCTGCCCGCCTTTCCCGGTTTCTCCGACAAGTACCGCCTGACCGGGCCCGACGAGACCGCCGTGCACATGTTCTTCACTCCCTCGCGCGCGGCCTGGTTCGAGAATAACCCCGGCCTGCGCGTCCAGGGCGCTCCCGGCCATATGCTGCTGCTCAAGGGCGAGCGCCGCCTCCCGGCGGACCAGTGGCAGGGTTTCATAGAAGAAGCCAAGGCCTTCTCACAGCAGATCCTCGGATAGGGCTAATCGCGGCGGTCCGCGCGGGCGGGCGGGCCGGAGGGCCCTTGGCCGCCTGGTGAGCGCAGCTCCTGATGCGGCGCCGCCGGGGGCTTGACAACTAGTTTAGTATATACTAAACTACTATACAATGAACAAGGTAATGCTCGCCAAGGCCGAGGGAATAGCCGGGATGCTCTCCTGCATCGCGCACCCCTTCCGGCTGATGATAATCTGCATGCTGATAAAGCGGGAAATGTTCGTGCACGAACTGATAGAGAAGCTCGGCACGACCAAGGGGAACATCTCGCAGCATCTGCGCGTCCTCGCCGACCGCGGCCTCATACAGAAGCGCCGCGACGGCAACCGCATCTTCTACAGCGTGAAGGACCCCAACCTGGCGGATCTGATAGCCAGGATCAAGAAACTGTACTGCCCCAATTTCGAACTTTAATAGCGCAGGAGGAAATATGGACCTTAGCCAGATAAAAGCAGATAAAGTGGTGGACGCCCGCTCGATGGCCTGCCCCGGCCCGCTTCTGGAAGCGAAGAAGGGCATAGCCGGAGTGCCGGTGGGCGGCGTACTTGAGATACAGTCGGGCGACAAGGGCAGCCGCGAGGATATCCCGGCCTGGTGCGGCAAGTCCGGCCACGAGTACCTCGGCGTGCTGGAGCGGGACGGCTACGAGAGCCTCTTCGTCACCCGCAAAAAGTAAGTAACCACGCGTGCCCCGGCGCGGGCTATGGGCCCGCCGGGCACGCTGTCTGGCGCATAGCGCCAGCGCTCCCCCTCGGCCCTCGCGCTGCGCAGGCTCGGGCCTGCGGGAGGGCCCGTCGAACCCATAGCCCGCACCGGGGCTTAAAGCGTCAGCAGTTTCTTTTCGCGTATGACTCATCGGAAAATACTAATCATAACGACTAATCACAGTTCCTACCCCGGGGCGGACGCGGTGGGGCAGGCCCGGATGGCCTACGGGGCGAATACTTACATTATCCGCGTTCCCGACCCCGTCATGTTCCCGGAGGATTTCTATCTCCGGGCCTACGACAAGGGCATAGCCGGCATTATCATCATGTCTTCGGGCTCCGACTGCCCCTATGAAGGCGCCTACGAGCGCCTGTCTAAGCGCGTCGCCCGCGTCTACGAGAAGATGAAGGCCAAGGGCATAGCGGTCAACCGGCTCAAGCTGACCACCATCTGCACCGTCTGCCGCGCCGCCTTCCTCAAGGAGATCTCCGAAATGGAAAAGGCGGTGGCCGCGATATGAGCGACGTTGAAAAGATAGAAGTGGATGCGTTGGTAGTAGGGTCCGGCATAGCCGGCCTGCAGAGCGCCCTGGACCTGGCCGACCAGGGCTATTCCGTGGCCGTCGTAGAGAAGAACCCCAGCATCGGCGGCA
>WOVA01000087.1 GCA_009773155.1 Elusimicrobiota bacterium
CCGGACCGCTCGTCTATGCCTATAGTTTAGCGCGCCGCAGGCCGCGGCGTAAGGGTCCGTATGCCCATAAGCCCGCAAGAAAGCGGCCCCCTCCGGCCTGGGCCCCCCGGCCCCCAAAACAGAACCGCCGGGTTTCCCCGGCGGCTGAACTCAGCGAAATAGTCCGATAGTTTAGAACGTCCACGCTCACGCTAATGCATGGTGCTGATTATCGGGGTCCAGTCCAGGTCGAGCAGGTTTAATTCCACATACTCCCAGTCGCGGTCAGGAATGCCGCGGCGATAAACCTTTATTTTCAGAGTGTCAGCGTCCACATCGCCGTACGGGGTAACATTTAACTGGGGGTAACGGTATATCTTATCCGCGCGCCACAGCAATTGTTCCTTGGGACGGAAGAAATACGGGAAAAGCGGGGTTTCATCGATCCCGCATGGAAGCATTATATAGTCGCCGTTATCGGATATCCACAAACCTATGAACATATCGCACAGCCCGCTCCTGGGAGGAAAGCTCATCAGTTTTCGCCCGTGCTGGCCTAAAACGGTGATCCGGTTCTGCGGGGGAGATTTTCCCTTCAGTTTAGGGCAGCTGCTGCGTTCCACGCACTGGGTCATAACCACCGCCACGCTGCCGTCGCGCGCGACCGAAACGCTGAACACCTTCCCCTCACCCCTCACTGTCTTTTTCCAAAGCTGCTTCCCGGCGGGCGCGTAGAAAGTGAGCGCATAGCCTTCCTGCGGCGGTTTATTGCTGATGCGCTTCTCCCCCGCGGGATTCCCGGGGACCTCTTCCGCCAGAGTTTCAGAAAAATTCTCCGCGACCATAAAATAGTCGTTCGCCGCAGAGCCGTATGTCTTGCGGTTACGCCAGGACCTGGCTATCCAGTTCCAGACCTCCCCGTCCCTGCTCACCGGAGCGGACAGCTTTACAAATTCACGGCTCCCCGCCGCTTTGAAACAGGCGCGGCCTGCGCCGTCGCCATCTCCATCGGTGAAGGTATAACAGTCCTCCGCCGATGGAACAGCGGCGCATACGTTTACTCCCGGGAAAGCCAGGAGCAACGGGAGAATGGACCTCGCCAAGTACATTGTTGAACCAACCTTCATGAGCTTTACCCCGCCACGGATATTCTACAAAAACTGACGCGGCGGGGAACCCGGCGGCCCGCGCGCGTCAGTCCCTGTTGCCTGCGCCCCGGCCCATACTGTCGACCGCCTGGGAGATCTTCACGGACACCTGGTCGAACAGGGTCGGCATGTAGCGCTTCATGGCTATGCCGGCCACAAGGACCACCCCCACTATAACGGCCAGCATCAGCAGGTACTCCACCGTGTTCTGGCCTGCGCGTTTGCGGCAAAATACGGGTTTCATAGCGCCTCCTTATGCTTCTGCATAAAGAGACACGGAAAAGCGCAAAAAGTTCCCTACTTGTTGCCGCCGGAAACGCCCAGGGTGGAAGCCGCCCCGTTTATCATGCCCTGAACGCTAGCGAACATTGTAGGCATATATTTCTTAGCGGCAACTCCGGCCAGGAACGCCACGACAATCACGGTAAGGGCTATGGCCAGGGCCAGCGGAGCGCGGGGAGGCTTTTCAGCAGCCCGCGAACGGGCGAGAGCGCGCTGCGCCAAACCGGCCGGCGCCTTTACCCCCAACTCTTCCCTGACCCCTGCCGACAGCGCTTTAATATCATCCAGTATAGCGCGGCATTCGGGACAGGCAGCGATGTGCGCCGTTACCTCCACAGCCTGTTCCTGGCCAAGCTGGCCGTCGAAATAAGCCGAAAGCGCTCCCCTGATCTCGTCGTGCGTCATTTGCCCTCCAAAGATCCGCGCAACAGGTCCCGCATCTTCTCGCGGCCCCGCGACAACCGGGAGCGCACGGTGCCCACCGGGACGGAAAGTATTCCGGCGATATCGGAATAACTGCGGCCATCCAGTTCGCGCAGTATCAATATGGCGCGGTCTTCCGGCTCCAGCGTAGAGAGCGCGGCCTCGAAAGCCTGCCTGCGCTCCGCGGTCTCAAGCTGCTGCCCCGGCCCTGGCGCGGGGTCCGGCGGGTCGGCCAGTTCCCCGTCCTCGTTCTCCACAAAACCTTTCAGCCTGCGCCAGAAGGCCAGCCTCGGCGAGCGGAGTTTGTTCTTCCAGCGGTTCACGGTTATGCGGTACAGCCACACCCCGGGGTCCGCCTCGCCGCGGAAACCGTCCAGCCCGCGCAAGGCGCAGATCAGCGACTCTTCGGCCAGGTCCTCGGCTTCCTCGGTGTTGCCGGTAAGGCGCAGCGACACGGCGTAGACCATGTCCGAGTACTTCGCGAGGAGTTCTTCCGGGGTTATGATAGGCATTAAAACATCCGCTGCCGGCTATCTTCTGATTTTAGCAAGTCTGGCGGCCAGCCAGGCGGCCTCCGCCCCGGCCCCCTGCTCCCGGTAGAACCCCGCAAGCGCCGCATAACGCTCTTCCACGCCGAAGCCTGCGGCGAACTGCAGTTTGCGCAGGCATATCGGACACAGGACAAGCGGACGGGTGTCCATCTCTGCGATGTGGTTGAAACCGTTCATGATGCACCTGTAATAAATGCAGTGCCTTAGCCCGAACATGTGCGAGATTTCGTGTGCCAGCAGTTTTTCGCTCCTGAGCAGGAACTTTTGCCGCGACGCCGGAGTATACTTTTCACCAAGGAACTCCGGTGTATAGCGGAAAAAACTGTATACCCCGGCCCGGCCCCGGTAAGAAGCGTAGCCGGAGACGAAATTCCAGGATGCGCCCGGATAAAGGTCCTCGGTGGTAATACCCAGCACGCAAAAAGCGTCAGCCGGCACGTTGCGCTTAAGGGCCTTAAGTATATCCCCGGTCCGCAATT
>WOVA01000088.1 GCA_009773155.1 Elusimicrobiota bacterium
GTCTCTGAAGACTTCCGAACCGCCGTATGCCGAACGGCACGTACGGTGGTGTGGGAGGACGGCGGGTGAACTAATCACCCGCCTCCTACCCGATTGCCCAGCATGAAACCAAGCCAGGAGGTGTAAGTCCTCCGAGGAGACAGGTCGCAGAAAACTCAAGCGAAGCGCAAGGTGGTCAGCCGCGAGGCGGACGCTGAAAGAAGCGCGTAGCGAAAGTCCGAGCCGACGTACAGAAACCGAATAAGAGGCGTTGCTGACCGGGGCGAGCGGGCAATTGACCGCAAAGCCCCTGCGACCAAAGGGCGGCGGCGTAGATTCGGCGGTTGCGGACGGAAGGCATGGTTTCTTACCTGGGGAGGTCTCGCCTTACGCCCGAAAGGGCGACGTCGAGCGACGGAGCGAGAAGCAGAGGCCATAGTGCCCCGCGAAAGCGGAGGAAGGGCCGAACAGAAAGAGAGCAAACCCTGACATGAGCCTTGAAGACGTCGTGCGGCACAAGTCCATACAGATGGAGCTGCCGCTGCTGTACAGCGGTGAAACCGCTGGAAGGCGGCGGAGCGCCGAAGCGTTGACGGCGGTTTATGACGAAGGGAGTTCAAGCGGCCACCGCCTGATGGAGTGGGTGGTGGAAAACGGGAACATGCTGGCCGCGCTGAAGCGAGTGCGGCGCAACAAGGGCAGTCCCGGCACAGACGGCATGAGCGTGGAGGAACTGCCGGAGTATCTAGCGGCGAACTGGGAGCGAATCCGGGCAGAGTTGCTGACCGGGCGCTGCCAGCCAATGCCGGTGAAACGGGTAGAAATCCCACTTAAAATAAAATACCAATTATCCGGCGGACGCCGCAAATAGAAAGGGCCCCGCAGGCCCAGCGGCGCGCAGCGGCCGGGGGCCGCTGTTATTCCAGGCGCCAGAGGAAGTCCGTGAACTCGCGCCAGGCGCAGTCGCGCGCAAAGGCATAGTCGGAGTAGGGATTGGCGAAGCGCGCCTCCAGCGCCGCCTGATCGGCTGGCGCGGCATCCACCAGTTTCCCCCCCTTGCCCGAGGCCGCGCGCCGGTACACCTTGGGAGGCGGCACATAGATCGAAAGGCCGCGCGCGTCGCTCATGGCGCGGCCCGAGGTGTTGTAACCGTAGGTGGCGTTAAGCGCCACCGCCCGCCCGGCTAGCGCGGCGCGCAGCGCCTCGCCCGCCGCCTTAACCTGCGCGGCCCCGGGGGAAGAAAGGTTCAGGCGGCCATCGTGCTGGGCGGTAAAGTCGTAAAGGTCCGCGTAAGAGGAGGCCGCGTGCATGCGCGAAGACCAGGGGTCCTCGAAGCGCATAACCTCCAGCCGCGCGGCCCGCAGGGCCGCAGCGTCGCCGTGAGCGCGGGCGAGGCGCGTCCAGGCGTCCAGCAGCGGCAGCAGGGCCGGCAGCTCACCCGTGCGCACCAGCGACATTTTTTGGTGCACGCGGTCGGAGGCCCAGAGCGGCCGGCTGGCCTCTATAAAAGCCCGCGCCAGCGCCTCGGCCGGCGCGGCCGGCGTCTTCCCCAGCGCCGCCAGCACTCGTGAGTAACTGATGGTGTCAGTCCAGGACACTTCCTGCGAGGCCACCACGTAGGGCGCGTAGTCCCGCACCTCGTAGGCTATCTCCAGCGCCTGCATAAGGCAGGCGTCCAGCACCAGCGCGTCTACGCCGCCCGTCTCGCGCAGCAGCGCCGCCAGTTCCAGGTTGGAAACCGAGCTGCCTGTGGCGTCGTCGTAAGAAATGCCCTTGGCGCCGCCCTCCGGCGGGACCGCGCGCGGAATATCGAACAGGCCCGAGCCGTGATCACTTATCACCAGCACGTAGCGGCGCGCCGGATAGGCCGCCTTCCCCCAGCGCACAAATTCCGCCACGTGGTGCCAGTCGCCCATGTCGGCGTCGGGCAGCGTATCAAGCACCTCGGAAACCAGGCCGAGCGGGAACTGCTCCGGGTTCTTCCTGATGTAGAAGCGGCGCGCGCCGGTCCATTTCTGCCCGTACATGCTTCGGCCCAGGCTGCCCTTTTCCACTACCACATTCATGCGCGCGTTGGAGCCGGCCTGCTCCATGTCGAAGATGTCCAGGCCGTGGTGCACTCCCAGGTTGTTCTTGCCGTTCATGTAGATCAGCACGGTCAGGTCCCTGGTCACGCGCGGCCCTGCCGTAAGCGAGGCCGCGTGGGCGGCCTCACCGGCTTTCTGGCCAGCAATGGCCTCCGGGAAGTTAATCTGAACAGTGGAATAGCCCGAGCCGCGGCTTAAACCCAGCGAGTCGGCCGCTGAGCGGGTATCGGCCGAAACATAGCTAACGCCCACCATGCCGGCGGCAAGGGCGACAACGGCCACGCGCAGTTTGGTTGTAATCTCGAGGTCCATGAGTATATGTTAACATCTCCCCCATTGACTTGTCAAGGGCTAGAATTATCCAACGCAAGATGAGCATGAGAAAAAGCCTGTTTCCAACGCAAGATGAGCATGAAACCGGCTTTGGCTTGCAGCAGCGGTGTTTTCCGTCCATAATCTGAAACCATGACAACACACATGGACGATTCCGGGATAACGACAATCAATCAGATAAAAAAACTCTTAACCGCCTCAGAGGGACGTAAACTTAAAAGCGCTTCCCGCGACGAGAAATACTACTGGCTGGAAACTGTTCTCAAACGCTTCACATTCTTTGACCTTAAACGCGACGAGAGAGGTTTGCTGCGCAAATACATGAAGGCTATGACCGGGATTTCTGAGTCGCAGTTATTGACCTACGCGCAAGTAATAGAATTTCTGGAGGCTTGGATTTGAGATGGATGCGAGGCGCGACGAACGAGCATACCGGCGGTCTGTGAGTGAGGAGCA
>WOVA01000044.1 GCA_009773155.1 Elusimicrobiota bacterium
GGCGGACACCCTTGCCTTTGGCTAACGGTAGGTTCTATCAACCCCCGTAGGGGACTTTCACCCCCAAGTGTGCGCGCATGCCGCGCGCACAAAAGAAAACCCGGGCCGAGGGGCCCGGGTTCGCTTTTGAGGCGGAGCGGATCAGGCGGCGGCGCCGACCTTCTCCTCTTTCCTGCCGGTGTCGCAGGTCATCGCGGCTATCTGCCGGTAGACGCTGAGCCTCCACTTGGACTCTTCCTCGGCCAGCTTCGCCAGGCGCGCCGCCGTTTCCGGGTTCGTCTTCTGCAGGGTGCGGAAGCGGTTCTCGCCGTTCATGAAGTCGGCCACGGAGATCGTGGGCGGCTTGCTGTCTATCGTCAGCGGGTTCTTGCCCTGCGCCCTGAGCGCCGGGTTGTAGCGGAACAGGGGCCAGCGGCCGCTCTGCACCGCCCTCTTCTGAGCGTTCATGCCCGAGCCCATGTCGATGCCGTGGGCTATGCAGTGGCTGTAGGCGATGATGATCGACGGTCCGTCGTAGGCCTCGGCCTCGGCGAAGGCCTTGACCGTCTGATTGTAGTCGGCGCCCATGGCGATCTGCGCGACGTAGATATTGCCGTAGGTCATCGAGATCATGCCCAGGTCCTTCTTGGGGTTCGGCTTGCCGCCCGCGGCGAACTGCGCCACGGCGCCCAGCGGGGTAGCCTTGGACATCTGGCCGCCGGTGTTGGAGTATACCTCGGTGTCCAGCACAAGCACGCGCACCTTGCGGCCGCTGGCCAGCACATGGTCCAGACCGCCGTAGCCTATGTCGTAGGCCCAGCCGTCGCCGCCCAGTATCCAGACGCTCTTCTTGACCAGGTAATCGGCCAGCGTGCCCATGCGGGCCGCCTGCTCTCCGCCGACGCTGATAAGGGCTTTCTTGAGGTCGGTCACGCGGCCGCGCTGCTGCTCTATCCCGGTCCACTCCGACTGGTCCGCGCCCAGCATGTCGTCGCAGAGACTGGCCTGCGCTTTCAGCGGGCCTTCTTTCATGGAGGTCAGCAGTTCGCGCGCCTCGCCGCCCATCTTGTCATAGGCCAGGCGCATGCCCAGGCCGAATTCGGCGTTGTCCTCGAACAGCGAGTTGCTCCAGGCCGGGCCCCTGCCGTCCTCGCGGGTGCAGTAGGGGGTGGTCGGCAGGTTGCCGCCGTAGATCGAAGAGCAGCCGGTGGCGTTGGCGATGGCCAGGTGGTCGCCGTAGAGCTGGGTCATCAGCTTGACGTAGGGGGTCTCGCCGCAGCCGGCGCAGGCGCCGGAGAACTCGAACAGCGGGCGCACCAGCTGGCTGCCCTGCACGGTGTTGCGGTTGACCCTGGACGAGCCCTCGTCCTTGAGAGCCATGAAGAACTTCAGGTTCTCACGCTCGGGGGCGCGTAGCGGGAACTGGTCGGCCAGGTTGATGGCCTTCCTGCCGGTCTCCGCTCCGTCCTTCTTCTCCTTGGCGGGGCAGTTGTAGACGCAGGCGCCGCAGCCGGTGCAGTCCTCCACCGCCACCTGTACGGTCAGCTTGAGGCCCTTGAGGGCCGGGGCCTTGGCGTCCATGGACTTGAAGGTCCTGGGGGCGCCGTCGAGGCCCTTGCCGTCATAGGCCTTTAGGCGGATGGCGGCGTGCGGGCAGACCAGCGAGCAGAAGCCGCACTGTATGCACAGGTGGGATTCCCAGACCGGAGATTCCAGCGCGATATTGCGCTTCTCGTACTGGGAGGTCGCGGTCGGGAAGGTGCCGTCCACCGGCATGGCGCTCACCGGCAGGCCGTCGCCGCGGAAGGCGATCATCTCGCACAGCGTCTCGCGGACGAACTTGGGGAAGCCAGTGACCTCGCAGGAGCGCTTGATCTTGCTGTCGGCTTTGCCGACCTTGACCTCCTGGATGGCGGCCAGCGTCTGATCGACGGCGGCGTAGTTCTTGTTGACCACTTCGTCGCCCTTGCTGGAGTAGGTCTTCTTGATGGAGGTCTTGATGGCGGCGATCGCCTCGTCCTTGGGAAGGACGCCGGAGATGCCGAAGAAGGCGGTCTGCATGATGACGTTGATGCGCGCGCCCATGCCGGTCTCTTCCGCTATCTTCGAGGCGTTGATCACGTAGACCTTGAGGTTCTTCTTAATGATATCGTACTGGACTTCCACGGGCAGCTTGTCCCAGACCTCGCCGGCCGCGAACGGGCTGTTGAGCAGGAAGATGCCGCCGTCCTCGGCGCGGTTAAGCATCTCGTACTTCTCGAGGAAGCTGAACTGGTGGCAGCCGATGAAGCGGGCCTTCGAGACCAGGTACGGCGCGCGGATGTAACTCTTGCCGAAGCGCAGGTGGCTGGCGGTCATCGAGCCGGCCTTCTTGGAGTCGTAAACGAAGTAGCCCTGCGCGAACTGGCCGGTCTCCTCGCTGATGATCTTGATGGTGTTCTTGTTGGCGCCGATGGTGCCGTCCGAACCCAGGCCGAAGAACAGCGCGCGGAAGGTGTCCGCGGGTTCGGTGGTGAAGTCCGCGTCGTAGCTCAGGCTGAGGTTGGTCACGTCGTCCTTGATGCCGACGGTGAAGCCGTTGAGGGGCTTGGCCGCGGAGAGGTTCTCGAACACGGCCTTCGCCATGGCCGGGGTGAACTCCTTGGAGCCCAGGCCGTAGCGGCCGCCGACGATGGCAGGAAACTCCTTCAGGGAGCCGGCCTTGTAGGCGGTGGCGCAGACGGTGACCACGTCCTGGTAGAGCGGCTCGCCCAGCGCGCCGGGTTCCTTGGTGCGGTCGAGCACGGAGATCTGCTTAACGGTCTTAGGGAGGGCCTTGATGAAGTCGGCCTCGGACCAGGGCCGATAGAGGCGGACCTTGAGAACGCCCACCTTCTCGCCCTTGGAGACCAGGTAGTTGACGGTGTCTTCCAGCACGTCGGCGCCGGAGGCCATGACCACGACCACCTTGGTCGCGTCGGGCGCGCCCGCGTAGTCGAAGAGCCCGTACTTGCGGCCGGTCAGTTTCTCGAACTGGCCCATGGCTTCCTTTACCATGGTGGGCACGGCGGCGTAGAACTTATTGCCGGCTTCGCGGCCCTGGAAGAAGACGTCGGGGTTCTGGGCGGTGCCGCGCAGCTGCGGGCGCTCGGGGTTGAGGCCGCGGGCCTTATGCTCGGCTATCAGCTTCTCGCTGATCATGCCGCGCATGACCTCGGGGGAGAGGGGTTCCACCATGTTCAGCTCGTGGCTGGTGCGGAAGCCGTCGAAGAAGTGCAGGAACGGCACGCGGGTCTTGAGCGTGGCGGCCTGGGCTATCAGCGCGAAGTCCATGGCCTCCTGGGGATTGGCCGAGGAGAGCATGCCCCAGCCGGTCTGGCGGCAGGCCATCACGTCGCCGTGGCCGCCGAAGATGGAGAGCGCGTGGGCCGCGACTTCGCGGGCGCTGACGTGGAAGGTGGTGCTGGTCAGCTCGCCGGCGATCTTGTACATGTTGGGGATCATCAGCAACAGGCCCTGCGAGCAGGTGAAGGTGGTGGTCAGCGCGCCGGCGGTCAGCGAGCCGTGGACCGCGCCGCTGGCGCCGCCCTCGCTCTGCATCTCTATGACGGACGGGACGGTGCCCCAGATGTTCTTGTCGCCCTTGGCGGACCAGGCGTCGGAAAGTTCGCCCATCACGGAGGAAGGGGTTATCGGGTATATGGCTATGACCTCGTTGGTCTTATGGGCCACGTAAGCCGCGGCCGTATTGCCGTCCATCGCAACTCTGTTCTTTGACATTGTTAGTATCTCCTTGATAGGTTCTGCGGAAAGCGGGTAACTGACGGTTCAAGTATAGCATTTTTGACATTTTTGTTATAATTGCGGCATGGAAAACACCCCCAGAAAGCCCACCCCGTCCATAAAACAGAACCTCGGCCGGCACCAGGACCCGGCCGTCCGCCGCTCCAATTTCGACGAAGTAGCCCTCGGCTTCGGCCAGGACGAGGCCGTCACCGAGGCCGCCAGGTGCCTCAACTGCCGGACTAAACCCTGCGAGCTGGCCTGTCCGGTCAATATAAAGATCCCGGAATTCGTCGACCTGGTCTATCGCGGCAAGATCGGCGAGGCCGCCTCCAAGATCTTCGAGACCTCCCTTTTTCCCGCCATCTGCGGCCGGGTCTGCCCGCAGGAGACTTATTGCGAACTTGCCTGCGTCATCAAGGATAAGTTCGGCCCGGTTTCCATCGGCCGCCTGGAGCGGTTCACAGCCGACTACGCCCGGGAGAACGGCCTGATCGTCCCCCCGCCCTGCGCCCCCGACACAGGCAAAAAGGTGGCCTGCGTCGGCTCCGGCCCCACCTCGCTGACCGTGGCCGCCGAACTGCGCAAACTGGGCCACGCGGTCACCGTCTTCGAGGCGCTGCACGCGTTCGGCGGGGTCCTGAGCTACGGCATTCCCACCTTCCGCCTGCCGCGCGAGGTGGTGCGCTTCGAGGTGGACATGCTGCGCCGGATGGGCGTGAGGTTCCTCAAGAACGTCCTGGTCGGCAAATCCATCACCATAGAGGAACTTAAAAAGGATTTTGATATCGTATACATAGGCTCCGGCGCCGGACTGCCCAGCCCGATGAACGCGCCCGGCGAGGACCTGGTGGGCGTTTACAGTTCCAACGAGTTCCTCACCCGCGTAAACCTGATGCAGGCTTATAAGTTCCCCGAGACCGATACCCCCTACTATATAGGAAAGAAGGTCCTGGTGGTGGGCGGCGGCAATACCGCCATGGATTCGGCCCGCTGCGCCATGCGGCTGGGGCCGGAGAACGTCACGCTGCTCTACCGCCGCACCCGGGCCGAAATGCCCGCCCGCGCCGAAGAAGTGGAGAACGCGATGGAAGAGGGCGTCAACTTCGAGTTCCTGACGGCGCCCGTGGAACTGGAAGGCGACGAGAAGGGCGTGCTCAAGCGCATGAAGTGCATACGCATGGAGCTGGGCGAGCCCGACGCCAGCGGCCGCCGCCGCCCTGTCCCGAAAAAAGGGTCCGAATTCTGGCTGGAGGCGGACAGCATAGTTGTCGCCATAGGCCAGAGCCCTAACCCGATAATACAGCAGACCACCCCGGGTCTGAACACCAACAAGTGGGGCGCCATAGTGATCGACGAGTCCACCTGCGCCACTTCGCTGGACGGCATCTACGCCGGCGGCGACGTGGTCCGCGGCGGCGCCACGGTACTGCTGGCGATGAAGGACGGCAAGGCCGCGGCCCAGGCCATACACGGAAAACTCACCTCCGGGAGCGCGAAATGAAACAGGATATTTATTCGACCGAAGGGCTCTACAGGATAACGGAGAAGCAGGAACTCTCCCCCACCGTCTCGCGGCACGTTATCTACGCTCCGCTCATCGCCGCCAAGGCGAAGGCGGGCCATTTCGTCATACTGCGCGCGGGTCCGGGCGGGGAGCGCATCCCCGTCACGCTGGTGGAATGGAGCCCGGAGAACGGCACTGTGACGGTGATAATACAGTCTATCGGCAAGAGCACGGCGCAGATGAACGCCATGAAAGCCGGCGATTCTTTCACCGACGTGGCCGGGCCGCTGGGCACCCCGGTCGAGATAAAAAAATGGGGCACGGTGCTGGGCGTGGGCGGAGGCGTGGGCATAGCCGAACTTTACCCTATAGCCAAAGCCTACAGGGACGCGGGCAATAAGATCGTCTCCATCCTGGGCGCGCGCTCGAAAGATCTCCTGATACTCGAAAAAGAAATGGCCGAACTCGGCGAGATCATAGTGACCACGGACGACGGCTCCGCGGGCAGGAAAGGCCTTGTCACAGACGCGATGAAAGAGCTTTACGCCGCCGGCAAGGGCCCGGACGCCATCTTCACCATCGGCCCGGTAATAATGATGAAGTTCGTCGGCGAGACCTCCCGCCCGCACGGCACCCCCACCTTCGCCAGCCTCAACCCGATAATGCTCGACGGCACGGGCATGTGCGGCGGCTGCCGGGTAGAGGTCGGCGGCAAGCCGAAGTTCGCCTGCGTGGACGGCCCTATGTTCGACGCCCACCAGGTCAACTTCGACCAGCTGATGAAGCGCACCGCCGCCTACCGGGAGCAGGAGCGCGCGGCGCTGGATAAATATTCTAAAGAACATAGCTGCCGTATAGGCCTTCATTGAGGAATATTGACAGCGCGCGGCGATTAGTGGCAGAATTCAGACGGGTAGTTAAGTCAGCAAGTGATTGGGGAGGAAAATAATGAAAAAAGTACTTATAGCGGTAGTAGCCATGTCGTTCAGCTCCACCGCCTTCGCGGCCGGTTACGGCAGCGCGGGTTGCGGCCTGGGCAGCCTGGCGTTCCAGAAGAACGACATGACGCAGGTGCTCGCGGCCACCACCAACGGGACCTTCGGCAGCCAGACCTTCGGCATAACGTTCGGCACCTCGAACTGCAACGCCGAGGGCATGGTCAAGCTGAGCATGGCCCGCGAGTCGTTCATCGAGGCCAACTACAAGGACCTGTCCCGCGACGCCGCGGCCGGCAAGGGCGAGTACGTCAACAGCCTGGCCGCGCTCTACGGGTACACCCCGCAGACCGCCTGGCAGTTCTCGCAGCTGCTGCAGAAGAACTACACGACTATCTTCGCCGCCAACGACGCGAAGACCGCCGTCACCGTCATCAACAAGCTCGTCCCCGCGCTCTGATAGCGGCGACTCTTGATGATGGTTGTAAAACGGACCGGGGCCAGTAAGCGCCCGGTCCGTTTCATTTTTCTCCTTCTTCCCCTCCTCTTCCCCCTTTGCGCCGCGGCCATGACGCCGCAGCAGGAACTGCGGCGGCTGGGCCTGCGCCAGGCCGCGCTTAAGGAGGGGTTGTGGGAGGACGCGGGCTGGCGCCGGCTGCTCTATTATGAGGACGGCCTCTTCGGCGGAACCCAGAGCCCCTGCACTAATCCGAAGTTCTTCCTCTCCAAGTGGGGGCGCATAAACCCCCGTCTGGAGCTGGAAGCCGCCATAGACGGTCTCTTTTACGAAGGCGAGGCCGACGAGCCCCCCGCCTGCGCTTTCCCGGAGCGCTACCGCTGGCTCAGGGAAAAACTGGGGCTCTCCGCGGAGGAGTTCCCCCCGCAAGCCTGCCCCAAGTATGAAAGCTGGCGCGGCCGGCTGGACATAGACAAGGTCAGCCTTCTCTTCGCCGCCGGCTACCTGAACAATCCCTCTACTCTCTACGGCCACACTTTCCTCCGGCTCCATACCCGCGGCGGGGAAGGGGCCGACCTGCTGGATTACACGCTTAATTACGCGGCCACCACCGACGACAGGGGCGGGCTGCTCTACGCGCTCAAAGGCCTCGTCGGGGCCTATCCCGGCCAGTTCTCCACCATCCCCTACTACCTTAAGATACAGGAATACCGCAATATCGAGAACCGCGATCTCTGGGAGTTCCCGCTGAACTTCACGGACGAGGAGATAGACCGTCTGCTGCGCCACGCCTGGGAACTAGGCAAGGCCTCTTTTCCGTATCTCTTCTTCACGCGCAACTGTTCCTGGCAGCTGATGCCGCTGCTCGATATCGCCAAGCCGGGACTGAACGTCTCGGACCGTTTCGGTCTCTGGGTGATCCCCTCCGATACGGCCCGCGCCGTGATTTCCGCTTCCCCCGCCGCCGGGCCCGTCTGGCGGCCTTCGCTCTGGAAGACGGTGGAGTGGAAGCGCTCGCAGCTCTCCCCCGCGCAGCGCGTTTCCGCGCTGGAACTGGCCCGCGGCGACCAGGAGGCCGAACTGAGCCGCCTGGCGCCCGTTCACCCGGCGCTTAAAGCCCCGGTGCTCGAGCTGGCGGCCGACTACCTGAATTGGCGCTACCACGCCCGCAAGATAGACCAGAAGGAACTCGACGGCCGCACGGACCCGCTGCTGGCCGAGCGGGCCGCGCTGGGCCCGCAGGCCACTTTCCCCGGCGCTCCCGCCCGTCCTCCATCGGTAGTGGCTTCCCACGAGAGCCTGCGCCTGGGCGCGGGCCTGGTGTCGCATAAGAAAGGCCCCGCTTATGAATTCCAGGCCCGCTTCGCCCTGCAGGACCCGCTCGACGACCCGGAGGGTTATCTGCCCGACGCGGCGCTGGAGATGGGGTCGGTAAAGTTGCGCTACGACAAGAACGAGGGGCGCGCTTTCGTGCAGCAGGCCAGGCTGGCCCATGTCATGAGCCTCGATCCCTGGGACGACTGGGTGCGCCGTCAGTCCTGGGAGATAGCGGCGGGGCTGGAACAGGCTCCGGAAACCGGCCGCGCCGCCGGTCACGCCACGGTCTGGGCGATGAACGCCGGGGCCGGTCTTGCCGCCGAATGGGACGGGCCGGTGCGGCAGGTGTGGTACCTGATGGGCCAGGCCGATACCGCCCTCGGCGGGGCGCTGCGGGAGAACTGGCGGCTGGGCGGCGGTCTCAAGGCGGGCGTACTGGCCTCGCGCGGGCCTTTCCGCGGGCTGCTGGAGGCCCGCTATATCGGCTACGCCTTCGGCGACTCCCGGCCGCTCTGGGCCGGCACGGCGGCCGTTTCGCTCAGGCTCGCCCGCAACAGCTCCCTGCGCTCCGAATTCGCCTGGCGCGGCGACGACTACCGCGAGCTCGGCCTCTACCTCCACCACTTCGTCTTCCCGCCGTAAAGATCGGAACAAAAATGCTAAAATCAAACACGATGGCCGTCCGATGCGCATAGCGCCTGACACGGCACCCACACAGTCATGAAAAAAAACGGAAAGGCCCTCGACGAAACCGTCGGCCGTGACTTTAAGATGGACGTCTGGATAAACCTCCGCGCCTCCGAGCGCCTTGCGCGGTCCTGGGCCATGCGCAAACTCCTCAGGAATCCCGGAGCGGTTCATGATAAAAAACTTTTTCCGCGGCCTTAACGCCTCCGGAGCGCGGTATCTCCTCATCAGCGGGCAGGCGGCCGTTATATACGGCGCCGTGACTTTTTCCGAGGATATCGATCTGTGGGTATCCCCGGAGGCGGAGAATTGGAAAAAATTCAGGGCGGTCCTGGCGAAAACCGGGGCGAGAATATATAAACTTACGCCGGAACTGTCGCCGGAATTCGTTCTGAAGGGCCACGGGTTTCATTTTACGTTTCCCCGCAGTTCCGGGGAACCGGAATGGTATTTAGACGTGATGGGCGTTGTTCCGCGGGCGGGCGGTTTCGAGCGGGCGTTCAACTGTAAGGAAGTTTACAGGACGGCCTGGGGCGTTTTGCCCGTTATCGGGCTCAGGGAACTGGTTGAACTGAAAAAGACCAGGCGGCTGGCCGATTATCCGGTCATTTCCGGGCTGGCGCGGACGGAACATGAGAGGCTTTCGCGCAAACACATAACCGCCGGAGACTGGCGATGGATACTCTCCAACAGTTTTGAGGCGGAGGATATAATCCGATATCTGAAAAACGGCGGGGCCCGGAAAATCGCCGGACAATTAAAACGCCCATGCCTGCCTTTCTGCCTTAAGGCGGCTGAAAATCCCGTCTCCGGGGGCGCGCATATGCCGGCCGCGGCGAGGGAAATCGCGTTCGAGATTGAGTCGCTGAGGCAGAAAGACCGGCTTTACTGGCAGCCGGTGCTGGATGAATTAAGGTATTTGACTTCAAAAAAACTGTTATTGAATAAAGGCGCACGGCCGTCCTTTATCTAAAATAAGCCGCGCGGCGGAAGCCCCCGCTAAAACCGAACCCCTCCTTAAAACAGGAGAAAGTGTAATACCGTAAATATGAGAGAGTTAAGAGCGGCGGTGTTGCTGGCGGCGGGGACGCTGGGCGGGTGCACTCACCTGTTCTTCCAGCCGACCAGGCATATCCATTCGGACCCGGCGGAACTGGGCTACCGCTACGAGGCGATAAAGTTTGAATCCCTCGACGGCACGCCGCTGACCGGTATGTTCTTTCCCCCCGACGGCGAGCCGAGGGCCACCGTCGTCCACTTCCACGGCAACGGCCAGAACATGACCTCTCATTACCCCTACGCCGCCTGGCTGGCCAGGGAGGGCTACAATGTCTTCGTTTTCGACTACAGGGGCTACGGCGCATCGGGCGGCCGGGCGACGCTCGACGGAGTAGTGACGGACGGTAAGGCCGCGCTGGCGCACGCGCTCAAACTCCCCGGTGCTTCGCCGGAAAAGATAATAGTGATGGGACAGAGCCTGGGCGGGGCCGTAGCCGTGGCCTCGGTCGGGGAATCGGGATTTAAGCCGCTGGCGCTGATACTGGAAGGGACTTTCCACTCCTACAGGGGCGTGGGGGCGGCGGTCTTGAGGGAAAGATGGCTGACCTGGCCTTTCAGCTGGATACCGCAGCTCGGCGTGAACGGCCGGCATTCTCCCGCGGACAATATCGGCAAGGTGGACTGCCCCACGGTCTTCATACATTCGGAGAAGGACCCGACTGTTCCTTATTCGCAGGGGAGAAAACTTTTCAAGTCCGCGCCGGAACCCAAATTTTTCTGGAACACCCCGTCGGGCCACATAGACGCTTTCGGCGCCCACGGGGAAAAGTTCAGGCCTCTGCTGCTGGATTTTCTCTCCGGCCTTACTTTATCCCCTCTTCCCCCGCCTCGTTGAGCTCTTTGAGGGCCGTCTTAAGCGCCGTCTCGTGCCGGCGGCTTTCGAGGTTCGCCATCAGGCTGTAGGCGCAGGGCACCACCAGCAGCGTCGAGAAGAACACGCCGCCTATCACCACCAGCGCCATCGGGATGCGCGTCTCGGCGCCGGGGCCGTAGCCCAGGGCGGGCGGTATGGCCGCCGCTATCGTGGCGAATGATGTCATGAGTATCGGGCGCAGCCTTATCGGACAGGCTTCCAGCAGGGCTTCGTTGACGCCCAGCCCGCCGTCGCGGCGGCGGTGATTGGTGAAATCGACCGGCAGTATCGAGTTCTTCTTCACTATGCCCATCAGCAGGATGATGCCTATCATGCTGTAGATGGAGAGGCTGCTTCACGCCTTCGGCCGAGGCGGGAAGGGCGGAGGCGAGCATGAAGAGGGTCAGCAGTATTTTCATCGGCCTCACTTCGCCCATTCTTTGACCAGCTCGATCAGGACTTCGGCGGACTTGTTCATGCCGTCGAGCGAGACCCATTCGTAGCGGCCGTGGTAATTGTAGCCGCCGGTAAAGACGTTGGGCGTGGGCAGGCCCATGTAGGAGAGGCGCGCCCCGTCGGTACCGCCGCGCACGGGCTTTATCCTGGGCTCCAGACCGGCGGCACGCACAGCGGCCTGGAGCTTCTCCATGACTTCCGGATGCTTCGCCATCACAATGCCCATATTGCGGTACTGCTCGCGGAAAGAAAGTTTTATTTCCGCCAGCGGGTATTTAAGCCGCTTGGCGGCGACTATGGCTTCGAGCTGCTTTTCCATGGCCTTGAGTTTTTTCAGGTCGTGCTCGCGGGCTATGCCGGTCAGTTCCGCCTTCTCTATCCCGGCGGAGAGGTCGGTGAACATGACGAACCCTTCGCGCTTCTCCGTGGTCTCGGGCAGCAGGTTCTCGGGCCAGGAGGCGGCGATATCGGCGGCTACGCGCAGGGCGTTGGCCAGCGCGTTCTTGGCCGTGCCCGGGTGGACGCTCTTGCCCTTTATCTCTATCTTAACGGCGTCGGCGTTGAAGGTCTCCTCTTCTATCGTGCCGGCCACGTCGCCGTCCACGGTATAGGCGTAGTCGGCGCCGAAGGCCTTCACGTTGAAATGTTTGACGCCCTGTCCCACTTCCTCGTCGGGTGTGAAACCTATTTTCAGGGTGCCGTGCGGTATTCCGGGGTTCTTGAGCAGGTATTCGGCGACGGTCATTATGATGGCGATGCCGGCCTTGTTGTCGGCGCCCAGCAGGGTATCGCCGGAAGCGGTGACTATGTCCTCCCCCTCGCGCCCGGCCAGTTCGGGGCAGTTCTTTTTATTGAGTATGACGCCGTGCCGGCGGCTGATGACGATATCGCCGCCCTTCCAGGCCCGGTGGACCTGCGGCTTCACGCCGGCGCCGGAAGCGTCGGGCGAGGTGTCGGCGTGTGCCAGGAAGCCGATGGCCGGTTTTTTGACTTTTACTGTGGCGGGCAGCTCGGCCGTTACATAACCCCAGCGGTCCATCTTCACTTTCTTCGCGCCTATCTTCCTGAGCTCGGCCGCCAGCATTTTCAGCAGGACCAGCTGCTTTTTTGTGGAAGGAAAGGTCCTGGAGTCCGGGTCCGCCTGGGTGTCCAGCCTGCAGTAGCGCTCGAGCCTGGAGTAAAGAGAGTTCTTGAAATCCATAGGTGAAACAGCCTTCCTTGATCTTTAGTTACGCCGGTTTTAAGGATATAAATTAATGCCCGTCAAAGAAAAGAGCCGCCCCGGAGGGCGGCCCTGTCTCGCGTCTGCAGGGACGGCTCAGCGGCGCGAGTAGAATATCTCGGTATAGTCCCAGCCGGAGTGGCAGACGTCCCAGGTGGCGCCGTAGAAAGCCCGGACCGTCGGCTCCTCGACTATGGCGCCGCGGGCGTCCATCTTCACGGTTATCTCTATCACGGCGTCGGTGCCCTCGGTGCAGGCCGAGCCCTTGTAGCGGCGGAACACAGCGGCCGTGCCGGTGTAGAGCCCGTCGCCGATGAACTTCACCTGCATCGGGTATTCGCCGGAGATCTCGCCGTCCAGGACCAGGAAAGCGGAGGAATCGGGCCTGAGCCGCACCCGGAACGAGGAAACGCAGAAAGACGCGGGCATACCCTCGGCGTCCGCCTTCTCGTGCGGGGCGCGGCTCCAGCAGTAAGCGCGGTAGAGACCGTCCGGCTTAACTTCCCTGGGGGCGGACGGTTCCGGCGCTTCCGGCACCGCCGCCGCGGGAATATCGAAGGATACCGAGCGGAGCGACTCCATGGCCGTCTCACCCGCATCGAGCGGCATGGCCGCCGACATAAGAAAGGTAACGAGAATTATTTTCACTTTTTCCGCCTCCCTGTGGACCGTCGCACATATGGTAACAGTTGGAGGAGGGTTTGTCTTTGACGGGCGTCAAAACCGCGCCGCGGCCCGCCCGGCCAGTATGCCGGAGGTCCAGGCGAAATGGAGGTTGAAGCCGCCCGAGCGGCCGTCCACGTCCAGCAGTTCGCCGGTGACGTAGAGGCCGGGGGCTTTTTTGGAGGCGAAAGTGACGGGGTCTATCTCCCCGAGGGCGCAGCCGCCGGCCGTTACCATGGCCTCGGCGAAGCCCAGCGGCGCCTCGATGTCCGTCCTGAAGGTCTTCAGCGCCGCCGCGAAAGGCTTAGCCTGGCCGGCAGGTCCCTCCCAGGCTATGCCGGCCCTGGAGGCGGCGACCCTGAGGATTTTTTCGTTCAGGAGCCCCAGGGCGAAACGGGAGAAAGGCCTGCCTGAGAATGCGCGCGCCCTCTCTTCCAGCAGCTTTTCAAGGGCGGCAGGCGCTATTTCCGGGAGGAGGTCGGACTCGATGGCTACGGGCCCCTCCGCCAGGGCGGCCACGGCGGCCCGGCTCAGGTCCAGCACGGCCGGGCCGGAGAGGCCGTAATCGGTAAAGAGAAGCTCTCCGGAGGACTCCGCCGCGACCCGGCCTTTCGCCAGGAGACGCAGCCGGGCCTCCAGGCGCACGCCGTCGAGCTCCCGCGGCGGGTACTTCACGGCGCGCAGGGGAACGATGGAAGGCGAAATGGGCGAGACCTGGTGCCCGAGCGGGCGGAGCAGCGCGTAGCCGCCCTCCCCTCCCCCTATCTGCGGGTAGGAGGCTCCGCCGGCGGCCAGTATCACCCGGCGCGCGCCGAAGACGGCCGTCTCTCCGCCGGCGGCCTTCTTTTCCCATTTTGGAGCGACCCGGCGGGCCCGCACCTCGAAGCCGCCGGCCGCGGGCTTTACGGAGGAAACCTCGGTGAGCGCGGCGATCCGGCCGCCGCGGAAGGCCAGCTCGTCGCAGAGCAGGGCTGCTACGTCCTGCGAGCGCATCGAGCGCGGGAAGAGCCGGCCGCTCTCCCCCTCCGACCAGAGGAGCCCCAGGCCGGCGAAGAAAGCGTGCACCTCCCCGGGCGGCAGCGCGGCGAAGGCCTTTTTCAGGAAGGGGCGGGCGGGGGCGTTGTAATCCGGCGGCCCGACGACGCGGTTGGAAAAATTGCATTTCCCGGAGCCCGTGGAGAGGAGCTTGCGGCCGGGCACGTGGTTCTTCTCCAGGACCAGCACTGAAGCCCCCGCGCGCGCGGCTTCCAGGGCGGCGGCCAGCCCGGAAGCGCCCGCTCCTACCACGACAATGTCGGTTTTATTGTCCATAAATGGAACGCCCGGCTCGGGGCCGGGCGTCCGTGTCCTCCGCCGCGGCCTTAAACGCGGCCGGCGGAACCCAGCACCGTAGTGTTCTTGTCGATGTACATCTTGACCAGTTCCTCGCGCGCGGGGCCCAGGTATTTGCGCGGGTCGAACTCGGTGGGTTTCTCGGCGAAGACCTTGCGTATGACCGCGGTCATCACCAGGCGCCCGTCGGAGTCGATATTGATCTTGCAGACGGCGGACTTGGCCGCGCGGCGCAGCTGGTCGGCGCTCACGCCCACGGCGTTCTCCATCCTGCCGCCGTACTTGTTGATCATGTCGATATATTCGTTGAGCACCGAGGAGGCGCCGTGCAGCACTATCGGGAAGCCGGGGATGCGCCGCTCGCATTCCTCGAGTATGTCGAAGCGCAGCGGCGGGGCGCTCTCGCCGGGCTTAACCTTGAACTTGAAGGCGCCGTGGCTGGTGCCGATGGAGATGGCCAGCGAGTCCACGCCGGTCTTCCTGACGAAATCCTCCACCTGCGCGGGGTCGGTGTAGCTGGAGTGCTCGTGGGAGACCTCGTCCTCTATGCCGGCCAGCACGCCGAGTTCGCCCTCTACGGTCACGTCGAACTTATGGGCGTATTCCACGACCTCTTTGGTGATCTCGACGTTCTTCTCGTAGGGGTGGGCCGACCCGTCTATCATCACGGAGGAGAAGCCGTTGTCGATGCAGCTTTTGCACAGCTCGAAGGTGTCGCCGTGGTCCAGGTGCAGGGCCACCGGCACGGGGCCTTCCTTGAACTCCTTGATCATCTCCATCGCGCCGCGGCCCATCCAGCGCAGCAGCGTGGCGTTGGCGTAGTCGCGCGCGCCCTTGGAGAGCTGCAGTATCACCGGCGAGCGCGAGCGGCAGCAGGCGGTGAGGATGGCCTGCAACTGCTCCATGTTGTTAAAATTGTAGGCGGGAACGGCGTAGCCGTCCTTCATCGCGGCCTTGAACATCCCGCGGGTGTTGACGAAACCGAGTTCTTTGTAGGATACGGACATTTTTTCCTCCATACTGGGGACGTTGTTCAGTCTTTTAGTTTTCCGCGGGTCTTATGGGCAGAGCGCGAATCTCCGGGGTAAAAACTAAAAGACTAAACAACGTCCCCGGGTCTCTATTATATTGCTTGGCTCCGGAACAAGTCAACAAGCCGTCATTACCGGCCGCGAAATTTGGTAAAATATCATTGGGACAACGCTATTAGGGAGGACACCGCATGCTGCCACAGGACAAACCCTATCTCACCGGAAGGACTTTTTTATTCAGCATCCATAAGGGGGAGGACCTCCTGCTGGCCGTCCAGCATTTCTGCCAGCACCACCAGCTCCGCTGCGGCACCATCAGCGCCATCGGCGCCGTGGAGCGCGCGACCTTCGGGGTCTACGACCAGAAGACCAAGAAGTACAACAAGATAAACCTGGACAGGGAACTGGAGATACTCTCCCTCAACGGCAATGTCAGCATCTTCGACGACAAGCCGATGATCCACGTCCATATCATGTTCTCCGACAGCGAGGGCAAGGCCTGGGGCGGCCACCTGATGGCCGGCACCCGCGTCTTCAGCTGCGAGGTCTCCATACAGGAGCTCAGCGGCGAGCCCAAGGTCCGCAGGACCGAAAAGGCCACCCAACTGCCTCTCTGGGCCAATCCTATCTGCATAAAGTAGGACCGGTGCCGGGCGAGAGCGGTACCGCCGGGTTCAAGGCCGGCTTTGTGGCTATAGCCGGCCTGCCCAACGCGGGCAAGTCCACCCTGCTCAACACCCTCTGCGGCTTCCGGCTTTCCATCGTTTCCCCCCGGCCCCAGACCACGCGCGACAGCGTGCTGGGCATACTCAACGGCAAAGGCTTCCAGGCCATCTTCATCGACACGCCCGGCATGCTGTCCCCCCGCAACCTGTTCGAGAAAGGGATGGCCTCCGATATCTCACGCGCTCTCAACGAGGACGCCGACCTGGCGCTGCTCATAACCGAGCCGCGCCTCCCCCCGCCCGGGAAGCGGGAACACCTGGAACGCCTGGCCGGGCTGAAGATACCGCTCTACCTGCTGGTAAACAAGATAGACCAGGAAAAAGACACCGCCGCGGTCGCGGCCGCGGTGGAATTCCATAAAAGCCTGCTTCCGTCCATCTCGCAGGTCTTCCCCATATCGGCCCTCAACGGCGACGGCCTGCGCGAGCTGCGCAGGACCATGCTGGCCGCGCTGCCGGAGCATCCCCCGTACTACCCGACGGACCAGTCCACCGATCGCTGGGAGCGGTTCTACGCCGGCGAGATAGTCCGCGAGGAACTCTTCCTCCTCTTTTCAGAGGAAATACCTTACTGCTGCGCCGTCGAGGTGGACCATTTCAGGGAAGAGGCCGGCCGCCCGGATTTTATACACGCCGTGGTGCATGTCAGCCGGGCCTCGCTCAAACCGATACTGCTCGGCGCGGGCGGCCGCGCCATCCGCAAATTGCGGGAGAATTCCCAGGCGAAGCTGGAGAAAATGCTCGGCCGGGCCGCAGACCTGGAGATAACGATAAAAGTTACGAAGGGCTGGGAGAACGATCCCGCCTTTCTCAAGGACAGGAGGGAGAATGCGGGCGGCTGAGCGGGCTTTCGTCGCCTCTCTCGCCTACGCGGTCATCTCGGGCCTGCTGCTGCTGGTGCAGGTGGTGCTGGCGGGACTGCTGATACTGACCGGCTCGGCGGCAGCGCGGCTCTTCTGCTCAGACGGCGCCTGTCCCGGGCCGCTGATGCTGGACTCGGCCGCCTTCGCCTTCATTTCCGTCGCGACCGCCCTTTCCCAATATTACCTGGCCTCTCTCTTCCATCATTCCCACCGGAGCCGGGCGCTGACCCTCTTCACCGTGCTGGCGGCTCTTTTCGTCAGTGTTTTCGTGTTCGCCCCGCTGGCGGCGCGGAGCCGTTTCGAGGCCTACTGGCTGGCCTGGCTCCCGCTGGCTGCCGCTTTCCTGCTGGGCGCGCTGCCGGCCGTATTCCAGAAAGAAGCGGACAACCCCTGGAAGGACTCCGGGACCGATATCTTCAGGTTTTAGTTCTCCAGAAACCACTGATCCCCATCCCGCATCCCTCGCAGCGCCCGGTGCCGGAAACCCGGTCCTTGAGCACTTCATAGCCGTTCCGCTCGATCAGTTTCTCTCCGCACGCGGGACAGAGCGTGTTCTGCCGCCCGCCCGCGGTATTCCCGGTGTAGACATATTTAAGGCCGGCCGCGAGACCCGCCTCGCAGGCCTTTTCCAGCGAGGCCGAGGGGGTCCTTGGCCTGTCCGTCATACGGTGGGACGGGTGGAAAGCGGTTATATGCCAGGGCATATCCTTTGACAGCGAGGCCAGGAAGGCCGCCATCTCCGAGACCTCCTCCTTCGAGTCGTTGAGGCCGGGGATCAGCAGCGTTACTATCTCCACCCAGAACCCCTTCTCCAGCATGAGGCGTATGGCGGTCTTGACCGGCTCCAGGCGGGCGCCGGTTATCTTCGAGCAGGTCTCCTCGCGGAAGAATTTAAGGTCCACCTTGAAGCAGTCCACCGACGGGCGCAGGAAGTCCAGCGCCTCGGGAGTAGCGTAGCCGTTCGATACGAAAGCCCCGGCCAGGCCCGCCTTTTTGCCCTCCGCCAGCACCGCCGCGCCCCATTCGGCGGTTATCAGCGGCTCATTGTAGGTGGAGACCAGCATCGCCGCCCCCAGACTGCGGGCCTCCCGCGCTATCCGCGCGGGAGAGACGGGCACGGCATAAGGCGGTTCAGCGGCCGCGGCCGGATCGGCCAGCTCATGGTTCTGGCAGAAGGAGCAGCGGAAATTGCAGCCGTACATGCCGAAAGAGAGGGTCAGCGCCCCCGGCAGGGCGTGATAGAAAGGCTTCTTCTCGACCGGGTCGGGCGACAGGGCGGCGGTCCAGCCGTAAGGGACCATCAGGCGCCCGCCGGAATTCTTCCGCGCCCCGCAGATCCCGGACTTCCCGCCGGAAATACGGCAGCGGTGCGCGCAGGCCAGGCACAGGACGTCGCCGCCCGGCAGCGGCCGGTAAAGCCGGGCTTCGGTATTAACCTGAAAGTTGCAGTTGCAACTTTCCGCCCGCATAGCGGGCGCCCTTCGGGAGGTATACACCTCGTCGGGCCGGGCGCGCATAGCGCTGGGCCC
>WOVA01000045.1 GCA_009773155.1 Elusimicrobiota bacterium
GTTCGAAACCAATGCTCAAATTCGAGCAAGGCGCCAGGAAATTCTTTTGCCACCAGTACATTTTACCAATTTGGGCCGCTCAATAGGATATGCCTACAATAAAGTGTGCGGAAATTCCGAGGTCTGCGGCCGACTGAACAGGTGTATCCCAGAAACCTGGGTGAGGCCGTGGTGAATTCTATGTTCCGCGAAACGCTTGTCGTCGCGGCGGTCGTTCTGGTACTTTGGCCGGCCGCCGGTTTTTCTGCCGGGAAGTCCCCGGCGCCGGAGCCGCCGGGCCAGGAAAGATACGTGAAGTATTCGTATCAGGTCGTCCTACCCGCTGGTATGCGCGCGGCGCTGAAGGAGTATTCCCCGACTTTCCGGATTTTTAGTCTGGATGATTTTTCCGAAGACCACAAGAGAACGTTTCCATTGATGTTTTCCGGCACCGCATGCTATTCCGCCGTTTTTGCCGATCTTAACGGCGATAAGCGCGGCGATGCGGTGGTTTTCGGCGAGGCCGACCACTGGGTGGAGGGTCTGCGAGGGGAGGGGAAGTTTGAATATTTCCCGGTCCTAGCCGTCTTGTCGGAGGGGACGACAGGGTATCGGGTGGTGACGGTGTCGCATGCGGCGGCCAGCAGGCCGGTGAGAATGTCGCTTGAATTGCTTAAGGCCGGTACGGCTGTCAAAGTTTACGGTGGTCGCGAAATAGTGACCTTGGAAGACAATGATGTCGGCATGTTTTTAGGCGGGGGAAGTATGGCCGTTCGTCGCTGGAGCCGGAGTAAATCGGATTTTGAGAGTATTGGGGATGTTAGGGATATAACCACCCGTGCGGAGGCGGCGAAGTCCGCGGCCGACTAAACAGGTGTATCCCCGAAACTTAGGTGAGGCCGTGGTGAATTCTATGTTTCGCGAAACGCTTGGCGCCGCGGCGGTCGTCCTGGTGTTGTGGCCGGTTGCCGGTTTTTCCGCCGGGAAGCTCTCGGCGCCGGAGCCGCCGAGCCGGGAAAGATACGTGAAGTATTCGTATCAGGTCGTTTTGCCGGAGAATATGCGCAAGGCGTTGAAAGCGCATTCCCCGGCATTCCGGATCTTCGGAATAGAGGATTACGATGAGGAGTTCAAGAAATCGGTGCCGCTGACCTTTTCCAGCACCGCATGTTATTCCGCCGTTTTCACCGATCTTAATGGCGACGGCCGCGCTGACGCGGTGGTTTACGGCGAGGCTGACCTCTGGATCGAACATCGGAGCGCAAAAGGAATAGCAAAAGAGGAGTATTTTCTTGCCTTGGCCGTTCTGTCGGAGGGGACGACAGGGTATCGGGTAGTGCAAGTGTTCAGAGGTATTGCCTATAGGCCGGTACAAAAAGGACTTACTGTGCTTGGTGCCGGCACGGCCGTCGATGACTGGGACTATACGACCCTGGATGTTAAGGATAATGATATCGGGTTGATCGTGGCGGAGAATCTGTCTGTTTTTCGCTGGCAGGGGAAAGGCGAGACCCCGGAATTCAGGAGTCTTCCCCCGGTAAAGGCGGCGTCGTACAGGCGGAGGGAGAAATAGCGTGAACCGCGCTTTATTGGTTGCCGCGCTATGCGGTTTTGCCTGCGCCTGTCAATATGATGACGGCACTGCTTTTTCTCCGCAGCGGGGGATATTATCAGGCGGAATTGAAATAGTCCCGCCTCCTCCGCCGAAAGAATATCCTCTGAAGCCGGAATATATCGAGAGTGTGGCGGTGTCCGGTGAAATGGCCGCGGTTCTCCGTGAACATAACCCGGATTTCAGGATTTGGACTATAGCGGATTACCCGGAATGGCGGGTGAAGTATTATCCTTTTTCCGAAAATTCCCTGCCTTATGCGCTGAGGGGCGACTATAACGGCGACGGTGCCGTGGATATGGTGGTTGCCGGCCATGACAAGGACGCCAACATTGTACTTGCGCTTATCTCGTCCGGGACTGGTTACCGGGCTATAGAAGTTGACAGCGTTCAATTCTATCGCAAAGCCCGCGAGAGCGGCCGGGAACTTGTTCCCGCGCCGGATAAGGTGCTGATCGCCAAAGCCGCCGGATGGAAGTTCGGTTATGGCGACAGGTCGTATGTGGAAAGAGCGCTCGAGCGCGAGGGGTTCGTCCTCAAGGGAATAAAACGCCTTGACGCGGCATACGCATGGATGGAGCTGCCATTGGCGGGTTACCCTAATGATTGGCTGTTCGTCTGCGAATGGTCCGATGAACGTTCGACGGTCCGATGTTTCCCCGCCAACCAGCTATCCGAAGACTACGATATTCACTCCAAATACCCGGGCAAAGACGTGGATTTTTAGTTGACCGATGTCAAGGCGGTGTGCCGCGGCTGTGTTGTATAATTTACCTGCCGGTAAAATATGCCTTTGGGGGTTTTCCGGCTGAGTGCCTAAGGTATAGTGAAACAGGAGAAAAACATAAGATGAAGAAGATACTCATAGCGGCGGTCCTTCTGGGCTTCGCCGGGGCCGCCAAGGCCGAGGAAATAAAAGTAGACTTTGACGGCAACAGCAAGGGCGTTTCCACGCTCATAGAGCAGGCCTCCGGGGTATCCGCGGACCTGCCCGTCGCCGACAGGTATATCGGCCACAGCCGCTACACCCGCGACTGCGTCCGCTTCGGCTTCGGCCCGTCCGACGCCGCGCAGACCAGCGAGCGCGTCTGGCTGCGCAGTCAGGAATACATACAGGACTGCCACACCCAGTACGTGCAGCAGTGCCATACCGTCATGGTGCCCGGCCCCAACGGCACGCAGGTGCCGCAGCAGCAGTGCTCCATGCGCCCGGTGACCCAGTGCTACGAGCGCCCCGGCCAGAGCTGGCGCGAGGCCGTGCAGGTCAAGGTCGAGCCCCGCAAGCTCTTCCCCTGGGAGCGCGACAGCGTCGAGGTCTGTCTCGAGGGACCCTGGAGCCGCCTCTACGTCAACCAGGCCGCCTACAAGTACTCCGTCTCCAGGACCGGCAACTACGACACCCTCTACACCCTGACCCCCGGCAAGAAGGTCGCCATGGACCCGGACAAGAACGGCCTCGAGGCCGTCGAGTTCAGCTACGAAAAGGGCAAGTATACCTTCAAAGTCAGCGACAAGTGGGCCAAAGAATACGCCGGCGAGAAGGTCGCCATAAAGGTGGACCTCTACCGCGAGGTAACCTTCTGGCCCGATTCCTCCCGGGGCGAAAAAGAGTTCGTCTTCGACGCCGCCAACGGCTACGAGATGACCTTCACCGAAAAGGACCTGCAGAAGGCCGCCGCCTCCGACGATTACCGCGGCCCCAAGAAGTTCTACCTGAAGTGGGGCTTCAAGCGCCTGGGCGAGATCTCCACGGATAAGTTCGTGAAAATGGAGAAGACCGGCAGCGTCGAGGCGAAGTAAGCCCGCGCCGCCGCAGCGAAAGCCCCCGGCCCGCGCCGGGGGCTTTCTTTTTGTATAATAAAAAACAAAGTTTTCCCTATAGACTGACGCCGGAGGATAAATGCCCGCCAAGACAAAGAAGCCCGCCATGAACGAGACGGCCCTTAAGAACGCCGTGAAGCGCTGCCGCGAGCAGAACATAATCATTCCGACTTTCGCCCAGATGAAGGATCCCGCGAAGACTCCCGCGAAGATAAAGGCCGCGCTGAAGAACGTCGGGCTCTGGGACATAAACCCTCTCAACCTCTTCCGCATCAACTGGAAGAACGACGTGAAGACGGGGCTTTACGGCGGCGTGAATTTCCTGGAAATACCGAGGGAACTGACCGGGATAGACGCCCGGGTGATAGGCATAGTCGGCAAGTATTTCCCCACCGGCGCGCACAAGGTCGGCGCGGCCTTCGGCTGCCTGGCGCCGCGCCTTGTCACCGGCGAATACGACCCGGTTAACCAGAAGGCCGTCTGGCCTTCGACCGGCAATTACTGCCGCGGCGGCGCTTTCGACTCCAAGCTGCTGGGCACCACCGCCGTGGCCATACTGCCCGAGGGCATGTCGAAGGAACGGTTCACCTGGCTCAAGTCCATCGGCGCCGAGGTCATCGCCACCCCGGGCACCGAGAGCAACGTAAAAGAGATCTACGACAAGTGCTGGGAGATCAAGAAGACCCGCAAGGACTGCGTGATCTTCAACCAGTTCGAGGAGTTCGGCAATCCCACCTGGCATTACCACGTGACCGGCGCCGCCCTGGAAGAGGTCTTCGACGCGGTCAAAGGCCCCAGGGGCCGCCTGGCCGCCTTCACCTCCGCCACCGGTTCGGCCGGCACCATAGCCGCGGGAGATTATCTCAAGAAGAAGCACCCCGGCATGCGGACCACCGCCAGCGAAGCGCTGCAGTGCCCCACTATCCTCTGCAACGGCTTCGGCGAGCACCGCATAGAGGGAATAGGCGACAAGCATATACCGTGGGTCCACAATGTGCGCACCACGGACTTCGTCACCGCGATAGACGACGAGGCCTGTATGCGCATCGCGCGCCTGTTCAACGAGCCCGAGGGCCGCAAGGTCCTGCTGGAGCGCGGCGTTAAGAAGGAGGTCGTGGAGCGGCTCGACCTGCTCGGCATCTCCTGCGTTTCCAACCTGCTCAGCGCCATCAAGACCGCCAAGTACTACGAGCTCGGCAAGGACGACGTCGTCATGACCGTCTTCACCGACAGCATGGAGCTTTACGGTTCCCGGCTGCAGGAGCTGCGCGAACAGCTCGGCAAATACACCCGCGAAGCCGCCCTCGTGGACCTGGAGCGCCGCCTGCTCGGCACCACGGTGGACTACTCGAAGGAACTGACCTACGCCGACCGCAAGGCCGTGCACAACCTCAAGTACTTCACCTGGATAGAGCAGCAGGGCCGCACCTCCGACGAGCTGCGCCGCCTCTGGGACCCGGAATTCTGGGACGAGACCTTCGACAAGGTCTCCGAATACGACAGGCTCATAGACTCGTTCAACAGGGAGGTCGGGCTGCTTTAAGCCGCCCGCTACCTCATGGCCACCAAGAGCTCGATGCGCATAGACTGCCCCGACTGCGGGGAGTCGTTCGACGCGGATTTCTGGACCGTCGTGCGCGGCGACCGCGACGCCGGGCTTAAAGAGGCCATCATCAGCGGCGAGTTCGACCTGCTGATGTGCCCCCGCTGCCGCGGCGTCTTCTCGCGCGAGGAGACCTTCATCTATCTCGACACCGAGAAGGAGCTGCTGGCCTTCGTCATGCCGTCCTCCTATTCCGGGGAGAGCGAGAAGTGGACGGCCAAGATGCGCCAGGACTACGAGGCCGTCAGGCCCACGCTGTTCCAGGGCCGGCCGGTCGATTACGAGCCCCGCTGCCTCTTCGGCATAGACGAGCTCGCCGCCCTCCTGCTGCGCGACCGCGACGCCGAGGAGGAGACCGACGTCATGGAGTTCATGGCCAGGGAGATGGACCTGCGGGTCGCGCATCTGCTGCCCGCCCGGGCCCGCGAGCGCGACATTCTTTTCTCCGTGCCTTATTCCGGCCCCGAGCCGACGCGCGGCGCGGCCATAGAGGCCCTGAAGAAAATTGAGGCCGCCAACGACGCGCTGGCCCGCGTCAGGAAGACCCGCGAGCTCTTCGAGAAAATTTCCGGCGACCCGCTCCCGTTCCTGAAAAAGTAGAGCCGTCCCGCTCCCGGGCCGCGCGGCGACTGGATTTACCGGCCTATGAAAATAGAGATACCCAACCAGAACGAGGCGCTGGCCGAAGCCGGGCGCCTGGCCGCCGCCCTCGGGCTGGAGCTCTACGCCGTGGGCGGCTGTGCCCGCGACTGGCTGCTGGGCCGCCCGTCCGACGACGTCGATTTCCTGGTCTCCGGCGACCCGCTGCCGCTGGCCCGGGCCTTCGCCGGGAGCGGCACCATAACCCCGTTCGAAAAATTCCGCACGGTGCGCGCTTTCACGCCCGACGGCCGCAGGTTCGATTTCGCCGGCTTCCGGCGGGAGACCTATCCCGCGCCCGCGAAACTGCCGGTGGTGGAGCCCGCCGGCTCGCTGGCCGAAGACCTGCTGCGCCGCGATTTCACCTGCAACGCCATGGCGGTCTCGCTGCTGCCGGCCTCTTTCGGCGAGCTGGCCGACCCGCACGGCGGGGCGGCCGACATAAAGGCCGGGCGGCTGCGCGTCCTTCACCCTCTCAGTTTTCGCGACGACCCCACCCGCATATACCGCTGCGCCCGGTTCGCCGCCCGGTTCGGCTGGAAGCCGGAGGCGGGGACGATGACGCTCATCGCGGAGGCCGTGGCCGCCGGCATGCCGGGCCTGCTGTCGGTCGAACGCCTGCGCAACGAACTTATAAAAATACTCAAAGAGGCGAAGCCCGCCGCCGCGCTGGACCTGCTGTCCGGCTGGAAGGCGCTGGATTTCATATACCGCGGAGCCGGCTGGTCCCGGCTCGACGCCGTCTCCGACTGGCGCGCCCGCCTGACCTACCTGGCCGGCCTGCCCGGCGCCGGCGGCGAAGCTTTCCTGAAGGGGCTCCGCCTTGAAAGGACGCTTTCCGTCCCGATGATAAAGGCCCTGTCGCTGGCCGCCCCGGCAGGGGACACCAGGCGGCATGGTGTCCCAGCACAGTACCGGGACCTGGAACCTTTTCAGTCGGAAGCCATCTCCGCCCTCCGGGAGGAAAAATGAAGATCCTGACCGCCTCCGTCCTCGCGCTCTGCGCCTGGGTTTACGCCGCCTCGACGGCGGCGCCGGAGCCGCCGCCGCTCAAGCCCTACGCCGTCCTGGACACCGACCTGGTCAAGGAGGGCTCCACCCTTGCCGCCAGCCGGCAGTGGAAGGACGTGTACTGGACCCTTAACGATTCCGGCAACAAGCCCAATATCTACGCGCTGGGCCCGGACGGCGGGCTTATCCGTCCCGCCTGGGTCAAAAAGTACGGGGGCATAGCCGTGGTCGGGGCGAGGAACGTCGACTGGGAGGCCATGACGGCGGACGACAAGGGCAACCTGATAATAGGCGATTTCGGCAATAACATGAATTTCCGCCGCGACCTGGCGCTCTATGTGCTGCCCGAGCCCTGGCCGCAGGACGCCGTCGAGACCCATTACACCGCCAGGTATCTCTTCAGGTACCCCGACATGAAGAGATTCCCGCCGGAGAAACTGAACTTCGACGCCGAATCGCTGTTCTTCGCGCGCGGGAAACTTTATCTCATGACCAAGCACCGCAGCGACACTTTCACCAAGCTCTACCGCTTCGGCGAGCTCAAGGCCGGCGAGATGAACGCGCCGGAGCTGCTCGGCAGGTTCGACGCCGGCGACATGGTCACCGACGCCGAGGCCGACCTGGACGGCGGCAGGCTGGCCGTGCTGACCTATTCCGGCGCCTGGCTCTTCGAGCGCCCGTCGAAGGGCGACAATTATTTCGAGGGAAGGAAGGCTTTCCTGCCCTTCCGCGCGGGACAATGCGAAGGCATAGCCTTCCACGGCGACTCGCTGCTCATTACCAACGAGGAGGGAGACTTGTTCCGCGTCCCGCTCTCCTCTTTCAAACTCCGCTGAGACCGCGCTACTATGCCCGACAGGGACCGTTCCCCTTATACCGGCAACTTCGCCAAAGGAGGCTATGAGACCGTCTTCCTGGTGTTCATGCTGGCTATCGCCTTCTTCATGCGGGGCAACCCGCTGGTCGTTTATCCGGATATCCTGCACCTGTTCCTGCTGCTGATGGTCTCCAACCTGCTTTTCAACTGGTTCGCCCCGCGGCTGGGCCGGCGCGAGGCCTGGCTGGTGGAGCTGGTGCTGCTGCTGAACATGCTGATCATAACCGGCATCGTCAGGTATTCCGGCGGCGGCGAGTCGTATTTCTGGGTCCTCTACCTGCTCCCGCTTTTCGCCGCCGCGCTGGCCGTAAAGCTTTTCGACGTGGTCAGCTCCCTGCTGTTCTGCTCGCTGGCCGTGATCTATTTCAGCAGGCCGCTGCAGGCCTGGGACATAACCGAAGCCTTCGGCGTCACGGTCAAGCTTTCCATCTTTATCCTGTCCGCCGCGGTACTTTACCGCACGGCCCTCTCAAAGCGCCGGGCGGACGAGAATCTGACGGTAAAAAAAATGGAGGCCGAGCGGCTGGCCGGGGAACTTGCCGACAGCCGGACCAGCCTGGTCATGGACGCCTCGGCCGCGGAAGTGGGCCGGCTGATCTCCGGAGTCCTCCACGACCTGGGCAATCCTCTCGCCGTGATCCTGCTCAGCGCGGAGGTCATGTCGCAGGAGGAGGAGCGGGACCAGGCCAATGTCGCCCGCATACTGCGCGCGGCCCGTTACGCCAGGGCCATGCTCTCCAACGCCATGGGGATAGTGAGGGGGAGGGAATACGTTTTCGAAAAGGCGGATTTCAGGGACGCCGCCTTAAAGGCCCTCGCCCTCGTCGATTTCCAGGCCCGGCGCAAGCGGGTGGCCATAAACCCCTCCATCCCGGAAGATCTGCCGCCGGCCGTCGTCAGCAAGGTGCACATAGAGCGGGTATTCGTGAATCTGCTCTCCAACGCGCTGTCGTTCTCGCCGGAGGACTCGCACGTGGCGCTCCGCGTGGAACTGGACGGGGGCAGGATCATCTCGCTGGTGGAGGACTCCGGCCCCGGTTTCCCGGCGGAGATGACAAGGAAAGGCGTCAGGGCTTTCGCCACTACCCGCAAAGAGCAGGGGGGGACCGGGCTGGGGCTGTTCGTCGCCGACGAGATAATCCGCCGCCACGGCGGGGAACTGGTCATCTCCAACGCGCCCGCCGGCGGGGGCAGGGTCCTCTTCGAGATCCCTTTATCGGGACCGCCCGCTCCGCCGGCTAAGGACTGAGTTTCAGGCCGCCGCGCTCCCGCGGGCGGCCGCGGTCAGCGTTTTGGCGGCTTTCTCTATCGAATAGGGCTTTTCCAGGAAAGAGCTTCCTTCCCTCTCCGCGGCCGCCAGGATCTCCCGGTCCTCGACATAGCCGGTGGCGAACACGAACTTTACGCCCGGGTTTATCGCCCGGAATCTCCCCGCCGCTTCCGGCGCCCGGCCGTCGGGCAGCACCACGTCCGAGAAGACCAGGTCGTAGGCGCCCTGATTTTCGCGGAAAACGGCCAGCGCCTCGCTTATGGCGCCCGCGGGGGTGACGTCGAATCCCATCGTTCCCAGCGCCTTACCGACCACGGTCCTCAAGTCCTTGTCGTCCTCTATCATCAGCACGCGGATCCCGCCGCCGGCGCCTTTCGCCGCCGCGGCGCCCGCCGGTTCATGCGCGGCAGCGGGACTGCCGCCGAGCGGCAGGTATATCCTGACCGATGTCCCCTTGCCCTGCGCCGAGGAGATCTCGATGTCTCCCTCGTGCTGTCTCACTATGCCGTAAGCCGTGGAAAGGCCCAGCCCGGTGCCCTTTCCCCTGGTCTTGGTGGTGAAGAAAGGCTCGAAGGAGCGCCTGGCCTGTTCCGGCGTCATGCCCTTCCCCGTGTCCCGCAGTTCCAGTAGGGCGCAGGGAGCGCCCTGGGCCAGAGCGACGCCGTCCTCGGCCGGCCGGGGATAAGGGATTTCCGCGCTGCGTATAAGCAGTTCGCCGCCCTCCGGCATCGCGTCGCGGGCGTTGGCCGCCAGGTTCAGCATGACCTGCTCTATGCGGGTCGCGTCGCACAGGACGGGCAGCTCTTCCGCCGCGCTCTCCTCGCGCACGGCTATGCTCTCGCCGACTATGCGCCTTATCAGCCGCGCCGTTCCGGCGGCGACGGCGCGCAGGTCGCGGGACTCCAGGCTCGGCCTCTCTTTGCGGCTGAACGCGAGTAATTGCCTGGTTATTTCAGCCCCGCGCTGGCCGGCTTTGCGCACCTCCTGTATGTCCTCCTTGAGGGTGCCTTCCTCCAGCGTGGAGAGCATGATGGAGGTGTAGCCCTCTATAGCGCCGAGTATATTGTTGAAATCGTGGGCTATGCCCGCGGCGAAAGCGCCCAGCGATTCCATCTTCTGCGACTGCTCCATCTGCTCCCGGAGTTCCTCCTGGTCTTTTTCGGCCTTCTTCCGGGCTATGGCGGCTTCCACGGCGGCGGGCAGCCGCGCCAGCCTGTCCTTGAGCAGGTAATCGTCGGCGCCCAGCTTTATCAGTTCCGCCGCCTTTTCGTCGTCCAGGCTGCCGGTGACGATGATGAAAGGGACGCAGGGGGCCAGTTTCCGGCGTATCGCCAGAGCCTCCTCGCAGCTGAAATTAGGCAGGCGGCCGTCGGAAAGTATGAGGTCGGGGGCGTCCCCCAGAAGGTGCCTGCGGTAATCGGCCGGATTATCCGCCGTCGTTATGGAGAATTCGATGCCGGCCAGCCGCAGGGTCTGGTCGATGAGGTTTACGTCGCTCTCGGAGTCTTCTACAAGCAGGATGTTGGTCATTGGGCCTCACTGGTGTTTTCATTAGGGCTCGTCAAAGTGACGAGCCCTTAGCGCAGAAAGCCGAGAAGCCGGTCCGCGCTATAGGGTTTTTGTATGAAGAGATAGCCGAGGGCCGCGGCCCGGGCCGGGTCCATGCGGCCATCGGAGTGGCCGCTCATAAGTATGACCCGGATGCCTGGGTTTCCGGCGCGGGCCCGCTCCGCCAGCTCCGGGCCCGTCCTGCCCGGCATCATGACGTCGGAGAGCAGCGCGTCGAACCCGCCTGCGGCCAGCAGCTCCTCCGCCTCCAGCCCGTCGGCCGCTTCTACGACGCCGTGCCCTTCCAATCTCAGCATCCTGGCCGTCATCGCGCGCAGGTCGTCGTCGTCCTCGGCCAGCAGCACGCGAAGAGGGCCCGTCCCGGCGGCGCTCCCGGGCCGCGCCGCGGGAGCGCTCTCTTCCGGCGCGCTTTCCGCCGGCCCGGCCGGCAGGTAGATATCGAAAGCCAGTACGCCGGCCCGGGAATAGGAGGCCTCTATCCAGCCGCCGTGCCGCTTGGCTATGGAGTAGGCGATGGGCAGCGTCCAGCGGCTGGTCTCCAGCCCCGGCTCGAAGATATCCCTTATCGAATCCCTGTCGAAGCCCCGGCAGAGGCGGCTGGCGGAGATTTTTACGAATAGCGGCCCCGGGGCGTCCCCCGCGTCCGGCCGCGCCGGGCCGGCCGAAGAAGCCTCCACCACCACGGGTTCCCCGGAGGCGGACAGGAACTCCCTGTTGCCCAGCACGTACTGGAACAGCCTGGAGAGCTCCAGCGGATCGGCCTGGACCGCCGGCAGCCCGTCCCGGAGACGGGTGTTTATGGCGGGCGCGCCCGGCCGCGAAGAAAGTATCTTCAGCGTTTCCCGGAGCAGGGTCCCGGGTTCGACCGGCGTTTTCCGTATGGCGTTGCCCCGGCTGAGCGTCAGGAGCCGGCGCGTTATGCCGGCGCCGTTCCTGATCGAGGACTCTATGGCCTCCAGCGCCTCCGCGCGCGCCGCTTCGCTTTCGGCGTTCCTGGCCAGGTGCAGGGCCGCGCCGGCGACGCTGAGGATATTGTTGAACTGATGCGCCACCGCGCCGGCCAGGCGCGCCATCGCCTCCATCTGCGCGTCGTGGTAGAGGCGCGTCTCCCGGGTCTTTTCGTGAGACGCGCAGCGCGGGAGATCGAAAATACGGGTATCCCGCCGGCGCCGGCGGCGGAGGATGAAAAAAACCGCCGCGGCGGCGATCGCGAGCAGCGCTGGTATTATGAAGTCGTGCATGGTTTCCCCGCCTTTCATTATATTGAAATAAACACCGGCGTCAAACCCCTCCCGCCGCCGCCCCTCCCTCCGCCGCCCTCATTTACTATAATATCCGCGGAGAACCGGATGGCCAGAATACTCGTAATAGACGACGACGGCATAGCGCGCGACGCGCTGGGCGCTTTCCTTATAAGGATGGGCCACGAGGCGCACGCCGCCGCCGACGGCGCCGGCGGCCTGGCCATGTTCAGGGCGCTCGCGCCGGACCTGGTCATACTCGACCGCGAACTGCCGGCCCTTACCGGCTCGCAGGTGCTGGCGAAGATACGGGAGACCTCGCCCTCGGCGCCGGTGGTCATACTGACCGGGTACGACGCGCCCGAGGACGAGGCCAGGTACCTGGCGGGGGGAGCCACCAGGTTCCTTTCCAAAGGTTCCGGCCTGTCGCCCGTGCTCAAGGCGGTGGAGGAGCTGCTCGGTCCCGCGCCGGCCGCGTCCGCCCGGACCGCCGAAGCGCGCCCGACCGCGAAGCGGCGGGTCCTGGTGGCCGACGACGACGATTTCATCCGGGCGCTCCTTAAACGGTTCCTGTCCGGCGAAGGTTACGAGGTGGCGCTGGCCGCCGACGGGGGCGAGGCGGTCTCGCTGTACGCTTCTTTCAGGCCCGACGTGCTGCTGCTGGATATCTATATGCCCGTCAGGGACGGCGTCGGGGTGCTCGAAGAGGTGCTGGCCGCCGACCCGGCCGCCTCCGTCATGATGATAACCGGCAACCAGGACGAGGAGCTCGCCCGCCGCTGCCTGGAGCTGGGCGCCTTCGACTATATCGCCAAGCCGCTCAAACTCGATATGCTCTCCGTCAGCCTCAAGGCGCGCCTGCTCTCCGCCGGCGATGGCGCCGGCCCCGCGTGATCACGCCTCCTTTGCCGCGTCGCCCCGCCTGTCTTTCAGCCAGGCGCTGCCTTTACGCCCGGGCAGACCCTTGAGATAGCTCTTTATCTCCGAAGAAAGGTCCGCCAGCCGGGCGTAATGGCTTATCTCCCTTCTTTCGTTCGTCACGACGGCTATCGAAAGCGAGACCAGGGGGAAATCGTGCTCATTGCCCTGCCTGTCCCGCGTGGTTATGCAGCCCCGCTCCCTGTCCTCGAGGTTGTAGAAGCCGGGCGCCAGCGCGTCGAAGCGGCGGGTCAGCTCTTCCGCCACCCGTACCGCCATTCCGGGGGTGGAGACCAGCACGAAGTCGTCCCCGCCGATATGGCCGGCGAACTCTCCCGCGGCGAGGTCCTCCAGCAGCGCGGCGACGGTCTTTATCACATTGTCGCCGTTGAAGTAACCGTAGCGGTCGTTATAGGCCTTGAAGTTGTCTATGTCGATATAGGCGAAGGCGAAGGCGACCCCGGCTTTTATCCTCCTGGCCGCCGCCTCCTCTATGGCGGGCGCGCCGGGCAGGCCGGTCAGCGGGTTGGAATTTATATTGCGGCGGGTGCGCTTTACCGCGCTCTCGACGCGCGCCAGCAGCTCGGCCGGGTCGAAGGGCTTGGTGACATAATCGTCGGCGCCCAGCCCCAGATCCGCGGCCTTTTCCTCCGCCGAGTCCAGCCCGGAGACTATTATCACCGGGACCCTGTTCATCGCCGCCCTGCGGCGTATGGCCAGGAGAGTCTCCCTGCCGCCGACTCCAGGCATATTGAGGTCCAGGATTATCGCGTCGGGCGTGACGCGCCGGGCCTCGGCCAGGGCGGCCGCGCCGTCGGCCACGGCGGCCACCTCCCAGCCGGTGCCGGAGAAGAGGCGCGTGACCAGTTTCTGAAAAACTATATCATCGTCGGCTACCAGCAGTCTGTTCATCTCAGATCACCCCGCATTCGTCGAGCATTTGTTTTTCCCTCTTCATAAGGGCGGTGAGCTCCCTTATCTCCCGCTCGGACAGGGCGGGCGGCGTTTCCGCGTCGTAATACCGGCGCAGCAGCGAGTAGAACTCCTTCTTGAGCTCCCGGTCGCCGAGCTCGCTGCCCGGGTTGAGCGTCAGGCGGCGGCGGTCGAAGCCCGGCTCGCGCATCTTCCGCGCCCAGTACCCGGCCTTTACCGCCAGGAGGCCGCGGTTGGCGTCCGCCAGGGCGCGGCGCCTCTCGGAACAGGCCGCGAAGGCCGGAGCCGCGGGCGCGTCGCGCAGGTCCGCCGGGGCTGCGTAGAAGTCCGGCAGCGCCGGGAGCCGCTCCATGTCCGGCGTCAGATCCCACCGCTTTTCCGTCTTTATCTCGAAAGAGGCGAGGACCCTGCCGGTCCCGACCTCCAGCAGCTTCGTCATCACGCTCTGGCTGAGCTCGTCCGAGAACAGCGTGCCGGTCACCACGGCGTCCACGGAGAATACCGAAGCGGCCGCGCCGCCCGTCCCGGCGAGGGCGCCGGCCCCATGGCCGGCCGAGGCCCGCAGCCGCTGCTCGCCCAGCACCCGCTCCAGCAGCGTCCGTTCTATGATCTCCAGGCCTTTACTGCCGGAAAGGTAATGAGAGAGCTTTTCGGATATGTAGCGCGCCTCCGCGCTGGAGGCGGGCCCGCTGACCGCGAAATCAAGCACCGCTATCCGCTTGAATCCGCCGGCCCTGGCCGCTTCCGCTATACTCTTCGCGGCGGAGAAATACTCTCCCCCGGCCGGTCGCAGAGCTCCCGGCACCGACTGCGGCAAATGCCGCCCTGCTCCGGCCGCGCACGGCGCGGACTGCAGCGCCAGCGCCGCCGCGGCTATCGTGAGGAAAACTTTTTTCGAGTCCATAGCGCCCCCTCTGCCCGACGCGTATAGTATAAGGAAAGGGGCTAAAGGCCGCTTCAAGGCCGGTTCAAATCCGGCTCAAGAAAACGGGGATTTTGTATCATGTCGTTATGGGGGAACTACGGGAAAGAAGCTATCGGCACCTGGCCGTCCCGGCCCTGCTGGCGGCGGCCGTACTGCTCGTATTTTACGCGGCCCGGCGCCTGCCGTCGCCGTCCCCGGCTTTTGTCCCCGTCGCGGCGCCCGCCCAGGCCGTTTTTCCGCCGGCGAGCCCGGAATCCGGGAAACTTCCGCCCGCCGCTCCGGTCCCCGCGCGTGAAGAGGGCCTGCGCCGCGCGCTTCTTAAATACGGCGACCGCCCGGTGGTGAAGGAATTGTTGGAGGACCTGGAGAGGCACCCGGAGGCCGCTAAGGCGCTGTCCGAAGCGGATCCCGGCGAGCCGCTGAAGGCGCTGGAGAAGCTGAGGGCGGTGCCGGGGGGGAGCGCCCTGGCCGCAAAATACCTGACGCGGCCGGACTTTCTGGCGCTGCTGGCCGAACTGCGGAAAGACCCGGACCTGAATTCCGGGGACAGTATGCATAATTGACGGTTCAGGCACTTTTCTTAACGAATTTACCGGGATTCCCGGTGTATTGACAAATACCGGGAATCCCGGTATAATATTGTTGTGAAGATCTATATCCCGAATAGCGCTTTCCTGGGCAATATCGATCCTTTCCTCAGGGGATTCGATCCCTCCGATCCCGGGACCCTCGAAATAACGGCCAATGAAAAATGGATAGCCGTTCACCCGGCGGTCCTTTCGATGATAACCGCGCTCGGGCTGACCGTAAAGCCTGAGAATATCTCCTGTCGGAAACTGGAGGCCAGATCCAGGCATTACCTGGTGCGGATGGGACTGTTCAGGACGCTGGGAATAAGTTCGGATATCAGCATCATGGAGCATGAACCGGCCGGGCGTTTCATTCCCATCACCCGGATACGGACTTCGGAAGAACTCTCTAATTTCAAGAACGAAATGATCCCGCTGCTGCACCTCGAGCCGGAGCAGAGCCGCACGATAGGGTATATCGTGAGCGAACTGGCGTGGAACGTGCTGGAGCATTCCGGTTCGGAACACGGCGCGGTGCTGTGCGCCCAGTATTACAAAAAAAGCAACTCCATCCGCATAGGCATCGCCGATACCGGGATCGGGATTCGGGCCTCGATAAACAACTCCTACAGCGCGGAGACGGACCTGGAGGCTTTGCGCCTGGCGCTGAAGCCCGGCATAACCGGGACCACCAGGCGGGAAGGCGGCACGGAGCAGAACGCCGGGGCCGGGCTGTTCTTCATCAAGTCCATAGCGGGGATAAACAGGGATTTTTTCGTGATCTACAGCGGGGACGCCCTGTATAAACTGCTGAAATCCCCGGCCGCCCGTCCCAGGCTTCACGCCGATCCGTTCGACGACCGCCATTCGCGCGCGGAAGGCCTTCCCCGCTGGAGCGGGACCGTGGTCGGCGCCGATATAACGCTGGACCAGACCGCCGGCTTCTCCGCCCTGCTCGACGCCATACGGGTCACCTACCGGGACGCCGTAAGAGAGCGGCTTAAAGCGCGATACAGGAAACCGAGGTTCATATGAGGACGATACGGCTGGTCGAAAAGACCGGGGCTTTCGCCGAGAACAAGGACGTGGCGCGAGCGCTGCGGGTGGACGAACTGATGCCGGCCCTGGAGCGGGGGGAAGAGGTCGCGCTCGATTTTACGGGAGTGGACGCCGCGACGCAATCGTTCGTTCACGCGCTCATAAGCGAGGCCCTGCGCAGATTCGGCGGCGGGGTCCTGGACCGCCTGCTTTTCAAATCCTGCAATGAACCGGTCCGGAAAATAATCGGAATCGTGACCGAATATATGCAGGAAGGCCTGGCCCCGGGAGAATAGGTCAGTCGAACTTGTAGCCGACGCCGGTGACGCTGGCTATCCTGGCGGACAGTTCCGGGCCCAGCTTTTTCCTGAGATTGGAGATGTGGACTTCCACGGTGTGGGTATCGTTGTAGTCGGCCGGGTCGTAGCCCCAGACTTTTTCCAGCAGATGGCCGGGCGACAGGACCCGCCCGGGGCTTGTAAGCAGCAGCGCCAGCAGGTCGAACTCCTTGCGGGTGAGCTTCACCGGCGAGCCTTTCACGCTTACCGTCCTGGCTTCGGGGTTCAGCTCTATCCCCTCCGACTTTATCCTCTCCCCGGCCTCGGCCTGCGCCGAATAGCGCCGCAGCACGGCCGAGACCTTGGCCAGCATGATGGGCATGGAGAACGGCTTTATCAAGTAGTCGTCGGCGCCCTTGCCGTAGGCGGAGAGTATGTCGTCCTCTTCGGTCATCTTGCCGGAGATGAGTATCACGGGCAGGCCGCCGCGGCCGGCGCTTTCCTTGACCGCCCGGCAGAGGGTCAGGCCGTCCATGCCCGGCATCTCGGCGTCGGTGATGACGGCGGCCGGTTTGAGGTCGCGGGCGAGTATAAGGCCCTCGGAAGGATTGTCCGTGAACGAGACGGCGTAGCCGCGCGCCTCCAGGTGGCGGCGCATGACGTCGACCCCTATTTAAGGCCTCTTAGTCACTAGGCATCAGGTCCAGTGCTCCGACGAGCTTTAGAATTTTATTCTGTTCTGTAGTGCGTTTTGTGGTCCATT
>WOVA01000089.1 GCA_009773155.1 Elusimicrobiota bacterium
AGCAAAAGGCTTTCCTTGGCCTGTTAGTTCCGATGAACCGCCGTATGCCGAACGGCACGTACGGTGGTGTGGTGAGGACGGCGGGTGAAATAATCACCCACCTCCTACCCGATTGCCTGTTTTTGATATTATAAGCGGAACTGGCCGCAAAAACGCGCGGCGGCGGGAGGGAACATGTTCGATCTTGAGACCTGGGAAATGCTCAGCTACGTGGTGACCGTGATAGGTTTGCCTATGGCCATAGTGGTGTTCGTCTTCGAGCAGCGCAAGGAGCGCGAGAACGAGGAGGACGAGGTATACCAGCTGCTGGCGGACAGCTACGAGAAATTCCTCAGGGTGGCGCTGGACAACCCGGACCTGCGGCTTTTCTCGGAGGGCAAGGGCCCGGAGCTCTCGCCGGACCAGCGCGAGCGCATGCTGATAATCTTCGACATGCTGATCTCGCTGTTCGAGCGCGCCTATCTGCTGCTCTACGACGACCACATGAACGAGAAGCAGGCGCGGCGCTGGCGGTCCTGGGAAGATTATATGAGCGACTGGTGCCGCCGCGACGATTTCCGGGCCGAGCTGCCCGCGCTGCTGCACGGCGAGGATCCCGAATTCTCGGCCTACATAGAGGGCCTGGCTGCCCGGGCGGAGGCCAAAGTTTAGCGGCTTATGATCAAAAGAAACTGTGCCGACGCGTTGGAACTGGTCCCGCCATGCGAGGGATACGCCCGCCTGATGTACCGCTGGATGCGGCAGCCTTCGTCCCGGCGGTATTCCGCCATGAAAAAAGTGGGCCTGGCCAGGATAAAGAAACGGATCATGCAGGAGAAGCAGGACCTGCGCCGGCCCTTGAAGCTCTCTTCCTGCAGATGGTTCGTCAGGCTGGGAGAAGAAATAGTCGGGACCGTTTCGCTGCATAATATAAAGCGGGCGGACAGGGTCGCGGAAGTAGGCGCTATTATAGGGGAAGAGGGCCAGGGGCGCGGTACAGGGGCGCGCGCCGTCGGTATGCTGGTGAAGAAGGTCTTCGCTGAGACCGGTCTGCGCAAGCTGCTGGCCTATGTGAATGAGAAGAACCTGGCTTCCCGCCGCCTGGCCGAAAGCCTCGGTTTTAAGAAGGAAGGGCTGCTGCGCCGCCAGCTCCTTGTTAACGGCAAGCCCGCCAACGAGGTCGTTTACGGCCTGCTGCGCGGCGAAAAGAGAAGGCGCTGAGACGGCATCCAGCCGGACCCGGTAAACTATGCGCGACAGGAAGAAAATACCGCTGTTCCAGGTGGACGCTTTCACCGACAATCTTTACAGCGGGAACCCGGCCGCGGTATGCCTGGTGGACGAGTGGCCGTCCGACGCGGAGATGCTCGACATCGCCCGGGAGAACAATCTCTCGGAGACCGCCTTCCTGCTGCGCGGCGCCGGGGGCAATGAGCTGCGCTGGTTCACGCCCGGCACCGAGGTGGACCTTTGCGGGCACGCCACGCTGGCGACGGCCTTCGTTTATTTCAATTTCCTGGATAAAGACGCGGAGTCGGTGCGTTTTCTTACGCGCAGCAGCGGCCCCGTAGAGGTGTCGCGCGACGGCGACCTGCTGGTCCTGGACTTCCCGTCCCGGCCCCCGGAGCCCTGTGCCGCGCCGCCGGCGCTGATAAAGGCGCTGGGCCGCGAGCCGCGGGCCGTGCTTGTCTCGCGCGACTACATGGCCGTCTTCGACGACGAATCGGACGTGGCCGCGCTGGCGCCGGACATGGGGCTGCTGGCCGGGCTGGACCGCTTCGGGCTGATAGTGACGGCCCGCGGGAGGTCGGCGGATTTCGTCTCGCGCTATTTCGCCCCGGCCGAGGGCGTGCCCGAGGACCCGGTGACCGGCTCGGCGCATTGTACGCTCATCCCGTACTGGTCCGGCGTGCTGGGGAAAAAGTCGCTGACTGCCAGGCAGATCTCCCGGCGCGGCGGCACGCTCTATTGCAAGGACCTGGGGGAACGCGTCGCCATAGCGGGCCGCGCCGTCCTTTACCTGGAAGGCCATATATTTTAACGGGGGGATTTCCAGCCGGCGCGGCGGCCGGTTCTTTAAAGGGTGTTCTGCCAGGGGCCGGCGTTGACGACGGTCTTAAATCCCATTTTCTTCAGTATGCCGGCGGCCACGCCGCTGCGCGCGCCCGAGACGCAGCTTAGTATCACCGGCTTCTCTTTGTCCAGCGTCTTCGCGCCTTCGGCTATGGAATCGAGCGGGATGTTGACGCTGCCCGGCCTGTTGCCGGCGGCGAACTCGCCGGGCGTGCGGACATCCACGAATACCGCGCCCCGGGCGGCCAGGGACGGAAGTTTTTTCTTTGCTGCCATTACGCGCACCTGCCTGAATATGAGGTAGCCGACCACCAGAGCCGGCAGTATATAGGGGTTGATAGTTTCGAAGGCCATTTTCTGTTTTTTCTCCGGGATACCTTTTTCGTCTCATTAGTTATTGACCTACGCGTAAGTAATAGAATTTCTGGAGGCTTGGATTTGAGATGAATGCGAGGCGCGACGAACGAGCATACCGGCGGTCTGTGAGTGAGGTTCTATTACTTACGCGTAGGTCAATAGATGCCGGAGACCCTCCGAAAGTTTCAGCCCCCGGCGGTTTTGTTTTTGTAGAATCGTATGAAAGGTCAGGAGGAAACATGTCCAGGGTAATCGCTTTCAACTGCAGCCCGCGCAAGGACGGGAATACGGCCATACTGCTCAAGGCGGCGCTGGCCGAGATAGCCGCGGCGGGCCACGAGACCGAGCTGGTGCAGCTGGCCGGCAAGCCGCTGCGCGGCTGCACCGCCTGTATGGGCTGTTCGAAGAACAAGGACCGCCGCTGCGTGCTGCCCGACGACGGCCTTAACGGCTACATCGAAAAGATGTGCGCGGCCGACGGCATGCTGATAGGCAGCCCCACCTATTTCGCCGACATGACGGCCGAGGCGAAGGCGCTGATAGACCGGGCCGGTTATGTGGGCCTGGCCAACGGCGGCCTGTACAGGCGCAAGGCGGGCGCGGCCGTGGTGGCGGTGCGGCGCGGCGGCGCGGTGCATGTCTTCGACAGCATCAACCACTTCTTCACCATCAGCCAGATGATCATCCCGGGCGCCAGCTACTGGAACTTCGGCATGGGCCGCAATATCGGCGAGGTCGAGGGCGACGAGGAAGGCATGAGGACCATGAAGGTGCTGGGCGAGAATATGGCCTGGCTGCTTTCTAAAACAGGCGCTTAAACGGCCGCCGCAGTGATATGGCAAAAACAAAAACCGCGCCGCATCGCGAGGAATGCTACACCTGCTTCCGGGTGAAGCGGAACTGCCTTTGCGATAGCGTCAGGCCTTTCGCCACCAGGATGCGTTTCGTCATCCTGATGCATACCAAGGAGGCGCGCAAGCAGCGCACCGGCACGGCCAGGCTGGCCGGGATGTGCCTGAAGAACGCCGAACTTTTCATCGGCACGGAGTTCGCGCATGACGAGCGGGTCAACGCGCTGCTGCGCGCTCCCGCCTACGCGCCTTTCGTCCTCTATCCCGGTCCGAAAGCCGTCAATTTCAAAGAGATGGACCGCGCGGCGCTGCCGGCGGGAAAGACGCCGCTGGTCTTTGTCATCGACGGCACCTGGAACACCGCGCGGACGCTGCTTAATAAAAGCCCCAATGTTAAAGCCCTGCCGCGGCTTTCTTTCGCCCGGAATTATCTCTCGCGCTTCGCGATCAAGCGGCAGCCCAAGGCGCATTGCGTCTCCACCATCGAGGCGGTCTATCATCTCTGCCGCGAGGCGGAGGAGGGAGGCCATGAGAAACTCGGCGCCGCCCCCGAAGTGCTGATGGAGATACTGGGGAAGCTGGTGGATATCCAGCTCCGGCACAGCCGGCAGCATCATCACCGCCGCGAGGACAATAAGAAAATCCGGCGCGCCTGAATTCCGGCCGGTTATGTTTTGTAGAATAAGGCGGTATGGGCGACTTTAACGGACGAAGCGGACAATATCGCGGGATAATGCTGGCGGGCCTGGCGCTGCTCACGGTGCTGCTGCTCGCGGGGATCAGGTTCATAATGAGCGACAGGGCCTCGGAGATGCCGCCGGCGCCGGCTGAACGACAGGAGATCTTCAGCGCTTCGGAGAACGCCGCGCCGCCGCCGGGGCTGAACCCGCCGGCGCGGTCGGAAAGTTCCAGCGGCGGCGGTCTGGATATGTTCAGCAAGACCAACGCCGGCTATTACGGCGAGGACGAGGAGGAGCCGGCCGCGGCGCCGGCCGCGCCGGAGCCGAAGGTGGCGAAGTCCACCGCGACGGCCGCGCGGAAGAAAGCGGCCCCCGTCAAACCTACGACCAAGACCACCGTAGTCCCGCGCATGAAGATGGTCCCTTTCAAATCGATAACCCCCACCAACGTGGCCCCGTCAAATACCGGCGGCCAGCAGGGCGTGCCCGACCTTTCCACGATAATGAAGCAGGCGCAGCAGCAGGCCGGCCAGGGCGGTTCCGGGGACTGATCCCCGGAGCCGGCTCTGACGCGCGGGGTTCCGGTTTTATTCCGCCGATTCAGAAGTCTCGGAGGAGTCGGAGTCCTCTGAGGATTTGCCGCCGACCGTGAACCTGGCCGTGGCCAGAACTTTGCCGGCCTCGTCGGTCACCTCCACCTTCCACTCGCCGGGCCCGACGGCCTTGGAGCTCCACACGCGGTACGGGCTGGATTTTATGTCCAGTTCCACCTGCGCGACCCTCTTGCCGCCGAAATAATAGTTGTGCGTCACCGTTACCGGCGGCTGTTCCGCGGCGATCCTGGTCCAGGTGAAGACGCGGGTCGTGTCCTCGCCGAAGGCCTTGGCCTCGCCCACGGGCTCTTTTTCTTCCACCCCGGCGGCCGTTACGATCTTTTCCACCTTCACCGCCGGCGCCGCCGGCTTTTCCCCGTCGGTCCCGGCCTGGGCGTAAAGAGCGCAGGCCGCCGCCGCCACCATCGCCGCCGCGATAATATACTTTTTCATAAGTTCCCCCTTGATAGGCATTGTCTGCCGCGGTTATTGTACTAAACCAAAGTTCCGGACAAAAACAGGCGCAAAAACCACTGAAAGGCATTGTTTTATAAGCACTATTTTGGCTTTTTGTGGTGCCGAAATGTAGCCACTAAT
>WOVA01000090.1 GCA_009773155.1 Elusimicrobiota bacterium
CAAAGGCGGAAATAAGAAAATGCTAGAGTAACAACGATTCGGAAAAGTGGCCTCGGTTAAGTGGGACTGAGGCGGCCTCCATTAAGTGGGACGTGACACCGGGGCGGTCTATTCCGTTGTTTACAAGGAAAAATCCCTTTTTGAAAAAGCCGCCAGAGTGTTCACCGGTTTGCGCCCGATCCTGCGGCCGGACCCGGAAACCGGCATGGCGTTCACGGTTGAAGCGGCTAAATCAAAACCCGGCGGACAATTGCTGGAAGAAACGCTGAAAGGCTTCGGTGAATTCCTGAAATCAGGCAAAATTGCGTGCAATGTCGCCTTTGACGAGTTCCAGGAGATAACCGAACTGAAAGAATCCAGGTTTATTGAGGGGATACTGCGCTCATACATGCAGGATCCCCAGAATGTTTCCTATTTCTTCATAGGCAGCCGCAGGCGCATACTTATGGATATGTTCAACGATAAAAAACGCCCGTTCTACAAAAGCGCCATAAACTATGTCCTTCCCGCGCTCCCGACTGAAGACACCGCAGAGTATCTCTCCGGGCTGTTCGGTGAAAACGGAAAGAACTGCCCGTTACCCGTGGCGGCCCGGATACACGCCCTGACCGAGGGGTACCCATACTACATCCAAAAGCTGTCCTATTTTGTTTTTGAGGCGTCCAAAGGCAGCATTACGGAAGCGTCGCTGCATGAGGGCCTCCGGCAAATGCTGCTTGAGGAAGCGCCGCTGTTTGAATTAATGCTCCAGGCGCTCCGGCCGCGCCAAATAGCCCTTTTATACGCCATCGCGAAAGAGTCTACGCAAACGCCCTTCGCCGCCGCGTATCTGACCAGACACCGACTGGGGTCGTTGGGCGGCGTACAGGCCGCTATTAAAAAGCTGCCGGAACTGGACTATCTGGAGAAAACGTCGGCCGGCTGGAAAGTGGTGGACCCGATTTTTGCCCGCTGGCTACGCCAGAAAGAAGCGATGGAGTAGGCGGTCTGATTCCGGGGGTAGTGCCCACGCACGCCGGGCGGGGTTTGAATTTTTCGGCGGCGTCTGGCGTTTAAGGGGTAAGAGGCAGCCCCGGATTAACCCGGTGTTTTTTGTTCTGTATTGAATAACAACGCGTTGTTTGTATAATATCCCAATGAAACGAGATATCGAGGCAAGACTGGATAGCTGGCTGGCAAGCCGGGACCGGAGGCCGCTTGTGCTGCGCGGCGTCCGGCAGGTGGGCAAGACCTGGCTGATACGGGACCTGGCGGCCCGCTCCGGGCGCGGGCTTGTGGAGATTAATTTTGAAAGGGACCCGGGGCTTAAGAAGATCTTTGTTCCCGGAAAACCCGCGCAGATACTGGGGGAACTTTCTCTCGCTCTTTCCGTTGATATCGACCCGGCTAAAAATCTTCTTTTCCTGGACGAGATCCAGAATGCCGGGGAGGCGCTGGCGAGTCTCAGGTGGTTTTACGAGGAAATGCCCGGCCTGCCGGTAGCCGCCGCCGGCTCATTGCTTGATTTCGCCCTGGCGGAGCACTCCTTCAGTATGCCGGTCGGCCGGGTGGCGTTCCAGAACATAGAGCCTATGGGGTTCGGCGAATACCTGCGGGCCCACGGGCAGGAGCGCCTCCTGGCTGTTATAGCGTCATGGCGGCCCGGCGCAAAATTATCGCAAACGGCCCATGAGCGGGCTTCCATGTGGTTTGGCCGCTATTCCATGGTCGGCGGCCTGCCCGCCGTGGTCGCGGCCGACGCGGGGGGGAGTTCCCCCGGGAAGATCCGTGAAATGCAAAAAGACCTGCTGGCCGGTTACAGGGCGGATTTCGCCAAGTACGCGGGGCGCATGGACCGGGATATACTCAATGCCGCGCTTAATTCCGTAGCCGCTTCCCTGGGCGGGAAGTTCGTTTATGCCCGCGTGGGCGAAGGGATAAAACAACACCAGGCAAAACGCGCTTTAGAGCTGCTTGTAATGGCCAGGCTGGTCCACCAGGTGCGTTATACTTCCGCCGGCGGCCTGCCGCTGGGCGCGGGGGTGAAGGGCTCTTTCAGGAAGGCCGTCGCCGCCGACGTCGGCGTGGTGCACGCGCTTCTGGGGACGCCGGCCGCGCAGGCTTTCCCGGATTTTAATTCGCTGGCGGCTTCTCTGCGCGGCCAGCTTGCGGACCAGCTTGCGGCGCTTCAGCTGCGCCTGGCGGATTCCGGGGCGGGCGACGGGCCGGAACTTTACTACTGGCAGCGGGAAGGGGGGAGGCCCGGGGAAATAGACTATGTGGCGCAGTTCAACGGGCTTATTATCCCCATAGAACTTAAATCCGGCGCCGCCGGGGCGATGAAGAGCCTCCACCAGTTTATGTTCGACCGGAAGCTGGGGCTTGCCGTCCGCGCGGATTCCAACCCCCCCTCCGTAATGAAGGTTGACTGCAGGACTACGCAGGGCGATGCGGTCGCGTACAGGCTTGTCGGGGTGCCGCTTTACCTGCTGTGGAATCTTCCCGCTATACTCGAAAGGGAACAGCGCCCTTTTAATCGAGGTAACGTAAAATAAGTGAAGCGGGGGGCTTGAATTTTTCGGCGGCGTTTTGCGTCTAATGGGGTAAGCGATAAGCGGCAGGAGGGGCGGTGCGGCATACGATGGCGATAGGGATCATAGCGGTATTC
>WOVA01000046.1 GCA_009773155.1 Elusimicrobiota bacterium
CGCGGCGGACACCCTTGCCTTTGGCTAACGGTAGGTTCTATCAACCCCCGTAGGGGACTTTCACCCCCGAGTGTGCGCGCGTGCCGCGCGCACCAAATAAAAAACCGCCGGGGCGGGCGGCGGTCTTCCTGCGGGGCTTTATCAGGGGTTGAAGTCGCTTATCTTCACCAGGCGGCCCTCCACCGCGAACAAGGCTTTCCCCTCCTGACTCTCATAGGCGTGGGCCGTCAGCACGCTGGTATCTATGATAGGCAGGAAGCCGGTCAGCGCCTCGCGGTCGGCCCGTATGAACCCGCACCTGCGCCAGGTAATACGGCCTTCGTCCAGCAGCCGCCGCTGGAACTCGTGGACGCGCTGCGGGTAGCCGGGCGGCAGCAGTTCGAGCCTGGGAAATTCCAGCAGGGCCCCCGCCAGCGGACAGGAAAAGACGCCTTCCTTGGCTTTTTTCAATATACCGGCCGCCAGGAAATCCTTGCAGACGGCGGCAGCAGTTTTCCCGGCCAGACCGGCGCAGGAGGCCAGCCTTTCCGCGCTCCAGTCGCCGCCGTCCTTGGTAACGAAGAGAAACGCCTTATGATGGTCGAAACTTTCCAGCGAAGCGGCGGCCTGGGCCACCGTGACGGGGTATTTCCTGCTGCCGAGCGCGCGCCCCATGGCCGAATGCATTGGCGGCAGGCCGGCGGTATCATCCTTAACGGAGACAATGGGCCGCAGGATATACCCGTAGGTTTCTTCCCCGGCCATGGTCCTGAGCCAGGAAGCCGCGAGCTCACCCAGCGCCCCGCCGCCAGGGAGCAGTTTAAGCGCCGGAGCCAGGCGGGTGAGCGCCTCTATAGGCGGCAGCACCCTCCCCTGCTCCCACAGGAGGTATTTACGGTAGGTGATCTTCAGCACCGGCCGGCCGCCGCTGTCATGGAAGAACCTGTAGCCGGTGGGGAAACCGGCGGCTTTACGCAGCTTGACCAGAGATCCGGAAAATGAGTTTGTCATAAGATCATTCCGCGCTAATTATTGACCTACGCGTAAGTAATAGCAATGCTGGCCGGGCCGATTTTGGAGCGAGACAAGGAACGAGGAGCGCGCATAGCGGGGGCTATGTAAGCGACGAGCGACGCAGTCGTAGCCCAAGTATGCTCGTTCGTCGCGCCTCGCATTCATCTCAAATCCAAGCCTCCAGAAATTCTATTACTTACGCGTAGGTCAATAACGGCGGCGGCGCGGTAAGCTCCCATATAAACGAAATGCGCCGCGCAGGGGAAGCCTTGATGAAAGCGTCCTCCTGGCGGCCGGTTTTAACGAGTTTTACGACGTTCCGCCTCATCCTTATGCTCATATTATACCAACTAACAGCCGGCCCGCCCCGCGGCTGCCGCTACCCGTTCATGGCGGAGAAGTGAACTTAAAGTCCGCTGTCGCACGGGCCAGGCGGGATTTTCCCCCGCCGGGCCGGACGGCGGAACCGTCAAGCCTTGACGCGGGAAGGGCCCTAGGTCCCCGCGGGCAATAGGTCCGCGGAACCTTATGGACCCGCGCGGCGTTTGGTATCATAGAACCGTAAAGTTCTGGAGGTTAAATGAAAAAAATACTCGTTTCCATCATATTCATGTTCCTGGCGGCGGCTTTCGGCGCCATGACCGTGAGCGCGGTGCTCCCGACGAGCGCCTGCGCCGGCGACACCATGCCCGACAGCGGCGACCCGGACCCGGACGGCGGCGGCTCGGGCGGTTCCGGCGGCGGCCCCGACGACACCGATGACGGCGGCGGAGGCGGCGGGGGCGGCGGCTCCGATCCCGACGGCTCGGGCGGCGGCACCGATTTCTGAGGCGCCGGCCGGAAAGAAGCGACCCGGGGGTAAACCCCCCGGGTTTTTCTTTCCACCCCATGACTATCGTCAATACGGTAACAACCCGTTTTTTTGAGAGAATATAACCAGGGAGTCCCAGCAACTTCGCAGGAGCGTGACCATGCCCTAGAACATCGTTGAAAAGATCCTCACCGCCCACCTCAAAGAAGGCGAATTCGTAAAAGGCAAAGAGATAGGCATACGCATAGACCAGACCCTGACGCAGGACGCGACGGGGACCATGGCCTACCTGCAGTTCGAGGCGATGGGCCTCATGGGCCTCAAAGAAATAAAAACAGATCTTTCAGTTTCCTACGTCGACCATAACACCGTACAGGTCGGCTTCGAGAATTCCGACGACCACAAATACCTCCAGACCGTAGCCGCCCGCTACGGCGTGGTCTACTCCCGCCCGGGCAACGGCATCTGCAACCAGGTGCACCTGGAGCGCTTCGGCAAACCCGGCACCACGCTGCTCGGCTCCGACTCCCACACCCCCACCGGCGGCGGCATAGGCCAGGTGGCCATAGGCGCCGGCGGCCTCGACGTGGCGGTCGCCATGGGCGGCGGCAATTTCTACACCGCCTGCCCCAAGGTCTGCCTGGTGAACCTTACCGGGGAACTTAAACCCTGGGCCTCGGCCAAGGATGTGGTGCTCAGGATGCTTGAGCTGCTCACCACCAAGGGCAATGTCGGCGTCATGCTGGAATACGGCGGCCCCGGCAACCGACCTGTAATAAAAGGGGGACACAATACCTATTATCGCCTATAATAGGTATTGTGTCCCCAGAATAAAAGACCCCGGGGAGGCCCGGGGTTTTTTATTGGCGGACGGACGGCCTAGTGCTTGCCGGTGCTGCCGAAACCGCCCGCGCCGCGGGTGGTCTCCGCCAGTTCCTTCGCTTCGGTGAAATAAGCGTATTCCACCTTGTTGAAGACCATCTGGGCCACCTTCTCGCCCTTCTTGATCTCGTAAGGGGTTTTCGGATCGAGGTTGACCAGTATTACGCCGACCTCGCCGCGATAAGGCGCGTCCACGGTGCCGGGCGTATTGAGAACGGTGAGGCCGTGCTTGAGCGCCAGCCCGGACTTGGGGCGCACCTGGCCCTCGTAGCCGTGCGGTATGGCCATCTTGAGGCCGGTGGGGATCAGGGCCCGCTCACCAGGCTGAAGCACCTTGTCCACGGCCGAATAAAGGTCCACGCCGGCGTCGCCCTCATGCGCGTAGGCGGGAATCCTGGCGCCCTCGGCCAGTTTTTGAACGGTAATTTCGAGTTTAGACATTTTTTTATCCTCTCACTTCGGTCTTGGGCAGGACCTTTACGACTTCGGCGTGTATATCCTGCAGCAGCTGCGGCGGGGTCTCGGGGAAGGCCTCCAGCCGCGGGTCCAGCAGGCCGTCCTTGCGCGGGACGAACTTCTGGATGAAATAGCGGTGATATTTCGAGCCGGTGTTCTCGGCGATGAGCGCGGCGGTCTCCGTCATCTCAGGCACGGTCAGGAAGGAGATCTCCTCCCCCCTCACTACCGGCGACACCGTGGTGCGGAACTCATATTCCGGGAACGAGGCCGCCAGTTTCATGCTCTCTAGCATTTTAGCCTCGTAGCCAGGCACGCCGGCCATGGCCGGCCAGAGCCGCCCCGGGCCTTTCACGTCCATCGCCACATAGTCCACCAGCTTGCCGGCCAGCAGGCGCGAGAGCACCTCGGGCGAGCTGCCGTTGGTATCCAGCTTGACCTGGAGCTTCCTGGAGCGCAACTCCTCTATGAAAGGCACCAGGTCCGGCTGCAGCGTGGGCTCGCCGCCGCAGATGGTGACGCCGTTGACCCAGTCCTTCACGGTGCCGAGATAGTCCAAAAAGTCCCGCTCGTTCACCGGAGGCGCAGCGCCGTCCACCAGCGGCCTGGCGTGGCAGTGCGGGCACCGGTAATTGCAGCCGGGCGTGAACGCGACGGCGGCTATCCTGCCGGGATAGTCTATCAGGTTGAATTCCAGCGCCGCGCCTATCTTCATCAGGACTTTACCGTGTAGGCCTTTTCGACCATCTTGTGGTACTCGATTTCCTTGCGGCGCACCGGCTTGCCGCGCTTGAACTCCAGCTCGTAGCGACTGGTGGTGCCGTTGTTCTTGACCAGGACGGTCGGTATCGGGTCCAGCGGCACGTTCCACTTGGCCGCCGCGATGCGGCTCTCGGTCCTGGTGAGGTCGTGGAACTCCACGGGGATCTCCACGCCGTTGTCCTTGAGCGCCCTGGTCAGCGAGGTCTTGGCCTCTTCGCAGGTCGCGCAGCCGGGCTTGCCGAACACCATGACCTTCCTGGAGTCGTCCTTCTCGTGCAGCCACTTCACTCCGGGCGCGAAGCTGGCGTAGCGGTCGGCCACAGCCTCGCGGGCGGCGCTGATGGCCAGCTGCGAGTCGTTCCAGCCGCTGAGGTTGGAGAAGTAGCCGACTATCTTGGTGCGCAGCGTCAGGTCCTCCGAGGCGCACTTGCCGCACTTCTTCTTGAAGCCGAAGTAGTTGGTGTGGCAGTTATTGCAGTGCGTGAACTCCGGCGAGACCGTCACCTGCGAGGCGCGGGTGTTGCGGTAGGCCTTCTCCACCAGCGTCCCGATGGACTCCGGCGGGATCTGCGACTCGCCGCAGTAGACGTGTATGATGGCGCCGGACTCTATCATCTCGTGGAACTTTGACTGCAGCTCTATGCGGTCCACGATGGAGACGTCGGCGCCGGGGTTGAGGTGTATGGAGTTGGTGTAGTAGGGGGCCTTCTTCAGGTCGCCCTTGACCACTTTCTTCGCCTCGGGGAAGCGCGCCATGTCGCCCTTGGCCAGCTTCTGGGTGGCGCTCTCGGCCGGGGTCTCTTCCAGCGTCAGCTTTAGGTTATGCTTCTGCTTAAGCTCGCCGATCTTCTGGTACATATAGTCGATGACCTGCAGGCCGGTCTCGTAGGCATCCTTGCTCTCGTGGAGTTCCTTGCCGGTCAGGTACTCCACCACCTCGTTGAGGCCGATGAGGCCCATGATGTAGGTGGCCTTGTTGAGGTCGACGTAAGGCGTGCCGTCGTCGGAAGGGAGGCCCAGCGAGCGCAGCGGGCTGCCGTCGGTGTCCAGCAGCATCTGCGTGTAGACCTTCTTCTGCAGGTGGGCCTTCATGGCCAGGTCCATCGCCCTGCCGATCTGGTCCAGCGTGCCCTCGAGCGTCTTGCCCTTGAAGGCGGCCTGCGGCAGGTTGATGGTCACGTTCTGGAAGCCGGTGAAGCGGATGAGCTCCGGGCGCTTGAGCAGGTCGATGTCGGTGACCTTCTCTTTCAGGCGGCAGCACTGCGCCAGGGTAGCGCCGGCGCCGTCGCGGTCGAACATGAAGTAGGTGGAGCCGTTCTTGGTGGCCAGGCGGCAGCCGTAGTCGTAAACCTCGCGCTCGGCCGGGTCGGTCAGCGCCTCGTTGTTGACGTGCAGGTCGCACTTGGGGAAGGCGAACTGTATGCCGTACTTGTCGCCGTCCTCCCATACCTTCATCAGCTCTATGGCGAACTCCTGCGAGGTCTTCACCATGCGGGGGTCGCCATAGGTGATATACTTGCGGCCGTCGCCGGGGTTCACCACGTCGCCGTTGCGGCTGTCGCCCTCGACGCCCTTGAAGCGGGGAGCCGCGTCGGCCAGCTCGATATTGCCCTGGGCGTCCTCTATCATGTACTTGCCGCCGGGGCCCAGCGCCGGCACGTTATGCATGTACTGCGGCACGCCGGTGTGGATGTTGAAGTCGATGAACAGAGTCTGGCCGCCGCGGCTGAACGCGTTCTGGCTGGCCGAGAAGATCAGGTTCTGCGCTATCTGGCGCATCTCGCCGCGCGAGAGCCTGCGCAGTTCGCGGGTCTCGCCGGTCTTCTTGAAGTAGGGGACCGCGGTGCCGTCGGTGCGGGTGACCGTGCCGGCCTCCACCATGGCCTCGAGCTCGGCCTTCTTTATCTTGACCGGCTTGCCCTCCAGCTCGCCCTCTATGAGCACCTCGGGGGTGTTGAGCATGGGGGCGTAGAGGATATTAAGGAAGCCGAAGCCGAGAGCCCCGGCGTAGCGGCTCTGCATCGACGCCAGGAAGGTCTGGATATGGCCGTTGAGCACCATGGCCGACTTGGCGGGGTGACTCTTGTTCTGCAGGTTGGAGACTATCTTGTCCAGGCCGTATTTCTTGATGTACTCGACGGAGTGGCTGGAGCAGTAGACGCGCTGGGGATAGCCCAGGTCGTGGATGTGCACGGTGCCGTTGTTATGGGCCTCGGCGACCTCCTCGCTGAAGACCTTGCGCAGGTTGTACTGCTTGAGCACGTACTCGGCGACGCCGAGGTTGACCGCCTCGGGGTTGTTGGAGGTGATATTGGAATTCTCTTTGCTGTTGCCGACGACCAGCGACTCCAGGGTGGAGATGGGCATGGCGAGCGCGCTGTTCTTGAGCGGTATGCCCATCATGGAGAGATGGGACTCGGAGATGCGGCGCAGGAACTGGGTGTCGAAGGACTTGGTGCCGTACTTCTCGGAGAGCTCGTAGGCGTTGTTCTCGGTCTCCTTGGCGATCATCGCGGCCAGGTCCGGGGTCAGGGCGTATTCCTTCTCCAGCGCCTGGGCGAGCTTGGTCCGGTCGAAGGGCTCGATGGTCTCGTTGGTGATGCTCTGCACCAGCAGCATCTGGTCGGTGATGTCGGCCTTGGCGCCGCGCTTCTTGACGGTCAGGCCGCTGCGGCGCACGCGCCCGCGGTCCAGCGAATAGGACTCGAACTTGTCGGCGGTGCGGTCGAAACCCTTCTCGCGCAGGACGGCGACGCACATGGCGTTGCTGTCGTCCACGGTCGGGATGCGGTTCTTGAGGGTGAAATCGTTGTTGAGGCGGCGGGCCACCTCGTTGGCGGCGTCGACGGCCTTCTCCTCGTCGCGGCCGCCCAGCGTGTAGGCGGCCTTGTAAATGGCGGCCTTTATCTTCTCCAGGTTGAACGGAGCCACCTTGCCGTCGCGCTTCCTTATGACTTTGGGAAAAAACTCGTTCATCTCGTTACCCCTCTATTTTTTTATGGACTTTATCTCTTTCTCGAAATCCTTCACGTCCTCGAAGTCCTTGTAAATGGACGCGAAACGGATATACGCGACCTTGTCGAGCCGCTTGAGCGCGCGGGCGACGAGCTCCCCGATGGTGCCGCTGGGGATCTCGCTCTTGTCCTCGCTCCTCAGGCCGGCCTCGATGTTCCTGCCCGCCTCCTCCATCTTCTCCACGCTGACGTCCCGCTTCTGGCAGGACTTGACGATGCCGCTCATCAGCTTCTCGCGCGAGAAAGGCTCCCGCCGGCCGTCCTTCTTGATGACGACCAGCGGGTGCTGCTCCATCCTCTCGTAGGTGGTGAAGCGCTTTTCGCACTTTTCGCATTCCCTGCGGCGCCTGATCTCCAGGCCGTCCGAGGAATCGCGGCTGTCGGTGACCTTGGTGTCTTCCTCGCCGCAGAACGGGCATTTCATCCGTCAGATCTCCTGTTTTTCCGGCCGATAAGGGCCCCGCGGGGGAGCCGTGCCTATACTATCCCCGGCTCCCGCGGCCTACCATACGTTGTGGTTCTCACTCCCCCCACCACCATTAGTAGTAGCGCGGATATTTTAACACCAAACCACAGGACTGTCAAATTTCCATTGGGAGAGGCCCGGTTGAGACCCCTCCGCGATTTTGTAAGATACCTTAAAAGAGGTATCAAAATGACCGGAAAATTTACCGCTGAAAGACCCTCCAACGAGCCGACTTTATCCTACGCTCCCGGCAGCCCCGAACGCGCCGCGCTGAAGGCCAAACTGAATGAGCTGAAGTCCTCGCCGACGGAGGTCCCGCTCTTTATAGGAGGCGCGGAGGTGCGCACCGGAAGAACGGCGCGGATCACCGCCCCCCACGACCACAAGCTCGAGCTGGGCCGCTACCACCGCGCCTCCGCGGCCGAAGTGGACGCGGCTATAGACGCGGCGGTCGCGGCCCGGCGGACCTGGGGGACGATACCCTGGCGGGAGCGGGCGGGGATTTTCCTGAGGGCGGCCGACCTGCTGGCCGGCCCGCGGCGCCATACGCTGACGGCGGCGACCATGCTCTGCACCTCCAAGTCGCCGCAGCAGGCCGAGGCTGACACGGCCGAACTCGTCGACCTGTTCCGGTTCAACGCCTGGTACGCCTCCCGCCTCTGGGCCGAGCAGCCGTCGCAGGCCCCGGGCGAGCGCAACCGCCTGGAATACCGGGCGCTTGAGAACTTCGTGTACGCCGTCACTCCTTTCAATTTCACCTCCATAGCCGGCAATCTGCCCTGCGCTCCGGCGCTGATGGGCAATCCCGTCATCTGGAAGCCCGCCTCCAGCGCCATGCTGCCGGCTCATTACATCATGGCGCTGCTGCGAGAGGCGGGCCTGCCCGACGGGGTAATAAACATGGTCCCCGGCCCGGCCGGCGAGATCGGCAACCGCGTCATCGAGAGCGAACATTTCGCGGGGCTCAATTTCACCGGTTCCACGCCCGTATTCAACGGCATGTGGTCGGCCATCGTGCGCAACCTCTTCGCCTACAAATGCTACCCCCGCATCGTCGGAGAGACCGGCGGCAAGTGCTTCATCTTCGCCCACGCCTCCTGCGACCCGGCCGCGCTCAAGACCGCGCTGATACGCGGCGCTTTCGAGCACCAGGGGCAGAAATGCGCCTCGGCCTCGCGCGCCTATATACCCAGGCCGCTCTGGGAGTCGATAAAAGGGGATTTGGCGGCGGCGATAGACGGGATAGGGATGGGCCCGCCGGAGGACTTCTCCTGCTTCATGAACGCGGTCATAGACAAGCTGGCCTACGACAATATAAAGGGATACATAGACCAGGTGAAGAAGTCGGGAACGGCTAAGATACTGGCCGGCGGGCAATGCGACGAGCGGCAGGGCTATTTCATACGCCCCACGCTGGTGGAGACCTCCGACCCGCTGTTCAAGACGATGCAGGAGGAGATCTTCGGGCCCGTGCTTACGGTCTATCCCTACGAGGAGGAGGACCTGGACCGCACGCTGGAGATCTGCGACTCGACCTCCCCCTACGCCCTGACCGGCTCCATTTTCTCAAGCGACGAGGCGTTCACGGGGAAGGCCGCCAAGGCGCTGGAGAACGCGGCCGGCAATTTCTACGTCAACGACAAGCCCACCGGCGCCATCATGGACCGCCAGCCTTTCGGCGGCGGCAGGGCGTCGGGCACCAACGACAAGGTGGGCTGGCACCACGGCCTCCTGCGCTGGACCTCGGTCCGCACCGTCAAGGAGAACCTCGCCCCCCCGTCCGATTACCGCTACCCCTGCATGTCGGAAGAATAAAAACCAAGACCCCGGAGTTACTGCGGGCCAGTTTCACCCCTGGCCCCGGACATTAAAAACTCCGCGACCCGGCAATATAACGGATGGCTGCATCATGAAGCAAGCCCTCGGGAACAGTCCTTACATGCGCCCGTTCCAGTTGAATTATCTTCACCGTACCACGCCATAACGGCTCGCCTTTTCTTCCCTCAAGATTTTCACGTTTTCCCGCAAGTTTTTCAGGTCTCAGGGAGCCCAGGGGGGTTCTTTGCCGGTTACTTTCAGCCAGAGGAAATGGGCGAACTTTTCCGGGCCGTGGCCGGTGGCCATGGAGATATTGGAATATCCCTTAGAAGGCGAACATACGAAGCGGCCAGACCTGGCAAGCGGGTGTTGATATTTTTAGCCCAGTGCAACCAAGGTTAACGCCACACTTACTATTATCGAGTATACCGACTCTGCCACATTTATGTCGTTTCCCCGAACTGATTGTTGGTTGCTCATGCTAACCACCTCCTGTGTTTTAATGACTTCTAAGGAAATGGTCGCACTGGTGCCCGCGCCTAATGACACTGAGCTAAAAACACCTACCGGTGCGCGTGGTGGGAGCTGCGGACCTCATGGCGCAGTCCATCATCAACCCAAGACTGAATAACCCGCTGATACGGGCGCTTATCGCGCTTGGCGATTTTCTTTGCTGTGGCCACCTGCCATACTGGCAGCCTAAGAGTGATCAACCGCTTCTTGGAACGTTCCTTGATCTTCTGCGCAAGCTTGGGATCAAGAAGCATCCGATCTACGGGCTCCATATCATCGAGATAGGGGGCCATGTCGTGGCTATCCACGAAGTGACCGAATTCCTTATCACTCTTAAAATCCGGTAATTTCTTTTTCTTCATATACATTCCCTCACTTATAGCGCTTCTTCTCTGCGTGGTTCATATCCCGCGCTGTAATTACACGCGCCACTCCGACCTTCACCGTAAACGCAACCATAAGGTAACGCCCGGCCGCGCTTCTCCCGAGCAGCATATACCGACCGTCACGGGATTTAAATATCAAGTGCTTCTCTTTAAACGCCTCATCCACTTCATCGGGTGTAATGTTGTGGCGCGCGACGTGCGCAATATTGGCTTCATCCCAATCTAAGCGAAGTAATCTCATAAAGTCCTACAATATAGTAACACATTATTGTAGGTATGTCAAGTGGTGGAAGGGGGGGGCATGGTCCGGGGCGGCTTATGGCGGCGGCAGGGGCTGGTTAAGAAGCTGCCTGTGTATTACCTGCTGATGCAGGCGCTCCCTGCTTTATTGTGAGATAGGCTGTCGCCAAAGCGCCGATCTGGATAAGGGTCGCCAGGCCGATAAGCAGGTTCTTTAATATGTTTACCAGGACGATGTTCTCCGCTGCCAGATGCTGGGGGCCTATATCCCATAGTATCCTGGCGAACAACGGCAAGGACAGGAGGGCTAATGGGACGACGTAGCCTTCGGATGCGCGATAACTCCGCTGCATGGCGGCTACCGGGCCCAGGCTTTCTATGAACATGACGGCGGGCCACAAGCTGACGCGTATGGCCTGACTATAACACCGGACGGCACGGTTTGGGGCGTGGAACGACGCCCCTTGCCGCCCGCGGGAAGATTTCCCAACGCGGACATAGCCACCGCGCTGTTCTACATCCTCACTCCGGACGGCAAAGCCATGTCCGCGGTGAACACGGAAGGCCTCCTGCGCAAAGCAGGCATCACCTACGGAGACATCTGGCCGCTGCGCGCCAAGGATGGTTATCTTTGGTTTAACGCCGGCAACAAGTTCCTGGTCAAAGCCGGGGCGGCCGATATGGCTAAAGCGCAATTCTGGGAATTCCCGAAGGTGGTGCGGGAACGCCATATCCTTCAGGTCCGGGGCCGGAGCGGAGTGGAAAGAGGCATCCTACGCCTGCAAGGAACTGCCCTGCGAGTTCGATCTGAATGATTACGGTATTAACTCCGGACTCCCGGCCTCGGTTTTTTTAATCACCTTTACCCTCACCGCGGATGAAGTCAACATGGAGTCCATCAGCATGGCTCCGCGCAAAGGGTCCAGATGGGAAACCTTGAAATACTCCTGCAAGACTAAAGCCTGCGGGTTCAAAGTTGACCAAAACGGAGTTGCCGGACTGTAAGAGGCCTCTGAAAGGAGACAACCGGGGGATGTCGGGCGTCACTTAAGCGAAGCCGTCCGAAGGCTCGGGCTTACGGAGCATGCGCCGGAGCTGGCCGGTGGAATCGCATCTCGAGGATGCGGAGGCGCATACGAGCGCGAGGGCCGAGGTCGGAGCGCGAGTACGGTGTACGAGCGCGTCTTTGCGTAGTGACGCCCGTCAGCACACGGCGCAGTTTTTCCTTATATATAAAAGCGAAGACCCCGGAAGGAGGGGCTTCCGGGGTCTTTAGCCGGGGGTCTAAAATAAGTCGACGCCGCGCTTGCTAAGCATCGTCTTGGGGACTTTGCTTTGGGGGTTTGGGGGTTAGGGGGGCGCAAACGCGGCGCCGAGATCTGTGTTGCCTTACAAGGCAGTTCGAGTTTTAAAGAGCAGGGTGACTGACTAAGTTGCAAATCCTACATGAATAGTATATAACCATCCGCTCAAATAAACCTCAAATCCGCCTCAATTCTTCCTGCCGCGCTTTTTGAGGCCCGCCGGCAGGTCATGGAGCTTGTCGCTTATGGCCGCCGCCCTCTTCACCGACGAGATGATGCTGCGCATCTCCTCTTTCCCCGCCGCGCCCGCCTTCAGGCCCTCGTAGACCAGCGTGGCGTAGCCGTCTATGGCGGCCAGCACATTATTGAAATCGTGGGCCATACCGCCCGTCAACTTCGACACCAGTTCCCCCGCCTTCTTCTGCACCAGTTCCGCCTCCATGGCCCGCACGCGGGTCACGTCCCGGGCTATCCCCAGCAGGCCCGTTATGTCGCCGTAGACGTCGCGCAGCGGGACCTTGACCACGTTGTAGACGCGCCGTTCCCCGTCCGCGGCCGTGCGCGCGTTGTCGGACACCACGGTCTCGCCCGCCTTGAGCACCCGCTCGTCCTGCCGGCGCCCGTCCTCGGCCTCGGCCTTTTTGAAGAAATCGAAATCGTCGAGGCCGGCGACCTTGTCGGCGGGCAGGCCCAGCACTTCTGCGCAGGCCCTGTTGACGCGGGTATAGCGGCCGCCCGGGTCCTTTATGAAGATGGCGTCGGGCGCGTTATCGAAGATCTTGCGCAGCGTCTCGGCGCTGCCGCGCAGCTCGCGCTCCAGCTCCCTGCGGTCGCTCACGTCCCGTATGACGCCGGTTATCGAGACAGGCTTGCCGCCCTTGAAGACTATCCCGCTCTTCTGCTCGGCGGAGAAATAAGTGCCGTCCTTGCGGCGGGCCCGGTAGGGGATGAGCGGCAGCGTGCGGCCCGTCCTGAAAGCGTTGGCCAGAGCCTTGACCGTATCCTGCCTGTCCTCCGGATGGGAGAACATGCTGATATGGCGGCCGATGATATCGCCCTGCGAATAGCCGTACCTGCGCACCTGCGGACTGATATAGGTCACGCGGCCCAGCGGGTCTATCGAATAGATTATGTCGCGGCCGGTATTGACCAGCGTGCGGTAAGTCTCCTCGGACTGGCGCAGCTCTTCCTCCACCGCGCAGCGCGCGTCGGCCAGCGCCAGGAGGCCGGTGAAGGCCCGGAGCGCTTCCTTTTCCGGCGCCGTCACCCGGCCGCCGCAGCAGAGAGCCATGTTTATGAGCGACGGCCCGCCGGGAGGCGAAGCGACGGCGAAAAACGATACCCCCTCCGATACTATCTCCGACCCGGCCGCGGTGACCCGGCCCCTGTAGGCCTGGAAGGCGCGCCTGCAGCCCGCGGCCATCCCCTGGGAATAGAGACCCGCGCAGGCGCCGCCGTCTATCCTTATAATGAGGCGGCCGGGACCGAAAAGGCCGCGCGCGGCCTTGAGCAGGTCCCCGGCCAGGCAGGCCGGCGCGGGGCAGGGCGTGCGCAGCGCGGCCCGGGAGAAGGCCAGCAGCGCGTCGGCAAAAGAAGGCTTCTTCATTGCAGGCGGTAGCCGTGGCCGGTGACTTTCACTATCCTTTTGGCGACGGCGGGGCCCAGCTTGCGGCGCAGGCTGGAGATATGGGACTCGACCGTATGCGGGTCATTGTACTCGGCCGGGTCGTAGCCCCAGACGGTCTCCAGCAGGAAAGGCACGCCCAGCAGCCGGCCTTCGCGCATTATCAGCAGCGTCAGCAGGTCGAATTCCTTGCGGGTCAGCTTTATGTCCTTCCTGCCGGCCTTCACCGTACGGGTGGAAGGGTCGATGGTCAGCCCCATCTTTTCGATAAGCTCGTGTTTCTCGTCGCAGGCCTTGAAGCGCCGTATCGCGGCTTTCACCTTGGCCAGCATGACGGGATAGGAGAAAGGTTTTGTCAGGTAATCGTCGGCGCCCTTGCCGTAGCCGTGCAGCTGGTCGCGCTCGGCCGTACGCTTGCCCGACATCATGATGACCGGGATCTCGCCCAGCGTGCGCGAGGACTTGAGCTTGTCGCAGAGCTCGAAGCCGTCGCCGCCGGGCATCTCGGCGTCGGTCATGACCAGGGCGGGCCTGGCCTTATGCGCGGCGTCCAGCGCGTCCTTGGACCCGTGGCGGGCGGTCACGGCGAAGCCGTGGCCCTCCAGGTAGCGCTTGAGCGCCCCGGCGAAATCCTTCTCATCATCCACTACGAGTATACGGCATGGCATAATGCTTGCACCTCCCTGTCCCCGCTAAAATGATAACATAGAAAGACGGATTTTGAAAATTATTTGAGCGGGTCCATTCGAGCATGTCCCTCCCCAAGATACAATTCCTCAAAGGCGTGGGGCCCAAAAGGGCCGAACTGCTGGCCGGCCTGGAGATATTCTCCCCGGCCGGGCTGCTGGCCTATTATCCCAGGGCCTGGCAGGACAGGCGGCTGCCGGGAGAGGCGGAGAAAGGCCCGCTGCTCGAGGAGATACGCGTCTTCCGCGGTAAAGTCCTGTCGGCGCGCGAAGTGCGCACCTCAAAAGCGCTGGTCATCTTCAAGGCGGCGCTCTCCAACGGGAAATACGAAGTGGAGGCCTCCTGGTTCAAGCGCTTCAGCTGGCGCTACGACGTCTTCGCCTCGCTGAAGAAGGAGGTCCGTGAGGGCGCCGAGATCTGGATAGTCGGTCGGCCGGAGGACGCGCTTTTCCCCTCCCGCATCCGCGTGGAGGAACATTACCCGGCGGGGCCGGCGGCCGAGGCCGCGCATGTCAACCGCATAATACCCGTCTATCCCCTCACCGAGGGCCTGACCGGCCGTTTCATGCGCGAAGCCGCGCTCTCGGCGCTGGCCGAAAGGGGCGGAGAGACCCCCGAATACCTGCCGGACGGGATACGCGCCAGGCGGGCGCTGGCCTCGGCGGCGCAGGCCGGACGCGCCATACACTTCCCCCGCTCTCTTTTTGAACTGGAGGCCGCGCGCCGGCGGCTGGCCTATGAGGAACTGCTCCTGATGGCGCTGGCCTGGGGCATAAAGCGCCGCCAGCTCCGCGCCGTAGAGAAAGAACACCGCTACGAGATTAAGCGCCGCCTGCTGACCCCGTTCCGCGAGGGCCTCGGCTTCGAGTTCACGCCGTCGCAGAAGAAGGTGATAAAAGAGATCTTCGACGATATGCTCTCGCCGCGGCCGATGGCGCGGCTGCTGCAGGGCGACGTGGGCTCGGGCAAGACGGTCGTGGCGCTCAGCGCCCTGCTGCTGGCCGCCGAGAACGGCCGCCAGGGCCTGTTCATGGCCCCGACCGAAATACTGGCCGAACAGCACGCGCTGACCTTCGAGCGGCTGCTCAAGGGCCTGCCGGTACGCTGGGCGCTGCTGACCTCATCAGTGAAAGGACCGGCCCGCAAAAAGATACTCGACGACGCCGCGGAGGGCCGGCTGGACATCCTTATCGGCACTCACGCGCTCATCGAAGAGAGCGTAAAGCTGAAAACCCCCGGCCTGGTGGTGGTGGACGAGCAGCACCGCTTCGGCGTGCGCCAGCGCGCCGCCCTGCGCGCCAAGGGCGACAGGACCGACGCTCTCATCATGACGGCGACTCCGATACCCCGCACGCTGGCCCTGGCCCTTTACGGCGATCTGGACGTCTCCACGCTCACCGACATGCCGCCCGGCCGCAAGCCGGTCCGCACCGAGAGCCTGGGCGAGGAAAAAGCCTTCCGCGAGGCGCGGCTGGCCGCTTCGGCCGGCCGCCAGGTATATGTCGTCTATCCCCTTATAGAAGAAAGCGGGACCACCGGCCTCAAGGCCGTTACCCTTGAGTTCGAGCGGCTGCGCGAAGTGTTCAGGGGCTATACCCTGGCCGCGCTGCACGGCCGCATGAAGCCGGAGGAGAAGCGCAAGGTGATGGAGGAGTTCGCGGCGGGCCGCACCCGCGTGCTGGCCGCCACGCAGGTCATCGAGGTCGGCATAGACGTGCCCAACGCCACGGTGATGGTGGTAAACAACGCCGAGCGCTTCGGCCTGTCCAGCCTGCACCAGCTGCGCGGCCGCGTGGGGCGCGGGGCGCACGAATCGCGCTGCCTGCTGGTGGCCGACCTGCGCGCCCAGGGCGCCCGCGAGCGCGTGCAGGCCATGTGCTCGACCACGGACGGTTTTATAATAAGCGAAAAGGACCTGGCCCTGCGCGGCGGCGGCGACCCGCTGGGCCTGCGCCAGCACGGCGAGCTGGACCTGCGGCTGGCCGACCTCTCGCGCGACTCCACCCTGCTGCGCCAGGCCGTGGAGGACCGCGACGCCGTCCTGGGAAAAGACCCGCAGCTCCGCCTGCCGGAGCACGCCCCCCTGAAAAACCGCCTCCTGGCCCTCTACGGCGCCAGGTGGGACCTCATCGAATTATCATAAGCGATCGCTATCCCGGAGAGAGAGCGGGGCCATAAGCCCTCCCGATTTACTATAATGTACCCGGGGTTACATCAGAGAAAAATTCCTTCCGGCATGCGCGCCAGCCGGTGGCGTTTATGCAGCCTGCGAAATTCACCCTTATACGGGGGACCAGACTGGTCTTCCGGGGAGTTACGCATGAAGACGAAAGAGACACCGCCTCCTGTCGGGCCGCGGTATTCCCTGGTCCTGCGGTTCAACGGCCGCGGGGAGGGGTCCCGGATGGATATCTTCAACGCGGTCCGGGAACTCGGGACGTTCAGGGTACGCCGGGACGCGGGGGCGGCCGACATCCTCGAACTCAGGTCGGCGCTGAAGAAGAGCGCGCTGGAGAAGCGGCTGCGGGAGCTGGCGCGGCTTAAGCGCAGTTTCTACTTCCGGATCGAAGAGGCGCGGCCGGATGAACGCTGAAGAAAAGACGGTGCTTATAGTAGACGACGACAGCGAAGTCTGGGACCTGCTCTACTATATCGTAAGGAAGGAGGGCTTCAGGACCGAGAAAGCCTCGGACGGCGAGGAAGCGCTGGAGAAGGCGCGAAGCATGTCCCCTTCGCTGATACTGCTGGACCTCATGCTGCCCAAGTTGAGCGGCTTCGAGCTCCTGCGCGAGCTGCAGGAGGAGAACACCGCCGATATCCCGATCGTGCTCATCTCCGGCCGCCACATGGACCAGTCCACGCTGGACCTGCTCAAGCGGGAGCCCAACGTGAAGGAATTCCTGGGAAAACCGGTGAAGCCGCAGACGTTGACGGCCATGCTGCATTCGCTGCTGGGGACCCGGCCGGCGGGCGGGGAAGGCTGAGGGCGCGGGGCTCCCGGAAAAAGAGCCCTATTCCAGAGCGGCGGCCACGGCGGCCATGAAAGAGGCGACGTCGAAAGGCTTCTCGAAATAATTCTCCGGTAGCTCCGCCGCTGGAAGTTCCCGGGCGGAACCGGTCACCAGCAGGCTCCTGGCCCCCGCCCGCTTCTTCTCGAAGAACTTTATCAGGTCGGTGCCCAGGCCGTCGGGCAGCATCAGGTCGGTTATCAGCAGGTCGAAATCGCGCGCGGCGATAAGCGCGGCCGCCTCCGCGAAAGTGGAGGCTTTCTCCACCGCGTGGCTGGTCCTGGCCAGTATGCGCTCGTAGACCTTCAGCATGGCCGGATCGTCGTCGGCCACAAGTATCCGCTTGGACATCGTTCTTCCCCTTAGACCCCGGATGTCCCCACCCCAAGTGCCCGTCAGAGCACCAAGCCCCCCGGCTTACGGACATAGTGTAACACAAGTCACAGGCGCGCGAAAGGGGCTTTGTGCCCAGACCGGACTGGGCCGCGCAGCCTATGATGGAGGTCAAGAAGAGGAATCACCGGCCGGGATCTACCTGGCGCGATAGTGGGCGACTATGTCCTTAAGGAGCCCCAGGACGAGGGCGCGTTTTTTGCGGTCGAGGCCGGTAAGCAGCTGCTCCATGACCGCGCCGTACAGTTTCTGTTCTCCGCCGCCGCGGCCGGCCAGCAGGTCGGCCGGGTCCGCCTTCAGCGCGTCCGCTATCGCGACGAAGGTCTTCAGGCTGGGGACGTTCGCCCCCCGCTCTATCTGCCCGTAGAAAGAAGTGTCTATCCCGGCCTTCTCGGCCACCTGCGACTGCGTAAATCTTAAAGCCTTGCGCACGGATCTCATCCGCCCGCCTATCTCAGCGTAGAAGTTTATCATAGGTGTACAATTCAATGACTTTCAGCGGCCCCGACGGAAGATATTATAGGCACTATTGACAGGGTTTATACACCTCTGCTAAACTTTATACGCGGGAGAGGGGGATATAGTAAGGCGCGCCGCGATACTGGCATCAGTCCCGCCCGGAGGAAGCCGTATGCGGCGCAAGACCATACTGGTGGTGGACGACGAGGCGATCTGGCGGAACCTGCTCTGCCGGCTCCTGACCCCGGCGGGCTACCGCGTCATAACGGCGCCGTCGGGCGCCTGCGGGCTCCAGGCCGCCAGGACGGGCGACGCGGACTGCGTGATACTGGACTATCATCTGCGCGACGGCACCGCCCGCGAGTTCTGTCCCGCCATGCGCGCCGCCGCGCCCCGCAGGGTGCCGGTAATAATCTTCAGTTCCGAACCTTCCGCCGCCGACCTGCTCACCTGCGAGGGCGGGGCCGACGCCTTCTTCCTCAAGACCACCCCGCTCCGGACCCTGTTGTCGGCGATACGGGACCTCACCGGCTGACCTTCTTAGGCCGCCCCCAGCTTTGACGGCCCGCCGGCAAAACCCTATAATTATGGCGGGATGGCGGCGCTGCTCAAGAAGATTATAGGCGGGAAATGAAGGCAAGAATACTTTTGGTGGACGACGATCGGCAGATGCTCGACCCTGTAATTCCCGCCTCTTAGCCACTAGGTCCATTTTACAATAACTTTACCGTCGGAGACTGAAAAAACGGATGTCACTTGCTTTTTTTATCATCGTAT
>WOVA01000004.1 GCA_009773155.1 Elusimicrobiota bacterium
TACGCGGTAACTCGCGCCGCTGGTCCAGCTGGAATTCTGTATGTTATAGGTCCAGGCCGCCGAGCTCTGGTATATCGTAGTCTGGGGCGGCACCCAGGGGGCGCTGCCCTCCACGCCCGTCACCCAGGGCGGGCCCTGCGACGGATCATAGTACCTGCCCTGGGAAACATTATAGATGGTGAAGCGTACCGCAGCGACGCGCGTATTATCGGCCGCGGTGCCTGAGATATCCGGCAGACTGTTATAGGCCGCGGCCATGGGAACCAGAATCCTGGTTACCGGCCGCTGGTTCAGGAAATCCCTGGTGGAATAGACCACGGAATAGTTACCGGCATAGTCCAGCGCCCTGGCGTTCACGGTGTAGGTGGTCTTTTCAACAAGCAGCGCCGGTGAGACCGTATAGTACCAGGAGGCCGGCCCCAGCTTGGTGGAATATATCCAGGTCTCGGGAGCGGTGGTCCAGGCCGAGCCGGTCCAGTAGCGGGTATCAGCGCCGGTACCTGTGGATATTCTCACCTCCGTCCTGTTATGGCCGGCCAGATCGGCATTGGCTGTGCCGCGTATATCAGTGGCCAGGTCCAGCCCAAGTTCAGTAGGCGTGGTTATAGCCACCGAGGGCGGCGTATTATCCACTATAAACCGCCGCGCCGGGTATGGGGCCGGCTCCCAGCTGCCGTCGCCGGTGTCGTCGGACAACCGCGAATTGTCCATACTGCGCGCTTCCACAAGGTATTCCCTGTCTACGGCCGGCCAGGCAATACTGGTAGTATAATCCCAGTTCCAGACAGGGCCGGTGCCGCTCATGGCGGCGCCGCGCCAGGCAATAGTTTCGGCCGCCGTGCCGGAGCTGAAAGCCGTGCCGGTCCAGTACCAGGTATCGCCCGAGAGCAGATAAGACAGCCTTATCTGCGCCGCGGACACCCCGGCCGGCAGAGCGGCCGGATTGTCCACGGCCGTGCCGCGCAGTTGATTATACGGGAACTGGCCCACCTCGGACGGCTTGTACCTGCCGCTGACGCCGTCCGCATTATCCAGCGGATTGACAATGGAAGAAGTGGGCGGATTCTTGTCTATCTTTATCACCATTGAGGAGACGCCGACTGTGAACGCATCCTGGATATTACCGGCGACGTCCGCCGCGCGCGAGAGCAGCAGATGGCGGTAGCCGCTCTCAAAACTGGCGTCAAGCCCGGCCGGGGCATAAATCCAGGAGGTGGCGTCCGGCGAAAGAAAGCCGTTGGCTCCGCTTACCGTTATCCAGTTCGGATTGGTCTGCGTCAGCGTGAATCCCGCTCCGTCATACCAGACCAGCGTGGCGCCGGCCCATTTCTGTATTGCCACCTGCACGGCGTTGTTGCGATGATTGTCGGCGGCCGTGCCGGAAATAGCCGGCAGGGAGCGCATACCGGAGTTATCGGCGTCCACGGGTATGAGGAGGCGCGCCGTCGGACTGGAGCGGTCCATGGTGAAATTCTTTTCAGCGGCGAAGCCCAGATTGCCGGCTTTATCCACGGCAAAAAACTGCGCGACATAGCTTTTGTCGGTTTCAAAAGCCGCGCCGGTGGAGAAGAAACCGGTAGTGTATTTGTAAAGGCCCGCGTCCAATATGGGAAGCAGGTCCGTATCCGCGCCGCTCAGGGCGGTGAATGTGGAGGTTTTCCAGTTCCAGTACTGCGTGTTCTCAGAGCGCTTGACGCGGAAATAAACGCTCTGCACCGCGCCGGGGGCTTGATCATAAGCGGTGCCCTGCAGTTCCGGCAGGGCTTTGACATAAAGCGCCGAAGGTACGCTTATGGCCGCAACCGGCGCGGCGGAGTCTATCACAAACTCCCGGCCCAGGCCGGGGGATTCTTCGGTAGCGCCTATGGCTTTTGAACGCACGCGGTACTTTCGGTTACCGTTCCAACTGCCGGATGGGATTGACCATTGCCAGTTGGGAGTGCTGTAGATATTGACCCCGACATAGCCGGTGAAAGCAGCCGTTGAGACCCAGCCGGCGCCGTTCCAGGCCAGATCGTCATTGCCGGTCCCTTCCGTCAGGTCCGGCCCGTAGTCCACCACCCGCACCTGCACCGTGCTGGCATAAACCGCCGTGCCGCTTATGGTCGGCGCCGGCGAGGGCCGCCAATGCGGAACAGTATCGTCCGGATTTGTTATCCCGGAAACGGGGCTCGGCGTGCGCAATATGAACTCTATATGCGGGCCGGCGGCCGGGGTAGGGGGTTTGGCTACTTCATTGGCGGCCTGGTCCACGCCTTTGGCAAAGATCCGGTAGGTTATACCGTCGGTTGAGGTGACCCAGGTGGGGCTGGATGCCCCTGTGGCCTCCCAGCGGTTGCCCGACAATAGCGTCGCCTCGTAGAAAATCTCCGAGGCGGAATTCCAGGCTCCGGCTGTCCTGTTCCAGTAATTGCCGTTACAGATGCCGCTGGCGCAGAAATATGAAACCAGCACCTTGTCCAGCGCGCCGGGCGCGGCGTCGGAAGCCGAGCCGGAGATAACCGTCAGTTCCTCCTGCAGATTAGAGCCGTGGGCGGGATAGGTGACTGTTGAAGTCGGCGCCGTGAAATCCGCTTTGATGTTGGTGACGGTGCTGAAATTAAGTATGAAATTGCCGGCCCTGTCCCGCAGATTCATGTTTATATCGTAAGTTTCGCCGCTCTGCCACGGGGTAGTGCCCAGCTGCCACCAGGTGGCGCCGGGGCTGAGCGTGCCCTGGGGCGGGATACTATTCCACACCTGCGGGGCGTCCTGTAATGTCCAGGACGAGTCCGAAACCCGCCAGTAATGTCCGGCTTTGGGGCCGCTTGCCTGTCTCACCCTTACGTATACATCGCTCACTATGCCGTTGGGCGCATCAAAAGCCGTACCGGCTATCCTGCCGCTTTGGCTGATATAACCGTCGTTGATCGGATAGGTTATGGTGCCGGTAGGCCTTGAGATATCGTAAACGAATTCCGCGTCCCTGATTGTGCCCGCGTTGCCCGCGCCATTGCCTTCCTGGTTGGTGGCCAGGTCGCGAGCTCTTGAGACTATCCTGTACCGATGGCCGTCTGTCCATGTAAGCGGGGTATCATAAATACTATTCCAGGACCAATTACTTCCGCCTATAACTGCAAAAAGCCATTTATCGGCATCAATATCGGTCCAGTCTATGCCGTTCCACCAGGTGGTCCCGCGCGTGAGATTCTGCACATATATCCTGACCTCGCTAACGCCTGACCCCGCGGCAGGGTCTATGAACGAGCCGTTTATATTGCCGGTGGAGAGGGCCGTGTAATGGGTGCCCTCTACCGGGGAGATCACGGTGGATTCGGGGTTGGTATTATCGAATTTGAAAGTGACCGTAGAATACACCGACTGGAAATTATCCACGGAATCCCTTGAGCGCGATTCCAGCCGGTAGGTGTAGCCCGAGCTCCAGGGGAAAGCCGCGGTGTTCAGCGTGAAAGTTCCGCTGGACTGGTTGGGTGAATAATTGAAAGCCGCCGTGGACCAGTATAGTTCCGGGTTGGCGGTGGTCTCCCACTGGGCGGTGACGGCGTTCCAGTAGACGTCTCCGACCGCCCTGTATATCCTTATTTTAGCGGCCTGGAACGGATCGGCCGTGTACATCTTCCTGTTGTCGGAGGCCGTGCCGGTAATGGAAGCCACCGCGTTCCAGGGCTGGGCCGTGGGGAAGGTTATGACGGAGTCCGGGTTGGTTTTGTCTATGTAGAAGACCACGGCGGACGAAGCCGCGCCCTGGTTCTGGCCGCTCGCGGTATTGTCTTTGGCGCGCGCGGCGGCCGTATAGGTGTATGTGGTATGCCAGATATCGCTGAAGTCATAATACCAGTTCACGCTTCTGGCGGTATAGGTGGAAACAGCCGTGAACCACTGCGCCGACCCGGCGCTCCAGCCATTGGCCGGATCCCAATACCAGTTATCATTGTCCCGCCGTACCGACAATTCCACGTTGTTTATATTTGTGTAGAGGTCCGTGGAATTGCCGCTGATCTGCGCCAGAGTTTTATAAACCCCCGTATTGACCGGGAATGAAACGGCAGAGGCCGGCCCGGTGATGTCGTATCTGAAAGTTTTTGAATTATCCGTTCCGGCGTCGGTATATTTGACTATAGCCGGCAGGTTTTCTATATTGGCGGCCTTATCGGTGGCGCGGGTCCGTATATTATAGACCTTCCCATCCTCCCAGGCGGGCAGATTGGAATAGGTCCAGGTATAAGTGGAGGGCATGGTCGCCGCGTTGAAATATTCGCCGGTTATCCAGGTGCCGGAGGTGGTCCACCAGCGCCAGTAATAGGTAGTGGGCTGGTTGAGATCGGCCAGGGAGATATCTATCTTGTCCGCGCCGGAAAGATTATCGCCCATTGTTCCGCTTAACTGCGCCAGGCTGTTATATGTGACGCCGTGCGCCGGGGCCGTTATCCTTGAGGTCGGAGCGGTCTGGTCGAAAATCACGATAATGCCGTCGTCCCCGGCCGCCGCCGGATTCTCTATGCGCGAGGCCGTGTCATAGGCCGCCCTGGTCCTGATGCGGTAGATCTTGTTGTTGGTCCAAGTGAAGCCCACGGTGTAGGTGGCGGGGTAGATCGCGTAATTGGGATAAGACGACGTGTCGGCGGCGCCTATCGCCGCGTCCGCCCAGTCCTGTACCACCGTGGCGTCGGTAATATTTTCCACCCTCACCCTGGCCCAGGTCGGGTTGGTATTACCGCCCCAGCTCAGCTTCATGTTTATCGCGGCCAGGGCGGAAAGATAGGCGCCGTGAGCGGGGCCGGTTACAAAGGAATACGGCCACTCGCCTCTCCGCATACCGATAGTCCTGCCGGCGCCGGCGGTCTCGGTCTTTGCGGCGGTTTTGGCGCGGGACCTTATCCGGCCCCTGAAATCCTGCGATCCATCCCTGAATTCCGGCGGTATGGCCGACCCCGAACAGGTGAAATACTCCTTGCCGGAGCAGATATTGTTCCAGGAGCCGGTATTGCCGGCGTCCCAGATGCCGTTATTCCAGGTCCGGTTATTGACTTCGTCAAAAATGTTGATGGCCACCTCGGTTATGGGCACGCCCGCCCAGGCCTCGCCGTGGACAAAATCCAGCCTGTCCGTGAAGGAGGTATCGTCGCCGGACACAAAGTCCCTCAGGTCCAGCAGCTTGGACTGCGGGGAGCTGGGGTCGTACTTGAAAGTTGAAGTGGCGCGGACCACATCATGATTAAGGGCTTTATCCCTCGCCCTTGAGATCACCCTGTACCAGTTCCCGCTTGTCAGAATTGACGGCGGAGTGAAACCCCAGCTCCAGGTACCGGTACCGATGGCGCTCGTCCAGCCGGCCGTCACCCAGTTATTGGCCGTGGCGGTCCAGGAAGAACCGGTCCACCAGAAATAATCCGCGTCATTAAGCGTGCCCCTGTCTATTATCAGCAGTTGTGTTATATCCAGCCCGGCGCCGGGATAGGGGTCTTGTGCCCTGCCGTCCAGATATTGCCATTTGCTTATCTCGGAATTGTTCGTCGGATTGAGTATGGCCGAGGTCGGGAGTTGCACGTCATACTCAAAGTAATTCTCCGCGGACGGAACCTGCTGATTATTGGCCACGTCTCTGGCCCGTACCTGCACTTTGAACCTGTGACCGGAACCGCCATTTGAGAGCAGTGAAAAATTCGGGGTGGGGTAGGTCCAGGCCCTGTTTAAGTCCCCCGCGCCGCCGGTCAACGAGACCGGCAGCCACATCGCCGTGGCGTTATTCTGCCAGCCGGTGCCGTTCCAGTAAGTGGTGGGCCATTGCAGCGTCCCGGCGGGGCCCAGCGCCCGCACCCAGACCTCCACGCCGCCGTTGGGGATGCCGCTCTTATCGTCGGAAGAAGTGCCCTGTATGGAGGCTATGGCATTACTCAGGCTGTTGTAAGCCTTATTATTCTCCGGCAGGGTCACGGCGCTCGCCGGGGCCTGGATGTCTATGGTGAAGGTTATGGTGGTAATATTCGCCTGCCATCTGCCCACATCGTCGCGGGACCGCGCGCTCAACTGATAATCCGCCGATACCCAGTTCACGCCGCTGTAGCTGAAATTGGTGGTATTGCCCGTGAGATTCTGCAGGTTCTGGGAACTGAACCAGATAGCATAGCCCGGATTGTCCTGCCAGAAAGAGCCGTTCCAGTATTTATTGCCGGAAGTATCCCTTAAACACAACTCCACTCTATCAAGCCCCTGGTTATCGGAGGCCGTGCCGTAGATATTCCAGGAACCGGCGCCGTAGATCCCGGCATTGACCGGCGAGGTGGCCACGGCCACCGGGGCCTCAAGATCTATGGTGAAGCGTATCCGCGGAGTGTCCGGGTTATAAAGGGATTTATTCTCCTGGTTGAGCGCCCTATCCTGCGCGCGGCTGCGCAGTTCATATGTGTAGTTGTTTATCCAGCCGGTGGACGGGGTTATGGTCCAGTTATGCTCCCAGCGGCCGGCCGGGCCGTTAAGCGCGCCCGCGTCCAGGTTCACCGCAAGCGGGGTCATCACGCCCCAGCCGGAGCCGGTGAAATACTGGCCGAGTTGTGTATTATAGACGGACAGTTCGGTCTTATTGAGGGAAGTGCCCACCGGGTTGAAATGCGAGGTATCCCAGGCTGTGCCGGAGATGGTAGTAAGCCCGGCCAGCACCGCGCCGTCGGCTATGCCTGTGATCGTGGAGGTGGGCCGGTCCAAATCATACCAGAAGCGCTGGGTGGCGCTGTAGCCCACATTGGCCGTCGGCACCGAGGAATCCGTGCCCTTGACATAAAGTTCGTACTTCCTGCCGCTCACCCAGGCGCCGGATGAAACTTTCAGCCGCCAGAACCCGGCGGCGTAGATCTCGGCCGTGTTCCACACCGCCGTATCCTGCCAGGACTTCGTTGTCTCGTTCCAGTAGGTGGTTCCCCGTTGCAGGTCCTGCAGCCGCACCTCTACCAGCGCGGCGTCCGTGTCAACCGTGCCCTGCGCCGTGGTCTGCGGCCCCAGCGGCGCGGTTATATAACCCAGCGCGGCCGGGTCCGTTACCACCGGTACGGGTGCCTGCAAATCATAGGTGAAGATGGTTGTGGAAATATCGGTTTCAAACCGCAGGTAGTCCTTTGCCTGCACATTTACCTGGTATTCGGTGGACGGATTGCCGGTCCAGGTGAAAGCGTCGGTAAAACCCCAGTTTGTCGTGCGCAGCGCCAGGTTCGTACCCAGGGTTATCCAGGCATTGGTGGCGTAATCTATGTTAAAAGCATCTGCGGCGGCGTTCCAGTATTTACTGTCCGTATTGCGCCTGAGCCGCACGCTGAGCGAGTCAATCCTCACATTATCGTAGGCTGTGCCGTACAGGCCGGTGAGGCTGGAATACCGCACCCCGGCGGCCGGCATAGTGCTGCGGGACACAGGCGCGCTTATATCCCACCAGAAAGTTACGGTTGTTCTGCTGATCTCATAATTCGGGGCGGCGCTGCCGTCTGCATTCACTACTCTGTCAGCCGCCACCGAGGTTATGTAATAGGTAACGCTGTCGGTCATGTCGCCGGCCGTGGGCAGCATGGTATTGCGCTCCCAGGTTACCGGCGTGCCGCCGAGCGGTGAAACTATACTGGGGTCCGGCCAGGAGCCGGGGTCGGCGGGAACGGGCCCCGCCGTCCAGGCGCCCGTCCAGTAGGCATTATCCGAATTGCGCCAGAGCGCCCATTTGACATTGTTCACGCCGCCCTGCGAATTATCCGAGGCCGTGCCGCTTATGGCGGACGGGGCGGTAGCAAGGACTGAATTATTGGCCGGAACCTGGGTAAGCGAATCGGGCTGTTCCGGCGGGCCGACGGTGTAGATGTCATAGTAAAAGACGGCGGTGGACCAGTTGACCGAATAGTTCCTGGAGCTGTCCTGGTACCGCGCATAGATGGTGTACTTCATGTTATGCGTCAGCGTGGGCATGGCGTGAAACCATGATATTGTACCGGCGCTATGCGCGGCCGGGCCGGTGGAGCGCCAATTGGCATAACTGTATTCATCGCCGGCATTATAAGCGCTCCAGTCATTGAGGCCGGGGCCGATCCACCGCCGATTGGTGAGCCCCTCCTCCCTTATGAACAGCTCTATGCCGAGTGAATTGCCCCTGACGAAATAATTATCGGCGGCCGTGCCTTCAATGAACGAGATGCTCTTTCTCCAGCGGTTGTTTACCGGCTGCAATATCGCGCCTGTCGGCGGCACGGTGTCCTGGATATAACGCATTGACATGTCGGCATTATTGGCTGTAATGCCCCAGGTGGTTCCGCCATTGGTAGACTGCTGCATATAGGCATCGTTGCCCAGATATGTAACCGCGCCCCTGTTTACGGTGTCAAAGGCGGAAATTACTTCGGTATCATAATAGCGCGCATAATAATAGTTACTGGTATCAGTGCCTGCGCCGTCGGTCGGCTTGAGTATGACGGCGTATGTCTTGCCGGCCTGGAACATTATGCCCGGGATATTTCTGCCGAACCAGTCATAACTACCGGCCGTGGGAATATCGGCCGGTATCAGGAAGGTCCCGGAGTCTATCATGGCGGCCGTCGCAGTGAAAGTATCCTCCCATATCTCATAAAGAAGATTGGTGGAAGGTGCGCCTGCCTTGGTCATAAGAAATTCAAGCCGCGTGACTATAATATTGGCGCCGGAATTATTGGTATACGCCATGGCCTTGACGACATCGTCGCCGGTCCCGCCTGTTCCGCTGGCATGTATGCCGGCGGCAGAACTGGCGCCGTATGTAGTGCGGTAAGAATTTCCGTATAGGCTGCCGTCGCTGTATTGCAGGGCGTAGACCAGATGATTGTTTGACTGCCACCAGCCGGCCGGTGTGCCGTCGCTATCGCGCACAAACACCCTGTAACTTGTGTCGCTTATACCGCGGTTAAAATCTACGACGGTATTCGCAGGCGGGATGCTCAACGGAAAATTAGAAGTATTAGCACTGGACTGCAGCCAGATTTTTATCCAGTACTGACTGCCCTTGACCACGCCGGTGGAAAGATTGAAATTCCAGAACCTGCTGGCACCGACATTGGCCGAAGCGGAAGACAGCCAGATATTCCCGACATCATCGGGGTTTGTGGCGCTCGCCGCCAGATAAAGGCCGACATTAAGCGTATAATTGGCGCCGCGGTTGCAATTGAGATGCAATTCACTCAACTGCCCGCCGGCCGGCGCCGTGAATAGCATGGCCACATAGTCATCGGTCTGGCCGAGTCCGCAGTTGCTAATGCCGACGCATGGCGACTGAGAATTGCCGGTGAATTCCGCCATCCCCCGCAATACATAATCCTGTCCCGCCACCTGCCCCGCCAGCATAAGGATTAAGGGGACGCTGCACAATATCTCAATAACCGGGCAAAAGCGGGCCAGAACGGCTTTTAATCCGCCTTTTTTACCGTTAATCTGGCCGCTGTCAGGTTTCATAATCACGAACCGCACGAATAAGACGAGAACAAAAAAGTCCGGCCATTTCACCAGTTCATCCGCTCATTAATCCGGCAAACTCATCTACTGTCAATCCTGCCTGCCGGATTATAGCCCGCAAAGTTCCTTTCGCCAGTTCATTATGCATTGGAACCACAACTGTTTTTGTCATGCCTCCATCTATCTTTTGCGCAACCATATGACTTCCTCTTTGCCTGATCGGCCTGTATCCGGCTTTCTTTAGCAGTCTAACCACCTCTTTCCCTGAAAGAACAGGCAATCTCACGCACTTACCTCTATGGTTGTGATCAATGGCGCCACAGGGGATAACCTCTCTGATATTTCATCTTTGGATGCGGATTTCAGAAAAAGTTCAATTGCCTCTTTCAGATTTTCTATGGCTTCTTCTGTTGTGTTTCCCTGGCTCACCACATCCAGTTCGGGACACAAGGCTACATACCACTTGCCCTCTTTTTCCAGAATTGCCGAGAATTTGTAAACCATAGTTTTTACTTACCTCCAAAGTCTGTCAAACTCCACAACCAGATCAACATCGCTGTCTTTCTTCGCCGTTCCGGCCGCAAAGGAGCCGAAAAGCGCCACTTGCCTGACACTGAACTACTCATGCAGATAGCCCATATTAGCCCGGAGCACCCGGAGAGGTGTTACAGCCAAACAGGCGCACACCGGCGGCGCGGGCGGCCCTTTTCAGGTCTTTGTCCAGCGTGGCCAGCGGTAAACCTTCGCGCAAGGCCAGTTCCAGGTAGGCCGCGTCGTAAGCTGTAAGACGGTATTTTTCGGCGAGATCGAGAATTTCGTGGGCCGCGCTTTTCTCCGGGTTTTCAACCACCGCCACCAATTTACTAACCTTGTTCCAGAACGTGGCGGCCGTGGCCTGATCCATAAGCTTTTTCCTGCGTGCCGCGGCAAGAACATTGATGACCTCATACATCCAGATGGGAGGAACTATCGGCGCGGCTCCCTGTCCGACCGCCGCCAGGACCGATTCGCTGAATCTGGTCTGCTGGCCCTCAAAACACCAGGACAGCGTAACCGAGGCGTCTAATATGAGCCGTTTCATGCCCGCCCCTCATTAATAAGGTTTCGCAGGGATGATGCCCCGAGCCGGACACCACGCCGGTTCCTGCGGATTGCGGCGACCAGATCTTCCCTGCTCTCCGCGTTCTCGGCAGTTATAATGCGCGCGACAACGACCCCCCGCTTTGTGATGCCGATAATTTCGCCTTTCCTGGCTCGCTCCACCAGCGCGGAAAGATGTTGTTTCGCCTCAAAAAGTCCGATAGTCGTCATAGAGCCTCCGTATTAGGGGACGGTTCTTAATATCTTAATAACCGGGCAAAAGCGGGCCAGGACGGCTTTTAATCCGTCTTTTTTACCGTTAATCTGGCCGCTGTCAGGTTTCATATTGCGAATAACGCGAACGAGAGCGCGAATTAGATGAACAGAATTCCATCCCCGCGGGCTTAACCTTTTGCCTCCAGGTACGTTTTTGCTTCGCTTAAAAATTCCTTCGCGTTTTGTAGCGCCTGTCTGGTTCTACTCTCATTTATTTCCGGCAACGGCTCATAATCACACATTCTTGCCTTAATTCAAAAATATCGCGCAACACCTTCTGGAATTTTTTATCAAAAACGCCGCTTTTGATAAACTCCCTGCCGAAATTGGAGATAACGCCTTTATGCGAAGAAAAAGACAGGCCCCTGGTAAGCAGCAACGCTTCCGCAACGTAAAACATGGCATAATATGCCCTGGAAACGGCAATCCGGCATAACCCCGCCCCAATAAGCATATCAGCGGCTTTTATATCCTCTTGCGCTTTTTCAATCAGGCCGCTTATCTCATCCATAAATTTACTCCTTCCCTGCGTACGTTAAGCAGCAACGGGGTCTGCCTGGTGTGGTACTCTTCTTTTTTTCTGATAATAAACGCAATCAGAAGAGCATAGTCATATTCCTCCTCAATCCTGTAAACCAGTCTGGAGACTTTGTCAAATTCCTCGCTCCGGTTTGTATAGTCGTTTAATACCACCATGACGTCTATATCCGAATCCCGCGTGGCGTCACCGCGTGCTTTTGAGCCGTAAAGGATAACGCTGTCTAAATTGGCGCCGTAAAGGTTTCTTAAACCTGTTATCAGCCTGGTAAGCGCCTCTTTTTCCCTGACCGTAAGATGATTATTTCCATTCATACAAATTCATCCAGGGGACGGTTCTTAATGTCCCGATAACCGGGCAAAAGCGGGCCAGGACGGCTTTTAATCCGCCTTTTTTACCGTTAATCTGGCCGCTATCAGGTTTCATATCTTCAAACCCGGATTTATTTATTCAGCAACTCAAAAAACTTTTCTCTGCTCATTTGCGCTTTTCTTAAGATATCTCTGAGCGTGCCTCTTGGGATATCCCTGTTTCTCGGCACAACAACAAGCCTGATACCATCAGGTGTTGCTTTATGTAAGGACAAATGACTGCCTTTTTGTCTTGTCTCCATAAATCCATCTGACTTCAAAATCTTAATCAGCCTCTCGTCGCTGATAATCGGCAGTTTCGGCATTCTCTAAACCCCTGTTATTTGCGTAGTTATCTGCGCCACATATCTTTCAGATGCAGTCACGCTTTTATTTTCTTCAAACCCGGCTTCTTCCATGATATCGGGCAGAATACCCAAATCTTTTGCGCTTTCCAGATACAGATGGACCGCTTCCGTCAGATTCTTTTGCGCTTCTTCTATTGAACTGCCGCAGCTTGCCACTTCAAATTCCGGGCAAAATGCCGAATATTCTTTTCCCTCTTTTCTAAAAATTGCGGTAAAAGCCAGAACTTTCATATCTTACACCTTCCTTTAAATATCCCCATTGGGTATTTTTCAGCCGCCTGCTGGAGGAATACCGCCTTGCTTTTTCGGCGTCAACCAGCAATTTAAGGGGATTAAGGGGACGTTGCTTAGTTTCTTGGTTATTTTGCCTAATCGCTTCGCTAGATGGGGGACGGTTCTTAATATCCCGACAACAGGGCAAAAGCGGGCCGGGACGGTTTTTAATCCGCCTTTTTCGTTATTGCGCTGGACGCTATCAGGTTTCATATTACCTTGAATCTTCCGCAAAAGGCGCCTTTTACAACTTCAAAGCTTTTTTCATCGCCGCGGGGAGCAGCCTGGACAGGCTCTTTTTAACCTCCAGCAGCCTCATTATATCAGCCAGATCCTTCTGCCTTTTACTGGGCCGCCTTGTCGCGTCCGAATACGCCCATACTTTCCCGCGGAACACATCGTCAATCCCCGCCACCGGCAATTTATAGCCTAATACCTTTCTGACTTTAGCCGGCCTGACGAACTCCTGGTATCTTTCATCCCGCTGTATCTGAATTCTGACGTCGGACGACGCCGAAAACACGTTCACGCTATGCTCAAATACCTCAACCTTAAATCTTTTGGACAAAATACCGGTTAAAGCGTCCAGCTTCTCCGAAGCTACCACGACATCCAGGTCCAGACTGACCAGCGGCTCCGCGTAAACATTTACGGCCAAACCGCCTATAACGCAAAACCCCGTTTTTTCGCGCTTCAAGACATCGAAAAACTGTTGTAAAAAATCAGATTTGCTGTTGGTGACCCTGTTTACGAATTCCCTTTCAGTCATAAAGCCTCATTATTCCCGGGGAAACCGGCCAAAGCGGATTTTAATCCGCCTTTTTCGTTATTGCGTTGGCCGCTGTCGGGTTTCATAATCGCGGATTACACCGGCTCCGCACGCCAGTGTCCCCTTTTTTTACCAGCAGGAGTTTTTCCAGGTCCGCTTCGTCTATTTTCCTGCCGGCGGCGCGCTTTGACGCTATCAAATCCTCCAATCCGACGACATAAATCTTCTCTCTGCCGTAATATACCGCGTTCCTGTTCTTCCACGCCTGCTTAAAACCGCAGCCGGAAATATCGGTGATAATATCGATTCTCACGGGCTCATACCCCAGCTGGATAATATTGCCTTTTTTCAAAAAATCATCCTCCGTTAAATCCAGGCCGCCCAGGCCGAATTCCTCAAGCGCCTTTTTCAGCCTCCTTGCGTTCCCCGCGCTTACTTCTATGAAAATGTCTATATCTTTCGTGTACCGCGGCGTAATATAAACGGCCACCGCATACGCGCCAACCACGCAGTAGCGCACTTTATTTCTGTTGAACAATCCTAACAACTCTTCGAAATCTTTCTCTATCCTCATGTCTGATTTTGCCATGGTATTCCTCCCTGCAGATCTGGACTATCTCCAGCCTTTCCTCCGGAGTCATGGCCAGGTAATATCTGGCGTTAAACCGCTCCGCTTCTTCAAATGATTTCGCTCTGTTTATCCAGATTCCGTTCCTCATAAATACTCCTCAGGGGAAGGGGACATTGTTTATTTCTTAACTCCCAGATTTTTAAGATACTGGTTCGCAATTGTTTCCGTGTCCTTATCTTTCGCCATTTTTTCAATGTGCGGCAGCACCCTGGTCTTGTCCCAGCCGAAGCCGTTGTACAGTGAAACCAGCGCCTGCCGTTTGATATGGAGATCCGCGTCGTCCAGGGCTTTCACAAAGACGCCAAAAACCCCGTCCGTCGGATAGTTCGTCAGAGAATCGGCCGCCTGAAGCCTTACTCCCGGTTTTTCCTTTTCATCCTGGAATCTTTCAATTAAAACCGGCACGACTGATTCGTCTTTTGCGTATCCCAGCGCCCTGACCGCCGCGTTTCTGGAATCCTCGCCGGCATCGGTCTGCGCTATATTCACAATTTCCATGGTTGAAGTTCTGTCCTGCCGTTTTCCAAGGGCTTCAATTATTCTGGTTTTGACATAGGGATTTTTCTCTTTTTTGAATTCCGCCATCAACGCTTTTTTCGCGTCCCGCTCCCCTGATTTTCCAAGGTCGGAAATCGCTTCAACCCGCTTCGCCGGATTTTTGTCATTCAACCGGCTTACTTTCTCCTTTACATTTATTTCCTCACCATAAGACAAAACCACAAACGCCAGCGACAAAGGGACGGCTCTCAATATCCCGATAACCGGGCAAAAGCGGGCCGGGACGGCTTTTAATCCGCCTTTTTTACCGTTAATCTGGCCGCTGTCGGGTTTCATATTACAACCGCTTTAATGGTATAGCCGGCATACGTTTGAGAGTCTGTTTTACAGGGTCAACTAAAATACCCACTGATTCCAGGGCGGTAACTCCTAATATCGGCCCGGCGTCGTCAGGACCGAATATAATCCGGCCGGCGGTAATTTCACCCATGAATTCAATCACTCCAAGCCCGAATTTATATTCAACCTTGTTTCCATTTGCCAGCTCATAAACCCTTTTTCCGGCGGGGGTTATTCCGATTTTTTTCAATTCCGCCGCCGGCGCTAAACAATCAGTAGCTCCCGCATCAACCAGGAAATCCGCTTCATATTGTTTTTTTGCTCTTTCGTTTGTTTTCAAACTTACAGTCACATGAGTTAATCCCATGAAATGCCTCCTTAAAAAGCACAACTGCCTTGCCCCGCGCACTTCAAAAGATCTGCAGCGCGGCAAAGCGCGATAATTATCATAATAATATAATATTTCGCTTTTGTTTCGCGCGCGAAACCCGCTTTTTCGGCAATTTCCGGTCTTTCCATAAAATCCGCCCGCCAATAAAAAAACCGCCCGCCGGCTCCGGAACCCGAAGACAGGCGAACGGCCTAAAATCAGCGGCAAAAGGCGCGACGCCCTTTCCCGCTATCCGGTCTTCGGCAGCCAGGCAGTCCGTCTTCGCGGACCCTAAGCTTTGCGCCGCCGGCTTTAGCCGGCTTTGCTATTATCGGACACTACAAAACAACACCGCACCCGCACACCACCAAGCCGCCTAAGCGAGGCGCTACACTATACCGCGGATATATTATAGTAGATAAACGGCTGTTGTCAAGACCCAACAGGCCTTAGGCCTTGACGCCGCAACCCGGGCCACTACAACGGATCAGGCGCGAACCCAAGTAAAAACAGGGGTTTTTTTATTCCGGCGTCGTCGGATGAGTGGCTCAATATAAGTTTTGACTCCGCACGGTATCCCTTAAACTGGCTTCGCCCTTTCCCCTTTCCGCCTACTTCCACCACAAATTCTTTTCCCTCTTCTTCAACCAGAAAATCCGGGGTTTTTTCGCCGCGGGTGGACTTGAGGTAATGGATCGTGCCGCAACGCATCTTTAGAGCCTGTGCCACAAAGTCTTCGCGAAGTCCGCCCACCGCGTCCTCATAGCCACGGTAGAGCAGGCGAAAAGGCACGCACATAAGCACCTTCGGCTCCCGCAGGACATTAGTGCCGGCGGGGGGCACCGGGTTCAACACAAAGGACTTCTCCAGCAGGCGCACATATTGCTCCGCCTTGTATTTAGTGACGCCTATATTGCGCGATATCGTGGAATAGTTGATGTCTTCCGGCGCGGACCTGCCAGCGAACCTTACCAGCTTTCTGATGGAGTCGATCTCATCACTGCGCAACCCGGACGCGCCCGGGATGTCGCGGGTTATGATCTTTTCCAGGATGTTTTCCAGCGCCGGCAGCACGGCGGGTTCCTCCAGGGAAAAAGGCAAAAGCCCGCCCTGAAGATATTCGTCGAAAAGGTAGGCCTGTTTCATATGTCCGGGCGTCCACGCCCCCCGCGCGATATCGCCAAGTTTGAGCGGGTCCGTTAAAACAGATTCCCGGAAATAGAGGTATTCCCTGAAAGAGAAAGGATAAAGATAGCGCAATCTCACCCGGCGCGACAGATCCTGCGCGGATTCAAAAAGGGAAAGCGCCACGGAACTGGTAAAGATGACGCGCAGATCAAGAAAATCGAAAATACGTTTAAGCGCGGATTCATAACCCCTGAAGAAGTGTATTTCGTCAAGAAGCAGCGTTTTAACGCCGTATTTTTCCGCCAGCGTCTTTGCCAGCGCGAACAGATCCGCGCCGGGGAAAGTGTCAAGCGATAAATAAAAAAAATCGGCCCCTGCGAGAGCGAACTGCCTGAGAAGCACTGTTTTCCCCGCACCGCGCGGCCCGACTATGCCCGTAAATGTCCTGCCTTTTGCGTTAATGATTACTTCATGGAGATGACGGCGCCTGCTGAAACGCCTCGCTTCGTTTTTAGCGAGTTTATCCAGTTCGAACAGCTTTGCCAAATCCATGTCCATCAGGCGTTTCTCTTTTTAAGTTTGCTCATGTTTTGAAGTTAATGTATAACAAACCCGACATTTTGTCAAGTGATTCAACAAATTGCTATACATTTTAGTGAAACAGCAGCTTAAACAGGGAGCTAACCTTCGGTCGCGGCCTTCCAGGCCGGGTCGCGGAAAAAAAGCTCCTCGTAGGGCGCCCCCCACATCCTCTCGAATCCCTCCGGCTCGGAGACCTCGACCTGCGGAGAAACGCCCTTCCCCTCCAGCTCCGCGCCGGAAGGCGAAACGAACCTGGCCACCGCCAGCTTAAGGGAAGACCGTTTGTCCAGCGGGAAGGTCCTGACCATCGTGGCGGAGCCACTGGTGCGCGAGCCGTAGACTTTCGCTCCATCTTCCTTGAGCGCGGCGGCCAGGGCCTCGGCCGCCATGGCGGTCCCGCCGTTGACCAGCACGGCCAGTTCCAGGCCGGAATACCGGCCCCCGCTGCCACCGGGAAAAGTGACGGTATAGCCCTTATGCCTGGAGGCCAGCGAGAAGCATTTCCCGCCGCGGCCGGCCAGGAGGCGGAAGACGGCGGCGGCCTCCCGGGGCAGGCCGCCCCGGCTGTAGCGCAAATCCAGCACCAGCCTGCGCGGAGAGGCGGAGGCGTAGGTTTCAAGCCCCTTCTCCAGGACCGCGGCGGCGCCCTCGTAGAACATGGCCATCCTGATATAGACGGACCGGGTGGCCGGATCGTAAAGGCCGAAGACCGGCGGCGGGGAAAAATCCGCCCTCTCCAGGGAGAGGGAAACGATCCCCTCCCGCCGGGCGACCGAGAGTTCCCGGGCTCCCCCCGGGAGCGAAGCCAGTATCTCCGCGGCTCCGGGGCCGGCGCCCGCGGAAACTATGCGGTCATAATCCCGGAACCCGGCCAGGGCGGCGGGCGAGTTCTTCAGCACCCGCAGCGCGCAGGCCGAAGAGCCGCAGGGGCCCAGCAGCAGCCCGCTGGGGAACCTGCCGCCCTCCGGCGGAGGCGCCGTCCTGGTCTCGGGAGCCTCTCCGACTATGGCGGCGTAAGGATCGAATTTCTTAAGGGCGGCCGGCCCGCGCGCGCGCAGCTCCGCCGAGAGTCTGGCGGGATCGTGAAGTTCCAGCGAGTGATTGGCGAAGATACCGGCTATCTTCCTGTCCCGCGGGCCCTCCGAGGAGCAGGCGCAGGCGAGGGCCGCCAGCGCGCATAGAAGCGTTTTTTTAGCCATTCTCCGTCCTTATCTTAAACCCAGATGCCGCCGCCGGTAGCAGGCGGCGCGCCGAAATCGGAGCCGCAGGGGTCGTCGGGCAGGAAAGGCCCGTAAAGCGGGCAGCCCGCTGGAGCCGGGGGCAGGCAGCAGCAGGGAGCGGCGCAGCTGCAGCCGCAGGACTCCCCGCAGTCCTCGAAGCCGGCCTCGTTCATCAGGTCCTCGGTGATCAGCTCGTCGAGCCAGGCGTCGTCCTCGGGCGTGGACATAAGACCCGGACCCTCCCCCCCCCCTCCTCCTCCGGCGGGGCCGCGCCGTTCTGGTTGTCCAGCCCGCTGAACATCGGGTTCAGAATGCCCTGGGACATGGTGGCGAGCGCGTCCTGGAACTTCTTGTCCTCTTTCAGTGCGTCCTCGGTCCCTTTCTTGTCCACCTTGACGTTTTTGATGTCGGGAACTTCGTAGGCCGACGCGCGGTCCGCGCTGAGGTCCTGGTCGCGCAGGAACTGGGGGATGGAATTAGGGTCTATGAGGTCCAGCTCCTTCTTCATCTTCTCGTCGTACTGCAGCGAGAGCCTCTCGCTGGACGCGGAACCGTCGAACGAGCGGGCCAGCAGGCTCCTGGCCGCGTCGTTGGAGGCGTCGCGCGCGCCACCGACCGACCCGCGCCAGGCGCTGCGCAGGGACTCGATGACTCCGCCGCCGCCGGACCTGGCGGCGCCCCTTTTGGCCCCGGTCTCGCCGGAGGCGGAGGCGACTACGGCGGGCCTGTTGCCCTGGCCGCCGAAAGAAGAGGAGCCGGCGGCGCCCAGCGAGGACTTCGCGGAAGCCCCGCCCGCGCCCCTGGCGGGTGAGAGGCCGGCCGACAGTCTGGAGGCGGGGCCCGAAGCCCCGCCGGACCGGGAGACCGGGGTTTTCGCTTCGGCGTCCGGACCGGCCCCGGCGTCAGCGGACCCGGCGCCGCCGCCGGAAAATGCCGTGACCCTGCCGGCGGAGGGCTTCTCGTAAAGCCGGTCCTCGATCGCCGTCCTGTGACTGTCGTAGGAAGCCAGCGCGTCGTCGGGAATATTCTCGTCCGAGGAGAAGAAATTATGAGCCGCGACGCTGCCGCCGCCGCGGCCGGCCGCCGCCACGCCGCTGGAGGACAGGTCGCCCGCCTGGGGCCGCCCCACCAGCTTCCCGGCCGCGTCCCGCATGGAGATGAAAGCGACAAGACCGCCCACGACGAGGAAGGCGGCGACCGGGAGCAGCCAGAACAGGCCGCCCAGGCTTTTTTCTTTCTTTTTCTCTTCCATAAGTCCTCCTCAAGATCGCGCCCGGACTCAAAAAACGGATTTGCGGCCCGGGGAATGACATCCTGCCATCTCCGGAGCCGCGCTTACCCCAATGTTATAGCAGGCGGATCACGGAATTTCAAGGCCCAGGCCTTACTGCAGGCCCGGCAGCACGAACTGGATGGGACGGTCGCGGTTGGGGACATACTTGACCACTTCCAGCTTCTTGCCGCCCCCGCAGATATAATCGTAGCCGTCGTTGCAGGCCTGCCCGTACGGCGTGGCGCAGATGGTCTGCTTGGGATACTTGCAGAACAGCGCCAGGCCGGGCGGCTTGGTCTGGACGGTGATGGTCACCACGTTCCAGACCTGGGTGCGCTCGATGTCCAGCTTGACGCTCTGGGCGTCGGTGCCGAAGCCGAGATAGTCCCGCACCACCTTCTCTATCTCCTGCTTGAGATGTCTGTCGTCGGCGGCGTAGGCTATGTTTATGTGCGATTCCAGCTGCCAGCGGCGGCCGGCGTAGTAGGAGGCGATCTCCATCTTCTGCACCAGCACCAGCAGCTGGAAGATCTTTATCGTCAGGAAAGCGATGATCATGAAGATGGGGAAGAGCAGCACGACCTCGGTCATGGCCTGCCCGCGGCGGCGGCGGAAGGAGGGCCAGAGGCCGCGGGCCTCCAGTCGCGTCCTTATATCGGGCGTTCCGGGGAGCATGCGGTCAGGGATAGAGCCTCGTCTGGTATTTGGGCGTGGGATTGGGCCAGACGCAGTTGTTATCGCTGGCCGGGCACTGCGTGGTCACGCGCGCGTGCACGCAGGGCCGGCCGGTCTCCCGGCAGACCACCTGACTGCACCGCCCCCCGCATCCCCCGTCGAAATCCACATTAAAATAGTTATTGCCCGAGTTCCAGCCCTGGAAGATCTCCACACCCCGCCCCAGGTCGCGGAGAATGTCCTTCTTCACCGACGCGATCTGGAAGAGCCCGGGCGAGGGCATGTCTATGTCCGGCGTCTCCACCATCTGGTACTGCTGGCCCAGTATGGGGTGGGTATAAGGCCTTTTGCAGAAGAATTTTATCTTCTGGATGAAATGCATGGCGAAGTTGCCGTGGCTCTTGGAGATCCGCTTGGAGGCGAAGTTGTTGTGCCCCTCCGTAAGCCCCTGCTCGCCGCAGGCGGCCGGGTTCTCCACGCACTCGGCGGGGCTGGCGTTGAGGTAGTAGGACTTGCGGAAGAAATTAAAACGCTCCGTCAGCCGCTTGAACACCGTGTACTGGGATTCCTGCACCGACCCGAGCAGCGTATACACCTGGGCGTAGAACTTATAGACGAAGCCGGAGGCTTCGTTCCAGAAGATGTAGATGTACTGGCCCTGGGGGTGGGTGATGAGGATCAGCCGCTCGTCGAGCGTGTCGCCCGGCTGCAGGGAGTTGATGCCCGGGCGCAGCGTATCCTTGTAGCCGATGGACCACTCCGGCTCGGAATCAAGCGGCTTGGGGTCCACCCGCCGGGGTTCGTCGCCGTCGTACTTGGGAATGGCGCCGTTATCGTACATCATGTCGTAGAGGCATTCGTACTCCTCCTTGTTGGTGTACTTGTAGACGTGGTCGATGCCGGGGCCCTTGGAAGGGCACTCGAAAGCCTCCTTGAAGATGCGGTAGGGGAAAGCGCCGTTGACGTAGGCGGTACGGTTGAAGAAGTTGGTATAGTCGCCCATCTGGATGAAGGCGGCCGAGTCCACGGCGAACTGCTGGCGTATCTTCTCGCGGGAGATCTTGGCGGTCTCGAACAGCAGGTATACGAACAGGAACAGGGTGGGGATGACGAACAGGGAAGGAATGAGGACCTGCCCGGCGCGCTTAAGGCCGGTCCAGCCCTTCTTATCCGCTGGTCCTTTACCCGCCATACGGTCACACCCTCAGCTCGGGGCTCCTCCGCCGATGACCATGCCTATCAGCGTGAAGAAGCCGCCCAGGAACTTCCGGTGGAAGGCTATGCCCAGCATCAGCGCCACGCTGACGATGACCGCCAGCATGAGCATGTACTCCACCAGGGCCTGCCCCCGCCGCAGGCGCAGGCCGGCGCATGCCGGGGACGCCATGCCGCATGGCGTCCCCGACCGCAGCAGGCAGGCTAAAAAATCGAGTTCCGTCATCTCAGCGTTTCTTCCGCCCTCTTTTTCGTCCTGATGTTATACCATCAAAACGCGCGTTTTTCAATACCCCGTATATTATAGGTCCGGGTTGTTAAATTACTGTTGCGCCGGCCCGGCAATGGAAAGGCGCCCGTAGTGGGCGCCTGTCCGTCCCTGTCCGTCGCTTGTCACGGGTGGCCGTCTCGCCGTCGCTCGCCGGCCCCCGCGACCCCGCCTCGCCGCTACGCCTGCTGGCTCGCGGCTCCGGCCTTGCGGACCGCACGCGGCCTCCACCGGAGGCCGCTCCAGTGGGCGGTCCTCACCTGGCGCCGTCTTCCGGCGTTATCAGGCCCTTCTCTATGGCTTTTACGACCGCCTCGGTGCGGTTATTGACGCCCAGCTTCTGGAAGATGCTGTTGAGGTGGTTCTTGACCGTCTTGACGGAGCAGCCCAGTTCGGCGGCTATCTCCTTGTTGCTCTTGCCCTTGCCGAGCAGCGCCATCACCTTGATCTCGGTGGCGGTCAGCGAGTCCGGGGCGTTGTCGTAGCCGCCGGGGCCCATCTGGCGCAGGCCCTGTATCAGCTTGCCCATGATGGGCTGCGGGATCATGACGCCTTCCGCGGTGAAGGTCTTGAGCGCGTGCACCAGTTCGCTGGCCGGGAGCATCTTGGACAGGTAGCCGTTGGCGCCGGCCTGTATGGCCTCGGTGATGTGGGCCTCGTCCTCGTAGGAGGAGAGTATCAGCACGTTCGTGGAGGGACAGTCCTTGCGGATTATGCGGGTGGCCGAGACGCCGTCCATCTGGGGCAGCTTTATGTCCATCAGGATCACGTCGGGCTTGAGCTTCTTGGCCATCGCTATGGCCTCGGGGCCGTTGGAGGCCTCGCCTACCACCTTTATGCCTTTCTCGTCCTCCAGGAGGTCTTTTATACCCTCCCGGAAAAGGGTCTGGTCGTCCGCTATCAGCACCGTCACCGTCTTTTTGGGGCTTGCCATGTTTCTAGCTCCTTGCCTTGTTTTCGCTGCCGGGTATCCCGGGGACGCCATGCCGCATGGCGTCCCCCGTGTCCCCGGCTTTTACTGCTGCTGGGCGGGCGGCTGCTTTGGCAGCGGCTGCGTCTGGGGCGCGCCCTCCGTCCGGGACCCTTCCCTGGCGAAAGGGATGGTGAACTTGAAGGAGGAGCCTTTCCCGGCGCCTTCCGACTCCACCCATATCCGGCCGTCGTGGCTCTGTATGATCTCCTTGGAGATGCTCAGGCCGAGACCCAGCCTGCCGTGCGGCGACTTGCCGCCCTGCGGCTGGTAAAAGCTCTGGAACAGCTTGGTCAGCACGTCCGGCGGGATGCCCTCGCCGTTGTCGGTCACCGAGACGCAGACCGAGTCCTCCAGCTTGTCGACGAAGATCGTGATCTTCCCGCCGCGCTGGGTGTGGCGTATGCCGTTCTCGAGGAGGTTGAGCAGGACCTGGCCGATGCGGCGTTTGTCGGCGCAGACCATCTTGAGGCCCTCGCCCACCTTGTAGTCCACCTCGATGCTCTTCTGCTGCGCGCGGGCCCTGGGCCCGGCGACCAGTTCGGCCACCATCTTGTCCATCTCGAAATAGTTCTTCTCCAGCCGGAACTTGCCCTGCTCGATGGACGCCCAGTCCACCAGGTCGCCGATCAGCCGCGAGATCTGGGTGATGCTGGCGGTGATGAAATCCATCTTCTTCTTCTGGTCGTCGTTGGGCTTGATGGTGGCGGCCAGCATCTCGAAGCTTATCTGCAGCGTCATCAGCGAGTTGGACAGGTCGTGCGAGGCCATCGAGAGGAACTTCGACTTCATGTTGTTGAGCTTGTCGAGCTGCTCGTTGTTGCGCCTGAGCATGTCGATGAGCCGCTTGTTCTCCTGCTCCAGGTAGAGCTTCTCCTCGGCCTTCTTGATGGCGCGGCGCAGGTAGTTGAAATCGACGGGCTTGATCAGGAAGTCGTAGACGGATTCCTGGATGGCCTTGACCGCCGTGTCCAGCGAGGCGTGGGCGGTCATCATCAGGATCTGGCTGTCGGTGTTGAGCTTGCGGATGTCCTTGATGACCTCGATGCCGGTCTTGTCGGTCAGGTTGAAGTCCATCAGGATGACGTGGAAGAAATCGGAGACGACCATCTTCATGGCCTCGGCGCCCGAGGCGGCCTCGAACACCTGGTAGCCCTCCATTTCCAGGAGGTCGCGCAGCGTCTCGCGGAGATGCGAGTCGTCGTCGGTTATGAGTATCTTGCTTCCCATGAGAGAACGGCCCCGTAAAACCCGGCGGGTTTCCCGCCCGGCCCCCGCAGGCTCATTTGAATTATTGCTTATTTTGCTTGATATTTACAATAGGGAGATAGATCTTGAAGCAGGTACCTTTGCCGACGGTACTGACCACCTCCACCTTGCCTTTGTGTCCGTCGACGGCCTTTTTCACTACCGCCAGGCCCAGGCCGGTGCCGCGGGCCTTGGTGGTGAAGAACGGGGCGAAGATCTTCTCCAGGACTTCCTTGGGGATGCCGGGGCCCGTGTCCTCGATGTCCACGCGCACCCAGTCCTGCGAGACGACCTCGCTGCGGACATAGACATTCCCGCGCTCGGGCATGACCTCTATGCCGTTCTTCATCAGGTTGCGCAGGGCCTGCGTGAGCTGGTCGGCGTCTATGTTCACGCCCGGGTTCTCCGGGGCGAAGTCCCTGACCAGCTCCACGTGGGCCGGGAAGGGGAAGGACATCGTCAGTTCCTCGAGGTAGGAGTTCAGCGCGACGGGCTTGAGATTGAACTCGCGGGTCCTGGCGAAGCCGAGGATCTCGTCGATGATGCCGTTGGCCTGGCGTATCTCCGACTCGATGATGGAGATATGCTTGAGCATCTTGGGGTCCGGAGGCGTCGGGGCGACCCCCAGCTTGGTCTTGATGAAATAGATGGAATTGTTGATGACGGCCAGCGGGTTGCGGATCTCGTGGCCTACGACGGAGGACATCTGCCCGATGGCGGCCAGGCGCTCCTTCTTGATCAGCTCGTCCTGGGCGCTCCTGAGTTCCCGCGTGCGGGCCTCGACGCGGTTCTCCAGGCTGCGGTTGAGGCGCTCCATCTCGTCCCTGGCCGAGATGATCTCGGCGGTCTTGACCTTGAGCGACTCGCTCATCTGCATGAAGGTATGGGCCAGCTCGCCGATCTCGTCGTTGGGCATGCTCAGGTCCGGCAGGTAGTCGAAGTCCCCCTCGCCCAGCTTTATCGCCGCCTCGCGCAGGGCCTGGATGGGCTGGGCTATGACCAGCGAGACGGCGTAGCCCAGGAACAGCACAAAGAAGAAGACGATGCCGCCCATCTTGTAGGCGCGCTCGCGCATGTCGGCGGCGGCCTGGTAGGCCACCGAGACCGAGCGCTGTATGTAGATGACCCAGCCCAGTTCCTCGGCCTCGGCGAAGGCGCCCAGCACCTTCTCCCCGCTGTCGAGGAGGATCTCTCCGCCGCCGGTCTTGGCGTCGTTCTGGAGCAGGATCTTGAGCACGTCCGCCGGCATTTTGGCGTCGGACTTATAGACCTCCTCCAGGTTGGAGTGCGCCACCAGGAAGCCGCTGGAATCTATGACGGCGGCCTGGGTGTGCGTGCTCTCCGGGAAGCTGGTCTTGAGGATGCCGGAGAGGCCGTTGAGGCTCAGCTTGGCCAGCACGGCCCCGACGGCGCGGTTGTCGGAGGGGCTCACGATCTGTATGCCTATGGTCAGCGTGGGATAGGAGCCCATGTAGCGTTCCAGCCCGCCGATGAACTCGCCGCGGGATATCGCCTTCTGGAAGATCCCGTCGCCGGAGAAATCGCGCAGTTTGCTGTCCTTGAGGAAGCGGCCGATGCGGATGGTCTCCTGGCCGTCGGCGCCTATGACCGAGATCTCAAGGAACGCCGCGTGCAGCTGCATGATGTTGTTGACCATGTTCTGCTGCCTGGCCACGTCCATGCCCACGAAATCGCTCAGGTGGGCGGCGTCGTAGAGCACGTTGCGGAAGGAGGTTATGTAGGTGGAGACGGTGTCGGAGAAACCGACGGCCAGCGCTTCCTGGTCGCGCGTGATGGCCTTGTTAAGGGTGATCTGCGTGAGGTTGACCAGGTAGTAGCCCACTATGCCCAGCGGCACCAGCGAGACGATCAGGAACACGAACAGGAACTTGTAAAAAAGCCGTCCTCTTTTCCTTCTTTGCGTCATAATAAAAATCGTCTCCGTGGGTCAGGCGCTTCGTGCGCCGCCACGGATATTATCACAAAACGGTGTTGCGGAAATATGTCCCCTACTGACCGCAGGCCATGTCCTGCGCGGAGGGGTTCACGGGGATCTTCTCGAAGCCCTTCAGCTGGGTCAGGCCGCCCAGGCCGGTGACCAGAACGCGGCCGTCCACCAGGAAGGTCGGAGAGGACCCCACGCCCAGGGCGCGGGCCCTTTTGACGTCCTCGGCCAGAAGGCGCTTGCCTTCCTCGAAGCCGGCGGACACCGCGGCGGGATCGACGCCGGCAGCCTCGGCGGCGGTTTCCCAGCGGCTGGACCTGACGTCTTTATTGCGCGTCAGGAGGTAGTCGTAGAACTTGTCGGGGAAAGTCTTCTTTATGAAAAGCTGCCGGGCGTTCTCCTCCCATTCGGGGGTGCCCTGCAGGCTGTTGAAGGTCAGACCGCCCTTCTCGTCGGTTACGGCGTCGGCTATGTAGCGCAGGCGCAGCTTCGTGCCCTTAGGGAGCAGGCCCTGCCTGTAGGCGACGACCAGCGAGTTTTCGGCCTGTACGCCGTACGGGCACATGCTCATGGTGAACAGCTCGAGCTCGCCGGGGAGATGCTTCTCCAGCGTCAGCAGGGATTTCCTGCCCTTGTCGTAATACACGAAGTTCTTGCCGGCCTGCTCGAAAGCGCCGGCGGCGATGGCCTGTTCGAAGGCCTTGCGGACCTCCGGCGTGTCCTCTATGACGTAGGCGGGCAGGGACTTGGGCGCCTTGAGCAATCTGCGCGCCTCGGAGGAGGAATACTCCAACTCCTTCGGCCTGAGCCCGGCGAAATAGCGCTTAAAGGCGCCGGCTACGTTCTGGTCCCCGGCTATGCCGTCCTTCTCCGAGGCCAGCACCCACATTTTGGGGGTCCGCGGCGCGGCGGCGGCCGCACCGGGGACACCATTCCGCATGGTGTCCCCGGACGGTTTATACAGCCGCTCGGCCTCGGGCAGGGCGGCGTTGAGGGCCGCATAGAGCTCCAGGAGACGCTGGCCTCCCTCGTAAAGTTCGCCGTTTATGTAGAGGGCGGTGGAATCGGCCTTGCGGGCGGCGGAGCGCTCATAAAGGCCGCCGAGGAGCTTTTCGCGGGCCTCGGAGGATTTTTTACCAAGCTCGTCGGGGTCGAGGCCGCTGAACAGCGCGGCGTCGCGCCAGCCGTCGGCCCAGGGGCTCAGCGAACGGCCGTTGAGATAGTTGAAGAGGGCGTCAGGCCGCTCGGCGGAGATCCAGGCTATCCTGGCAGACTCCTCCAGTTCCGGCTCGCCGCGCTTGGACACCCAGCCGCTCTCGCCTTTGGCGACCAGCGGCAGCACTTCCATCTTCGCGGCGGGCAGGCGGCGCCGGGCGGCGTCGGCCATGAAGAACCACTGCCAGCTGGCCCCGTCCATCGCCTCGAAATACAGTTCCATCGCCGGGCCCGCCGCGCGGGCGGGTGCGGAGAAGGAGGCGGAGAGGAGAACGGCAGCCAGCAGCGCGCCTCTCATTTCCCTTTCCTCGAGAGGAGCTGCCTTATGCGTATGGAAAGTTCCTGTATGTCGAAGGGCTTGGTGATATATTCGTCGGCGCCCAGCTCGAAGCCCTGCGTCTTCTCCTCGGCGGAGAGGAACCGGCCGGTCATCATGATCAGCACGAACTCTTTCGAGTGCCGGCGGAGTTCCTGGCAGATCTGGAAGCCGCTGGAGTCGGGCAGCTGTATGTCCATGATCACCACGTCGGGGGTGTGCTTCTTGGCGGAATCTATGCCGCCCTTGGCGTTGCCGGCCTCCGTGCAGGAGAAGCCTTCGGCGTCCAGCACCTCGGCCAGGCCCTCCCTGAGGTGGGTGTCGTCGTCTATTATGAGGACTTTGTGAGCCATGGTCGGAACCTCCGTTATTTCGCGCCGGGCACGAGCTTGTACCCTACGCAGGGCACTGTGTGGATGTAGCGGGCGGCCTTGCCCATCTTGGCGCGCAGGCGCCTGACATGCACGTCCACCGTCCTGGGGGAGCCGAAGTAGTTGTAGCCCCAGACGCGCTCGATGAGGTAAGGGCGGGAGAGCACGCGGTTCGGGGAGCTCAGGAAAACGTAGAGCAGGTCGAACTCCTTGGCCGTCACCGTGATCTCTTTTTTGGCGATGCGCACGGTGTAGCTGGACATGTTGAGCTCTATCTCGCTCATCTTGATGATCTCTTCGGGCTGCACCGAGGCGGTGCGGCGCACCACGGCGCGTACGCGGGCCATGCTCTCGTGCAGGTCCTGGCTGTAGCTCAGGCACTCGTCGGCGCCGAGCTGGAAGAAGGCCAGCTTATAGGTGATCTTGGGCGACCCGGACGAGCCGTGCAGGTGGAAAGCCTCGGCCGTCAGCCCGGAGGGCATGTGGTCGAGGTGAGTGTCCGGCGACTCGAGCAGCGCTATGACCGGCAGCGTCTTGTTCTTGGCGCGGAGGTTCTTGAGGAAGCTCAGGCCTTCCTCGTCGGCCAGGTTCTGCCCGACTATGAGCAGGTCGAAGCTTTTCTCGGAGAGCAGTCCCATGACCTCGCGGGCCTTGTGGGCGGTCAGCACCGAGTAGCCCTGACGGGCGAGCATCTCCAGGACCAGCGAGGCCCTGGAGAAATCCCTGGCGGCGAATATTACGTTTATCTTCACGGGTTCGCGTCACTCCCCTTCGGCGAGTTCTTCTATCTCGAAGCGGACCCCGCGCAGGCCCACCACGGTGGTCAGGATGTTGTAGATGAAGGCGGCTATCACGATAAGGGCGGCCATCAGCAGCATATAAAGGAGGGAGAAGACGGACACCGCCAGCAGCTTCTGGCCGAAGCCCATGTAGGCGACCTGGGGATTCTGCACGAAGAAGAAGGTTATGACCCCGCCAAGTACGCCGAGAAAGAACAGGACGGCGGGAACTGAAGACAGGACCAGCGAACCCAGCTGAACGCCTTTTAACTCTAGTTTCATCGCTAACTACCTCCCGATCGAAGATGATGGAACGGCCGGTCCGGTTATGTTAGCAATTTTACCGTGATTTAGATACTTATAGCGGTCTTTTTGGGCAGGAAGAGGATCAGCGTGCGGCTGAGGTCCGCTCCCTCGCCGACATGGAGGACTTTGACCGTGGCGGCCTGGCCCTTGAAGACGGTCTCGCCCTCTATGGTCTGGTTGGGGCTCTCGAAGCCCTGGCCGACCAGGCGGAGCAGGTTCTGCTGCTGGCTGTCCACCACGTCGAGCAGGTGGAGATTCTTGGCGTCCAGGCCGCCGCCCAGCTCGAAATTGGCGTAGAGGACGTTATTGTTCTCGTCTACGACTATCACGTACTCGCTGGACGGGATTATGACGCTCAGCAGCGAGCGCCACCAGCGCTGTTCCGCCTCGCGGTACTTCTTGTCCTTGTTGACCTGCGAATCGAGTTCCCCCTTCACTTTCTGCAGGAACAGCGCTATGGCCTGCCCCAGCTCCCCTATCTCGTCGGCGCGCTGGGGGAAGCGCAGGTCCATGTTCTTGAGCGAGATGGTGTCGATGCTGTCGCGCAGGACCTCCAGCGGGGAGATGACGTAGTGATGGAAGAAGAAATAGAGAGGCAGGCCCAGCAGGAACAGCACCCCGACGGCGCCGAACACGTACTTGCGCATGGCCGAGCCGATCAGGACCTCCGCGCCGGCCCGCGAGACCAGCAGGTCTATGATGCCTATTATCTCGCCGCGGACGGAGAACGGGATGGCTATCTCGTAGAACGGCTCTTTCGGGACCTGGCGCGTCTTGGGCATCTTGGACAGGTAGGCCTGCGTGATGGCGTCGGTCGGCGGCGGCACCTGCTTCTGGAACTCGTCCCACGGGATGCCCAGGAAGCGAGGCTCCTTATGCCAGCGTATCGTGCCCTGGCGGCTGATGTAGATCAGCGAGCTGATGCGCTCATCCTTGGCCAGGGACTGCATGATGTCGTATTCCTCGAAGGTGATGGCGCGGGGGTTCCTGAGCAGACCGTTGCGCATGGTCGGCGCGTAGACCTTGACGGTCTCCACTATGTCCTGCTTGAGCTTCTCGTCGAAGGTCCACTTGAAGAGGTTGTAATAGAAAACGCCGCCCAGCACCATGACATAGGCGCCTATCAGCACGAACCAGAGAAGCCACTTCCCCGTGAGTCTCATACGCTATAGTCTACTACGCCCTGATTGCGAAAATGTTGCGCGGCGCCGGCGGCGGCGTCCCGGGACACCATTCCGCATGGTGTCCCCCGCGTGTCACCTATCTCCCCCCGGAGAGCAGCTGCTCGATGCGCTTGAGGCCGGCGTCCGCGTCCGCGTTGCCGGGGTCGAGCTGTTTGGCGATGGTCCATTCATCGCGGGCCTTGTCGTAGTTGGCGCTCTGAAAGTGCTTGATGCCCTCCATGTAGTGCCGCTGCGCGGACTGCCGGTTCTCCTCGCTTACGCCCTGCGGCTTCTTCTCCACCGGGCCGGAGGCGACGCCCTTGCGCTTGGCCTCTTCCTCGGCCTTCCTGCGCTCCTCTTCCTCCCTGGCGCGGAGCTCCTCCTCCTCGCGGGCCTTGCGGGCGGACTCCTCGGCGCGGCGCTTCCGGGCCTCCTCCTCCAGTTTCATCTGCTGCTTCGCCCTGGAGACCAGCTGGGCCAGGTACTTGGGGTTGGAGGCGTAGGGTTTGGCTTTGTCCCACTCGGAGATGGCCTCCGTGTACTTGCGGCTGCCGTAAAGCTGCCTGCCGCGGGCGATGAACCCCTGCTCTATCTCGCCCTTCACGTCGCCCAATAGTTTGCCGGCCTTGGCGTCGCCGGGCTGGATCTCCAGCACCCTGCGCAGGCCGTCGTAAGCGCCTTTCAGGTTCCCCTGCGCGTAGGCCTCGAGCGCCGACTTGAGGCTGTCGGTGGCGCGTTCGCGCCTGAGCTCGTCCTCCACGCGGGCGATGCGGTCGATGATGGCTGCCTCGCGGGGTTTTATGAGCAAAGCGTTGTAGTAATTATCCAGAGCGCTCTTGAGGTCCCGTTTGACGTATGCCTCCTCGCCCTTGGAAACGTAATAGTCTTTCAGGTTGTCCTTCATGCGGCCCAGCCAGTAACGGGCCTTGATATTATTGGGCGCCAGCTTGGCGACCTCTTCCATCTTGCGGTGGGCCTCCACGATGCGGCCCTCCTGGTAAAACGAGAGGGATTCCTTGAAGCGGTCCTCTATCATGACGCGCTCGGAAAGCATCGGCCGGGCGCTGCCTTTCAGCTGCGTGGACGCCTCCAGGATCATGGAGGCGTCCTGGAAATTGGGGTCTATCGAGAGTATGCGCGCGGCGAGGTCCCTGGCGCTGTCGTAATCGCCCGAACGGTAGAGGAGATAGGCGTTCTCGTAGACGTTCTGCAGCATCCTGTACTGTATCTTCTCCTTCTCGAGCTGCACGGTGTCGAGGAACTTCTTCTTCTCCTCGGTGTCGTCGAGCGCGCCGAGGCCTATCTTCTGCATGTTGAGGAAGAGGGACTCCTCGGTGTGAATAGGTACTGGGACACCATGCCGCATGGTGTCCCCCGCCGATGCGGCCTGGCCGAAGGCCGGGGCGGAGGCCGCGGCGGCGGCCAGCAGGAGCAGAGCGATGTTCTTCATAAGATCCTCTTTAGGGGCCCGCCCCGCGTCAGAACGGCAGGGCGCCGCCCATCAGCAGGTCGGCTATCATGGGCGACAGCATCAGTATGAACACGGTCGGGAAGATGAATATGAAAAGCGGGATGAGCATCTTGGTCGAGGCCTGCGCGGCCAGCTTCTCCGCCTTATTGAGACGGCGAAAGCGCATGTCGGTAGAGAAGTTGCGGAGCAGCTCGACGAGGCTGGTGCCCAGTTCGTCCGACTGGATGATCAGGCCCACAAAGGAGCGTATCTCCTGCAGGCCGGTGCGCCGGGCCAGGTTGCGCAGCGCGTCGCGGCGGGAGTAGCCCAGCTGGACCTCGTTTATCATGCGCTCCACCTCCAACTCCAGCCCCGTCTTATGCGTGGAAATCTTCACTATGCGGTCGAAGGCCGTCATGTAGTCCAGGCCCGACTCGATCATCAGGGCGGAGAGGTCCACGAAGGTGGGAAAATTGCGGATGATGTCATCCTGCCGCTCGCGGATGCGGCGGGAGAAGATGGCGCCGTCGGGCAGGAAGAAGCCCATCGGCAGCAGGATCAGCGACAGGAACGACCCGCTGAGCAGGAACATCGCCGCCGGCAGGAGCACGGCGGTCATCTCCTTGACATGGAGTATCCTGAGCGGGTCGCTGCCGGCCGGCTTGCCGAGGAGCATGTGCGTCTCCTCCAGCTTCTTCTCCAGGCCCAGGTCCCTGGCCAGGAACAGGTCCAGCCGCTCAAAGACGCTGCGATTGGGGTCCAGCCGCGAGAAGACCGAGGTCTCCTTGCCTTCCATGTCGCTGATGTCGCCGATGGAGGCGGGGCCGAGGTCCGGGGGCTTAAAGAAGCGCTGCACCAGCGTGAAAACGGCCATCGACCCCACGAACAGGAGCGCCAGCATGAAAAGGTTAATGAACTGTTCCATACTTAGGGCTCGTTAAAGGATAACTGACATAATCTGGAGGCCCGGATTTGAGCCGGGTCTGAGGCGCGGCCGGTCGTATAACTCCCGGCACCTGGGGCGCCGGAGGCGCTGTTCCGACGAACAAGCATACCGGTAGTATGTGAGTGAGGAGCAACGAAAGAACCGGCCAAAGACGGACCAGGGCGGCTTTGTCCGCTGTCGGTGCACGGAGCTCTGCGACGGGCCGGGCCTCCCCCAGGGGGCCGGGCGCTTTTTGACCGCACCGGCGTCAGTCGTCGCTCACATAGCGAAGCTATTACTCGCTCCTCCTTCCTTGGTTCGCTCATAAAATCGCCCGGCCAGATTGTATCAGTTATCCTTTAACGAGCCCTTGCTACACCCGGATCTTGCCCAGGCTGGAAACCACCTTCATGCCTATGGCTATCCAGATCGCGCAGCCGACGAAGACGAACATGCCCAGCGGCGACCCGTAAAACTTTATCATCGTATCCGGCTGGAACATGAACATGACGCCGACCATGACCCACGGCATGATGCCCACGACTACGGACTGGATCTTCTGCTGGGCCGTCATCGCCTTGGTCTTCTCCTCCAGCTTGGACTCCTCGCGGATGTCCACCACGATGCGCTCGAAGACCCTGGTCAGGTTGCCTCCCATCTGCCGCTGCAGCACGATGGCGCGGATCATGTAGGCGAGCATCTTGGACTCCACGCGCTCCTCCATCACGCCCAGGGCCTTCTCAAAGGGCATACCGAGCTGATAGTTCTTGATGACCAGGCCGAACTCGTCGGCGATCGGGGGGATCAGGTCCTTGGAGACCATCTCGAAGCCCTGTACCACGTCCAGGCCCGAGCGAAGACAGTTGGACAGCAGGATCAGGCCGTCCATCAGCTGCGTGTCGATCTTCTTGCCGCGGCTCTGCTTCAGCGACCGCAGCACCATGCCCGGCATCTTCATGCCCAGGTACATGCCGAAGATGCTCAGCATGAAGAACAGGAGAAGGTTGAAGGTCAGCAGGCCCAGCAGCGCGAAGAGGCCGGCCGGGATGAAAACCATGTAATGGACCTTCACCGTCATGAACTGGCGCGAGAAGTCGTCGGTCCACTTGTTGACGCGGCCCATGTAGTCGGCCGTCATCTTCTCCGTCTCCTTCTCGTTGAGCATGAAGAAAAGGCGGACGGCGGCGAAGACCAGTATCACGCCGATGATCGTGGCCGCGACCGCGGCCAGTTCCTCGCCCCTGGAGGCCTGCCGGGGCGGCTCGTATTTGCGCGGCGGCTCGAAGACCTGGAAGAAGGCGTCCTGGGCGAGCACCGCCGAGGCGGTGACGGCCTCGGCGTAGGCCTGGGAGTTGGAACTGGAGATGGCGTCGGCGATGCTCTCCATCTGTTTCAACATAAGTGAAAAAGTGGCCAGTATGCCCCGGCCGCGGCCGTCCAGGGAGTCGTTGAGGCGCGCGCGGTAGAGCCGGTCCAGCGACATCTGGAACCGGATGCGCATGTCGGAATACTCCTTGACCAGCAGCGCGGGGGCGATGGAGGCGCCGCCCTGGTCCGACGGGAAGGTCTTGCGGCTTATCTCCATGAACTCGTAGAGAATGGAGACCGAGGCCTGCCAGAGGGCGGATTCGCTGATCTCGCCCTCCTCGGGGTCGCGCCAGGCCGGCTTGGTCGCCATGACGAGCACGGAATCGATCATCCACTGCGGCATCTTCAGCCGCAGGTCGCGGCCGCGGCACTTGAAGGTGTAATCGAGTATCTTCTGCTCGCGGTCGGGCGCGAAGTAGTAGTAGAAGAGCTGCAGCTTAAGGGCCGCGCAGCTCACCTCGTCCATCTCGGCGCGCGTGAAGACGGAGGCTTCCGCCCGCGGCGCGGCGAAACAGAACAGGAGCAGCAGTATGGCGGCCGCTTTCCTCATAAGACCGCCCCTACGGGCGCTGCCCCCCCGCGCGGGCGCGCCGCTGCTCCTCGGTCCAGAACATCTCCACCGGCACCGTGATGCCGTGGGTATCGAAGTCCTTGAAGAACTTGGGCGGCTCTCCGGTGGCCGTGAAATAGCCGCTCACCTTCCCGGTCGCGTGGTCTATGGCCGTCTGGTGGTACTTAAAAAGGTCGTGCGTGAGGATCGTATTCTCGTCGCGGCCGGTGATCTCGGTCACGGCGGTGATCTTACGGGTGCCGTCGGAGAAACGCGTCAGCTGCACTACCATGTGCACGGCGGAGGCGATCATCTCGCGCAGCGCCCAGATAGGCAGATCGGCGCCGGCCATGAGACACATGGCCTCCATGCGGGTCAGCGCGTCGCGCGGGGTGTTGGCGTGGATGGTGGCCAGGGAGCCCTCGTGGCCCGTATTCATGGCCTGGAGCATGTCCAGGGCCTCGGAGGACCGGACTTCGCCGACGACTATGCGGTCGGGGCGCATACGGAGGCAGTTCTTGACCAGGTCGCGGATGCTCACCTCTCCCTTGCCCTCGATGTTCGCCGGCTTGCTCTCCAGCCGGACCCAGTGATCCTGCTGCAGCCGGAGTTCGGCGACGTCCTCGACTGTGACGATGCGCTCGTCCTCGGGGATATAGCTGGACAACATGTTCAAAAAGGTCGTTTTACCGGTACCGGTGCCGCCGGAGATGATGATGTCCTTGCGCAGTTTGACGCAGGCTTTCAGGAAGTCGACGCAGTCCTGCGAGATGGAACCTTTGGTTATAAGTTCGGTGTCGGTGAAGGGCTTGGCCGAGAAGCGGCGGATGGTCAGCGTCGGGCCGGAGACGGCCAGCGGCGCGATGATGGCGTTGACGCGCGAGCCGTCCTTGAGGCGGGCGTCCACCAGCGGCACGGATTCGTCTATGCGCCGGCCCAGGGGCGCCACGATGCGCTTCATGACCTGGATGATCTGCTCGTCGTTGCGGAACTTGTATTTGGTGAGAGTGAGCTTGCCGGCGCGTTCTATGAAGACGCGGTCCGGGGCGTTGACCATGATCTCGGTCACGGCCGGGTCGCGCATCAGCTCTTCCAGCGGGCCCAGGCCGAGGATCTCGTCGAGCAGCTCGTTGATGAACTTTACGCGCTGCTCGCGCGTCAGAACGTTGGCCGTCTCCTTCTGCAGCAGGCCGTTGATGATGCCGTCCACTTTCCTGCGCACTTCCTGGTTGGCGCCGGCGTCGTCGAGCAGCTTGATGCGCTCGGTCTCCAGCGCGGTGACCACCAGGCCGTGCATCCGCATCTTGAGCTCATCCCAGAAAGGCGGCACGTCGGCGCGCGCGCCGGCGGCCGAGACCGGGGATTTCCCTCCCGAGGCGTCCGCGGCGGCGGGCTGCTCGCGCTCCACGGCGCGCCAGAGCATATCGGAGCCGTGCGAGAATTCCACGGCCGAGACGCTGGAGACCCACTGCTTTTCCGTCGGAGGGACCTCGGCCATGCGGCCGAGCAGCACCCGCAGGATCTTGACCCACTGGCTGTTGGGCTGCTCCACTATGAGGATCTTGTTCTGGTTGGCGGCCGCCGGCAGCGCGTCCTCCCAGGGCATATAGGCCAGCACGTCGCGGCCCAGCTGCTTGAAGAACTTCTCGATTTCCTTGGGGCCGAGCGCGCCGGGCATGTCGTAGAGGTTCGAGACTATCTCGAACTTGTTCGTATTGAAATGGAGTTCGGTCACCTCGCGGAATATCCCCGCCGTGGCGTTGAGGCTGTTGGCGTTGGAATTGGTGACCCAGAACACCATATCCGAGATGTCGAAGGCGAAGACCTGCATCGGGAAATACGGGTCGACGTCGAGGAAGATGTCGAACGACTGGGAGAGCTTGGCGAGCACCGGCATGATGAGGTCGGGCGAGAGCTTGGAGGCCTCGCTGCGCTTCTTGGAGAGCGGCAGCACGCCCACGCCCCACTGCGAGATGGGCACCTTGCCCTTCATCAGGGCCCCGAGGGCGCTGATAGAATCGCGCCCCAGCAGGCGCACCAGCTCGGCCAGCGACGGCGGGTTGAGGCCCAGCAGCTGCGCGTGCTCCTGCCGGCACATGTGGTCCATCGGCACGATGAGCACGTTGCGCTTCTGGTAATTGGCCCACGCCAGCGCCATGTTGACCGCCAGCGTAGTGGACCCGACCCCTTCCCTGGGGCCGGTAAAGGTTATCACCCTCGGGAGGGTGCTGACCGCTTCTTCCATCCTTGCCGCCTCGCTACTTTATGATCTCGAAAGTCACGAACAGGAACAGGGAACTCTGGTCCTCCACTATATCGGTGGAGGTGAACAGCTTGCCGAGCAGCGGGATATGCCCGAGTATCGGCACGCGGTGCTTGGAGACGTTGCGGCTGCTCTTCTTGAGGCCGCCTATGACCAGCGTCTCGCCGCTCTTGAGCTCCACCTCCGTCTGGATCTGCCTGGTGATCATCGAAGGGATAGTGGTGCCGCCCACGACCACCGGCTTGGAATAGTCCGGGTTGGAGACCTCGAGGGCTATCTGCACGTCCACAGTGTCTTTTTTGTCGGTCAGGACCACCGGCAGGACCTGCAGGATGACGCCGTGCTTCTTGAACTCGGCGCCCACGCCCTGGTTGTTGGAATAGGGGACCGGCACCTCGCCGCCGACCGTGAAGTTGGCCTGCGAGCCGCTCTTGGCTATGACCTTGGGGTTGGAGAGCAGCTGGGCCTTGCCCTCGGTCTCCAGGAGCTTGAGCGAGGTGCTCAGCTGCGTCTTGCGCTCGAACTCGCCCAGGCGGATGATGCCGGGGATAGACTTCTCGCTGAACTCGAAGATCTGGGTCCAGGAGAAACCGCGCGTCTTCTGAATGGAGCCGCTTATCTCCACGATGTCCGCGCTGACGGCCACCATCTGCGTCTTCTGGGCCAGCGCCGGCGCCGCCAGGAAGGCGGCGAAGGCGAGGGTCAGTATCGTTCGTTTCATCTAAATCCTCCGGGGCAGGGGGCCGTTACGACTTTATCAGTTTCCTGAAACTGGCGATCTCCATCGGGTGCAGCTCTATGTCGCCCAGGCCGCGCACTATCACGGAGACCTCGCCGGTCTTGGCTGAAAGGGAGAGGTACTGCGCCTCGTTGGGGTTGAGCGCCATGCTCAGCACGCCCTTGTCGGAGAAGGCCTGGTCGGCGGCTTCCTTGCCGGCCTTATCCTTGGCCATCCCCCCCGACATGCCCTGGCCGAGATTGGACCCCACGCCCAGGACCAGGACGTTCTGGAGTATGGTGGCGGTGACCTTTTCCTTCTTGCCGTCGCCCATGAAGGCGTCGAAAGTGACCAGCACGTCCACGCGGTCACCGGGCTTGACCAGGCGGAGCAGTTCGTTCTCCAGCGGCAGGATGCAGCCGCGATAGCCGGGCGGGACCTTGACGCTGAGTCCCGCCTCGGGGCTCAGCGAGACCAGCGCGCTCTGCGTGACCTGGTTGCCCTTGGGGATCCGGATGGAGGTGACGAGATTGGCGACATGTTTGATGTCCGAGGGGCTGCGCACCTCGTAAACGTCCTGCTGCATATACTTGCGCGGCACCTGTATGACCTCGACGAGGTCTTCCTTGATGACCGTGCGGGACGGCAGGTCGAACCTGGCGACGAGGACCTGGCCTACCTCGTAGGCCTTGGCCAGGTTCTTCTCTTTCTGCGAGAGTATCCACCAGTAGATCATGGCCGCGCCGAGCGCCAGCAGCAGCGGTAGCAGGAATCCTTTCTTTTCCATAAACGGAGCACCTCTGATTTATAGTTTACCGGACCCCGGTTACAGGGGTGTTAAATAACTGTTAAATCGTTGCTACTGGAAGAACGGCTTCTCCACCGGCATGCGCAATACCACCTTTATCATCTTGCTGTGCTTCCGCTGGGGAGGGTCTGAGAGGATATAGCTCGCGCCCGGGAAGACCAGCCTGGCCGGGTAGAACAGGGTCACCTGCAGATCATGGGTGTCGGCCTTGGCCTGCCTGTCAAAGCCCGTCGACACGCAGGTCGCGTCCGCGACGATATCGTTCCTGGTGGGGAACATCTCGTGGAGGACGTCCTTCATCCTCATATTGGCCTTGCCGTGGTCGCACCTATCGGAGGTTTCGCCTCCCTTGGGCCCCGCCACCAGAGAACCTATGCGGGACAGTTCGTAGGCGCTGTGATGGGCCAGGATGGTCTGGAAGGCCAGGTTGCCGAGCTCCATGATAAGGAAGAGCATCAGCATGAACACCGGGAGCACAAGCAGCAGCTCCACGGTGACCTGGCCTTTCCTGCGTTCAGCCCGCTCCATCTCCGCTCCTCGCGCCTGCCCGGCGTAATGTCCGTTCCCGGCCGCCCCGCCGGGGACGCCATTCAGCATGGTGTCCCCGGGGCGGCCGGGAACGGCGGCGCCCGGCTGGTCCGCTTCGCTCTTAGCGGTTGCCGCCGCTGGAGCCCAGCGAGCCGGCCGCGCCGCTGATCATACCCTGTATGCTCTGGAAGAGACCGGGCATGTAGTTCTTGAGCGCCATGCCGGCGATGAGCACCACGCCCACCACGACCGCGAGCATCAGCAGATATTCCACCGTATTCTGACCTTTTCTGTTCTTAAGCAGTTTCATTATCGAAACCTCCGCGGAGTCTGTGTCCAAAGGATTATATATTATTTAGGGCGGCCGCCGCGGCCGGCCGCAGAACTCAGGGCAGCGCCTCGTATTTACGCATTATGACCGTGCCGCCCTCGCGGAACTGGGCGGTCAGGTACCACTGCATCACCCTGTATATCATCACGAAAGCGATCAGCAGGGCGGTGGTCACCAGGATATACTCCACCGCGGTCTGACCGCGCCGCCTGTTTGCCGGTGTCTTCATCGCTCTCCCGCTCAGGCCGCCTGAGACGCATAGCGTTTGTCGCGGCACAGCCATAGGCTAGAACTGCATCTTGACTGAAAGCTGATTGGACTTGCCCAGCGCCCCGTAGGGGACCAGGGCGTAGTCGACCCCGATGCCGTAGCCCAGCGACTGGGCCGTGTAGATGCCCACGCCGAAGCTCCAGCCGCTGGCCTCGGTGAGGCCGAACCGGTCCAGGGATTCGTCGTAGCTCTTGCCGAAATCGCTGGTGCCCGTATACCCCGCCCGGAAAGACACCTTGCCGACCTGCAGCAATTCCTCCGGCAGGCTGAACTCCACGCCGCCGCCCAGGCTGGCCGCGCCGCGGTCGCTGTACTTCTTGTTCTCCACTACGAAAGTGAAGAAGGGGTTGGGAGAGAAGACGGCCCCCAGCCGCTGTATCTGCACCACTTCCTTCTCGCTGCCGGAATAGTTCTGGCCGCTCCAGCCGAGGGAGAGCTTGCGCCCCAGCCGCAGCGAGGCGCCGAGGTCGAAGACGTAGTTCCGGTAGGACGCGCTGTGATTGTCCTCCAGCACGCTCTTGACCGAGGCGCCCAGCGAGAACCTCTCCAGGAAGAAGGACTTGGCCAGCGCCAGCGTGGCGTAGGCGTTATTCACCTTGACGTCGGCGGAGTGCTGCCGTATGCCGGCGGAATCGCGCACGTCGAAATCCTCTATGCTGTAATAGGCGACGTTGAGGCCGATGACCGACTGGCCTATCGGGTGGACATAGGCCAGGTACTGGCCGCCGTAGCCGCCGAACCAGCTGAGGTAGGAGAAGCTGAACTCGCGCAGCTGCGAGGTGGCGATGCCCGCGGGGTTTATGTTAAGAGCCTCGGCGCCCTCCACCAGGGCCGCGCCTGAGTTGCCCAGCGCCTGCGCCCTGGGCGAGCCCGTGGGGATCTTCATGAACACGGCCCCATAGGCGCCCGCGCTCGCGTCCGCGGCGCTGAGCGGCGCCGGCGGGCAGCAGAGCGCCGCCGCCAGCAGCGCCGCGGGCAGCCCCGCATATGAACGTTTCATGTTCTTCATAAATTCCGCCTTTATCCCGGTTCACCGTCTTAGGGTATAAGTATCTTCTTCACGGTCTGGCAAATTTCCATGGTGCCCTGCGTCGCCTCGAAGCGCAGCACGACGAAATAGACGCCCTGCGCCACGGCAGCGCCGGCCATGTTGACGCGCGGCCAGAAATGCTCCACGGCATTGTCGCCCTCCTGGGCGCCGAAATCGTACTTATAGACCTGGTCGCCGGCCAGGTTGTACATCTTCAGGCTTATAGTGCCGCTTATCGGCGCCCAGAGCCTGAACCTGCCCGAGGTTCCGGTGTAAGGGTTGGGATAGAAGTAGGAGCCCGCCTGGAAATCCCCGCAGAGGTCGGCGACCCCGCCCTTGGTCAGCGGGATATTGGCGGTCACCACGTCGTCGGCCAGCGCCCCGGTATTGGCGACGGCGCCGGTGAGCGTGTTGATGTTGGACGTGTCGGTGGAGCCGTAGATCTGGAACACATAGGTGCCGTCGGGGACCCTGGTCAGCGTCAGGTCCGTGCCGTCCCAGTATTCCGTTATGGGCGTGCGGGCCGGCCGCACCCCTATGATGCGCTTGACTATGGTGCCGGAGACCTCCGCGCCGGGATCGGCCAGGTTGTGGCGGCCGGTGCCGGGCTTGTAGATTTTGGTCGCCACCTTCATCGCCTCCGAGACCTGGTAGGAGATGATGGCCGGGTTCTCCGCCGTCAGGGGGACTATCGAGACGTCGTAAATGCGCAGCGGGAATACGTCTATGGTCATCTGGGCCGTGGCGCGGGAGGTAAGCTGCGCCTGCAGGTCCTCGGCCATGATGCGCACGTTATAGGCGCCGCCCGGCACATAATTGCCGTTGTCGTCCTTGCCGTCCCAGTATTCCTGGTAGATCATGTCGCCGTCGCGTATGCCGCCGCTGACTATATTGGCCTTCACCTTCATCGGGATGTCCAGCGTCAGGATCTGCACCGTGACCGAGCTCTGTCGGTTGAGCGCGTAGGTTATCTCGTAGGGAGGCAGCTTCACCACGTCGCTGGAATTATGCATGGCCGGGATATTCGGGATCACGTCGAAGCCGGAGAAGATTATCTGGCCGCGGGTCACGTCGATATAGCCGCTGACCCTGTCGGTGGCGTAGAGCATCTGGGCGCCGGCCGTGCCGCTGCTCTTGCCGACCAGCGTGAACGGGTAGCGGCCGTCGGGGACCAGGTACCCGTCCATGTCGCGGCCGTCCCAGTATTCCGTGATGCGGAAACGGCCGGGCCTGACGCCCGAAACGCGGTAAACCGGGTCCGGCACACCGCTTTCCCAGGGCCAGTTATTGGCGGCTATGGTGGTGCCGGCCGGATAGACTTTCAGGTCCACCCACAGGGTCTGCGACATCTCGAAACTGACCGAGGCCAGGGCGGTGGTGCCGCCCAGCAGCGAGCCGCTGCGCACGTCCACTATGCGGAACATATTCACCGGGATTATTGCCGTGACCGTGGAGATCTTGGCCGAGGCGCAGAGCAGCGGATCGGTGGTGGCCAGCTCGGCCAGGTAGGTGCCGCTGGACACGTAGTTGCCGGCATTGTCCTTGCCGTCCCAGAGATCGCGGTTGGAGAAATTGGCGAAGCGCACCTCGTTCTGCACCAGCCGCCTCACCACCGTGACGCCGTCCATCGCCTTGATGGTCAGGTTCACCAGCGCGTCCCGCTGGGGCGTATAACGGAAATAGAACGGGTCCAGGCCGGCCGCGGTGGGGCTGGAGCCTATGACCGTGGAGGACGGCGTCAGCAGGTTGAGCGGCAGCCCCCGCGCGACCGGCACCACGCCGACCATGGTCTTGCTGGTCCTCACCGTCCAGCCGCCGGACGGCAGCTCGGCCCAGATGGCGTAGACATAATCGCCGTCGCAGACGGGTCTGCCGGCGGAATCGCGGCCGTCCCAGAAGGTGGAGACCGTCGTCCGCCTGTCCTTCTGCTCGGTCATCAGCCGCAGCAGCTGCCCGCTGGAGATGACCGGCGGAGAGGTGTTGATACCGGTGAAACTGGTGCCCGGCGAATAGATGCCGACATACACGGTGGCCGCCTCGGTCAGCATATAGCTGATGGTGGCCAGGTCCGTGGACGAGACGCCCAGCGGCTTTATGGCCACGTCGGTGATCTGGAGAGGGTCGAGCGAGATGAAGGTGGTGGCGCCCCAGGCTATGTCCCGGCCGAAAAAGTCGTAGCCCTCGGCGTTTATATAAGCCGCGTAAACGCCGGACGGCAGCATGCGGCCCTGGTTGTCCCGGCCGTCCCAGAAGTCGCCGTTGGTCAGCGTGCCGTCGGGCGTGCCCTCGCCCACCCTGGGCAGACCGTCGACGATGGTCCTGGCCAGGGGGCCGAAAGACGTGGCGCCGGTGGGGTATATCTTTATGGTGGTGGTGGCGTCCTTGGAGAGTCTGTAAAGGATATTGTACGGCTGGGCGGCCACCCCGGTTATCCTGCCGACGACCGTCGGACTGGAGCGGACGGAGTGGACATTGATGACGTCCACGCTTATCGGGTACTGGCTCTCTCCGGGATAGGCCGCGGTCTTGGAGATGGAGATATTGCCGGCCTGCTGGCTGACCTCGTTGGTCTCGACCTTGACCCGGAAACCGTACTGACCGTTGGTCTTGCCGAAGATGCCGTTGATATTGTAGCTGCCGTCCCAGGCCGTGCAGTAATAGTGGCCGGCACCACCAACCGTCTGTATGCTTATAGCACCGGTGAGCTGGGAGCAGGTGCCTACATTGCTGATGTTGATGGTCTTGAGCGGCGGGGTGGAGGCCGGGTCCAGCGGATTGCCGCCGGGGCCGAACTTGAAGATCTCGTAATAGAGCTCGTTTACGCCGAAGGTGGTGGGGGTGCTGGGCACCACGCACTGTATCTGCGCGCAGAGCTTGAGGCAGCCGCCCGGGTATGCGGCGGCCGCCCTGGGCCGGTCGTATTCTATCTTGGCCGACCAGATATTGGGGTCTCCGGTAGGGCCATTGGTAAAAAAAGAGTAATTGTTGCCGCTGGAGGCGCTGGGATCGGTGGTGGCGTTGCACCAGGAATTCGCCACCGAGGTGTCGTAACGAACTTGCATATCGGAAATATAGAGCTGCTGGGCCAGGGCCGGGGAAGCGGACAATAGCCCCGCCGCCGCGAGTATAGCCGCCAAAATCCTGTTTTTCATAATCTCAGGCTCCGTAAAAAGGGGACATAATACTTAATTCCCCTCTGTTTTCTCTGCTCAGATCCGTTGTCCATCCCGATACAAGGGAATTAAGTATTGTGTCCCCTTAATATCCCGTAATTCTCGCATTTTGACGTCTCGTCAATCAATACAACTTCACGCCGCTTTTCCTGAGTTCCAGCAGCGAGGAATCCCGGGCTTTCTCCAGAGTCCAGAACTCCTTGCCGGCCGGTCGTATAACTCCCGGCACCTGGGGCGGCAGTGCCGCTGTTCCGTCCAGCCAGAAGCCCTCTACGGCGGGGCCCATATCCCTTGAAGCGGATTTCCTAAAACCCTGATGGGTGAAATCGTATATGCCCAGGGCGCCGCTGCCGTCAAGGACCCAGAGCCGGCCGCCGGCCCATTGCATGGCCTTTACGGTCTTGACGCCTTTTATCTCGTAGCTGGCGAGCGCCCCCCTGGCCGGGTCGGGGCCGTGGCGGTAGAACAGGCCCGAGGCGGCGTCGAAGGACCAGAGGCTGTGGCCGTCGTGGGCCAGGCCCTGCGGCGCGGGGCCGGGGGTGCGGACGCTGTCGAGTTCGCGGCCGGAGACGGCTTCCTTGCGCACCAGCCGGAGCTGGGCCAGGTCCAGCGCCCAGACCGAGCCGGGCACGGGAGCCGCGGCGGCGGCGCGCAAAGGAACGGCGGCGGACCCATCCAGGCGCCTGAGCGTGGCCATATCCTTGCGGTCCCTGAGGACCAGGCCGCTCTCCCAGTCGGCCAGCCAGAGGCCCTCCTCGGAGCCTGCTATATAAGATACTCCTTTAAGGTCCAGGGGCCAGGACTGCAGCAGGGTGAAATGGGGTTTGGAGCGGTAATCGCGGATATAGAAAGCGGCGCCCGCCAGCAGCAGCAGGGCGGCGCCGGCCATCATGAAAGCGCGGCGCAGGCCGCGGGTCCGCTCTACCGGGCCGGAGGGAGTGGCGACGAAGACCTTGGGCAGCTCGACGCCCTTGAGCGCGTATAGCTGCAGTACCTGCGTGACTTTCTGCGACCACTCGGAGGAATCTTTCAGGACCTTTGTGAGCCCCTCGGCGTAGCCGAGCCCCTTCTCTTCCTCGCCGCGCAGCTTCTCCAGCCAGGCCTGGCGCTCGGAGCGCAGGCGCTCCTCCCAGACGGCGAATTCCTGGCGATGGGTCTCCCAGACCGAGCGCTCGCGCTCCCAGAGTTCCTTCCACTGGGTACGCTCGGCGTCCCAGGCGGACCTGGCGGCGGAGAGCTCTTCGGCCATCCCGGAATTCTTGCGCTCCAGCTCCTTGATCCGGCGGGCGGCCTCGGCGCGCTCCTTGCGCTCGGCCAGCAGCTCGGAGAGCGTGGCTTCTACGGCGGCCTTGGCGTCGGAAAGTCGCTTCTCCAGCGCGGCGGCGGCGTCGCGCAGACCGGCGGACTCCACGTTGGTCTCGCCGTGCTTGCGGCGATGCTCGTCGCGCTCGCGGGTCAGGGCCTCTATCCGGGCGCCCAGCTCGCGCAGCTCGTGCTTGCTCCTCTCGAGCACCTCCTGCAGCAGGCGCACCTCCTTGTGATGGGAGGCCTTCTGCTCGCGGAGCACCTTGCGGGTCTCCTCCAGGTTCAGGGCGGTATTGAGCTGCTCGGTGACCAGCTTCTCGCGGGCCTCCGTGTAATGCTGTTTGAGCTCGGCCAGGTGGGCGCGGGTCTCCGTAAGCTGGAAGGAGAGGTCGCGGAGATTGAGCTCCTTGGCGGAGAGCAGGCGCTCCCAGTCGGCCTGGGCCTTGCCGTAATTATCCTTGAGGAACCGGACGGTCTCGACCGAGGATTCGCGCATCTCGGGCATGGGCGGCGCCGTCGGAGGCAGGTCCGTCCCCGAAACGCGCTTCCAGACCTCGGATATTCTCTTGTCCAGCTCGGAATTTTCCATAAAAGGCCGCGGGCTGCTGGCCCGGCGGTCACATTATTCTACAAGGGAAGCCGTTAAGGGGCGGTGAAATAATTGTGAACAAAAAGTTACAGTTGCGCTAAACCAGACGGCCAGGCTATGCCTTGTGCCGCTATTTTCCCATCAGCGACTGCAGTTCCACCGTGGCCCGGCTGATATCTATGCCCGAATCCTGGTACTGGCCTATGACCCGGCCCAGCGCGGCCCGCAGGCTCTCGGGCGGGGCTCCCCCCCCCTTCATCTTCAGGTAGGCCTCGAAATCAAGGCTGAACTGGTAGGAGAGCTGGGTCAGCTTGTCCTTACGGCGCTTCTCTTCCAGCGCCTTCAGCTCGGCCGCGGCGCGGCGCTGGCGCTCCAGGGCGTCCTCCACGCGCCGCTTCTGGTCGCCGGCCATCGCGGCGCGCTCGGACTCGGAGGCGAACATCGAGTTGAGCGAGACGAACTCCCGGCGCAGGAAATCCAGCTCGTCCTTGAGGGCCCGCTCGCGCAGCGAGGCCTCGTCGAGGGCCGACAGCAGGTCGCGCCGGTACTTCATCTCCCTCTGCAGGAGGTTCTCCCACTCGCGCGAGGCGTCCCTGTCGCCGAAGCGCAGGTTGAGCGTCAGCGCGTGGCCGACGCCCTGCCCGCCGCTGAGCGGCAGCATGAAGGCGTAGGAGAAGTCGGACTCGGCCAGCCGCCAGCCGGCGCCCAGCGCCAGCAGCGACGAGGCGTCGCCCAGGTGCAGCCCTCCCCTGGCCAGCAGCGCGCCGCGCCTGAGAAAATGCCAGGCCCGCTCCGCGCCGGAACTGAGCGTGTAGGTGACGCCCTGCCCGGCGGAATCGGAACGGCGGGTAAAGTCCATGGCCAGCCGGTAATGCCTGGCCTCCTGGGCGGCGCCCAGCTTGTAGATCCTGGGAGAGTTGTCCGCCAGCGTGCCGGTCTCGAAAGAGGGATTGCCCAGGTTCAGTATCGAGAAGCCGTAGGATATCCCCTCTTCCCCCCTGTACACCGCGCCCAGGTCCAGCCCGGGATTGCTGACCGCTTCCTCGCTGGGGATATGCGTAAGCTGCTGCATCCTGAAATTGACGCCCAGGTCCAGCGAGCCGCCGGAGACGCGCATCAGCTGCCAGCTGGACCAGCCCAGCGCGATGTCGCGCTGGCGGGCCGGATCAGGGCGGCTTTGTCCGCTGTCGGTGCCCGGAGCTCTGCGACGGGCCAGCGAGCCGGTGCGGTAGCGCACGGCCCCCGTGAAGGTCCCCTGCCGGCCCTTCAGCAGCAGCGGATGGCGCAGGTCGAAGGAGTAGTCGCTGAAATCGTAAGGCCCGCTGGGCAGGCGTAAGGACGACAGGTAATGGGCGCCGGCGACGGTCTTGCGGGTACTGCCGGCCGCGGCGGGGTTGAGCAGGCCGTGGCCGTCCAGGACCGAACCCGACCAGGCCATGGCCGCCTGGTCCGCGCCCAGGCCGACGTCCTCGAAGACCGCGGACGCGGGAGGGGCCGCCAGCGTCAGGGCCAGCAGGACCGTGAAGAGCGGTTTATTTCGCATCGGGCGCGGCCTCCGCCGCCTTTTCGTCGAACAGCATGATGGACCCCCGGCCGCCGGACTTGACCTTGTAGAGCGCCTCGTCGGCCTTGCGCAGCAGTTCCTCGGTGGACGAGGCGTCGTGCGGGAACACCGAGATGCCAACGCTCAGCGACACCTGCAGCTCGCGGTTGCGGGAGAACGGCACCGGGATCTTGAGGTCGCGTATCTCAGCGGCCAGGCGCTCGCAGAGTTTCCTGGCGTCGAAGGCGCCGGTCTCGGGCAGCAGTATGAGTATCTCGTCGCCGCCGTAGCGGCAGGGGAAGTCGATCTTGCGGAGGTTGCCCAATATGACGCGGCCGACCTCCTTGAGCACCTTGTCGCCGATCTGGTGGCCGTAGGTGTCGTTGATCTCCTTGAAATAGTCGAGGTCTATCCAGGCCAGCGCCATCGGCTTGCGCGAGCGCTCGGCGCGGTAGAACTCCTCCTGGAAGCGCTGCATGAAATACCTGCGCAGCGGCAGCCTGGTCAGCTCGTCGTGCAGCGAGAGCTCCTCCACCTTGTCGAAGAGCTTCACGTTGTCAACGGCCAGCGCGATCTGTCCGGCGAAGGACTTCAGCATCGAAAGGTCGGCGGGGTCTATCTTGTGCTGCGAAAGTATGTTGTCGACTATCAGCAGGCCGATGGTGGAGCCCTGCACGACCAGCGGCAGGTACAGCACGCATTCGCGGTAGCGGTCCATGAAAGCGCCGGTGCTCTTGCCCAGCACTATATCGGCGAAGCGGTGCGCGCCCGGCTCCAGCGGTATCTCGTCGTAGGAGATGCTTTTGACCTGGCCGCGGATGTCGGCGCTGTACTCGCCCTTGAGCTTATTGGCGCCCTTGTCGATGAGGTAGAGGCGCACGCGGTCGAAGCCGAAATATTTCTGTACGCCGGTCAGGATATGCTTGAAGCTCTCGCGCACGCGTATGGAGGTGGCGAAGATCTCGGTCAGCTCGGCCACGGCGGCCATGCCGCGCTCGTGGCGGCGGGAGAGTTCGGCGTATTCGGCGCGGTAGTAATGCCTCACCAGGTTCCGGACCATGGTCTGCGCGCCCTGGCGCTCGCGGTCGCGGAAGCCGCGCTTGCCGTGCAGCCGCTCGGCGCGGATGACGCCGGAGCGCTGCGGCCCGGGGACGCCGGCCTGGCCTTCCAGCGAGAACGGGATATAGAGATGGTGCATGCCGGGCAGGCGCGCCGCGTGCGAGCGGCCGCGCAGTATGGCCTGGCCCAGCGGAGAGGCCTGGTCCAAGCGGATGTTCTCCTCGTGCTCGAAGACGAGGCCGTGCTTGTAGCGCAGCTTCAGGCCCAGCAGCGACTTCTTGAGGTCCGGCTCGAAGAACGCCACTCCGTCCAGGGAATAGGCCGCGGCCAGTTCCCTGAGCAGGTGGCCGAAGAAGGCGTTGGGCCCGGTCAGGACCGCCTTCTCCAGTTCTTCGTAGATATCGTGCTCTTTCTTTTTCATCAGTATATCGAAAGCAGGTAATCTATCTCGCCCTGTATCTTTATCAGCTCCCGCCGCAGGTCCTCGCCGTCGTAGTCGCGCTCGGCGGAACGCAGCGCCGCGCCCGCCAGAGCCGCGTCCAGCAGCAGCTCGCAGGTGGGATAGGCCGTCACGCCTGGCCGGAGCCTGGCGTTCTCCAGCAGTTTGCGGTACATCGCCCCGTGGCGCGTAGCGTCCAGCGCGTCCTCGAGCGGCTGCCGGTGGCAGGGGAAGGCGCCGAAGGCGTTGGAAAAATACCGCGACTGCCTGGAGTCCAGCAGCCATTTAAGGAGCGCGGCGGGGCCCTCCTGGCCCGCGGCCCCGCTGCACAGCGCCAGGGAGTTGACGAAGCAGGGCGAGACGGGCTTGCCGAAAGAAGGGTAGGGGACCGGGCGCATCTGCGCACCGCGGCCGACGGCCTTGACCTGTATGGGCAGGCGGCCGGAAAAGACCAGGTCGCTGAGGCCCGAGGACAGGAAGCCGCTCTCGTGGAAATTCTCCTCGAAGAGCGGCATATACTCCTTCGCCGCGAGCCCCAGGTAGTCCTCCATGCCGCGCACCGTCTCGGCGCGGGTCACGGCGCAGCGGCTAAAGCCCTCGCTGAAGAGGTCCCCGCCGCGGCTCCAGACGCAGGGCAGCACGTCGGCCGCGCTGACCGCGCCCGAAGGATTGGAATTCTCCAGCGGGTAATAGTCCTTCTTCCGGCAGGCGGCCTTCAGCCTGCCGCAGACGTCCAGGAGCCCCTCCCAGGAGGCGAGGTCCGCCTCGGGGTCCTTCGAGACTTTTTTAAGCGAGTCGGCCCTGTAATGCAGACAGATGATCTCCACCCACCAGGGCATGGCGTACACCGAGCCGCCCTCGGCGGGCAGGCAGCCACGTCGGATGAAATCGGGATAGCGGGCGGCGGGGCCGGTGTCCCCAAGGTCCGAGAGCAGGCCCAGCTTGGAGAAGAGAGGGATCCAGGACTGAGGCAGCTCCATCAGGTCCGCCGCGGGGGAATTTTTAGGGTCCCGGAGATGGGCGAACAGCGCGTCCCAGAGCGAGCGCCGGCTGAGCACCTCGAAATCAGACTTGTGCTCCGGGTATTCCGCGTGGAAGCGCGCCAGCAGGTTCTTCACCGCCAGGTGCTTCCGGGAATCGTAATCGGACAGGATCCAGATCTTCATCTTTTTTCGCGAAACAATTTATAACAGGCTATTGTTAAGTTAATGTTACGGGACGCTGATTACTAAATGACTAATTAGAGTCCTTCTGTCCAAGTTATGAGGCCCGCCGCTGATAATTAGTCATTTAGTAATCAGCGTCCCCAACTTTCAATTTTCAGGTCCGGGTCCACTTCGACCCGGTGCTTAAGGCGCCGGCCGCTTTCAAGCCGGCGCTGAGCGGCCAGGGCTATCATCGCGGCATTGTCGGCGCAGTACTTCTTCTCGGAGAAAACAGCGGAGGCCCCTTCGGACGCGCAGGAGGCCGCCATCCTCTCCCTCAGCAGCGAGTTGGCCGAAACGCCGCCGCCCGCGGCCGCGTACTTCAAACCGGACTTGCGGCAGGCCAGGGCCGCCTTGGCGGCGAGCGTGTCGGCGACCGCCTCCTGGAAGGCCGCGCAGACCGCGGCTTTGGCCGCGGGCCCGGGGCGGGGATTGTCCTGCAGGTAATAGGCGACGGCCGTCTTGAGGCCGCTGAAAGAGAAATCGAGTCCGCCGTCCAGGAAAGGCCGCGGGAAGACGGGCTTCTTCCTGCCGGCTTTGAGGGCCAGCCGCTCCACTTCGGGGCCGCCGGGATATCCCAGGCCCAGCAGCCGGGCGACCTTGTCGAAGGCCTCGCCGGCCGCGTCGTCGCGGGTGCGGCCCAGCAGTTCATACTCGCCGTAGCCGCCGGCCCGCCAGAGCTCGGTGTGGCCGCCGGAAACTATCAGCGCGGCCAGCGGGAATTTAAGCCTGGCGTCCGCGCGCCCCTTGCGGAACTCGCAGGCCAGCAGGTGCCCCTCCAGGTGGTTGACGCCTATCAGCGGAGCGCCGAAGACGCGGGCGGCGGTCTGCGCGGCCACGCGGCCGACCAGTATCGCGCCCGGAAGCCCCGGCCCGCGCGAGAACGCGACGGCGTCGAAGATCTTTTTGTTTTTTTTGGGGACACCATGCGGCTTGGTGTCCCCCGTGGGCGGCCTTTTGCCCACCGGCAGCTTTATGCCCGCGCCTTCCAGCGCCGCGCGCACGACGTGATTTATTTTTTCAAGATGCGCGCGGCTGGCCAGCTCCGGCACTACGCCGCTGTAGCGCCGGTGAAGCGCTATCTGCGAAAATATGGCCTCGGAGATTATCCTGCCGTCCCGCAGCACGCAGGCCGCGGTCTCGTCGCAGGTGGTCTCTATGGCGAGCGTCTGCACTTCTTTACTTGGCCGCCCGCAGGTTGCCCAGGACTTCCCTGGCTTTAAGCAGCTCGAGCCCCCGCTCGAGCATCTCGTCGCGGGCCTTGGACTTCTCCTTGCCGCTCTTCTCCCCTTCCTTGCCCGGGTAGAAAAGTTCCTCGGCCTGCTTTATCAGCTTGATCTCGGTCTCGCGGTCCACCTTGATCTCGATATCCGGCACGATGCCGCCGTTCTCGCCCTTGGCATCGCGTTGTATGGCCTTGCCGCTGGGGGTGTAATACTTGGCTATGGTCAGGCGCAGGGCGGATTTGTCGGAGAGCGGGATCATGGACTGGACGCTGGCCTTGCCGAAAGTGCGCTCGCCTATGATCACGGCGCGCTTGTTGTCCTGCAGCGCGCCGGCCAGGATCTCGCTGGCCGAGGCCGAGTAGCGGTTCACCAGGACCACCACGGGCAGAGCGGGGTAGGCGGCTTTGGAGCCGGCACGGAATTCCTGGTAGTTCTCCGGCTTGCGGCCCTTGGTGTAGACTATCATCTTGTTGTCGCCCAGGAAAAGCTTGGCTATGTCTACGGAGGCCGACAGCAGCCCGCCCGGGTCGTAGCGGAGGTCTATGACGAGAGCCTCCATGCTCTGGGCCTTAAGAGACTCCATGGCCTTGTTCACGTTCTCCACAACGTGCCCGGTGAAGTCTATGATCTTCAGGTAGCCGACCTTGCCCTCCAGCATCCTGTGGCGCACGGCCTCGGTCTTGATGAGCTCCCTGACCAGCGCCACGTCGCGCTGTATCCAGTCGGCGTCCTTCTCGTCGGCCTCGCGGGCCGTGGTGATGTTGACCTTGGTGCCGGGCGCGCCCCTGAGGCGTTTGATGGCCTCGTCGATTATCATATCCTTGGTGTCCTCTCCCTCTATCTTGATTATCTTGTCGCCGGGATAGAGCCCGGCCCGGTACGCGGGGGTATTGGGCAGCGGCGTGACCACGGTCAGCCAGCCCTCCCGCACGTCGACCCGGATGCCGATGCCGCCGAACTCCCCCTCCGTGTCGCTCTTGACGCGCTTGTAGAGGTCCGGCTCCATGAACTGGGAAAAATCGTCGAGCTGCCGCACCATGCCGTGAGCCGCGCCGTATATCAGCTTCTGCGACTCCGTCTCCTCGACATAGTTCTCCTTGATGAGCTCCAGCACGTCCACTATGGTCTTGAGCTGCTGGTAGGTCCGGTCCACCGCGGAGTTGGCGTACGGGAAGACTATGCCCATCAGGGCCGCCGTCCCGGCTATCAGAATGACTTTTCTGGGGATCCTCATATATTTCTCCTTGAAAAATAAAGAAAAAGCGACACGTTAGTGGTACGCGCCCGCCCCGTGGCGCACCTCTAATTATACCTTTTCCCGCCGCTCAGGGCGCCGGGGTCAGCCAGGGCAGCGGGTTGATGGCGTCGGCGCCCGAGCGTATCTCGAAATACACCGTGCTGCCCTCGGCCGTTTCGCCGCCTGAAATGGCCTGGGTATCCGCGCCGGCGAAGCCGATACGCGACGCGACGCCCACACTGTCGCCCTTGGACGCCGTCACCGAACTGAGCAGGCCGTAAACCGTGAAGAACCCCTTCTCATGGTCCACTATCACCACGTTGCCGTAAGTCCTGAAAGGACCGGAATAGATCACCTTGCCGGGCAGCACCGGCGTGACGGGCGCCCGGTCGGCGGTGCGGATACGTATGCCCTCGCGGACTATCCAGGTCTTAAGCTCGGGCACATGCTCCCGGCCGTATTTGCTTATCAGGCGGCCGGCCGCCGGCCAGGGCAGAGAATTGCGCTCTATCGGGAGATCGCCGGCCTTGCGCGTCTTGTAGGGCGCCTGCTTCTCGAGTTTCTTTACCAGGGTGCTGAGCCCGGCGGCGGCGTTCTTGAGGTCTTCTAGTTCCCGCCGCAGGGCCTTCTCCCTGCTCTTCGACAGCGAGAGCTCCTGCTGTTTGGTGCGGACATTGCGCTGGCTTACGGTTATCTCTCTCGCCAGCCTCTCCCGGTTGACGGAAAGTTCCCGCTGCCGCTTCGCCAGGGTCTGTATATCGTCCGAGATCCGCTTCTTCTCTCCCTTGAGCGTGGCGGCCAGCGCGTACTTGTTCATTATGGCCGTCCGGATAAAAACGTCCCGCATCAGGTCGGCGCGGCCGTAATACGGCGAATAGAAAAGCCGGTCCGTGGCGTACATGGCGACCTCGGACGAGGCGGCGCCGGCCAGCTCGTCCTGCGCCCTCTCGAGCGAGGCGAGCTTCTCCCTGGTCTCCGAACCTTTCCTGCGCGAGTCGCCGAGCTGGCCCTCCAGCTCACGCTGACGGCCCTTGGTCAGCCGGTCCTGCCGCCTGAGCTTATCGATCTCGGACGAGATCTGCTTCTGCTCGGCCTGGTAGCGCTCCAGTTCCGCCTGCTTCTCCGAAAGCTGCTTATTTATCGCCTCGAGCTTATCCTTGCGGTCGAGCAGTTGCGCCGCCGTCTGCGGGAAAGCGGGCGGCGCGAGAAGAAGCAGACCGAGAAAGACTATCGCGAATTTTTCCATTGCACCATGGTCCAGGCGAGGAAACCGGCGGCCAGTACCCCGGCCAGATGCCAGAGCGGGTTGGGCCAGGCCCAGACGGGGCTGAGGTAGCGCACGGGGTAGACTATCAGGTAGCAGGCCAGCACGGCCGCGGCCGCGCCGCCGGCGCCGGACAGGAACCAGCGCTTGTCCTTCCTGATGCCCTCCATGAGGCCGGCCGGATCAGGGCGGCTTTGCCCGCAGTCGGTGCCGGGTGCTCTGCGCCCGGCCGGGGAAAAGCGGTGCAGCAGCACGGTGAGCGAGAACAGCACCGCGCCGAGCAGCGCCAGGCCGAAGGCCAGCGCTATAAAATTGTCGTAGAAGGAGAAATGCAGGAGGGCGTAGGCCTCCAGCTGCTTATAGCGCACCTCGGCGACGCCGTCCATGCCCCAGAGCAGCTCTGTCCAGGAATTGAGCGAGCTCAGGATTGACTGGTCCACCGCTATCTCGTAGGAATCCGGCAGCGGGTTGGGGCCCAGCGAGAGGGCGCCTTTTATAAGCTCGGGGTCCTCTTCGCGCATGCGCGCCAGGCGCTCGCCCTTGGAGATGAAGACCGCGCTCCTGACGCCCTGCAGGGCGCGTATCGACTCCCAGAGGACGTCGCGTTCCTTGCGGCCGCCGTCCTTGAGCAGGACGACGACGCGGAAATCGTCCTCCAGCATGGCAAGGATCTCCCTCGCCTGCGTATGCATGAAGAGCAGGGCCTCGAAGAGGACGGCCGCGGTAAAAGCGAGCAAAAAGACCACCCTGTAGCCTTTGCGGCGGGAGGTCTCCGTGGATTGAACATGGTTGTTGGCGTGTTCCTGCATCTTATTATTATATAACACAAGGCCCCGCCGTTAAAGGGCGGGGCCTGTTTTCAGCGGTGGTCAGCTCTTTACGGAGACAGTGGTGACGAAAGGGGACCCTATGAGTTCATTGACGCGGTCCGAGTGGACCTCGCCCGATACCGAATAAGGGGTGAAGGTGTCGAGGCCGGGCCTGCCGCCGGCGGCGGGGACCGAAGCGGCGAGGGCGAAGCCCGCCCGCGCGGACATGGACGCCACGAAAGACTCTATAAATTCCCCGGGATTGACGCCGGCCGGTACGCGCAGCGTAAAAACCACGGTGCTCTTGAGCGGCAGTTCCGGGCGGCCGCGCTCCAGGCCGACCCGCGCTACGGCGGGATGGCAGTATATCGAGGGCAGGGAGGCGGAGGGCACCAGCCCGTAGACCTTGATCTGCGCTGTGGTGGAGGGATTATAGCGGAGCGCCCGCTCCCCGGTGTATATAAACCCGGAAGCGGAAGACAGTTCGCTCACCAGCGGGCCGAAATCGTCGGGGACCGGCACGAAGCTTATGAAGACCAGGTCCCTGTGGGACGAGGCCGGAACAGGACCCGGGGAGGGCACGGGAGACGAGATGGGGCCGCGGCGCAGGGCCGAGCGGACGCGGTAGATCATATGCGGCCAGCCGACGGGCACATCGGGCGGAAGCGTCAGGCCGGTCTCCGGAGCCGGAGGCTTGGCCAGGGGGACACCATGCGGCTTGGTGTCCCCCACTGATGCGGGACCCACCGCGTTGACCAGGGGAACGACCTGCTGGAACAGGGCGGCATTGCCCGCAGTCGGTGCCGGGAGCTCTGCGACCGGCCGCATGGCGTCCCCCGCCGATGCGGAGCCCACCGCGTCGCGCAGATCGGAGGGGGCGGCGTGCGCGCGGCCGGGCGGCATAGCGCCCGGCACCTGATGAGCCGGCGGCTCGTTGTTCCGGCCGGGCTTTTTATAGCCGTAGGCCAGCTCGGTGAAGTTCTGGAAGGAAGGGTCCGTGAATACGGTCGCCCCGCCGGCATAAACCGGCAGCGCCGAAAAGAGCATGATCGCGAGTGTTTTTATCATCCGTTTTTCACCAGGAGAAACAAAAATAAGAAAACAGGAATAAACCCTTATCCTGTTTTCCCCTGGTGAACGGCCATTCATAGGCGGCCGCGTGGATACTCCCCCGCCTTTCGGGGGATTACAAAGGAAACTGTTGATAAATGTTAACTTAAACCGGGCGGCGGCCCAAGGGCCCGTAAGCCCATGCTGGCCTGAAAAAAGGACCTACGCCTTTCTGGGCCCTTAGGCCCCCTTCGGCCCCCGGTTTGACGGCCCGGCGGCGGCGCTGGTATAATCGTTCCTGACCGCCCATGAAAAAAGACCGGACCAGCAAGCCCAGCAAGGGCGAAGCCACGCGGGCGAAGATACTGCGCGCGGCCATACGCATGATCTCCGACCAGGGGCCGGACGCCGTCTCGATGGAGAGCATAGCCGACGGGCTGGGGCTGACCAAGCCGCTCCTCTACTATTATTTTAAAAACAAGGAAGCGCTGATAGAAGAGGTCTTCGAAGAAACCTCGCGGGAATCCGGCGGCGACTGGGCGGCCGCGCTGGACCGGTCCGTGACGCTGGAGGCGCTGGTGCGCGGCATGCTCGGCAGCCGCATGAAGTTCTTCCGCTCCAACCCCGAGGCGGCCAAATGCCTCCTCAAGCTCTACTCGGCGCCGGAGAGCTCGCCGCTGAGCCGCATGGCGGACAAGCGGATAGCCCGGCACGCCGGCGCGCTCAAAAAAGTGATGGCGGCCATGGAGAGCGACGGCCGCATCCCGCCCGGCTCGGCCGAAGACGCCCGGCTGCTGGTGCGCGGCGTCATGACGCTGACCATCTTTGAGTTCCAGCACAGCCGCTTCGCCAATTTCCCCCCCGACTTCGCGGACCGCATGGCCCGCCGCATCGCCGCCGCCGTCTCCGCCCGCTGACCCCAACGCCCCCGCCGATTGACCTGGCCCGCCGCGTTCTGCTAAACTTACCTACCGGTAAGTATAGACAGCGACGGAGAACAGCATGAATCCTCCCAGACAGAAGCGCGCCGAAGAGACCCGCCGCAGGATACTCGGGACCGCCGCCGCCATGATGGCCGAGCGCGGCCCCGACGCGGTCTCGATGCGCGAGCTCTCGGCCAGGCTGAAGATAACCAAACCCGTCCTCTACTACTATTTCAAGGACAAGGACGCCCTGATAAAAGCGGCCTTCGAGGAGGGCACCAGGCATTTCAAGGACTTGCGGGTGGAGATAGACCAGCCCGGACTGGACCTGGAAAGCCGCCTGGAGAAGGTGTTCTCCAACCACCTGGCCTTCATACGCCGCTATCCCGAGATGCCCAAATGCGCGCTGAAGATAATGTCCTCGCCTTCCGAAGGCACGCTGTCCCATCTGGCGCGCGACCTCAAGGAAAGGAACAGGAGCGCCCTGCGCACGATGCTCAAGAGGGAAAAGTTCCCGCCCCAGGCCGCCGAGGACGTCCTTCACATGATCAGCTCGGTCATCGAGCATTTCATGATAGAGGCCAGGGAGAAAGGAGCCTCCGCGATAGACAAAGGCCTGCCCCGCCGCCTGGCCCGGCTTATCTGCGCCGGCGCGCGCTCGCTCAAGTCCGCCGCCTTAGCGCTCCTGCTGCTCCCCGCTTTTACCGCGGCGGAGCCGGTGACCCTGGGGGTGGAGCAGGCGGTGGAGCTGGCCCTGGAGAACAACACCGACGTGGCCAACGCCGAGCGCGGCCGCCTTATATATAAGGAGAAGATACGCGAATACTGGGGCACTATCTACCCCCAGCTCAGCGCCGCCGCCGCCTATACCCGCAACATCGAGAAGCCCTCCCTGTTCTTCGGCGGCAACAGGATAGAGCTGGGTTCCGACAACGCCTGGTCCGCCTCCCTGGACCTCAATCAGATACTCTGGGCCGGAGGCAAAGTATCCACCGGCATCAGGATGGCCGGCATCTACTCCGACTCCAGCGCCGAGCGGCTGCGCTCGGCGCGCAATTCGGTGCGCAAGGCCGTCACGCAGATGTATTATTCGGTACTGCTCTCCAAGGCCATGGCGGACATACAGGAGGAGACGCTCGGCCTCTCCAGGCAGCATCTCTCGGTCATAGAGGCCCGGTACAAGCAGGGCCTGGCCAGCGACCTGGCCCTGCTGCGCCAGCGCGTGGAAGTCTCCAACAACGAACCCGCCGTCACGCAGAACCTGAACTATTACGAGGCCGGGCTGCTGGCGCTCAAGGACCTGCTCGGCCTGGACCCCGACGCGGAACTGGAGCTGACCGGCGCGATGGGCTGCTCCCCCGCGGAGCCGGGCCCGCTGGACGAGCTCTACAGGTCCGCCATGGCGGCCAGGCCGGAGTACAGGCTGGCCGGCCTGGAGAAAAAGCTGGCCGCCCAGAACGCCACGCTGGAGAAGGCGGGTCACTATCCCTACCTCAACGCCTTCGCCTCGCGCGGCTTCCAGGGCCAGACCGACTCTTCCTTCCCGGGCGCCGATGAACGCAGTTGGGCGCTGACGGCCGGGGTCAGGCTCAACCTGCCGCTATTCTCCGGCGGCTCGGTCTCCTCGCGCGTGAAACAGGCCGGCCTGGCGCTGCAGGTGGCCGAAGAGAACCTGGCGCGCGCCGAGCGCGGACTTAAGATAACCGTTAAAAAAGCGTGGCTGGAACTCAAAGAGTCCTCCCAGCGCCTCGCCTCACAGGCCGCGGCAGTGGAAACCGCCCGCAAGGCCCTCGCGGCCACCGAGCTGCGCTTTAAGAGCGGCCTCGCCGGACAACTGGACCTCAACGACACCACTCTCGCCCTCAACAGGGCCCAGACCCTTTACACCCAGGCACAGCACGACGTCTGCTCGGCGGCCGCCGAGCTGGACTGGGCCGCGGGAAAGTGAACTTAAAAAGGAAGAATAAATGAACAAGAACAAGATGACCGCTTTACTCCTGGCCGCTTGCGCCCTGACGGCGGCCGGCTGCGGGAACCGCGCCAAAGAGGCCCTTGAAGCCCTTGAGAAAGACCGCTTCCTGGTCAGGACCGAGACGGTGCAGGTACGCCCGCTCGAAGACTATATACTCCTGACCGGCTCCGTGCGGGCCCTGGACGAGGCGACTCTCTACCCCCGCGCGGCCGGCAAGCTGCTGCGCAACCTGCTCAAGGAAGGAGACCCGGTCAGGAAGGACGAGGCGGTAGCCCTGGTGGAGCGCGACGAGGTGGGAGTTGTCTATGAGCCCGCGCCCGTGCCCTCCACGCTTAGCGGCATAGTCGGCCGCGTCTACCAGGACACCGGCGCCACTGTCACCCCCCAGACGCCGATAGCGCTGGTGGTGGACCAGTCCAAGGTCCGCGTGGAAGTGGACGTGCCCGAGAAATATATCGGCAAGGTCTTCCGGGACCAGACCGCCAAAATAAAAGTGGACGCCTTCCCCGACCGGTATTTCACCGGCAAGGTCTACCGCGTCAGTCCCGTGCTCGACGCGCGCTCGCGCAGCACGGTCGTGGAAGTGCTGCTGGACAACGCCGAAGGTCGCCTCAAGTCCGGCATGTTCGCCGAGGTGCGCGTCATCGTCGCCTCGCGCGGCGCCGCCGTCACGGTGCCTTCCGGCGCCGTGATGCGCGGGGACGGCGAGGTCTGGATCTTCGTCCCGGCCGGCGATACGGCGCGGCGGGTGCCGGTGAAGACCGGCATCGCCACCGCCGAGTTCACGCAGGTGGACGGCGTGAAAGCGGGAGACGAAGTTATAACCTTCGGGCTTTACGGCCTCAAGGACGGCAGCAAGATAAAGGCTCAGTAAGACCATGAAGATAACCGACCTTTCCGTAAAGCGCCCGGTACTCACCACGATGATGATCCTCACCGTCCTGGTGCTGGGCGCGGCGTCCTATCTCCGCCTGGGCATCGACCTGCTGCCCAACGTGGAATTTCCCTTCGTGATGATACAGACCACGCTGCGGGGCGCCGGCCCCGAGGAGATGGAATCCTCCGTAACCAAGCCCATAGAGGAAGCGGTCAACACCATCTCCGGCATCGAGGACATCAACTCCACCAGCTACGAGGGGCTCTCGCTGGTCATGCTCAAGTTCGCGCTGGAGAAGGACGGCGACGTGGCCGCGCAGGAAGTGCGCGACAAGGTCAACTCCGTGCTGGCCCGGCTGCCGCAGGGCACGGATCCGCCGGTCATAGGCAAGCTGGACATCGGCGCGCAGGCCGTCCTCAACGTGGTCGTCTACGGCGAGCGCGACCTGATAGACCTGACGCATATCGCCAAAAAGAGCATCAAGGAGAACATAGAGACCGTCAGCGGCGTGGGCGCGGTGGACATAGTCGGCGGCCGGGAGCGCGAGATCCACATAGTGGTCAACCCGCTCAAGCTGGCCGCGCTGAACCTGCCGATAAGCAAGGTCAAGGACGCCATCGTCCAGCAGAATATCGAGATACCCGGCGGCAAGGTGGAGCAGAAGGACAAGGAATTCGTCCTGCGCACGCTGGGGCGCATAGATGAGGCCCGCCAGTTCGGCGACATAGTGATCGCCAACATAGGCGGCTCGCAGGTGCGCGTCTCCGACATAGGCCGGGTCGAGGATACGGGCGAGCGCATGGGCACGGCCTCGTTCTATAACGGCAAGCCTTCGGTCACGCTGGTGGTAAAAAAGCAGTCCGGCACCAACACGGTCGCGGTGGTGGACAATATCAAGGAGCGCCTGACGGAGATACGGGGTTCCATGCCCCCGGACGTCATGACCATGATAATTGGCGACCAGAGCGTCTTCATCAAGGACTCGGTGAACAGCGTGACCGAGCATCTCATACTGGGCGCTGTCTTCGCCGCGCTGATGGTGCTGGTCTTCCTGGGCGACTACCGCTCCACGCTCATCTCCGCGCTGGCCATCCCCACCTCGCTGATAGGCACCTTCTTCTTCATGCAGGCGGCCGGTTTCACCATCAATATCATGACGCTGCTGGGCCTGACGATAGCGGTGGGCATAGTGGTGGACGACGCCATAGTCATGCTCGAGAACATCTACCGGCACCTTGAAAACAATAAGGAGTATCCGCCGCAGGCGGAGCATAAAATAAGTCCGCTCAAGGCGGCGCTGGACGGCTCCCGCGAGATCGGCTTCGCCGTGGTGGCCATGTCGGCCGCGCTGCTGGTCATCTTCATCCCGCTGGCCTACATGGGCGGCATCATAGGCCGCTTCCTCAAGAGCTACGGCCTGACCATAGCCTTCGCCGTCGCCCTGAGCGTCTTCGTGGCGCTTACGCTGACCCCCATGCTCTGCTCGCTGTTCCTGAAAGTCAGGCCCGGCGCCAAGAACCGGCTGGAGCGCTTCACCGACTCCGTCAACGAATGGCTGGCCTCCCGCTACATCACCATGCTCGAATGGGCCCTGGCCCACAAGCGCAGGATGGTCGTCTTCGCCGGCGCGGTCGTCTTCTCGATGATCCCGCTGTTCCTGTTCCTGGGCAAGGACTTCATGCCCGCCGACGACACCGGCCTCTACCAGATAAGGGTCACGGCGCCCGAGGGCACCAGTCTGGGCAGAATGAAGGAAATCTTCGCGCAGATAGAGACGGAGACGCGGCAGCTCCCGCACGTAAAAAGCATCCTCTCCTCCATCGGCACGGGCACCGGCGGCAATTTCGGCGGGTCTTCCCCCAACGAGGGCTATGTGCTGGTGGAGCTCGACGACCTCTCCGACCGCGGCATACCGATGCCGGACCTCATGTTCGCCTCGCGCGAGATGATGTCCAAGTACACGGGCCTGCGCGCGGCCGTCATGCCCGCCGGCGGCTTCGGCGGCGGCGACGCCGAGCTGATGTTCAATATCTCCGGCCCGGACCTGGGCAAGCTGGAAGAATACTCCAACGCCGTCGCCGACAAGCTGCGCGGCATAAAGGGCGCCGTGGACGTGGACACCAGTTTCTCCTACGCCAAGCCCGAGTACCGCGTGGAGATAGACCGCGGCCGCGCGCACGACCTGGGCGTCAAGGTGCAGGATATAGCGACCTCGCTGCGCACGCTGGTCGGCGGCGAAGAGGACATCACCAAGTTCAAGGACCGCGACGAACTCTACCAGGTGCGCCTGCGCGCCGAGGACGTCTTCCGCGATCGCAAGGAGGCCATAGAGGCGCTGATGGTGCCGGCCGGGGAAGGGCGCGTCACCCGCCTCGACAGCGTGGCGCGCGTGACCGAGGGGCTCGGCCCCACGCAGATCTCGCGCTACAACCGCCAGCGCAACGTGCAGGTCACGGCCAACGTGGACGGCATCCCGGTCAACCGGCTGCTGGCCGAAGCCGACAAAGCTTTCAAAGAGCTGGGCGCGCCGCCGGAATACAAGGCCGGCGTCTACGGCCGCGCCAAGGAACTCGGCAACATGCTCAGGGAGTTCGGCATCGCCTTCGCGCTGGCCTTCATCTTCATTTATATCGTGCTGGCCAGCCAGTTCGAGAGCTTCATCTACCCGGTCTCGATCATGGTAGTGCTGCCGCTGACGATACCGTTCGCCATAATCTCGCTGTTCCTGACGGGCCAGAACCTGACCCTGTTCAGTATCATGGGCATGTTCATGTTATTCGGCATAGTCACCAAGAACTCCATCCTGCAGGTGGACTATACCAACACGCTGCGGGAGAGGGGCATGCCGCGCCACCAGGCGATGATAGAGGCCAACAGGACCCGGCTGCGCCCGATCCTGATGACCACGCTGACCCTGATAGCGAGCATGCTTCCCACGGCGCTCGGCACCGGGGCCGGCTCGGGCACCCGCCGCACTATGGCCATGGTCATCATAGGCGGGCAGGCGCTGTCGCTGCTCATCACGCTGCTGATGACGCCGGTGACCTACGCCTACATGGACGATTTCCAGGAGTGGGCGCGGAAGAAGCTGGGGATGACGCAGCGCGAAGCCGTCTGACCTGATCTTATTCCGGCGGGGGCTGGACGCTTTGAAGGCGGAAGGACGAGGGCTATTCCTCTTCGGGCGATGTCTGCGAGGCGAGGGACTGCAGCTCTTCGGCCGAAGGAACTACGGCTGAACCGAAGACCTGGTCGAAATGCGCGGTGAAGGCCGTGACGTATTCCGGAGCGGCGGTATAGTACATGTTCTCGAAATTATTGGACTGGGCGTTTATCGACCAGTTGAAGGAACCGGTCATCAGCAGCTTCTCGTCGAAAACCGCGAACTTATGGTGCATGACGCCGCGGCCGTCCTGGCCGCGCGACCATCGGAACTTAACCCCGTTCTCAGAGAGATAAGCGGTCATATAAGACTGGCTGGCCTGCACGCGGTCGGTCACCACCTCCACGTCCACGCCCCGCCTGCGCGCCGCAACCAGGGCCTCGCCTATGGCCGAGGAGTAGAAACTGAACACCGCGGCCTTTATGCTGCGCCTGGCGAAGCGCGCGGCCGTGATTATATCCTCTTCGGTGCGGCCGGCGGGCGAGAAAGAATAACCGGGCAGCATGGCGCCGTTGAAATAGACGGGCCTGGAGCGGTCTTCCGGCGGCGGGCCGAAATGGGATTGGGAATAGGACGGCCCGGGCCCGTCCTCCGGAGCGCGGGAGAACCGCCACATCCAGTCGAAGTATTTCGCGTAGCCGTCCACAGTGTTCCCGTCGCGTATGAACACCATGTTCTCGTGATTGGCGTTGTCGGCCGTCAGCGCCCAGTTGAAAGAGCCGGCCGAGACCATCTTCCCGTCGTAGATCCCGAGCTTGTTGTGCATGATGCCGTAGGAGCCGGCCCCGCGCAGCGTGCGCACCTCCACTCCCCCCGCCATCAGCGACTTCAGTTCCGGGCTGACCTTTGAGCCGAGCGCGTGGGTCTCGTTTGAGATGACGCGCACCTTGAGCCCGCGCTTATGGGCGTCGAGTATGGCCGCCGCCACCCGCGGCAGCGTAAAGCCGTATACCGCCACGTCCAGGGTCTCGGCGCAGCCATATATGGCCGAGGCGATCAGGTTCTCCACGTCCGCGCGGTCGGAGAAAACGAAAGGGGGGATGGCGGCGGCCGTCACCGTGGAGGACTGCGGGGGCTGGGAGTGCGGCTGCGAAGGCTGGGCGGGCTGAGCCGGGAACTGCGGGTCCGGCAGCGGCTGCGCCGGTTGCGGAGGCTGCAGGGGAATGGCATCGCCCGGCACCGGGCCGCCTATTATCTGCGGAGGAGCGGGGACGGCCGGCGGCGACGGCAATTCGCCCATGTCGCCGGTGACGGGCATGGGCGGCAGCGCCGGCAGTACCGGGGTCTGCTGGGAGAAAGCCGTGAACGGGAGCGCCGCCATCAGCAGCGCGAAAACGGGACCCTTAAGGTAGTTTATACCCATCAGTTATATTATCGTTTATGCGCTCCCCCTCCGCCAGAAGCGAAAGACCCAGGCCGGGCCTGGGTCTCCGGGGACGTTGTTTAGTTCTTTAGTTGTCTCCGGGGACGTTGTTTAGTTCGTTGTTTTCCGGGTATAGCCTAAAAAGAGGGGTCAGGACCGCAGCCTGTTGATAACTACTAAAGAACTAAACAACGTCCCCGCCTTACCACCTTACAGTTGTTTCTTCTGCCAGGCGATGCTGAAGAGCCTGAGGTAGTCGGCCGCGGAGCGGTTCCATGAATAGTCGCCCTTCATCGCGTTCTTGACCATGGAGGTCCAGAGGTCGCGCCACTTGAACATGGAGACTATGTGCCCCATGATGGACCGCAGCTGGCCGGCCTCGGGGGCGTCTATGGCGAAGCCGTTGGAATCCTTGGGCTCGCCGTTGTAATTGACCGTATCCTTGAGCCCGCCCGTGCGGGTGACCACGGGCAGCGAGCCGTAGCGCATCGAGATCATCTGGCTGAGCCCGCAGGGCTCGAAGCGCGACGGCATCAGGAAGATGTCGGTGCCGGCGTAGATCTTGTGCGCGAAGCCCTCGTCGAAGCCGGGCTTGAAATAAACGCGGCCCGGGTTGGCCGCGGCCAGCCGCTTGAAGCCCTCGGTCAGGGCCGGATCGCCTACGCCCAGCACCACGAGCTGCATATTCTCCAGGAATCCGGGGACGGTCTCCAGCACCAGGTCCAGGCCCTTCTGGCTGTCGAGCCGCGAGACCACGCCCGCCAGCACCAGGTTCTTATCCTGCTCCAGGCCGCACTCCTCCTGCAGCGCCTTCTTGCAGGCCGCCTTGCCGCGCGTGTAGCTTTTAAAGTCGTAACCGCGCTCGATGAAGGTGTCGGTGGCCGGGTCCCAGATCTCCTCGTCGATGCCGTTGATGATGCCGAAGAGGTCCGCTGAGCGGTGCCGCAGCACGCCCTCGAGCCCCTTGCCGAAATCGGGCAGGTGTTGTATCTCGGCGGCGTAGGTGGGGCTTACCGTGGTCACGGTATCGGCCATCGTTATGCCGGCCTTGAGGAAATTGATCCCGCCGTAGAACTCCAGCTTCTCGGGGGTGAAGTCCGTCCAGTCGAAGCCGGCCTTAAGGAAGGTGTCGCGGCCGAACATGCCCTGGTAGGCGATATTGTGTATCGTGAACACCGTCGCCGTCTTGGCGTAGAAGGAGTCTATCTTGTAGGAGGTCCTGAGGTAGGCCGGCAGCAGGGCGGTCTGCCAGTCGTGGCAGTGTATCACGTCGGGCTTGAAGCCGATGAACTTGGCTCCCTCCAGCACGGCGCGCGTAAAAAAAGTGAACCTTTCGTCGTTGTCCTCGAAGTCGCCGTAGGCCGTGCGGTAGATGCCGGGCCGGTCGAAGTATTTCTGGTTCTCCACGAAGTAGACGCTTACCTTGCCCCACTGAACATGGCTGAGCGTGGCGGTCTCCATGCGGCCGCCTATCGGGATGAGGAAGCTGCCGCCCACGGCCTTGAACGAGAAGGCGCCGCCGCCTATGTTGCGGTAGCGCGGCAGGAACAGCGCCACCTCGTTGCCCTCGGCGCGGGCGAAGACCTGGGCCAGGGCGCCGGCCACGTCGCCGAGGCCGCCGGTCTTGCAGAAAGGGAAAGCTTCGCTTGCGGCTACGAGTATCTTCATGGCTTCATCCTTTATGTTTTTTCCCGGCGCGGAGCGTCTCCGCAGCTTCTTCCGGGGAGACGGTGTTGATATAGAACCCGGTGCCCCATTCAAAGCCGGCCACGTGGGCCAGCTTGGGCATGATCTCTATGTGCCAGTGATAATGAGAGGCCTGCGGCGCGTGCACCGGCGTGGTGTGGATTATCAGGTTGTAGGCCAGACCCTCGACGGAGTAGTTCAGCCTGGAGAGGACCTCTTTAAGCGTCGCGGCCAGCGCCGGGATATCCGCCGGGGCGATGTTCTCGAAATGGCTGGCGTGCTCCACGGGCATTATCCAGGTCTCGAAGGAGAAGCGGCTGGCGTAAGGGGCGATGGCGACGAAAGGGCCCTTGCGCAGGATCAGGCGCCGCCCGTTTTCCAGCTCGGCGGCGGCCATGTCGCAGTAGACGCAGGAGCCTTTCTCCGACATGTACTTGGCCGCGCCCTCTATCTCCTGCGCCAGCCGGGTGGGGACCATCGGCATGCCCACCAGCTGCGAATGCGGGTGCGAGAGGCTGGCGCCGGCGTTGCGGCCGTGGTTCTTGAAGATCATCACGTACTTGATGCGCGGGTCTTTCTTGAGCTCGCGTATCCTGTCTACGTAGGTGGACAGCACGGCCGCGAGGTCGGCCTCGTCCATGCGGTCCATATGAAGGTCGTGCACGGGCGTCTCGATTATAACCTCGTGTATGCCCAGCCCCTCCTCGCTCTGATAGGGGCCGGTCTCGGAACAGCGCGGCGGCGGCTCGGGGGTCAGCGCCGGGAATTTATTGGAAACGACGCGTATCTTCCAGTTCCCGTCCGCGCCCGCACACTGGCAGACCGTCGGGGGCGTCTCGTCCTCGCGGCCGGGGCAGAAAGGGCAGACGACGGAGGAAGCCGCCTCGGGCGGGAGGGCGAACTCGTTGGGACGCCTCCCTCTCTCGGAGGCGATTATCACCCACTGGCCGAAAACGGGGTCCTTTCTTATTTCAGGCATAGGTCAAAAATCCGCGGAACTTTGCGGCGGCCGGAACGGAACAGGGATCAGCTCCCTTCCTTCGGCTCCCCGTCCTCTCCATCGGCGGCGGTAACGGCCTCGGAAAGCTCCGGCTCCGGGGCGGGCTCGCCGGCGGGCGGAACGGGGACACCATGCCGCATGGTGTCCCCCGCCGATACGGGAGAGTCAAACTCGGCCCCCTCGTCGGTCTCGTCGGGCTTCTCGGCCGGCAGCGGGAAATCACCGCCCAGCGGCAGCGGCGGCTGGACGTCGGCGTCGGCCGGCACTTCCTTGGGATCGGCCACTATGCTTTCCAGCTTCGGCAGGGCGTCCAGCGACGACAGGCCGAACTGGCGCAGGAACTCGTCGGTGGTGCCGTAGAGCAGCGGACGGCCCACGGTCTCCTTGCGGCCGACGACGGTGACCAGCTTGCGCTCTATCAGCGTCTCCAGGGGGCCGATGACCTCCACGCCGCGCACGGCTTCCACCTCGGCCCGTGTCAGCGGCTGCTTGTAGGCGATGATGGTGAGCGTCTCCAGCGCGGCGGCCGACAGGCGCACGGTCATGCGGCTGTGATAAAGTTTTCGCACCCAGAAGCCCAGGTCCGGGTCGGTGCCCAGTTGAAAGCCGCCGGCCACCTCCATCACGCGCAGGGCCCGGCCCTCGCGGACATAATCCTCGCGCAGGGCCTCCAGGGCCGCCGCCACGCGGGTCTCGTCCTTCACCTCGCAGACCTGCGCCAGGCGCTCGACGGGCAGCGGGTGGTCGGTTATGAAAAGCAGGGTCTCTATGACTTTCTTGAGCTGGGTATCTTCCATAAATTCCTCACTCCCGGGCCGGGGATTCCGGCGCGGGCGGCGCGGCGGCCGCGGGGGCCGGCTCGGGCCGCAGGTAGATTCGCACCTCGCCGCAGGAGTCGTCCTGCCTGGCCATGATCCTGCGCTGCTTGACCAGCTCCAGCAGGGCGAGGAAGCAGGTGATCACGCCCTGGCGCGCGGTCTCGGTGGCGAAAACGTCGTCGAGCAGTACCCATTCTTTTCTGCTCAGCAGGTCGAGTATCTTGTCGATGCGCGGCTCCATGGGATAGGTCTCGCCCTCTACGGAAACGGCGTCGGGCAGCCGCGCGAAGGCGCGCCTGACCGCCTCGACGAAAGCGAAGATCTCCAGGTCCAGGAATTTCTCCTCGTTGGAGAAGACCGGGGAGCCGCGGTAGAAGACGTCCTTGTAGCTGGAGAAGCGCTCTTCGAGCGACTTGGAAGCGCCCTTGTAGCGCTGGTACTCCTCGATCATGTTGACCAGCTTGCCGCGCGGGTCCGGGCCCTTCTCGCCGGTCTCGCTGTCCACCTGCGACGGCAGCAGGACCTTGGCCTTTATCTGCATCAGCGTGGAGGCCATGACCAGGAACTCGCCGGCTATCTCCAGATTGAGGTTTTTCATTATGTCGAGGTAAGTCAGATACTCGCTGGTTATCTGCGAGATCGGGATGTCGTAGATGTCGAGGTTGTTCTTCCTGATAAGGTGTATCAGGAGGTCTATCGGCCCCTCGAAGATGTCGAGATGTATGTCGAGCTCTTTCATCGTATCCTTAAAGCGGAGTTCACGGCGGACATCAGCTCCGCGGCGGCGGCCCGGGCTTTCTCCGCGCCGGCGGCCAGGATCCTGTCGGCCAGGCCGGGGTCCTTCTCGAAAGGCTCGCGGCGCGCCTTGAAATCGGCGAGGCCGGGCGACATAAGCTCGAACAGCTGTTTCTTGCAGGCGCCGCAGCCTGTCTTACCCGAGCGGCATTCTTCCTCGCGCGTCTTCCAGTCCGGGTTGTAGAGCCTGTGGAAGGCGCAGACCACGCAGCCTTCGGGATGGCCCGGGTCGTCGGCCTTGATCTTTTTCGGGTCGGTGAACATCTTCTTTATTTTGGCCTCGGCCGACTTGAGGTCCTCGCCCAGCTCTATCGCGTTGCCGTAGGACTTGGACATCTTGCGGCCGTCGAGGCCGGGCACCAGCGGGGAACTGGTCAGCAGAGGCTCGGGCTCGACCAGCAGCGGCTTGCCGGCGGCACGGTTGAACCGGCGCACTATCTCGCGGCTGAGCTCCAGGTGCGGCAGCTGGTCCTTGCCGACGGGAACAAGGTCCGCCCCGTAGAGGGCGATATCGGCGGCCTGCAGTACCGGGTAGCCCAGGAAGCCGTAGGTGGCCATGTCGGAATGGAGGGCGGTCTCCTCCGCCTCGTGGCCGTGCGCCTCCGCGAGCGCCCTGGTCACGCCCTCGGCCTTCCGCATCTTGTCTTCCTGGCCTTTGTACCTGGCCTTGTAAAGCTCAAGCAGCTGTTCCTTGAAAGTGGGATTGCGCAGCAGCCAGCTGATGGGCGTCATCATGCCCATCAGCAGCGCCAGCTCGGCGTGCTCTTTCACGTCGGACTGCCTGAAAATGACGCAGCGCTCCGGGTCCAGGCCGGCGGTCAGCCAGTCCACCACCAGCAGGCGGGTATTGTCGCGCAAGCCGACGGTATCTTCGGCCGTCGTCAGCGCGTGCCAGTCGGCGATAAAGAAAAAACAGCGGTACTTGTCCTGCAGCTCCACCCAGTTGCGCAGCGCGCCCCAGTAATTGCCCAGGTGCAGGCGGCCCGTGGGGCGCATCCCGGAAACGACGGTCTTTACCGCTTTTTTCTCTTCCATAAATTCTCTTAGATCACCGGCAGGCCCACGGCGGCCAGCAGGGTCAGCGCGTAATAGATGGGCGGCAGGATAAGGTACTTAAGGACGCCCGTCAGTATCAGCCCGAAGATTATATAAATTCCGTAGGGCACGTGTTTCTCGTACGTTCTCAACAGAGGGCCGTCGGGCAGGCGGTTCAGCAGGATCTGGCCGCCGTCGAGCGGGTAAACAGGAATGAGGTTCAGGAAAGCCAGCGCGAGGTTGATGATGACGGCGAAACGCAGACCCATCATCAGGGTGGAGGCCAGGCCTGGCCCGATGAGCGGCACGGCCAGCGCCGCGGCCTTGTAGAGCAGCGCGGACAGGACAGCCAGAAAAAGATTGGAGAGCGGTCCGCTGAAAGCGACCCATGACATATCGGCGCGCGGGCTGTCCAGCCTCAGCGGGTTGACCGGCACCGGCCGGGCCCAGCCGAACATGGGCATACCCGACAGGACGCAGATGGCCGGCATCAGTATGGTGCCGAAAGGGTCTATGTGGGGGATGGGGTTGAAAGTCAGGCGGCCCATGAGGTAAGCCGTATCGTCCCCGCGCTTGTAGGCCATGTAGCCATGGGCGTACTCATGGAAGATCACCGAAAAAAGCAGTATTGGTATCTGTAGAAGCCACTCCATCAGACTTTAATTATATTATTATATGAGGCGCCGTGGAAGCGGGCTTTTTTTCCGCGTTTTTGTATAATTATGGATTCAAGGGGGCTTCCGCCGTGAACGAAGAAACCAAGATACTCTGGATAGATTTCCTCAAGGGCCTGACCCGCTCGCTGGTACAGGTCAACCTTTACAAGAGCGACCACCCGCAGGTGGTGGAAGCCATGGACCAGACCCTCTCCGCCCTGGCCTCCGTGGCGGCTGCCGGCGAGATCAACCTCACGCTCGACGGCGGCAAGCTGCTGGCCGACGGCGCCGAGTTCCTCCCCGCCGATAAAGTCCCCAACTCCATAAAGAACGTCTTCGCCCGGTTCCAGGCGCAGACCGTCACTTTCAAGTCGTCCGTGACCCGGGAAGAGCTGCTGGCCTTCTGCGGCGCCCAGGCGCTCAGGACCGATCCCTACGAGCACCTTAAGGAGAAGGGGGTCTCCGGGATAATCCCGGCCAAATCGGTCTACGCCAAGGTGGAAGCGGGCGACGGAAAGGCCGCGATAAAGCCCGGGGCCGGGACCCAGGCCGGCGGAGGCGCCGGCGGCGCAGACGGCGCCGGCGGAGGCGCGGCCGCCTCGCCGGGAGCCCCGGCGGCGGAAGAGCTGGAGCCGGCCGATTTTCCCAGGTCGCTTTCGCTGATAGCGGCCCGCCTGACCCCGGCCGCGGCGGAGCAGAAGCGCATAGTGGACGCGCTGATGAAGAAGTTCCTGCATGAAGTGGACGAACGGGTCAACAAGGCGCTGGAAGAAACGAAGAAGGAGAAGCGCCGCATAGAGAACGATATCAGCCGCACCGAGGCGGTCGTCTCCTCCCTGGCCGAAGGCGTGGTGGTGGTGGACGCGGAAGGCAAGATCCTGATGATGAACCCGCAGGCCGAAGCCCTGTCGGGAAAACGTCTGGGAGAGCTGGCCGGAAAGAAGCTGCTGGATGTCGCCGCTCTGGAGAACCAGGTGCTCTCGCTGGCCAGCGAGATAAAGTCGGAAAACCAGAAAGATATCGACAAGAACGTGGCCACGGCCGGGAACAAGGGCCTGGCGGAGACGATAAAGAAGTCCACCGCCATAGTACAGAACCAGGACGGCCGCATAGTCGGCGCGGTCTCCATCCCGACCGACGCCGCCAGGCTCAAGGAAATAGATAAGCTTCAGACCGATTTTGTGGCCAATATGACCCACGAGCTGCGCTCACCGCTGACCTCGATAAAAGCCGCGCTGGACATGATGCGCAAAGAGGGAGCCTCGCCGGAATCGAAGAGCGTGCTCAACACGGCCATACGCAACGCCGAGCGTCTCAACTCCATCATTACCGATATACTGGACTTCTCCAAGCTGCAGTCGGGCAAGCTGGTCTTCCGTCAGACGCGCACGGACCCCGCGGCCATAGCCCGCGAGGCGGCCGACTCGATGAAGGCCTGGGCGCAGTCCAAGGGCATAACGCTGGACCTGCGGGCCGAGCCGGAACTGCCGGCCGTCTACGCCGACCCCGGCCGCACCACGCAGGTCCTCATCAACCTGCTCTCCAACGCCATAAAGTTCACGCCTAACAGGGGCCGCATAGAGATAAGCGTGGACGCGGGAAAGGAAGCGCTGTCCGGTCACGTCTTTTTCTCGGTAAAGGACAGCGGTCCCGGGATAAAGAAAGAGGACCAGGAGAAGATCTTCGAGAAGTTCGTCCAGATAGCCTCCGGCGAGAAGGTCGGCGGCACCGGGCTCGGCCTGGCCATCACCAAGGCCATGACCGTCCTGCAGGGCGGCAAACTCACGCTGGACAGCGAGCCCGGCAAGGGCGCCACTTTCAGGGCGGCCATGCCGGTGTACAGGGGCCAGGGCGAGGCCCAGGACGCCGCGGAGGCCGCGCCCGCCCCGGAGCCCGAAAAGTCCTGGTGGCGGAAACTGCTGGGGATCTAAAGCGGCCCGCTGATTTTTATTTTTGGCCCGGAAACTGGTAAAATATCCCTTAGTTCTTTCAATTGCGCCCGTATCTCAACGGATAGAGTCCCGCCCTGCGAAGGCGGTTATACTGGTTCGATTCCAGTCGGGCGCACCAGATTTTTTATGTCAGAACAGAAAGAAACTCCGAAGACGGAAAAGGCCACCGGACGCTACGTCTACGACAAGAAACTGGGAAAGGTCGTAAAGGTGTCCGACGATATCCCCGGCCTGAAAAAGGGCGGCTCCGGCGGCGAACCCGGCGGGACCTGCCCGATGAAACCGGGCGGCCACACCTGCAACGGCTGCTGCGGCCATTAAAAGACGCGGCCCCGCGCTGAAAAGCGCGGGGTTTTCATTTGGGGGACGCCATGGAAAATAAATTCGCGGAACTCCGCAAAAGATACGAGGAGGTCTCCGCTTTGGGTTCGGCCCGCGCCGTGCTGGCCTGGGACCAGCGTGTGACCATGCCGCCCGGCGGCGCTCCCGCGCGCGCCAGGTCCATGTCGGCCCTGGCCAGGACCGTCCACTCCAAAGCTACGGCCCCGGAAATAGGCCGCCTTATCGGGGAGACCTGGGACTGGGCGCAGGCCAAGGGGCCCGATTCCTTCGAGGCCGCCTACCTGCGGGTCCTTAAAAGGGATTACGACCACGCGACCAAGCTGCCCTCCGAATTCGTGGGAGAGATGTCCGCGGCGGCCTCGGCCGCCATGGCCGCCTGGGAATCCGCCAAGAAGAACTCCGATTTCCCCTCTTTCGCCCCCCACCTGGAGAAGATGGTGGACATAAACCGGCGGCAGGCGGAGTACCTGGCGCCGGGCGAGCCCCATTACGACACCCTTCTCGACCTCTACGAGCCGGGCATGCGGCGGGCGGAGCTGGAGCCGCTGCTGACGGAGCTCTCCGAAGGCATGAAGCCGGTGCTCAGGGCCATAGCCGAAAGGCGCGCCGCGGTCTCCAACGAGATACTCAAGGGCGACTTCGAAGAGGGCGCGCAGCTGGCGCTGGCCGACGAAATAGTCAAGGCGCTGGGCTTCGACTTCTCGAAAGGCCGCCAGGACCGCTCGGTCCATCCTTTCACCACCGGCTTCTCGCTTTCCGATGTGCGCATAACCACCTGGACCATGCGCGGCTGGCTGCCCGCCTCCATTTACGCGTCGATGCATGAATGCGGCCACGCCCTCTACGGTATGGGCGCGCCGGCCGAATTCGAGCTGACGCCGCTGGCCGGCGGGGCCGGGCTGGGCGTGCACGAATCGCAGTCCCGCTTCTGGGAGAATTTCGTCGGCCGCAGCCGGCCTTTCTGCGAGTGGCTCCTGCCCGGGCTGCGCCGCCATTTCCCCGGCAAATTCGACCGGGTCTCTCCGGAACAGTTCTACCTGGCCGTGAACAAGTCGGAGCCCTCGTTCATCCGCGTGGAGGCGGACGAGGCCACCTACGACATGCACATCGCCCTGCGCTTCCGCCTGGAGACGGCCCTGCTCGACGGCGCGCTCAAAGTGAAGGACCTGCCCGGGGCCTGGAACGCGGGCATGAATGAATTGTTCGGCATCACGCCTAAGAACGACGCCGAAGGCGTACTGCAGGACGTGCACTGGTCGCAGGGGACCATAGGCTATTTTCCCACCTATTCTCTGGGCAATCTGATGGCGGCGCAGCTCGACGAGGCCATGCGGGCGGACATAAAGGACATGGACGGCCTGATAGCCCGCGGCGAGTTCGCGCCCCCGCTGGCCTGGCTGCGGGAACGGGTACACCGCCACGGCGCCAGGTATTTCCCCGCCGACCTGCTGCGCAAGGCCATAGGAAAGGAGAGGGAGACAGCTCCTTTCCTCCGCTACATAAAAACCAAATACTCGGCGATCTACAAGTTCTAGATGAAAGACCTGGAAAAGAAGATATTCTCCCGCCACGATCCCGTCGTGCTGGCCGCGCTGCGGCCCGCCGTCGTGGCCGTGGCCGGCGCCGGCGGCCTGGGCTCCAATATCGCCATGGCGCTGGCCCGCGCCGGCGTCGGGCGCCTTATAATCGCCGACTTCGACAAGGTGGAGCCGTCCAATCTCAACCGCCAGCAGTACACCGTCGGCCAGATAGGCCGGCGCAAGGCGCGCGCGCTGCGGGACAACCTGCGCCGCGCGGCGCCTTTCACCGCCGTGACCGCGCACGACATAAAAGTGACTCCGGCCAATGTTAAGAAACTTTTCGGCGGGGCGGACCTGCTGATAGAAGCCTTTGACCGGGCCGACCAGAAGGCGATGCTGATAAGGGCCTGGCTGTCGCTTTTCCCGGACCGCCCGATGATAGCGGCTTCCGGCCTGGCCGGTTACGGCCGCAACGCGCGCCTCAAAACGCGCAGGATGGGCGGGCTGTATATCTGCGGCGACGGCTGCACCGAGCCCGCGCCGGGCCGCAGCCCCATGGCCCCGCGGGTGGCGCTGGTCGCGGCCATGCAGGCGAATTTAGCGGTGGAACTGCTGGTAAAGACGCGAAGGAGGAAGAATGTTCAAGACTAACGAATATTTCGACGGGAAAGTGAAGTCAGTGGCCTTTACGGCCCCGGAGGGGCCGGCCACGGTCGGCGTGATGGCGGCGGGCGAGTACGAGTTCGGCACCGGCAAGAAGGAAATAATGACGGTGGTCAGCGGGAAAATGACCGTAAAACTGCCGGGCGAGACCGGATGGAAGGACCACAGCCGCGGCGAAATGTTCACCGTCGCCCCGAATTCCAAGTTCCAGGTCAAGACCGCCGGGGACGCCGCCTATCTCTGCCTCTACGTGGACTGAACGGGCTTTCCTTATAAACCCGGACACTTCTTGCGCCAAAGCGTGAAGGACCTATAAAAATAGAGATTCCGCCTCTATTTAACATGGTATAATAGAAGTATGCTTAAACGCTCAATCAATCTCCCCGCAAGTAGAAGTTTTTTTCTTTTTGGTCCGAGACAAACGGGCAAAAGCACGCTTTTGCAGTCGCTTTTTCCACGCGAGACAACGCTCTATTACGACCTGCTTCTTTCGGAAGAATATAGGCGTTTGCTGGCGAGACCCTCATTATTCAGAGAAGAGGTTTTATCGCGCGACCGCCGCAAAACCCATGTTGTGGTGGATGAAATTCAGCGCGTGCCCGAGTTGCTGAACGAAATACACTCCCTGATGGAATCCCCGGGCTGCCCCGTTTTCTGCCTGAGCGGCTCCAGCGCCAGAAAACTTAAACGCTGTCACGCCAACATGCTGGCCGGCAGGGCCTGGACATACCGTCTTCATCCGTTCACGCATACCGAGCTCGGCGGCCGTTTCTCCCTGCAGAAGGCGCTGGCTTACGGCACACTGCCGCCCGTTTATTTTGAGGAAGACCGGGAAGCCGCCAGCAGGACGCTTAAATCTTACGCGGAAACATATCTGAAAGAAGAAATAGAGGCGGAATCCCTGTTGCGCAGGATTTCGGCCTTCTACCGTTTCCTGCCTCTTGCGGCGGGAGAGAACGGAAATATCATCAATTTTTCCGCCCTGTCGCGGGAAACCGGCACGTCATACAAGACGGTTCAGGAATACTTTAAAATACTGGAAGACACGCTTGTGGGCTTTCTGTTGCACCCTTATTGCGGCTCTGAAAGGAAAAGGCTGGCAAAGCGCCCGAAGTTTTATTTTTTTGACACCGGCGTGGCCAGAGCCCTGGCCGGGAAGCTTTCCAACCCCGCGGACCCCGGCACTCCGGAATACGGCCGGCTTTTTGAGCATTTTGTAGGATTGGAGCTGCTACGCTTTAAAAACTACCTTGAAAAAGACTTCAAGGTGTCTTTCTTCAGGACTGACCAGGGGGCCGAGGTTGATTTTATTATTGAAAAACCGGATGGGAAAACCTTCGCCGTTGAAGTCAAATCCTCGGCCGATCCCGACCCCGGCAGTCTGCGCGGCCTGAGGTCATTTGCCGAAACAAAGCCCGATGCCGTTTTATATTGCGCCTCCACCGTTTCAAAAGCCCGGTCAATCGGCGCCGTCCGCCTGCTCCCCTGGCAGGATTTGTTTGAAAACATCTTCAAATAGCCCCGGCCTCAATAAACCGGGCGGCAGATACAGGAGAAATCCCGGCGGTTTCCCCGCCGAATGGTGTGGACGATCAGGGCTTTGGCCGGATTCGCAGTAAGGGCGACCAGGCTCTGTTTGGCGGCAATACAACGCTGAGATGAAAAAGAGGCTGGGCATTCCACAAAGCAGACCGCTTATGCTGAAACTTCAGCTGCGGCAGAACGGAAGCCGAGGCCAAACGCGGCCTGCAGAACGCGGTGAAACTCTTCCTGGAGGAGATCTATTTCCCGCGCGCTACAAAACCTATCTTGGCCGGGCGGTATAGTACAGGACGACATCGCCGGTGCTGAGGCCGGTGAACGGATCGAAAGTGTTGCCGTTGAAAGTGCCGTGGGAGGTGAAATCCGGATTTATCGTGAACGGCCCCATCGCGGTATTAAAATCGCCTATGCCCTGCATTGAAAGTTTCGCCAGGGCGCTGATCGGCCTGCCGTGCACGAGGACCCCGACCCCGGTGACCGAGCCGGTGACGGAGACGCCCACCAGGGTATTCGCGCAACAGACATACCCCTTGAAATACCCGCTCATGGTCTGCGCCAGCAGGGCTTCAAGCGCTCCCGTCCGCCCGCCCGTCCCTGAAAACGACAAGGACGAATTGTAGGAACCCACATGATCGGGCGTGGCGGAAAGGGCCCCGGAAAAATTTTCGCTGAAAGATACCGTCCTGGGCGTATCCGCCACGGGATTGACAAAAGTGCTGGGGACGTTCACCGTGGTTCTGCATTTGATCTCGTCCGTCACGTCTTCTTGCACACCCAAAAGCACATCGGCGGTATTTTGGAAAGAGCCAATCGCGTCGGAGGCAAGCACACCACCGTATTCCAAGAAGCCGGAGAGATCTTTGCCCGCTTCAGGATCTCTTATTAAATTCCACGCGCCGGTTGCCAGATCCCAGGTATCAATGCCTTGCGCCACATCCCCGGCCAGCGGTACTGCTTTCGCGAGTTGTTTTCCCGCCCATTCCACGAGTTTGTCAACTATTATACCCACGCCCACATCCATATTGGCATCCAATAGCGCCAATCTGGTCTCTTCTTTTATTTTTTGAGCGTTATCCGGATATTTTTCCTTGGCCTTGAGATACGCTTTCCCCACTTCCCTGGCCGCCTTCAAAAATTTGACAATACCCGCTCCTGCGCCTATAACCGGAGCCAGACTTTTCCAGACTAAATAAATTGTTACCGTGATCGGCTCGCCAGCGGCCTTGTCCTCCGGGTTGCGCACAAGAGCGCCGGCCGCCCCGCCGACCGCTTTTCTTGAGAGAACCACATCCCCGCTGTCGAGCCGGGCCTTCAACTCCTGCGATACGGTAATCCTCTTTTTCTTCACAGCCGCCGCAGCGTCCCGCAGCGGGAGCGCCAGGAGCGACAGGGATAACAGAGCGCAGACGAGTTTCCGCATCAGTCCGGTTTTCATAATACCCCCTCTCTAAATCGGCAGAGAGCAGCCCGCTATTATCGCCGCGTCCGGAGTTACCTTGGTCATGCCGAACACCGCGTCGACATTCACTTTAAAGCCGCCGGTTGACCAGTCCGTGCCCCACCCGAAATACACGAGATTGGAGGAACTCCCGGCGAGCCGCCTTCCGTTGATCCGCACTTTCCCGACGATATCACCCGTGACGTACAGGCTGGTCCTGATCCTCGGGTTCAGGACTATAGCGCTACCCAGCTTGAAGCGCAGATCTCCGCCGGGCTGCACTTTGCCGATGGGGTACTTTCCGGCCAGGCTGTGCTGATAGCCGATATAGCCGAACAGCGCCACCGGGTCCACAATCTTGACGGCCATCTGTCCGAGCCCCAGGGAATAATGCCCGCCACCAAGACCGACCCTGTTCTCGTAGGGGTTCTTCCCGGTCGGAACGGAAACATCCAGGTTGTAAATCAGCTTCCAATCCTCCCCCGAGAAACCCTCGTAAGAGACCTGTGAGAAAATGTCGCCCAATCCGAAAGCGCTGCTCTCTACGATATTCAGGAGATTGTCGAAACGTTCCTGTCTGGCGTATACCAGCGGAACCTGGAAATACAGCTCCAGCCGGCTGAGAGGAGAATAGCGTGCCCAATAGCCGTTCTCCAAACGCGAACTTTCCAGCACACCATCCCCGTTGACCGCAAAAGAGAACCGCGTCCCCACCTCAACGGCTCCCGCACTTATCAGATCGACCGGTTTCGGGATATACCAGTCCTCTCCCTGTGATTTCACCGGACCCAGAAAACAGAGAATAAGGACAACCGTTATTTTCCGCATAAAGCCCCTTTTTACGGCGATATTCCGGCGGAGGATAAGCGCGTTCTGACCGAACTGTAAAGATCGCGCGCGGGCAGATAAGGCTCCCCGGGAAGCGATTCCTTCTCATGCCTCCGCACACGCAAATCCCCTCCCTTCCCTTTCCAGGCGTAGAAAGGGCGCCTGCCGATGGCTAACAGGATCCTCTCGCCGGACTCCCAGGACTTCACGAAAGTCCCCAGCGGAACGCTGAAATTGCCGTAGCCCGGATCCGAAATATGGACCCAGCCGCCGGAAACGCCGCGTATGACGACAAAATGCAACTTCTCGCCGTAAAGGTTCAGCCTGGCGACGGACGGGGCCAGCTCCTCCACGGCTTCCACCGCCGAACCGTCGGTCAGGGCTTCAAACGACAGCGCCTTAAACCCCGACTCCCGCGCGCCTTTCTCCAGGTCCGCCAGGTTCAGCGCCCGCAATTCGTATTTTTCTCCGCGCTTCACCACCGGCAGATTTTCGCCGAAGATCGCCGCGAGCATCTCTTGTTCCGAAACGTTCCCGCCCATAAGATTTATGAGCGTCGCCAGCGCCGCCGCGCCGCAGGAATACTCATGGCCCTGCATGACCACGCCACTGGTGCGCAGCTCTCGCATGCTGGTCATTTCGCCGACTCTCGTACCGGCCGCGGCGGCGGCCGAACAGAAAGCGACCAGACAAAAGGCGTGCAATGTTTTCATGCTCTCCCCGGCCCGCCGCCTATACGTTATTCCACGCCCAATTCGATCCTGTAGAGCGAGTAATCCTTAGTGTTGATGTAATGCAGATATCTGTTGTCCGGCGAAAACTTGGGGGCGATAGCGGATTTTATTTCTTTGACGCCGCCTCCGCCCATCTTCGCGCAGTAAACGGTTTCCCCTTTCTGCCATAGTAGGTATTTTTTGTCGGGAGAAAAGAATTTGTCCCCTTTAGGTTTGAACGCCAGTTTTAGCCTGCCGTTTTCAACCATTTTCTCCATTTTTTTATCCTCCGTGGCAAAAAGCCTCTCCATAGAGATTTGATAAAGTTTCAGCGCGCCGTCTTTTCCTTCGTCATGGGCGATGACGCCGTTACCCAGAAAATACGGTTTTTCCACGGCGGCTCCCTCACCACGGTGACCGAACAGTCTTTTAACCGCGCCTGTTTGCAGGTTTAAGGCAATATTTTTTTCCGGTTCTATATCGCGATCCGTCCGAGTCTTTGCGGTGATATAGCCATGGGATTGGGATTGTGATACCGTCTTGGTTTCCATCAGTGTAAAAATAGACACCAAAGCGTGCTTGCCGTCGGCGGAGACATCAGAGACTGCGAATTGTTTTTCCTTCTTCCTTTTCTTCGTCGTGCGATCCGGCTGCAAAGCTCCTCCTGAAGCCAAGGCTGTGCCTTTGCTTGCAATCGCGGATAATATGTTTAACCCCACTTGGCCGAGTTTTCCGCCCAGCCCGACGCCGGCTTTCATTTCCGCAATCACATTATCTATGGGAACGGTCGCCTTTTTTTTGCCGACCAGATCGTAGAGGTTGTAATTTATCATGTCGGCGGTATAGATGAGGAAATTACCGGTTGAGTTAAAGTCAAAACCGACAGTCTGTCCGGCGGTTATGGTTTCCTTCTCCATGGTCTCCAGGTCCACCAGATACACCACACCGTTGAGCAGGTAGGCCAGGAATTTGCCGTCCGGACTAAACTGGAGCGCCGGCAAACTCCCGGAAAGAGCTATTTGATATGTCGGACTGCCGAAGGGCGCAGAGACGCCACTGCCGTCGGTGAGGCTTTTTCTTGGCTGCTTTTTCCTGAGCGGCTGCATATAAAGTTTGTAGCCCGGCCAGGCCGCGTAAACCAAAAAGCCGCCGTCGGGAGAAACACCGAACACAGAGGGGTGTGCCAGACTGTATCCCTCGGGAATCAGGCGGGTATAATTACCGGTTTCAACGTTTTTCAGAAAGAACGCGTCAACTTCGTTCTGTTTTTTGTACCCGGCGGTTTTCAGCAGCTTGTCCCGGCCTTTGAGTTTGTCCAGTTCGTATATTTTTTCCGGTTTGGCCACCATCATATATTTCCCGGAAAAACCCGGGAAATACAGTTCTTCCGGTGACAGAAGCTTGGGGGCTTTTCTGTCCTTGTACCACCTGAAATTATCTTTGGGCGTCAGGTTAAGCGGGGACCCCGAGAGTCGCGGCACTTTGTCATTGTATTTTGGCTCTTGGACCGGCGTGAAGTCCTGGATTGTGATCAATGCCTGAACTTCCTGCTGATGACGCATCCGCTTGCCCACGGAGGCGCAACCGGTCAGCAGAGGAAAAAGAAGTGCAACGGCCCAGAACCTGATTCCCATTAACTCCCCCCCCCCTTTTTTTTCCGATTCACGCTCCAAAGAACCGGTTGTACGCCCAAGACGACCGCACCGCCGCCCGGCTGGAGTTGAACCGGGCGGCGGATACAGGAGAAATCCCGGCGGTTACCTCCCGCCGAAATAATACTTGGCGGCCACCGCTATCCTGAGCCCCGACATGTCATAGCCGAACGGGCGCTGGCTCCCGGTCAGCGCCTGCGACGCGGGGATGATTGTGATATACTCGCCGTAGGCATCCTTGTCCATTATAAGCTTTGACTTCCCGAGGGAGGAAGTGCTGCCGCGGAAATCCTCGACTTTCCCGGCGAAGAGATATTTCAGGTTCAGCCCCAGCGAGAAATTCTCCCCGACGAAATACTCTCCACCCAGCGCGGCCTGGGGAATGAACTTGGTTTTTTCGGAAACAAACCACTCGCCGCCTGAAGAATAGTTGATACTGCCTCTAGTATCCATTACGTGGTAATTCACGCCGAGACCGCCGAACCAGGCCAGTTTTTCCGTTCTCCGCGCGGCGTAAAGGAGGAAAGGGACATTCCACGCCGTCCCTTCCCACTTCATCGTCCAACTGGCGGCCGGAAAAAGCTTATCGGTGTAGGCCATCGCGTACTTCACGCCCGCCGGCACACCGAACCCAAGCGAAGCGCCTATGGACCAGTCATCCTTAAGTGGATGCTCATAGAACACCTTAAGCTCCGGGCTCAGGACCCCCTGCTCGATCTTCCCGCTGAAGCCGTCGCCAAAAGCCTTGGCTTGACGCGCCAGATTATCCATGTCCTTTTTAAAGTCGCCGGCGTCCATCTCCCAGTAATTTACATCCGCCCCGATACCGAAACCCGCCGCCACTGGCTGACGATCGGCGGCGACGAGCAGACCGGCGGCCAGCACCGCGAAACATAATCGCTTTTTCATTTGTATCCTCCACCAAAGGCTGAGTTGATGGCTGACGTGGAAGAGAAGGCCTACGGTATTTATACCACCTATAAGCGGTATTGTCAACACCTTTTATAAATTGTTGTGACTGGCGGCGTTTTTGGGTAGATTTTAGACTATGAGAAACAGCATCAGGGGCGAGATCAGCGCGAAGATACGGCGGCTGCGGACCGCGAGAGGGCTCACGATTGAGGAGACCGCGCACGCGGCCGGGCTGCATCCCAGCTATCTGGGCGAGGCGGAGCGCGGCAGGAAGAATTTTTCGCTTTCCACGCTGGAGAATATAGCGCGGGCGCTGGGGGTGCCGCTGGCGGAGCTTTTCGCCGTGAAAGCGGCGGAACGCACGCCCGGCGGGAAACCGGACGCGCGGCTGGTTTCGCTGCTCCGCGAGGCCGGGCCGGAAGAAGTCGACTTCCTGGTCAGGACGGCCGGATTCATCCTTAAAAAGAAGAAAAAGCCGTGATCTCCTGTCGCCCAGTTGGTGAGACGCGACACCTTGGTCGGATAATTTGCATTTGTGTTGCAGATTATCTAACCCGTTAGCCGCCTTTTTACCTGAAATTCAGGAAACGCCTCATACACGCGCCTAAGATTTATTTTGCGGACACCGGCACGTTGACAACCCTGCTTGGGTTTCAGGAAGCCGGGCAATTGTCGGACGGGCCGCAATCGGGTTATTTATTTGAAAATCTTGTGGCCGGGGAATTGTTCAGGATGTTCGCTAATTCCGGTGAGAGGCCGGCGGTTTACTATTGGCGCACCGTCGCTAACGATGAAGTGGATTTTATTATTGAACATGGCGGAAAATTTCACGCATTGGAATGTAAGTTTACGGCCACCCCCTCGCCTTCGCACACCAGGGGACTTGAGGCTTTTTCCAAAGAAATACCCCCGTCAAAACAGGGGGTTAAAGCGATAATTTACCCCTGCGCCGATTCTCTGGCCGAATCATTGAGTTCCGACCGGATACGAATTCTTACGCTGGGGCAGCTTGCCGGCTCAAAAACTATACGCGCGTTCCTCAAATATTGATCCCGCGCGGGTGTCGTCTTCACCGGCGCGGTTGATTTGTGCCGCATTTGTAACTCAAGTGGCGAGAGGGCTCACGATAGGGGAGGCCGCGCATGCGGCAGGGCGACCGTGAACCGGCAGCCCGACGGCCGCAGGTTCTCCGCTTTTATGGACCCGCCGTGGGCTTCGGCGGCCAGCCGGCAGAAGGCGAGCCCCAGGCCTTTCCCCTTCCGCCCGCCGCCGGCCGCCGGCGCCGACTGGAAATACTTGTCGAACACCTTCTTCAGATGTTCCGGCGGGATGCCGGGACCCCCGTCCGAAACGGAGAACCGGGCTCCGCCGCCGGGCAGGCCGGCGGCGGCTATCGTCACCTTCGTCCCCTTCGGGGCGTAACGCAGCGCGTTGGCCGCCAGGTTCTCCAGGATGCGGCGGAGGACGGCGGGGTCCGCGCTGACCGGCTTCAGGCCGGGCGGGACGGAGACGGTTATCTCCCGGCCTTCCAGCCTGGCGGAATGGGCCATGGCGGCCGCGGTCTTTCTTACAAGCGCGGCCGGGGAGACCTTCCGGCGGTTCAGGCGCATCCGGCCCTGCTCCATCCGGCTTATGTCCAGGATGTCGGAGATCATCTTCTTCATTTCGGCCGCCGCCTCGGCCACGACGGCCAGATAGTCCCTGTTGGCGCAGCCGGGCAGATGGGCGGGGCATTCGGCGGCCATCTCGGTCCCGGCCATGATGGAAGTGAGGGGATTGTTGAGGTCGTGGACCATGGAGTGGGTCAGGAACTCCCGCATCTCCTCCAGGCGCCGCTGGTCGGTGATATTCCTGAAGGTTATTACGGCCCCGATGCGCGCCCCGTCCCTGATCATAGGCCTGGCCGAATAGGAAACGGGGAAAGAAGCGCCGTCCCGGCGCCAGAGCACTTCGTCTTCCACCCGCGAGACCTTGCCTTTACTGATAGCGGCGCTCATGGGACAGCGCGCCGCGGGATACCTGGAACCGTCGGGATGTTTGCAATGTATGGCGGGATGAAGCGGTTCCCCTTTAAGCTCTTCCAGCCGCCAGCCTAGCATTTTCTCCGCGGCGTCGTTCATGAAAGTCACCCGCCCGGCCAGGTCCACGCCGATAATGCCGTCTCCCGAAGAGAGAAGTATCAGCCGCGCCTGCGCGGTCATCTCCCGGTCATGGGCGGCCAGCGCGGAACTCATCCGTTTCTGTTCCGTTATGTCCCTGGCTATCCCCTCCACGGCGATGACCCGGCCCCGTTCTTTTACGGGGATCTCCAGTACCTCCAGCGTCCGGACGGAGCCGTTCCTGTGATAGATCTCGACCTCGTAAGAAGGCTGGCGGACGCCTTTTATGCTTAAAGCGGTGCGCCGGCGCACTTCCCGCGCCGCCGGGCCGGGCACCAGGTACCGGTCGAAATCCCTCAGGAATTCAGCGGCGCTGTAGCCGAGTATATTGCGCACCGAGGGACTGACGTACTGGAAGACGCCGTCGGCGCCGTGGCAGTAGAAGAAATACTCCCGGCGCAGGCCCTCGACCATGCGGCGGAACCGGCTCTCCGGAGAAAGGGCCGAACAGTTCCCGGCTCTCTTCCGTATCGTCATCCACATTTTCATCATAGTCCCCGGAGCGGGCTCAGCCGCCGGAATAAATATGGGAAATCACCACCCGGTCGCCCTCTGCCAGAGCGTCGCCCGGCGCCGCCGCCCGGCCGTTGCGCGTGATTATGACGGGCCGCTTCCGGTCCACGCCCACGAAGGCCGGGAGCTCCCCGGCCGCCAGCGGCCCGGGGAACTCCACGACTTTTTCGCTGAAGCCCGCCTCGTAGATCAGCGGACCGATCAGCTTCACGGTCACCTTCATCAGTTCAGCTTGGCCGTCTTGGAGACCTCGGCGGCCTCGGCCTCGAGGCCCAGCTTCTTGAGCGTCTCCAGGGTCGGGATGCCGCGCCGGTCGTAGCCGCGCTGGTCGTAATAATATTGCAGCAGCGAGTCGTACTTGTCGTACTCCAGCACCACGCCCTTCTGCGGGCCGTCGGTGTCGGCGTTGGCCTTGTCGAACCAGACGGCCGGCGGATAGTCGTCCTTGCGGGTCGCGTCCGGGAACTCGCGCAGGTAATGCAGCTTTATCATGGCGTAGCCGCGGTCGGCCGCGGTCCAGAAGTCGTCGAGCGTCCAGTCCAGGCCGGTGACGGCGTTGAAGAACTTCGGATAGTTCTCCAGCTCGTAGCCCACCTCCACCCAGGGGAAGCGGCAGGCGACCAGCATCTCGAAGAGGCCGCCGCGTATGCGCTGCAGCTCTATCACCTTGGCCGCCTTCTCGGGGCCGTAGGACTCGCGTTTGCTGTGCTTGAGCTCGAAGGTGATGATCCAGGCCTCGCGGTGATGGCCGCCTATGGCCGCCACGCCGAAGGCCAGCGCCTGGCCGGGGATGGACTTGCAGTTGTAAGCCGCCATCTCCAGGCCTTTGACCTGCATGGCGTAGTCGGCCGAGTTCTTGCCGAAGACCTTCGCCGCCTTCAGGGCGCCGTCGGCCAGCAGATTGCCGGTCTCGCCCTTCCTGGACGCGATGTCCCACAGCAGCGTCTTGCCCCTGTCGGCGTCGCCGAACCTGAAGTCGCCCTTCGCCGCGCCGCGCTCTATCGCGTCGGCGTAGAAACCCAGCACCGCGCCGGCCGAGATGGTGTCGAGGCCGTAATCGTCGCAGAGGTAATTAAGGGAGCCGACCTTCTTGAGGTCGAACACGTTGACGTTCGGGCCCAGCATGCCGATGTTCTCGTAGTCCAGCTCGCTCTCCCGGCCCTCGTCGTCGTGTATCGTGATGCCGCAGCGCATGGTGCAGCTGGGGCAGCCGTAGGTCTTGACGCGGGCCGCGTCCAGCCGCTCGCCGTCCACCTTCCAGGCCTCCGGGTGGGAGGTCTCGCGCATGTTCCGCACGGGCAGGCCGTTGACCTCGTTGCACCAGGCCAGCACGGCCGTGGTGCTCTGCCTGGACCAGCCGCTTTTCTGGTCCAGGTCATGCGCTTTTTTCAGGCCCTCCACGCCGAGCTTCTTCATCAGCTCCGGGTCGGCCTGCGGTATCGGCTTGGTGCCTTTGACCACTATGGCTTTGAGCAGCTTGGAGCCCATCACGGCGCCTATGCCGGGGCGGCCGCCGGCGCGGCCCTCGAGGCTGCGTATCACGGCGAACAAAACCTTGTTCTCGCCGGCCTGGCCGATATTCAGGACGCCGGCGTTCCTGCCGTGCTTCTTGTAGACCCACTCGTTGGAGAAATAGGTGCCCTTGCCCCACATCCCGGCGGCGTCGAGGAATTCCACCTTGTCGTCCTCGATGTTCAGGTAGGTCGGTTTGTCGGCCGCGCCTTCGATTATCATGGCGTCGTAGCCGGCTTTGCGCAGCTGGCTGGAGACGTGCGAGCCCAGGTTGCCGTCGCCGTAGAAGCCGGTCAGCGGCGACTTGGCGGCCACCACCACCTTGCCGGTATTGGGGGCCGGTATGCCGGCGATCGGACCCAGCGCCACGACCAGCTTGTTCTCCGGGCCCAGCGGGTCTATCCCGGGCTTGAGCTCGTCAAAAAGTATCTTGGAGGCGAAACCGCGCCCGCCCACCCACTTGCGCGCGAATTCTTCCGTGAACGATTCCTTCTTAAAAGTTTTGTCGGTGAGGTCGACCCTCAGGATATGGCCGGTCCAGCCTTTCATGTGCGCCTCCGTACGAGCGGGATGGTCTGCGGGGTAATTCTACCCTTTTTAATATTCATTGTGAACCCCGCCCGCCGGCGCCGGGAGGCTCCGCGCCTATCGCGGCCGGTTTCGAGAGGTCTTCGCCTGGATGGCGCAGGGTAGGAGTTGCGGGCGCGGGGTCAGGGAAGGAGCAAGGCACGCTCTCCCTCAAGAATGACGGGGTATTTCTGCTTCAATTCTTTTGCGCTTGCGGGATCGCCGAGCTTCATATACAAAGAAAAAAGAGTTTCCACGGGAATCCGGCCGGTTTTATCCGATTTCATTTCATGGATATTTCTTCCCGCAAAATTTTTAAAAACCGTTTCGGCTTCTGAAAGATATTTCCTCTCCAGCGTCCATGAAATCAGCGTCACGTATATATCCCAGAGCTCCTCCAGGATTTCGTCGTCATATTTCGAAAACCTGAGTTTTTGCCCGCCGAACAGCTCATCGTATTTATCCGCCAACGCCGCATTCCGGTTTTTATCGGAAAAGCCCGGATCTTTCGCGGACTTTTCGCGTAATCCCGATATGTGCTCCGCCATGTCTTTTATTTTTCCCGCTATTTCCCGGTCGTAACCCATCAGGACCGATATCACATCTTCCCCGCCTAAAAATTTCAGCATGTCCCGGGTAACGGAAATCCTCCGGACTCTGCCTTTGTCAAGAGCGAGTCCGTCTATGAACTCGACGGCGGTATTTTCCGGGGCTTTATCGAATATTTCGCCGAGACTTATGTATTTTTCCCGAAAAGAGTATCTCCGCTTTTCCGAATATTCGCAATCTCCCCAGCAGGTGAAAGTGTCGCAGATGGTGTCTTCGTCCGTTCCTCTGCAGCCGAGCCGATTGGATTTATTGCAGAGGCAATCGTAGTTTTTGTAATCCCTGTTTTCGGGATCGGTAAATTTACCGAGCCTGTCTCCCAGAATATCCATACTGCCCGGGGATAGGCATTCTTCGAGATCTTTTATGTTCATCGATGCCAGAGCGCCGTTCACGAAAAAAAGGCTTTTGTAAAAATTTACTTTGGTTTTCCGGGGGCAGTGTTCGGTTAAATCAGATAAGGTCAGGGCTTTTATCTGGTTTGCCGCGGGAGCGATGTCCGTTCCGATATCCTCTTTGGAGCTGCCGGGATTTGCCCAAAAGAGCATAAAACAGACCGATAAAAGTACGTTGCCTTTCATGGGACCCTCCGGACCGGGTGATTGTTGTTTATTTTCGCATTTGTGGCGCGGGAAAGTCAAACAAAGCAAAGACCGTTAACAACGGGGACTCTTCATAAAGGGCCTGCTCCTGGTGCGCGGCCTGGCCGGGGGAGCCGGGCCGGCGGCCGCGCGGCGTAGACCGCGGCGGTAAACACGCCGGCCAGCACGGTAGGGATGATTATGGCCAAGGGGTGGATATCGGGGTAGATGAACCGCTCAAGCTGGCGGACGATGAAAGAGCCCGCGTAAGGCGCGCCGCCGGGGTCTCCTTCGCGCAGATAATTCTCCAGGGTGGTCAGCGGGCACGGCCTGCGGACGGCGGCCAGGGCGGCCGTAAAAACGATGCCGAGCAGATGCGCCAGCCGGAATAAACGCAGTTCGAACAGCTCTCTCCTGAAAAAAGCCGCCGCCGTAAGGAGCACGCCGGCCGCCATGAAAAGTATCCAGGCCAGGTGCGCCGCCATGACCAGCGGAATAAACGCTTCGCGCATATCGGATCCCTTGTCCTGAGAAAGACTTAATCCGCCGTGGCTATTTTGCCGCCGCGGAATGAAGAACGGCCCGGGAGCGGGCTCGCGGCGGCGCGGCAGCCGCCAGGCGCCGGTATTCGTTGACGGCCCGCCGCGAGACGCCGCGGCCCAGCCGGGCCGACAGGGCCAGGCGCAACGGACCGTCGCCGGCCGCGGGGTCCTCCTCCAGCAGCCGCGCCACATGACGGACGGAGACCGCCCGCCCGTTGGGCAGGAAGAACTTCAGCGGGAACTCCCGCCCGTCGTCGAGCATGAGGCTCCTCGCGAACGCGGCCCTGCTCACTGTGCTGGGGGCGACGCCCAGTTCCCTGGCGGCGGCCGAGGCCGTGAACGGGACGAGCGAAAGTTCGTCCCCCCCGGTCAGGAAGAACCGGCGCTGTGCCCTTATAACCGTTCCCGCGAGGCGGCGCACCGTGTCCCGGCGCATGTTTATCAGTTCCATTACGCCGAGCAGCCGGCGCAGCCGCGCGCGCTGCCCCGCGGTCAGTGAGGCGGCCTGGAACCGCCGCAGCCCCGCGCGGTCTATCCGGTAGCTGCCCCTGGCGTATTGCGGCAGAAACCAGAGAAGCCCCGGGCCGCCGCGCCCCCTCTCGACTTTCGCCAGGCAGGTGAACCTTACGGACGGCGCCCCCGCGGGCCCGTGCCCGGCGCGCCCCTCCTGCATCGCGAGAGCCAGGACGAAGCTCCTGATCTGCAGGACTTCCCGGCCGTCCAGCCCGGTCGCCGCGGCTGTATCTTCCGAGGAAAAGGCGATGTCGCCGTGGAGGAAATATTTCTCGAAATTCTCCCGGCCGATCCCGCGTATCAGTTCCATCTCGCGGGCGTGCGCGTCCCAGCCGATATCGGCCGCGAGGCCGGCGGAGAGGCCGTCCGGTTCCCACGGCGCGTAAAAGCGGCCGCGGGACGCCGGGCCGCGTTTAACGAAAGGCCTTATCAGCGCGAAAACGGGGTCCGATTCGAGGCGGTAAATAAGCCGGGCGAGGTCGGGCTCGTCCATCGACAGGCACTGAACGGCCCGCATCCGCATGGCGGCGGCGGCCCGCTGCTTTTGCGCCGGCCCGGTTCTGTGAACCTGTTGCATACCCTACATTCTATGATTTTCCCCTGGGGTCTTTGCCGAGGGGCTCGGTCCGCCGGCCCGCAGGCCCACGCAGATCCCATATATAAAGGCTCCGGCCGCGGTGGAAAGGCCGCGGGGCCCGCTACTTCCTGCGCGCCAGGGTTTCGGCGCGGCGGTTGCGGGACCAGCAGTCCTCCGCTGTCTCGGCGCACAGCGGGGCTTCTTCGCCGTAGCTTATAGTGGACATCCGGCCCATGCCGACGCCGAGATACCTGTAATAGTCCCTTACGGCGTTGGCCCGCCTCTGGCCGAGCGCGAGGTTATACTCGCTGGTGCCGCGCTCGTCGCAGTGGCCGGCGATCTGTATCTCAAGACCCGGACGCTTCTTGAGGACCGCGACGTTGGCCTGCAGTTTCCGCCTGGCCTCTTCGCCGAGTTCAGACTTGTCGTAAGAGAACCGCACGGGGGAAAGTTCCGGGTCCGGCGCGTAGGCCTTACCGCGCAGGGAGCTTTCCGGCTCGCCCTCTTCCCCGCCCGGGAGAGGAAAATCAGCCTCCGAGACCTGGACCGGGGGGTCGACCTGCTTGACGTTCTTCTTGCCGCAGGCCGCGGCGGAAACGGCTACGGCAAGGACGAGCATTGCGCGCAGCATATCATTACAGAGCCTGGCATTCATAATTCGCTCCTATTTCTTTTTCTTCGCTTTGGCCTTTTCCGCTTCCTTGCGCCTGGCCTCTTCGCATTTCTTCAGGGCTTCGTCCGAGTAAGCCCCGGAGGCTTTCGCCAGGGCCAGCGCCGGGGCGTAGGATTTTTTAGCCTGGCTGCTCCTGGCCCCCCGCAGTTCGGACTCCGCCGACTTCAGTTCCCTGGAAGCGCATACCGCCGCCCCGGCGTCCCTGGCGGCCTTCAGCCGCAGTTCGGCGGCCGATATCCCGGCCGCGGCCGCGTCCATCTCCTTCTTGTGAGGCTGCAGCACGGCGCAGCCCGCAAGGAAGAAAAATATCGCCGGCACAAAATGTCCCATTTTCATGTGATACCTCTCCCGCTATTTGTTCTTTTTCGCCGGACCGGCCTTTTTGCCGGAGGCGGTCTTCTTCGCCGGCTTCTTCTTTTTCTCGGCGGCTTTCCGCTCCGCTTCGGCCTGGGCGGCCGCCGCCAGCCTGGCCGCCTTTGCGGCGGTAACCCGGGCCTCTTCGAAACTCCCGCCGGTGAAAGCCTTTTCCGCGGCCGCCAGCGCGTCCTCGGCGCTCCGCATCGTCCCGGCCACGTGTTCCTGCGCGCCGGCGGACCTGGCCGAAGCGACGTTCAGCCTGGCCTCGTCCAGGGCCAGCGACGCGTTCTGCTTTCCGCGGCCGCACCCGGACAGCGACACCGCCGCGATAAAGGCCATGATCCCCGCGAAAACTCTGAAAGCACTCATATTCCCTCCATTACTCCGCCGGTTTTACCGGGAGACGGCTCCCTCCGGGCGCCGCGGCATTGGTTGCGTCACGACCGGGCGGAAGCCCGTCACACAATATACATGCAAAAAACGAGCCAGCGGACCTTAAAGGCCCGTCTCATAGGGGAAGTCCGGCGCCGGGCGCCGGGATCGGGGGTTAAATTACCGCGGCGGCGCGGTTTTTTTACCGCGCCTCAGGCCCGCTCTCCGGAATAATCCGAAGCGGTGAACCCGTACTTCCTGAGGAGTTCCTGCAGATTTTTCCTGTCCATGCCGGCGGCCTGCGCCGCGCGGGTCACGTTGCCGGAGGACCTTTTGATCAGGTCGGAGAGGTAGGCCTTCTCGAAAGCTTCGACGGTTTCGCGCTTGGCGTCCCGGAAGGCCCGGTCCGCGGCCGCGGCCTGCGGGGCCCCGGCGCCGCCCAGGACCTGGGCCGGCAGCATGTCGCGCCCGATCAGGGCGCCGGAGCCGGCGAACGCGATGGCGTGCTGTATGGCGTTCTCCAGTTCCCTCACGTTCCCGGGCCAGTGGTACCCGGCTATGGCCTGCATGGCCTCCGGGGCTATCTCCAGCCCGCGCTCCTTGTCAGCGGCATGCTTGCGGACGAAATGGCGCGCCAGGAGCGGGATATCCTCCGGCCTTTCCCTCAGGGGCGGCATCCTTACCGGCACCACGGCCAGCCTGTAGTACAGGTCGCCGCGGAAACGCCCTTCCTTAACCTCGACCTGCAGGACCCTGTTGGTGGCGGCGATAAGGTGCACGTCCACGGAGGAGGTCTCGTCGCTGCCGACCCGCCTTATCTCCCGCTCCTGTATGAAGCGCAGCAGCTTTACCTGCAGGGACTGGGGCATATCTCCCACTTCGTCGAGGAAAACCGTGCCCCCGTCGGCGGACTCCAGCAGCCCTCTGCGGTCCTTTACCGCGTCGGTGAACGCGCCCTTCACGTGCCCGAAAAGCTCGCTCTCCAGCATGGTCTCGGGCAGGCCGCCGCAGTGTATGGCCACGAACGGCTTGTCCCTGCGGGGGCCGCTGAAATGGATGGCGCGCGCGGCCAGTTCCTTCCCGGTGCCGCTCTCCCCCTCGATCATGGCGGTCACGTCGGCTTTTGCGATCCGGACGATGAGCCCGAACACCGAACGCATCTTCGCGCTCTGGCCCACTATACTGGAGAAGGAGTATTTCTCGTCGAGCTCCTCCCTGAGGCGCCGGTTCTCGGCCCGCAGGCGCGACTTCTCCAGCACGCCCTCCACCGCCGCGATCAGCTCGTCGTTCTTGAAGGGCTTGGCGACATAATCGGCGGCGCCGAGCTTCATGGCCTGCACGGCCGAATCCACGCTGCTGTAAGCCGTTATGAGTATGACCGGCAGGGACGGCGCGGCCGCTTTTATCGCCTGCAGGATCTCGATGCCGCTCATCCTGGGCATGCGCAGGTCGGTTATGACCAGGTCGAAACCCCCTTTGCGCACCGCGGCTACGCCGTCCTGCGGCTTCTGCGTGGCGGTGACGGAGTACCCCTCCTCCGCGAGGACGGTGGTTATCAGTCGGCACATGCCGGCCTCGTCGTCCACGACGAGTATCCGCTCAAGCTGTTTTTTCATTTCCAGGCTCCTGCAGCGGCAGGGACAGCGTGAAGACCGCGCCCTTGCCCTCCCCGCTTCTCGCGGTCAGACCGCCGCCATGGCTCTCCACCACGGCATAGCTCAGCGCCAGGCCGAGCCCGGTGCCGTCCGCTTTCGTGGTGAAGAACGGGTTGAAGATATTGTCCAGGTCCCGCGGGGCTATGCCGACCCCGGTATCCTTTATCTCGAAACAGAGGCAGCCGCCGGAGACGTACCCCCTGGCGGAAAGCTCGCCGCCGGAGGGCATGGCCTGGCAGGCGTTCAGTAGCAGGTTGAGGAAAACCTGCTTGAGCTGGTCCCGGTCGGCCACCACCTCCGGCAGTCCCTCCGGCAGGTCCAGCGCGACGGCCACGCCCCGCGTCCTGGCCTGGGCCTGCAGCAGGGAGACCGTCTCCTTCAGCGTCGCGCCCAGGTCCGCCGGTGCCCTGTCCGGCTGCTTCGGCTTAGCGAAACGCAGCAGTTCGGCGATAAGGGCCTGGCAGCGGCCGGTCTCGCGGTATATCTCCTCAAGGTGGCCCCTGTGCCCGGCGCCCGCACCTGGCTGCTGCTTAAGGAGCAGCTCCGTGAAGCCCGAGATCACGTTGAGCGGGTTGTATATCTCGTGCGCCAGGCCGGCGGCCAGCTGGCCTATGGCGGCCATCTTCTCCGATTGCAGCAGCTGTTTCTGCGCCTTCAGGACCTCGGCGTGGGCCCGCTCAACTTCCTCCATGTGGCGGCGGAGCTTCACGGTCATATCGTTGAAAGCGCCGGCCAGCTGTCCTATCTCGTCCGCGGAGCCGACGGCTATCCGGGCTTCCAGGTCGCCGGCGGCGACCTTGTTCACCCCTTCCATCAGCGCCGTGACGGGGCCGGAGATCCGGCGCGCCAGGTAGACGCCGAGAGCGAGGGCCGCGGCGAGGGAAAGGACGAACACCACGACCAGGAAGGAGAGGTTCCGCTCGGCGAAGGCGTAGGACTCTTTGGTGGGCTGCCTGACGACCACGCCCCAGCCGGTCTCCTCTATCCTCGCGAAAGCCGCGAGGATGCGGACGTCGTCCTTGTTCGTGAACTCTATTATCCCTTCCTTCCTGGCGAAAAGACCGCTGACCGCCGGGTTGTCCCGGAAATTTTCGAGCAGCCTTTCCTTATGCGGGTGGACTATGACATTGCCCGACGAATCCACTATATAGGCGTAGCCGGTCTTGCCTATGCGGATGCGCTCTATGCCACCCATGGTGTGGTTCTTCAGAATGATGAAACCAGCCAGGACGCTGGAAACCCGGTCGTCCTTCAGTATGGGAGCGACTATACTTATCACGATTTCCCCGGACCGGGACCTGAAGATAGGGGAGAACCGGGGCTCGTGCCCCGCTTTCACGGGGTCGATCAGAAGGCGCGCCGATTCGGCGTCCGGCGGCAGCATTTCGAGGGTGCTCGGCGAGACGCGGTCGATAGCCGCGACCCCTCCTTTCAGGTTCAGGATGGCGATGCCGTCGATGAGTTCCGTCACCTGCGTGACTATGTCCAGCGCGGCGCTTTGCCGGGCCCTGTCCTCCGACACGATGTCTTCGTGACCGGAAAGAGTGGAGATGGTGGCCTTGGCCTTGCCGAGGACCTCGTCTACCTGGGCGGAGATATTGCGCGCTATCACCAGCTCGTCCTGCTGCTTCTGCGTCTTAAGCGCCCGGTAGCTGTGCTGTATCGTGAAGTAAGCCAGCGAAAGCACCGTCAGGGCGGACAAGGCGATGAACGCCGTGGTCAGCTTGAAGCGCAGGCCGGGATTGAAGATACGCCGCATATCTGCCGCCTATTCCATGACTTTACGGCTCAGGCGCCGAAGAACAGCCTGGCGATGAAGATGCCGGCCACGATGGCGGCGAGTTCCGAGAACAGGCCGGCCGTCACCGTGTAGCGCGTATTGCGCACGTTCACCGCGCCGTAATAGACGGCTATGGTGTAGAAGGTGGTCTCGGTGGAGCCCTGGTAGGTGGCCGCCAGCCGGCCGGTGAACGAGTCCACGCCGTAGTGGTTGAAGGCCTCTATCATCATGCCGCGCGCCCCGCTGCCGCTGAGCGGCTTCATGAAAGCGGTCGGCAGGGCGCCGACGAAATCGGTGCCGAAACCGAACCAGCCGAGCGCGGAGCCTACGCCGGACACCAGCATGTCCAGCGCGCCCGAGGCCCGGAACACCCCGACCGCCACCAGCATGGCCACCAGGTAGGGGATGATCCTGACGGCCACGTGGAAGCCTTCCTTGGCTCCCTCCACGAACTCCTCATAGACGTTCACGCTCTTGCGCCAGGCGAGGAACAGAAAGACGACGATGAACAGGAACAGGATGAAATTGCCGCCGAACGTGGACAGCGCCGTTATGCGGCCGGCCGCCATATTACTCATGCCCCAGAGCAGGACTCCTATCAGCAGCGACAGGCCGCCTATATAGGCGACTATCACCGGCTGGAACAGGTTTATCCGCTGGGCGGCGGAGACGAAGACCAGCGCGGCCATGGTGGAGAAGAAGGTCGTCAGGAGTATCGGCAGGAAGATGTCCGCCGGGTTGGCCGCGCCCATGGCGGCGCGCACGGCCATGATGGAGACCGGGATGAGGGTCAGGCCCGAGGTATTGAGCGCGATGAACATGATCTGCGGGTTGGACGCCGTGGCCTTGTCCGGATTGGCCTCCTGCAGCTGCTCCATGGCCTTTATGCCCAGCGGCGTGGCCGCGTTGTCGAGCCCCAGCATATTGGCGCTGATGTTCATCATCATCGAGCCGAAGGCGGGATGGTTGTCGGGCAGGTCGGGGAAGATCCGGCGGAAGAACGGCCGCACCAGCCGCGTCATGACCGCGACGGCGCCGCCCCTCTCGCCTACGCGCATGATGCCCAGCCAGAGCGTCATGACGCCGATGAGCGTTATCGCTATCGTGACGCTGGTCTTGGACATCTCGAAGGTGCTCTCCACGATTTTCACGAAGATATCGCGGTCCGAGACGGTGAAGACCAGGCCCGGCAGCATGTCCATGTGGAAGTGCATGATATAGCCCGTGAACCGGGCCAGCGCCACTATCAACGCCGTGAAGAAAAATCCCAGCCAGATATAATTGAGCGTCACTTAATGTCCTCCGCCTTCCATCATTTCCAGCGCGTGCGGGATAAGGTCCAGCACGGCCTCCAGAGATTCCTTCACAGCCTTCGGGCTGCCGGGCAGGTTCAGTATAAGCGTCCGGCCGCGCAGGCCGCAGATGCCGCGCGACAGGACGGCTTTCTTCGTTTTTTTGAGCCCCTCGGCGCGCATCAGCTCGGGCAGGCCCGGCACGGCGCGCTCGATGACGGCCAGCGTGGCCTCCGGCATGATATCGCGCGGGCCGAAGCCTGTGCCGCCGGTGGTGATGACGATGTCGGCTTTGAGCGCGTCGCAATAGCGGACGAGCTTCGCCTTTATGGCGGCGGCGGCGTCGGGGACTATGTCATAGGCGGCGACTTCGGCGCCGACGGTGCGGGCCAGCTCGGAGACCAGCGGCCCGCTGGCGTCCTCCGCTTCGCCGCGCGAGCAGCGGTCGCTGGAGGTCAGCACGGCCAGTTTAAATTTTTTCAAGCGTATCTCCCGCGGCTATCTCGCCGCCTTCCAGCACTTCGGCGAATATGCCCTTGCGCGGCATGATGCAGTCGCCGACCTGGCGATAAATAGCGCAATGGCTGTGGCATTCCTTGCCTATCCTGGAGATGCGCAGGATAGCCTTGGGGCCGGCCTTCAGGCGGTCGCCTATCCTGAGCGCCGCCAGGTCCAGGCCTTCGGTGGTTATATTCTCGGCGTAGACGCCGGGGCGTATCTCCACGGTCGCGCCTTTCGCCTTCGCGTCGGCCATCTGGCCGCGTATACTCTCGATGTCGAGCAGGCTGACCTGGCGTATGCCGGCGGAGGCATCGGCCCCACGGCCGGGCGCCGCGTGGGCGTCCCCTTCTATACCCAGGTCCCTGAGCAGCATGGCTTTATCGGCGCGCGACTTGGGCACGCCCTTGGCCTTGCTCACATTTATCGAGTATATCTTTCCCATCAGCGTTTATAGTGGCCGCTCTTGCCGCCCTTCTTCTCCAGCAGGAAGATATCGCCTATCTCCAGGTCCCGGGCGAACATCTTGCACATATCGTATATGGTCAGCGCGGCCGTGGAAGCGGCGACGAGCGCTTCCATCTCCACGCCGGTCTTGCCGGTGCAGCGCGCCTCGGAAGTTATAAGCACGCCGGACTTCTCCACTTTAAAATCCACGCCGACATAGTTGAGCGGCAGGTTATGGCAGAGAGGTATGAGGCCGGCGGTGTTCTTGGCCGCCAGCATGCCGGCGAAGCGGGCCGCTTCAAGAACATTGCCCTTGGGCAGTTTCCCCGCCTTTATAATGGCGACTATCTCGGGGTTGAGCTTTATATAAGCCTGGGCGCGGGCTACGCGCCTGGTGTTTTTTTTGGAACCGACGTCTATCATATGGTCCTCAACCGCCTATGCTGCTCATCTCGATATGGCCGGAGCCGGGAGTATCCTTGCGGTGATTAGATTTTACTAAAAATACCTTTTTTATATAGGAGTACAGCGCCTCTTCGGGCGCGCCGCGGCGCAGGAGGTCCCGGAGGTCATGCGTGGCGCCTGCGAAAAGGCAGGGATAAACTTTGCCGGCGCAGTCCATGCGGACGCGGTTGCAGGCCCCGCAGAAATAATCGCTGCGGCCGCTGATAAACCCGATGCGCCCCTTCGCGCCGCGCAGTTTATAAACCCTGGCCGGGCCGGCCGGTCGCAGTGCTCGGAACAACGAGCCTCCGGCTCCACAGGTGCCGGGCGCTATATCGCCCGGCCCCGGCACCGACTGCGGCGAATGCCGCCCTAATCCGTCAGCCTGCGACGGAGCGACCGCCTCCAGCGGCCCCAGCGCGTCCTCGATCCTGCGCCGCGTCGCCGCGGTGGGCACCAGCGCGTCGCCCAGCCTGGCGGCCCGCGCGTTCGTCGCGTAGAACTCGATGAAACGCACCGACAGCGGGCGGTCCAGCGTCAGCCGCGCGAAATCGGCGGCCTCGGCGTCGTTGAGCCGCCGCATCAGCACGACGTTCAGCTTCACGCCGCGCGGCCACATCTCCAGCGCCGCCTCCACGCCGCGCCACACCTTGTCGAAGGAAACAGAGCCGGTTATTTTCTCGAAAGTCTCTTTTTTCAGCGAGTCCAGGCTTATATTGACGCGGTCCAGCCCCGCCTCGCGCAGCGGCGCGGCCAGTTCTTCGAGCAGCAGGCCGTTGGTGGTAAGAGCCAGTTCCTCGAGCCCGGGGATGGCCCGCAGCATCTCCACCAGCCCGACGATGTTCTTCCTGACCAGCGGCTCGCCGCCCGTGAGGCGCACCTTGCGCACGCCGGCCTTGACGAAGGCGGCGACGGCCCGGGTTATCTCCTCGTGGCGCAGCAGGTCCTCGTGCCGGAGGAAGCCCCGCTTCTCCAGCGGGGTGCAGTAGACGCAGTTGAGATTGCACCTGTCGGTCAGCGACAGGCGCAGGTAATCTATTCCCATGTCAGAAATTTAACCTTGCCGCCTTTTTTCACCGCTCCGCCCTCGGGCACGGCCGTGAAGGCCCGGGCGCCGGCCAGCGCCAGTATATCGGCCGAGCCGCTGTGGTCCAGCGGCGAGAGGGAGTGTTCAGCGCGGACATTTACCCGCGAGAGCATCATGGCGCGGCGCGGCGTACGCGGGTCGAATTTGACCGCGCAGGTCCCGTCGCGGAATTCGGGCCCGTGGTCCGGCCGCCCGGACATCTTCCTTATAGCCGGCCCGATATAGGCGAGATAGGCCAGGAAATTGGCCAGCGGGTTGCCGGGCACGCCGAAAACAAGCCGCCTCCCTTTGACGCCGAAGAACATGGGTTTGCCGGGCCGCACGCGGACATTGTGGAACACTTTTTTTACGCCGAGGGACTTCAGTATCCCCGGGACAAGGTCATAGTCGCCCATCGAGACGCCGCCGGAGATCACCGTGATATCGGACTTCAGCGCACGGGCCAGCGCGGCCTTCAGCCGCCGCGGCTCGTCGCGCACTATCTCCGGCTCGGCGGCCACGCCGTCCTGTCCCAACAGCACTGAAAGCATGGGCCCGTTGCTGTTGTAAATGCCGTATTTCGGACGCCGCGCGCCGGGCGGAACTATTTCCCCGCCCGTATTGACCAGGGCCACCGACGGCAGCGCGCCGCAGCGCACGCGGGCGCGGCCGGCCGCGGCCAGCACGGCGATATGCTGCGGTCCGATGACCGTGCCGCGGCGCAGCACGACCTGGCCTTTCCGTATGTCCTCGCCGCGGCGGGCCATATTCTCCCCCCGCTTTATCCCGCGGCTGAAAACCACGCGCCCGTTCTTTTCCGCTGAAAATTCGACCATCATGACGGCGTCCGCTCCGGCGGGCACCGGGGCGCCGGTCATTATCTTGACGCCTTCGCCGGCGCGCAGGCGTCCCTGGAAATTCTCGCCCGCCTGTATCAGGCCGGGGCGGCGGCGCAGTTCCCGTCCCTTCGCCAGGTCCGCGGCGCGCAGCGCCCAGCCGTCCACCGCGCTTTTGACGAAGGGCGGCATCTCCACCGCCGAGCGCACGTCTTCGGCCAGCGCCCGCCCGACGGCGTCTTCTATGCGCACGGCCTCCGGGGCGAGCGGTCCGGCTTTCTTCAGCACCGCGGCTATAGCTTCTTCGAAAGTGATCATATTCCTACCTCTTTATTAAATGAGCGGCCACGGCCTTGAACGAGGCGTGGACTTCCAGCCCCGGCTTGAGCCCCAGGCCGTCCACTAGCTGCTTGGTCACGGCCGCCTGCAGCGGGAAGCCGCAGTCCAACTCTACGCGGTACTCCAGCCCCCAGGGCTCCACCGAAACTATCTTAGAAGGGAAATTATTGCGCCTGCCGCCGGCGTCGGAATTGAGCGAGACGCTGACGTCCTCGGGCCGCAGGCAGAAGAAGACCTTGTCGCCCGGCGCGCAGTCCGAGACCGCCATCAGTGTGCGGCCGGCGGCTTCCACTGCGCAGAGATTATCTCGCCGCGAGGCCACCCGGCCCGGCACCACGGTCTCCACTCCCACGAAATCGGCCACTTCTCTGGACGCGGGGCGGGCGAAGATCTCCTGCGGCTCGCCCTGCTGCAATATCCTGCCGCCTATCATGACGGCCAGCCTGTCGGCCAGCGTCAGCGCGCCCTCCTGGTGCTGCGTGACCAGGACGGCGGCCGCGCCGGTCTCCTTCACCACCCGCCGCAGGTCGCGCGAAATATCCTCGCGCACCCGCTCATCGAGATTACCGAAAGGCTCGTCGAGCAGCAGCAGCCGCGGCCCGGTGACGAAGGCCCGCGCCAGCGCGGTCCGGTGCGACTCGCCCTGCGAGAGCGTGCGCGCGTCGCGGCCGCGCAGGTGCCCGACGCGGAACAGCGCCAGCGCGGCTTCCACGGCCGCGGGCTCGCGCCGGCCGCGCAGACGAAGCGGCAGCGCCACGTTATCGGCGACGGTGCCGGCGGTCAGGTAGGGCTGGGAAAAAACCACCGACATGGCGCGGCGCAACTCCAGCCTGTCGCCGCCGCCGAAGGCGTCGCGGCCCATTATCGAGAGCGAGCCCGCCCGCGGCCGGGGACACCATGCGGAATGGTGTCCCCAGATGGCGTCGAGCAGCGTGGTCTTGCCGGCGCCGTTGGGGCCTATCACGGCGAAGATCTCGCCGCGCCGCACGTCGAGCGAGTCCACCTCCAGGCTGAACCCGGTATCGTAGGACAGCTTGAGCCCGCGCAGGCGTATCATCGGGTTATCACCTTGTTCTGCTGTATCAGGGTAAGCGCCAGGTTCACGACGAAGCCCAGAGCGAGCAGGACCAGCCCTATGGCTATGGCCATGTCGAAATTGCCCATCTGCGTCTCCATGACCGTGGCCGTGGTCAGCATGCGGGTCTGGTGGCGGATGTTGCCGCCCACTATCATGACGGCCCCCACCTCCGCCACCAGCCGGCCGAAGCCGGCTATGACGGCGGCGACCATGGTCAGCCTCAGCTCCCGCAGGCAGACCAGTATCGCCTGCCATTCGGTGGCGCCCAGCGCCAGCACCTGCCGGTAGAACCGCCGGTCCACGCTCTGCATGGCCGAGATGGTCAGCGCGGTGATTATCGGCAGCGCGATGACCACCTGCGCCATTATCATGCCCTTGGGCGTATAGAGCCAGTTCAGGAAGCCCAGCGGGCCGCTGCGCGCCAGGAAAAGCATGACCACCAGCCCCGCCACCACCGGCGGCAGGCCCATACCGGTATTGACCAGCGCTATCAGCAGCTTCTTCAGCGGGAATCTTTTGACGGCGATCCAGGCGCCCAGCGGCACGCCCGCCGCGACGGCTATCAGCGTGGCCAGCAGCGACACCGTCAGCGACAGCCGGGCGATGGAGAAGATCTCCGGGTTCCCGCTGAGTATCAGCCCTACGGCCTTCCTGAAGCCTTCTATTATAAATTCCATAATCTGAGGAAACATTATTTTACAATTATCCCTCCCCCGCCGTCCCGCCTTAATTCCGGGGACAGTATACGCATTTACTGTCGGAAATAGATATACTGTCCCCGGATTGGGCAGGAGGGGACATGGACGTAAAAGAAGCCATTGAGAAGAGGCGGGCCTACCGGGCGCTGGGGCCGGCGGACATTACCGACGGGCTGATGGCGGAACTGGCCGAAGCCGCGCGGCTGATGCCGTCCTGCTTCAATAACCAGCCCTGGAAATTCGTCTTCGTGCGTTCCCCGGAAGCGCTCTCCAGGGTGCACGCCTGCCTCAGCAAGCACAATGACTGGGTGAAAAGCGCGTCGCTGATCATCGCCGCCTTCGCCGCGAAGGACCGCGACTGCGTCATCAAGGAGCGGGAATACTACCTTTTCGACCTGGGCCAGGCCGTGGGGGCCCTGCAGCTGCGCGCCACCGAGCTCGGCCTGGTGGCCCACCCGATAGCCGGCTTCGACAACGAGGCCGTGCGCAAGGCGCTGGGCATACCCGCCGGCAACATGGTCATAACTCTGATCAATGTCGGCAAAAAGACAGAGAATAAAGGGGCGCTGACGCCGCAGCAGGCCGCCGCGGAGGACGAGCGCCCGGCGCGGCTGCCGGCGGAGAATATCTACAGCGTGGACGCCTACGACGAACGGCTGGAGGCCAGGCCGGCCCGCTGAGCCGGCGGCGCAGTTCCCGGCGAGACCAAGAGCGAGGCGCGGAGCGGCAGTGCCGCAGCCGCGGGCGTGCGCCATGATCCTCTTATATAGAGAAGTTGACCGGCCCATCCACCCGCTTCTGCGATAACCAGGCCTCAATGTAAAAGCCCGGCCGCCAAAAATTCGCGGCCGGGCTTTTCACAGCTTCCCGGCTGATTATCCGATATATACCACAACTACGTGGTACTCGATATTATTGTCGCCCCAGTATTGCTCCACTTCTATCGTTCTGTTGAACAGGACTTCTAACCCCTTGCGCAGGAGGCCCTGTTCCATCCGGGACCGGCTGTTTTCCACCTGGCTCTTGGACTTTACGATGTCGTAGTCGTTGCGCAGCATAGGCCTTGATTTGTAGCGGACATAGCTTATATTAACGAGGCTGACGCTTCGAATATGCGCGCCGGAGCGTTTTAAAGCGGAAACAGCCGCATCAATTTCCCAGTTTTTAAAGAACTGCTGCCGCGGAATCGCGTAACTTTCCGGACTGATTTCAGGCCCCTCGTATACTATGGTATACCCGTAGTGTATGTTTAGTCCGACCCCATCAATGGGTTCCGTATGAAACTGGACCCCATTCTCGGGGGAGTCGATGATCTTAACATTCATCTCCTGCAGGGCCTTAAGCATTCCCTGGTATTCCGCTGTGGCGGATTCTTTGTTGCCGAAATGCTCTCTCTTCAGGATGTTCCGCCCTGGCCGAGGGAGATTCCGGGATTTAAGACCATTACCGGGGCCCGGTTCCGGGTTCACTGCCTTGAAGATAACCGCCTCCGGGATCCCTATCTCGTGCGGTTCCGAACCGAAAAGGTCGCTGGCGGCCGTCTGGGCCTTCAGTGACCCGGCCGTGCCAATAGCAACCGCGATAGAAAATAAAAATAAGTTAGATTTTTCCATCATTTACCCCCTCGCTTTATACCTGACCTTCCGATCGTACTCCGGTATTTTTTGCCGCTCCGCCGCGACTTTTCACCAGAAAAAAGGAAAGCAAGTTTTACCGCGCTTCCCCTGATTACCCCCCGGTTACGGCCGGGGCGTGGACACTCCGGGACCAATTCCCCTAATTACAAGTAAAATCAGACCTAATAGTATAGCCGGAACACACCCCTCCCAAGAAGTGTCCCTGGACCCGCTCCGACATAGGTCCTTTGGCCCCGTCAGCACTTGTGGCGGCTCGGCGAGAAGCGCACCGAGCCGTGCGCACAGATCTGAGATTCGGGATATCCGGGTGGTGGACTCTTATCCCAGCGATGGCCCTCGACATCCCCAGGCATACTTGTTCCGCTTTAGGGTTGTTATCGTTAACCGGCTATTTAGCCGGCAGGTCCCAGTGGAAGAGAGGCTCGCCGTACTTGTCGGCGCCGAATTTTTCCGTGATGGCGCGGGAACGCTCTGAAAGCACGAAAGAATAGAAGGCCCGCGCCCCGGCCGCGTTCGCCTTGGGGAATCTCTCCGGGTTCACAAGTATGAGGCTGTAGCGGTTGAGCAGGGCGGGGTCTCCCTCGTGGACGACGGCCAGCGACAGGTTCCCGCGCATGGACAGCCAGGTGGAGCGGTCGGCCAGGACATAGGCCCTCTTCTCCCCGGCGATGGACAGCGTGCCGGCCATGCCCTGCCCCGCCTCGAGGTAGCCCGGCCAGGCCGGCTTCACGCCGGCGGCTTCCCACACTTTCATCTCTTTTACATGCGTGCCGCTCTTGTCGGCGCGTGAAATGAAAGTCGCCCCGGACGCGGCTATTTTCCTGAACGCCTCGGCGGCAGTCTTAACGCCCCCGACCCCGGCCGGATCGGCGGCGGGGCCGAGCAGGACAAAATCGTTGTGGAGGAAGGTGACGCGGTCCGTGCCGAACCCTTGCGCGACGAAATCCGCCTCGGCGTCCGGGCTGTGCACCCAGAGCAGGTCCGCCTCGCCCGTGCGGCCCAGCTGCATGGCCTGGCCGGAGCCGACCGCTATGGCCTGCAGCGTCCACTTCCCGTCCTTATGGAACTCTTCGGTCAGCGCGTCCAGCAGGCCGCTGTCGCGCACGCTGGTGGTGGTCGCCAGGCGCACCACGCCCCGCTGCGCCGGGTCCCCGGCGCAGCCGGCGGCCAGCGCGAAGCACAGCGATATGGTGGAAATTTTAATTTTCGTCATTTCTCCTCCGGGATAAATATTACAAAATAGTGGGTTTACCAATAGATCGCCATTGGCGGTTTTCGATTTCCTGCCTGCATTGCGCTGGATTTCGCCGCGCCCGGTCAAGGAGAACTTCGCGCCGCCCCGCGGCTACCGCTACCCTTTCATGGCGGAGAAGCAGGGCTCAGAGTCCGCTGCCGCAAGGGCCAGGCGGGAACCCGCGACCGCCCAAAAGGCCGCCGCCGGGGCCTGAAAGACACGGATCGGGTAGGAGGCGGGTGATTAGTTCACCCGCCGTCCTCCCACACCACCGTACGTGCCGTTCGGCATACGGCGGTTCGGAAGTCTTCAGAGACCG
>WOVA01000047.1 GCA_009773155.1 Elusimicrobiota bacterium
TGGGGTAGCCATCTATAGACGATGGCAAATCTGAGGGCGGCAAAAAAGCGGACAGGTTTGGGTCCGAGGCGTGAACGGGCTATAAAATGGCGCTATCGACGGAAGAGGTGTGCCCTATGTCAGGAGGTCTGGATTCAGCACCATTCCCCCATTTCCGCTATTGATGGTAAATTCAAAAGCCTCAAAACCGCCCGGTGGCACCCCAATATGCAAATCTTCTCCTATATAAAGGTCTCCGCCTCGAACATCCAGCTTATATCCCGGTGCCGTCGTCCCGATGCCGACATTGCCCGCGGTTACGAAGACATGTGTATCTATTGATATCCCCGCCTGGTTCTGCGTGCCCAGCGACGGCGTGGCGTTGATGTTGAGTTTGGAGGTCATTGGATTAGTTACAATCCCGGTAAGCGTTGTCCCGTCGCCGTAGAATTTGTTCGCGTAGATTTCGCCGGCGCCGGTCATGCGGATAACATTGCTGGTTCCGGTGGAGATATTAAGAAGATTGCCGGAGAAACCGGCCGGGTTCCAGATTTGCAGCGGAGCGGTGAAAGTGGACCTGCCCGTGACATAAACGTCGCTGGAGACCTGCACCGCGCCGTTGAAGACGGCATTGCCGGCGGCGGTGGAAATAAAGGTCTGCACATTGGTGGAGCCGAAGACGGAGAAGCCCTTGACGGCCAGATTGGGGTCCGGCACCGTGCCGAGCGTGCCCATTACCTTAAGGGTGTCCGCCACGCCGAATTCGGTGCCGTTATCACAATGCGCCGGCGCCGGCCAGATAAACGCCGACAGAACGGCCAGCAGCGCCGCCCGCACGCACGGCCCGGAGCGGCCGGGGATTCTCCGCGCGGAAGGCGCGGTCACCTGCAGCATACCACGCCCCCCGTTTCCCGCCCATCCTTGCCGGCCTGCCATATCCCCGCGACGGAAAAACCGTCCCCGCAAACAGCCGCGCCCGTTGCGTCGAAAGCGGTTTTCAGGCACTCCCGGTCCTTGCGGCCGCGGCCTTCAACGCGGAGCTCCCCGGTAATGAGAACGTCCCCGCGCACTTCCAGTTTGGCGCGCGGTTTTTTGGTGCCTATCCCCACATTCCCGGTCGAGGCCTGAAAGAGGCCGTCCTTATCCGCAGCCGGCCCCGTTAAACTGTAAACCTCTCCTTTGGCGGGCGAGGTGGAGACGGGCACAAGCGCCGGAGAAGGGTTATTGACGGCAGTGCTTATTGAAATATGCGCCGCCGCCCCGGTTTGAGCGGCGCACGGCAACATCCCGCCGGACAGACAAAGGAAAGACAGGGCTACCCTGGAGGGGAACCGCCAGGACGCACGGCTGGACAGCGTTTGATACGGCACAAACGCATGTTTGGCCGCCTGAGCACACAGTGCACGGCGGCACAAGGCTATGCCAGTGCCGCAACAAGAGCTATGCTCAACAAGGCGGCCAAACGCACGTTTGACAAAGCGATAAAAAAATGTTCCTAAAGAATTGTCAGGCTGGCTGGCTGGCTGGCTGGCTGGCTGGCTGGCTGGCTGGCTGGCTGGCTGGCTGGCTGGCTGGCTGGCTGGCTGGCTGGGCTGGCTGGCTGGCTGGCTGGCTGGCTGGCTGGCTGGCGCGCGGACGGAGGCGGGCTCAACGCCCTTCCGCACCGCACCGGAAGCCAACGGCAAAACAAAATCCATAGTATTTGCCCGCCCGGCGTCCGCCGGTTCCTTGATTGGCGCATTAATAAGCATACAAAGGCCCTCCTCATCGCAATTGTACATAAACCGCCGCCGAAATTCCCGAAGAAATTACGAAGACTGAAGTTTTGCCATAAGGTTGGGGTGGGCGGAGCGGGCCGGCGCCCCCGAATTAAAGCTGTCCGGGACCTCGGCCCGCCGCTCGGGAAAAAACTGGCGCCTGAAGCTGAGTTTGGCCCAGGCCCAGCCCGGCGAGACTTACGAGCTGGATGTCCCCGTGCGGGTGACGCTCGCGGACGGAACGGCGCCGGCGGCACTCCCTCCGCGCTGATACTCTCGCGCGCGGAAGAGCGTCTCCCCCGCCTAGCCGCAAAACTGCCCCATTACGGCACAAACGTAAGTTCGACAAACACCTGCAAAAATGCCAGAAAAATTTAACTGGGCTGACCGGCTGACCGTGGAGATATAGGTCCTTTGGCCCATCCGGGCCGCAACGGAATTGTGTAGAATTTACCCATAAACTTTCCCATATGATTTGCGGAGGCCAAAATGAGCGACAATAAATCCAAACCGGCGACAAAAACCGACCTTCAGGAATTAGCGACAAAAACCGAGCTAAAAAAACTGGAACAAAAGCTGACCGGCAGGATAGATTCAGTCGAAACCACCGTCAAGAATATCGCCGTCGAACTTGCGAAAACCCAGGCGGATGTCCGCGAGATCAAGTATGACATGGCCACAAAAATGGCGACCAAGGACGATATAAGCCGCATAATGAGCGCCATAGACGCCTATACCGCAGAAGCTATCTCCTACCGCAACCGCGACGCCCTGCGCGGCCGCGCCGTCATGGACCACACCGCAAAGCTTTCCGAACACGAAACCCGCCTTCAGAAGCTGGAAGCGAAATAACAGCCACCGGACCCTGAGGAATATGACAAAAGAAACGAAAGGAAAGCAAAACGACAACCCCTCTTCCGATTTACAGGACGCTTTAAGGCGGCAGCGCACAAGGGTTGTCCGCTTCTTTTATGAAGACGCCATACGGCATTGCGAAGAACACCTGAAAGAATGCGGCAAGACTGAATGCATAGAGTGTAAAGACGCAAAAGCATTAATACCGTATTATCAAACCGAAATGGAAAAACACTTACGGGAGATATTTCCTCCCGCCCTCCCGACGAAGCGCACACAGCCCGCTGAAACCTGAAATAGGCCGGCGCCGCGGGCCGGCGGCGGCCGTTATTTCTTCTGTTCGGCCACCATCGCCAGGAACTGCTTCTCAAGGCCGAACACCTGGGAGACCAGGTGTCCTACTTCCGTCAGGCCGGGCGAGCCGCCGGTCCGGAGCCCAAGCCCCTTCGCGAAGCCTCTGCGGGCCGCCAGCAGCGGCAGCGGTTCGTTGGAATGATAGCCGTAATCGGCGCGGTGCTCCATGCCGTGGTCGGCGGTTATGACCAGCAGGTCGCCCTTCTCCAGCCGCCTCTCGAGCAGCGGGAGTATCCGGTCGAACTCCTCTACGCATTTAACGGCCCCGGCTATGTCGCGGGTGTGGCCGTAGACGCTGTCGGTATCGACGAGGTTGGCGAAGACGAAGGTGCCCTTCGGCCTGTACACCGCCCGCGCGGCGTCGAGGGCGTTCACCGTTCCCTGCACGGAGTAGAGGTTGGTGTCCTTCTTCTTGGGGTGGACGAAGCGCAAACCCAGCCGCGGGTCCAGGAAGGCGGCGCGGTTTAGCTTGATCTTCTCGTCGTAGCGGACATTGACCAGGTCGCTGGTCTTGCCCACGGCGCAGGTCCAGACGCCGCTCTCCTGCAGCAGTTCCACCAGGGTATCCCTTCCGATGGGCAGCACCGCGTCGTGGCGGTTGGAGGTGCGGACGATCTCGCCGCCCGCGCCGCGCACGTAACTGCGCGCTATCGCGCGGGTTATCGGTATGCCCATCTCCATCGCCAGGGCGAAGGCGGTGTCGGCTATCTTATGCTGCTCGGCGACGGGTATGACCGTCTCGTTCATCGCCAGCTGTATCAGGGGATCGCATTTGCTGGCGTAAGCTATCGGCCGGCCGGTACGCTCATGCTCGTCGGCGTTGAGCTCTATCGCCTCCATGCCGCCGGCCATCTTGTTGTAGAAGGTCTTGCGGCCTATGCGCCGCTCCAGCTCGGCCAGGTAAGCGGCGCCGAAGCCGTCGTTGAAAAGGTCGTAGGTGCGGTCGTCGAGCACGCCCACCATCTCGCGATGACCGACCAGGCTGTCGGCCGTGGCCGAGACCTGGTTCACGCGTGCGGAGTATGAACCGGCGGCCCTGCGGCCCGACAGCCGGGCGCGCAGGCGCCCCGGCATTATATCGGCCAGGCCCAGCCGGACCAGGTTGGGAAATTTAGGTTTGCCTTTGTAGTTATCAAGGAGATATTCGAGGGTGGACAGCCCGACCGCGTCGAGCACCACCACCAGGGCCACAGGGGCTCTCTTTGCCATGTCTTCCTCCGGCGAAGTTCGTTCTCAGGTATAAAATTATAATATATATGCCGGAGGAACGATGAAAACAACCGCCGCCTTACTGCTGACCCTCGCCCTGCCGACCGCCGGCCTGTGTTCCGGCACCGTCCGGCACGGGATAAACATGACGATATACCCGGACTCCGGCTCGTTCCGCGCCGAGGATACCGTCACGCTGCCGGCCGCGGCCGCGCAGTTCGAATTTTCCCTGCACGCGGGCATGTCCCCGGTCTCGCCCGACGGCTACGCCCTGAAAAAAATCCCCGCCGGCGGCGGAACCGGCGGTTCCGCCATCAACGGCGAAGAGGGCGGCGCCCCTATGGAGCGGTTCAGGATATCCCTGCCCCCCGGCGTCTCTTCCTTCCGCCTCTCCTACGGCGGCGAAATAAGCCACGGCCTGCGCGAGCAGGCGCAGGAATACGCGCGCTCCTTCTCCGGAACGAACGGAATAATATCCTCGTCCGGCTGCTACCTCCCGGCCGCTTCCGGTTTTTATCCGCGCCCGGGCGGCGAAACGGTCTCCTATTCGCTGAAAGTTTCCCTGCCCGCGGGCTGGCGCTCCGTGGCCGGCGGCGAGCGGACCTCGCACGATCCGGACGGGGACGCCTCCGTCTCGGTCTGGACCGAGAACAACCCGCAGGATGATATCACGCTGGTCTGCGGCCGCTTCACCGAGTACTCGATGAAGAAGGACGGCGTGACCTGGCAGGCCTTCCTGCGCGAGCCTGATCCGGGGCTGGCCCGCAAATACATGGAGACCGCCGCCTCCTACTCCGCCATGTATTCGGACATGATCGGGCCCTATCCCTACGCCAAGTTCGCGCTCGTAGAAAATTTCTGGGAGACCGGCTACGGTATGCCCTCGTTCACCCTCCTCGGCCCAAAAGTGATACGGCTGCCCTTTATACTCAATTCCTCCTATCCGCACGAGGTGCTGCATAACTGGTGGGGCAACGGCGTCTTCGTCGATTACGCAAGCGGCAACTGGTGCGAGGGCCTCACCGCCTACCTGGCCGACCACCTCATAGCCGAGCGCAATGGCCGCGGTACGGAATACCGGCGGACGGCGCTGCAGAAATACGCAGATTATGTCAGGGACGGCAAGGATTTTCCACTGACGGAGTTCCGCTCGCGCCATTCCTCGGCTTCCGAAGCCGTCGGCTACGGGAAAGCGCTGATGATGTACCACATGCTGCGGCTGAAACTGCGCGACGGGAAGTTCCTGGCCGGGCTGCGGGAATTCTATTCCTCCAATGTTTTCACCCGCGCCTCCTTCACCCATCTGCTCGAAGCTTTCGAAAAGACGGACGGGGCGGACCTCGGGCGCTTCTTCTCACAGTGGACGGAGCTCTCTGGCGCGCCGGAATTGAGGCTCTCCGGGACCTCGTCCCGCCGCTCGGGAAAAAAGTGGCGTCTGAATCTGCGCCTGGGCCAGGCCCGGCACGGAGAGTCTTACGAACTGGATATCCCCGTGCGCGTGACGCTGAACGACGGCACGGCTGCGTCGGAGACCGTCCGGCTGGATTCCACGGACGCGTCTTTCTCTTTCGACTACAGTGCGGAACCGCTGGCCGTCGAGATCGACCCGTATTTCGACGTCTTCCGCAAGGTCTCGCCCGGGGAAACCCCGGCCTCTCTGTCGCGCATACTGGGCGCGTCGAAACCGCTCATACTTCTTCCGCGGGACGCCGGGGACGGCTGGAAAACCTTAGCCGCCGCCTGGGACAAGGACCCGGCCAACAGGCCGGAGATAAGGGAACAGCGCGCGGGCGGCCCGGGCGCCAGGCCCGCCTGGCTGCTGGCCTCGTCGGAAAAGGAAAGCGGGACCCGGGCTTTTCTGCGCTCGCTGCGCCCCTACGGCCTCGGGGGCTCCGGTGATTCGCTGAAACTGGGCGGCGACGAATTCCCGCTCGACTCGCACACTTTCGTCCTGGCCGGAGTCGGCGGCACACCCTCCGCGCTGATACTCTCGCGCGCGGAGGAGAATTTGCCCCGCCTGGCCGCGAAGCTGCCTCATTACGGCAAGTATTCATGGCTGGTATTCGACCGGGAGATGAACGCCGTTAAGACCGGGGCCTGGCGGCCGGCGGGCTCTCCGCTGGTCAAGGTCCTGAAAAAGGGAGCCGAACCCGCCCCCGCCCCGGCGCCGCGCGCCCCTCTCGGAGAACCCGCCCCGCTCTTCAGCCCGTCCCTCATGAAAAAAACCGCGGAGGCCCTGTCGGGGCTGAAAGGCGGCAGGGGACCGGGTTCGCCCGGCCTCGCGGAGGCCGCCAGCCTTATCGGGTCGGAATTCGGACAGATCGGCCTGAAACCTTTCGAGGGCGGGGATTTTTTTCTGCGGGAAAACGCCGGGGCCCGCCGGCTGGTCAACATAGCCGGCCTCGTCCGCGGCGCCACCCTCCCCGACGAGACGGTGATCGTCGCCGCGCATTACGACCACCTCGCGCCCGCCGATGGCAACACCTTTCCCGGCGCCAACGACAACGCCTCCGGCGTCGCCATGCTGCTGGAACTGGCCCGCCATTACGCGGCCTCTCCCCCGGAGAGGAGCGTACTTTTCATAGCCTTCGACGGAGAGGAGGACGGGCGGCTGGGATCCAAAGCTTTCGTGAAAACGCTGGGAGAAAAGCGGCTGGCGCAGCTGAACGCCGTCGTCAACCTGGATACAGTCGGGAAGATGACCAAGGACGGGGTTTTCGTACTCGGCGCGTCGTCGTCGGACAAATGGCCGCATATACTCCGGGGCGCCTCTTTCGTCACCGGCCTGCCGCACAAGCTGGTTAAAGAGGACCTGGACTCGAGCGACCAGGTGTCTTTCGTAGAGGCCGGCGTGCCGGCCATACAGCTCTTCGGCGGGCCGGACCCGGACTACCACAAGCCGACCGACACACCGGACAAGCTCGACTACAGAGCGATGGCCCGCGCGGCGGAACTCGTACGCGAGACAGCCGATTACCTGGCGGGTCCCGCCCCGTTCATAACCCGCCCGTCGGGAACGCCGGCGGCCGCCGCATCAGCGGGGACCCGCAAAGTCTCGACGGGCCTGGTGCCCGATTTCGCTTACCAGGGGGAAGGGGTGCGCGCCTCCGATATTACGGCCGGCTCACCGCTGGCCGCCGCAGGAGTGAAACCGGGCGAAGTTATAAAGTCCGTCGGCGGAAAGCCGGTCGGCGGCCTGCGCGACTATTCGACGGCGATCTCGGCTTTTAAACCCGGCGACACGGCCGTATTCGCTGTGGAAAAAGACGGCGTGTCCCGCGAAGTAAAAATAGAGTTCTCGGAGAGGTGAACGCGCGGGTTCTTCATTTTCCCTCCCCCGCCGCGTCGGAATCGACCACGGCTTTGAGCAGCATAGATTCGGGCTGCGCGCCCACCAGCCCCATCCTATCATTGATCACAAGTTTCGGCACGCCCTGCACTTCGTATTTAGCAGCCAGTTCCCGGAATTCCTCAACCTCCACCATCTCGGCCGTCACTTTAGAAGAAGCGATGGCGAATTTATGGGCCAGCATGACGGCCGAAGGACAATAGGGACAGTCCGGCGTGACGAAGACCTTTATGTTGACCGGACCTTTGAGCCCCGCCAGGGCGGAGAGGGTCTCCGCCTGCAGGTCGGCCTTCCCGGCCGAGGCGGCCAGTATGGCCTCTATCAGCGAGACGAACTCGTAGCCCGCCGGGATCCCGTTGAAGCGGACCCGGCGGCCGGAGGCGGGGCTCTCCACGAAAATCGACGGGGTCAGCGACGCGCCGTACTCGGCGGCCTTCTCCTCTTCGGTAACGCGGTTGTGTATCTCCAGGTTTATCTTGTCGGAAAGGGCGGCGGTCTCGCGCAGCAGGTCCTCCGCCGGACCGCAGGTCCGGCAGAGAAGATTCTCCTTAAAAAGGACCAGCTTGACGGGCTCAGTGAGACCTGCAAAAGTTTTTTTAAGTTCCTCGGCCGTAGCCGCGTCTATGATCATATGGCACCTCCATGCCGTCCTAATTAGATGCCTTACGCGGTGAAAAGTTTCAGTTCAGAGACAGTCCAGCACCCCGGTGAAGTCCGGGGAGGGCTCGGCCTCCACGCTTATCTTCTTCCCCGAGGGCGAGACCAGGCCCAGCCTCCAGGAGTGCAGCATGAGACGGGGATACTTCTCCTGCAGGAGCTTGTCGCCGTAGAGCGGGTCGCCGACGAGCGGGTGGCCTATGTAGTAAAAATGGACGCGTATCTGGTGGCGGCGCCCGGTCTTGAGGTCCACCTCCAGCAGCGTGGCGGTCTTGAGCCGGCCTATCACCTTATAGCAGGTTACCGACGGCTTGCCGTCGAACCCGACGCCCATGCGGCCGGAGCCGTACTCCTGCACCGGCTTGTCTATCTCCCCCTCGTCGTCCTCCATGCGGCCGTGCGCGGCGGCCAGGTAAAGCTTCAAGACTTCCCGGCGCTCGAACTGCCCGCACAGGGCTGCGTGCGCCTTGCGGCTGCGCGCGAAGACCGCCGCGCCGCTGACCTCCCGGTCCAGGCGGTGCACGGTGAACACGTCGCCGTGCTCTTCGCGCAGCAGCTCCAGCAGGCTGCGGCTCTCCCCCAGCGGGCCGCGGGCCGGTATGGTCAGCATGCCGGCCGGCTTGCAGGCAATTATGAGTTCGTCGTCGAGATAAAGGATCTCGGGCAGCGCCATCAAACCCCCTTGCCCGCGTGCTCGCGCATGTAAAAATAGCCGGCCAGCGCCGAGGTGATACCGCCGAAAGCCAGGAACAGCATCGCCAGAAAGATGGCCACGGCGAGCCCTGAAGAGTCGGAGATTATGCCGATTATCGTCGGGGAGACCGCGTCGCCGAAAGCGTGCAGGATGAAGATGGCCACGGCGAAGGCCATGGAACGGATCTTGAGCGGCGTGATCTCCACGATGGCGGCGTGGTAGGGCCCGGAGTGCATGAAAATGAGCGTCTCGGCCATGAAGATCATCGCTATCGCCGTATTGAAATCCTCGGTGAGCACCGCCGCCAGGCCGAACGGTATGCTGGCGAAGAAGGTCAGGCAGCCGACGATGAAATACGCCCGCGGGGTGTACTTCTTCAGCCAGTCGGCCAGCAGGCCGCCGGCCGTATTGCCGATGATGCCGGCGCACACCGTCACCGCGCCGAAGACGAAGCCGGCCTTGGCCACGTTGAGGCCGTAGGTCCGCACAAAATAGCTGGGCATCCAGGCCGCCAGCCCGCCGACGGAGAAGGTGGCTATCGCCAGCGAGAAAGCGATGAGCAGGAAGGTTTTGTTCCGCAGCAGTTCGCGGTAATCCGCCATGCCGGGCGCGCCGTTCTCCTTCTTCTGCGGGTTCTCCTTGAGGAAAAGCGCGGCCGCTCCCAGCAGCGCCCCGGGCACGGCGACGATGAAGAAGGCGTTGCGCCAGCCGAAATTATGGCCCAGCCAGCCGCCCAGCAGGTAGCCTATGGCCGAACCCACGGGTATGGCCAGCGAGTAGAAGGCCATGACGCGCGCCCGGCTGCCGGGCGGGAACCATTCCGCCAGGTACGAAGGCGAGACCGGGCCGTAGCCGGCCTCGCCTATGCCCACCAGGGAGCGGGTCAGTATCAGCTGCGGGTAGGACTTTATGAGGCCGGAGAAGAAGGTGGCCGCGCTCCAGAAGATCGCGCTGGCGCCTATGACCAGCGGCCGGCGCATCCTGTCGCCGAACCAGCCGGCGAAAGGCGCGAACAGCGTGTAGACTATCATGAACGAGGAGGCGAGGAATCCCAGCTCGGTGTCGGTGAGCCGCAGGTCCTCCTTGATGAGCGGGAAGACGGCGTAGAGGATCTGCCTGTCGATATAATTGAACAGGCTGATGGCGAAGATCAGCAGAAGAACGCGCCTTGAATAGGGGCTGCTTTCCATGAGGAGATAATAATACTAATTTTGGTAATATGTTAATGTAATCCCGCTGAATGGAGGCACGATGAAAAAGACAAAGTCACCCGCGAAAAAAGCCCAGCTCACCCACGAGCCGAAGAACGGCTACGAGAGGATCTCCCCCGCCGGACTCAGGCATTGCGAAGACATTAACAAGGCCTACCTGGATTTCATCGGCAAGGCCAAGACCGAGCGCGAGGCCCACGACGAGGCCGTCGTCCTCCTGCAGGCCGCCGGCTTCACCGATATGCGCGTCAACGAGGCCTCCGGCGCCGGGCTCAAGCCCGGCGACAAGGTCTACCGCTCGGCCGAGGGCAAGACGCTCATGGCCATAGTGATCGGCAAGCGGCCGCTAGAGCAGGGCATGCACATCGTCGGCGGCCACACCGACTCCCCCCGCATCGACCTCAAGCAGAACCCGCTCTACGAGAATTCGGGGCTGGCGCTGTTCGACACCCATTACTACGGCGGCATCAAGAAGTACCAGTGGGTGACCATACCGCTGGCGCTGCACGGCGTTTTCGTCAAGCCCGACGGGAAGAAGATCAAGGTCAATATCGGCGAGGACCCGGGCGACCCGGTGCTCTGCATCACCGACCTGCTGCCGCATCTCGCGGCCGACCAGTACAAGAAGACCATCGGCGAGGCCATACCCGGCGAAGGCCTGGACGTGGTCGCGGGCTCCATTCCCGCCACGGACAAGGGGAAGAAGGAGAAGGTCAAGCACAACATACTCTCCCTGCTCAATAAGAAATACGGCGTGACCGAAGCCGACTTCCAGTCCGCCGAGCTCGAGATAGTTCCCGCCGCCGCGCCGCGCGAGGCCGGCCTGGACCGCTCGATGGTCCTGGCCTACGGCCACGACGACCGCGTCTGCGCCTGGGCGGGCCTCAAGGCCCTGCTGGACCTCAAGGGCGTACCGGAATACACCTCCTGCGTGCTCCTCTGCGACAAGGAGGAGGTCGGCTCGATGGGCGCCACCGGCATGGCCTCCAACCTCTTCGAGAACGCCGCCTCCGAACTGCTCAACCTCACCACCGACTCCTACAGCGAGCTGGTCCTCAAGCGCGCGCTGCACAACTCCTGGATGCTCTCGGCCGACGTCAACGCCCTCTTCGACCCCATGTTCCCCTCCGTCTCCGACAAGCGCAACACGCCCTTCCTCAACCACGGCGTCTGCGTCACCAAGTACACCGGCTCGCGCGGCAAGAGCGGCTCCTCCGACGCCAGCGCCGAGTTCATGGCCCATATCCGCCGCATCTTCGACCGCGGCGGCGTCGTCTGGCAGACCGGCGAACTGGGCAAGGTGGACCAGGGCGGCGGCGGCACCATCGCCTACCTGATGGCCCGCTACGGCATGCAGGTGGTGGACTGCGGCGTTGGGCTCTTCTCCATGCACGCCCCGATGGAGCTGGCCGGCAAGCTGGACATCTACATGGCCTACAAAGGCTACCTCGCCTTCCTCAAGGACGGCAGGAAGTGAACATCGAAATAATCGTCACCGGCGGCACCTTCGACAAGGAGTACAACGAGCTCGACGGCGCGCTGTTCTTCAAGGATACCCATATCCGCGAGATGCTCATCCTGGGCCGCTCGCGCCTCAAGGTGCGCGTGAAGCCGCTGATGATGATAGACAGCCTCTTCATGACCGCCGCGCACCGCGCGCGGATACTCAAAGAGTGCCTGACCTCGAAAGAGAAGCATATCCTGATCACGCACGGCACCGACACTATGCCGGAGACCGCGCGCGTCCTGGGGCCGAAGATAAAGGATAAGACCGTCATCCTCACCGGGGCGATGGTCCCCTACAAGTTCGGCTCCTCCGACGGGATGTTCAACCTGGGCTCGGCGCTCAGCTTCGCCCAGGTACTGCCGCCAGGCGTATACATCGCCATGAACGGCCGCTACTTCAACTGGTACAATGTGCGCAAGAACAAGCGGCTCGGGGAGTTCGAAGAAGTGTCCTGATCAGAAGCAGAAAAGGCACCTGGTTTTCTCCCAGGCCGCCCCGCTCCCCTCGCCGACGCGGACATGCAGGCTGCCGGCTCCGTCTATCCATACGCCGGCCGTGCCCTTCATCCTGTCCAGCGTCGCGAAGGCTTTTTCCCTGCCCATGAGCGACAGCACGACCGAAGGGATGAAGTTCTCGTCGTCTATGGAGGGATAATAGACGACGAAGTTCGAGAAGTCCGGCAGGGGATAGCCGGTCTTGAGGTTAAGGATATGGGAGTAGAGTTTGCCCTCTATCTGGACGAAATGCGCCCGCCCCGAAGAGGCGAGAACGACACCCTTGTCGAAATATAACCGGCCCAGGGTCTTATCGCTGTCGAAGGGATCCTTGACCTCGTAGAACCAGGCCCGGCTGCCGTAGGTCATCATGTTGCCGCCCAGATGCAGTTCGAGCGGCCAGGCTATCTCCCCGGCCCGCTCTTTGAGCATCTTATGCGCCCGCACAAAGCAGTAGCCCCGCAGTATGCCGCCCAGGTTGACCTGCACGGGCGCGTCGAACCTCGCCATGCGGCGCTCATGGTCTATCTTGATGTGAGAGGAGCCGATGCCGGCCAGCGCGCGCTGTATCTCCTCTTTGGCGGGCATCTTCTTGGAGGCGGCGGCCTCCTTCCAGATCGGCCAGAGCGGCGCGAAGGTGACGTCGAAGGCCCCGTCCGTCAGGTGATAATATTCCAGCGCGGTCTGGAGCAGCGAATAGAGCTCCTCGTCCAGTTTTACCCACTCGGTCAGGGCCTTTTTGTTGAGGAAGGAAGTATAGCTGTAGGGCTCGCTGTAGCTGAATTCCTTGGCGATGCGGTCCCACTCTTTGAGTATGTCCCCGGCGAGCCGCTCAGCGGCCTGATGATCGTCGGTGTAGACTTTCACCTGGGCGGGCACGCCCATGACGAAAGCGGTCTTAATATAAGCCTCGTCGCCGCCGCCGGAACAGCCGCAGGCCAGCAGCGAAGCGCAGACCGTCAGCGACCGGAAGTAGTGTTTCATTTTTCCCCTGCCTGCCCCCGCGTATTTCAAGGGTATTATATCAACATAGACGCCGCCTTGCCAGCGCCGCGCCGTTTTTGTATGCTGAAATCCTGGACGGTTGACGGAGCACGAAAGACCGATGAACAGGAGACTATTGCTATGCTGAAAATTCTTTTAACACTGGCCCTTCTCGCGGCGCCGGCCGCCGCGGCGGAGCCGACCGACAAACTGGCCGATAAACTGCTCGGCGGCCTCAGGGAGGGCTCGAAGCTCGCCGTGCTGGAATTCCCTTACGCCGGCGGCAAGGCCTCGGAGGGACCCGTGGTGGTTCAGGAGCGCCTGACCACCTCCCTGGCGCAGAAGAAGAAGGTCGTGCTCATAGAGCGCGGACTCCTGCGCAAGGTCATGGGCGAGCTCAACCTGCAGTCCTCGGGCGCCTTCGACGAGGAGACCGTCAAGAAGCTGGGGAAGCTCCTCGGCGCGGACGGGGTGGTGACGGGAACCCTTAACGACGTCAGGAAGGACAGGACCGAGATCAACGCCCGCGTAGTGGAAAGCGGCACCGGCAAGATCCTTTCGGCAGGGGCTCTTACGGTCAGGAAGACCTGGAAAGACGGCGAGGGGACTTCAATAACCGTCGTCCCCCCGGTTAAGCCACCGCAGGATTTCGGCTCCAAGCCGCTGGTGCAGGTGGCCGTGCTGCTGGATACCTCCGGCTCCATGGACGGCCTCATCAACCAGGCCCGCACACAGCTCTGGAAGATAGTGAACGAACTGGTCACCGCGGAAAAGACGGGGTCGAAACCCCTCGTCGAAGTGGCTCTTTACGAGTACGGCAACTCCGACCTCAGCGGAGAGAAGGGCTGGCTGCGCCAGGTGATGCCCCTCACGGCCGACCTGGACGCTGTCTCGCGCGAGCTTTTCGCGCTCAGGACCAACGGCGGCGACGAGTACGCCGGCATGGTCATAAAGGCCGCGGTCGAAGAGCTCAAGTGGAGCCCTAAATCGGATGTCTACAAGGCCATCTTCATAGCCGGCAACGAGCCCTTCACCCAGGGCCCCGTACCGTTCCAGGACGCGGCGGCCAAGGCCAAGGCCAGGAACATCTTCGTCAACACCATCTACTGCGGCTCCCGCCAGCAGGGCCTCGCCGAGCAGTGGAAGGCCGGCGCCGACCTGGCCGATGGAGACTACACCAATATAGACCAGGGAGCGCAGGTATTCACGGCGGCCGCGCCGCAGGACGACAGGCTGGCGGAGCTGAGCTCCAGGCTCAACGACACCTACGTCGCCTACGGTTCGGGCGGAAAGACCAAAGTGGAGGCGAAGCGCGGCGCCCTGAGCCAGGCCAAGAGCGCCGGCTCGGCCGTTATGGCGGAGCGCGCGGCCTTCCAGGCCGCCGCCGCCCCCGCCCAGGTGGCCGCGGAAGCGGACTGGGACGCCGTCTCCGCGCTCGAGAGCGGAGCTATGAGCAAAGAGGACATCAGGGCCGAGCAGCTACCCGAGGAAGTCCGCAAGCTGGACAAGGCCGGCCGGGACAAATATCTCGACGAAAAACTGGCCGAGCGCAAAAAGATCAAAGAAGAGATAAGCGCGCTGCAGGCCCAGCGCAGGACCTATATAGCCGACGAAGAAAAGAAGGCCGGCGGCGCCCACACGCTGGATAAGGCCATGATAGAGGCCATACGCAGGCAGGCCACGGCCCGCGGCTACACGTTCCGGAAGTGAAGCGTCCCCCGACCCTGCTTCCGGCGCGTGGCGTCCGCCCGGCGGGCGCCCTGCTGCTGGCGGCGGTGGCGGCTATGCTGACGGCGGGCGGCGCGGAGGCCGCGGACAGGCGGCGCCTGGCCCAGCTCATAATGCCCGCCGTGGACGTTGGGGAGGAAGAGAAAGCCCTCGCCTTCGCCCGCGAGGGCGCGGGCGGCCTGCAGCTCCAATGGGGCTCCTATTCGCTCGAAGAGACCCGCGGCTTCACCGAAAGCCTGCGCGAGGCCGCCGAAGTCCCCCCCATCATAGCCGTGGACTACGAGGGCGGCAGCGTCCACATCCCCCTCACCCTGGGGCTCCTGGACCTGCCCAGCAACATGATGCTGGGCGCCGCCGACGACGCCAACAACACCGCCTCGCTCTTCTACCTGGCCGGCCGCGAGCTCAAGCGGGCCGGCGTCGACATGACCTTCGGCCCCGTGCTGGACGTCAATACCAACCCGGAGAACCCCATAATCGGCATACGCTCCATCGGCTCCGATCCCGCGCTCGTCGCGCGCGTCGGCGGCGCCATCATGAACGGCTTCAAGGCCGCCGGCATCATGACGGTAATGAAGCATTTCCCCGGCCACGGCGCGGCCGGCAAGGACTCCCATAAGGTCCTGCCGACCATAGACCTGGACCGGGAGGCGCTGGAGCGTGACCATATCGCGCCGTTCAGGGCCTCGGCCGCCGCCGTTCCCGCCGCGATGACCGCGCACATCATCTACCCGGCGCTGGACCCGTCGGAGCCCGCCACGCTCTCGTCGGCAGTCATACGCGGCCTGCTGCGTGACGACATCGGATTCCGCGGGGCCGTGCTCACCGACAGCCTTGACATGAAGGCCATCACCTCCTGGCGCAGCGTCCCGCGGGCCGCCGTCCTGGCGCTCAAAGCGGGCGCCGACCTGCTCCTGATAGGCCGCGGCGATTTCCCCGCCACGCTGGACGCGCTGGAAGCCGCAGCCGATTCGGGCGAGCTGCCCGCCGCCAGGATAGACGAAGCCTGGTCGCGGGTGCTGAAGCTCAAGAAGGACTACGGGCTGACGGAAAGCCGGGACGGGGAAGAAGACAGCCCCTTCGACAGGGCCTACCTGCGCGTCTCGGGCGAGCTGTCGGCCAAAGCCGTCACGCTGCTGGCGGACCGCGCCGGCCTGGTGCCGCTGCCGGCGGAATACAAGAAGAAGCGGATAGCCATAATACTCTTCGGCCCTTCCAGGTTCAGCGCCCAGGCGCTGCCGCTCTACAAGGGCCTCCTGCATTACGGCTACGCGGGCGCGCGCCAGTACTCCTTCGGCATCAGCCCCTCGGCCCGTGATACGGAAAAAATACTTTCCTACGCCCGCGAGGCCGACCTGCTGGTGATCGGCAGCTTCCAGTGGGCGCAGGCGCAGAACAGCGCCCAGACGATGACGATAAGGTCGCTGCTGGGGCTGGGCAAGCCGGCGATAGTCATCAGCCTCATGAACCCCTACGACGCCGGGTTATACCCGGGGGCCGGCGCCGTGATGGCCACCTACGGCATCAGCCTGACCTCCATGGCGGCGGCCGCCAAGATACTCTCGGGCGTCATAGAACCGGTGGGCAAGCCGCCGGTGGAGATAAAGGTCTCCCCTTCCGAATGAAGACCACAGCGGTACGCGCCGTCACCATCGCCCTGATAACGCTGGCCGCCGCGCTGCTCGGCCGCACTTACATAATGGAGCCTATCTACATAGCCAGCGCGTCCATGGAACCCACCCTCTCCGAGGGCACGCATTTCTTCCTCGACAAGCTTACCTACAGGTTCCGCGCGCCGCGCAGGGGCGAGGTGATCGCGTTCAAGCCCCGGGCGGGCGGAGAGATAGAGTCGGTCAAGCGGGTCATCGCCGTCGGCGGCGACGAGGTGGAGATCCGCGCCAAGCAGGTCTGGGTCAACGGCGAGCCGCTGGTGGAATCCTACGCCGAGCACCGCCGCGGCGACGTGCTGCTCGACGGCGACAACCTCGGCCCGTTCAAAGTACCCGACGGCCATCTCTTCGTCCTCGGCGACAACCGCGACCACTCGCTGGACTCCTCCGTCTGGCGAAACCCCGGCGGCGAGCGCGACCCCTTTCTCCCCCTCTCCGAAGTAACCGGTAAACTCCGCGGCGCATTTTATTGACCTGCGCGCAAGTAATAGAATTTCTGGAGGCTTGGATTTGAGATGGATGCGAGGCGCGACGAACGAGCATACCGGCGGTCTGTGAGTGAGGAGCAACGAAGCA
>WOVA01000048.1 GCA_009773155.1 Elusimicrobiota bacterium
ATAGCGCTGGGCCCTCCGCCCGCTTCGCGGGGAATCCTGCAGAATAATTCTGTTCCCTTATTTTCCCAATGAAAACTATGCTGAACTGCAGGATTCAGGCTAAAGAACTAAACAACGTCCCCGGCTACTCCGACTACTGGAGGCTGACCTTGCCTTTCTTGACGAAGCCCTCGGTCCAGCTGCCGGAACCGAACTCCGACCTGCGGACCTTGTACCAGTCGTCCTTCTCGCCGGTTATCAGGACCTTCTCGCCGGCGTTCAGTTTGGTCACCGTGCCCACGAAGAGCCAGCCCGCCTTTTCCTTTATGGCGGTGTCGTCCTTGTTGATGACGGCGACCCTGTTGGGGTTGGTCCGGACATAGAGCTGGCGGTGGTCGCCTATCTGCCGGCCCTTCTCGGTGAAGGTCACGGTCAGGGCGTCCTGCTCCGGCGCGGCTATGTCGTAGATGCGGCCGATATTGAGGTCGACCACGGCGCTTGACCGGCCGCCCACGCCCTGGGCGTGCAGGTCGGGGACGAGGGTTATCTCCCCGCGCTCGCTCCTGACCGTTATGGCGACGGTCTCCGAGGGCCGCATGCCGAAGTTCCTGAGTTCCGCCCTCAGCATGACGTTCTCGCCGGCCTCGAACCTGCCGTTATTGTTCTCGTCGTAGAACGCGGCGCCGAAGACCCTGACCACGGCGTTCTCGGCGTAGAACCTCTCGGCCGCCGCGATGCCCGACAGCTTGCCCGCCTCGAAAGCGGCGGGATACACCTCGGCCGCCTTCTCCTGGTAGCCCTCGTTGTAGCCGCGCTTGCGCTGCTCGGCGCAGCCGGCCTCGAAGCCTTCCGCCCGGCCGGTCGCGCGGCCGTTCTCCAGGCCCTGCGCCCGCTTGTCGGCGTATTCCCTGTTGCTGTATTCGGCGTAAGCCATGGCGTAGGCCGAATTATACGCGGTCCTGTAGGCGGCCTTGTAGCCCTCGTCCTTGCCGTCGATGTAGCCGTTGCGGTAGCTTATCGAGTACTGGTTCTCGTAGGCGCGGCGGTAGGCGTTGTGGTAGCGCTCGTTATAGCCCTGCCGCTTGGCGTCGTCGTAGGCCCGGCGGTAGCTGCGCTGGTAGCCCTCGCGGTAGCCCCGCTCGTAAGCCTGCCGCTCTTCCGGCGTAGTATAGCCGTTGCGGGCCAGGTCTATCGGGAGGTCTATGAAGCCCCTCGCCAGGTCCTTGTCCATGCCGCGCGCCATGGCTATCATGTCGGGGAAGGAGGTCTGAAGTTCGTTCTCGCGCTGGCTGAAGCCCGCCTGGTAGCCGGCCTTGCGGCCGCTCTCGGTCTCCATGACGGACGCGTCGGCCTGGCCCTTGGAGTAGCCCGAGCTGTAGGACGCGGCGTCCTGCAGGCCCAGCTGCCTGGCCTCGGCGTAGGCGGAGTTGTAGCCGTTCGAATAGCCCTCGTCGTAGCAGCGGCGTTCGCCGGCCGCGGTGCCGTTGCTGATGCCGGCGTTGCGGCCGTCCGAGTTGCCCTGGTGCGTGCCCGCGGACTGGTCGACGGTGTAGCCGTCGTTATAACCCGCTTGGCGGCCGTTCCTCTCGCCGTCGTTGATGCCGTTCCTGCGGCCTTCCCTCTCGCCGTCGTTGACGCCTTCGGAATATCCTTCGCGCCGGCCTTCGCGCTCACCGTTCGCGGAGCCGTCCCTCACGCCTGCGTTATAGGCGTGGGTGGTGTCCACCGGCTTGGGCGGCTGCGGCGGCGGAGGCTGCGGGGGCTGCGGCGGCTTGGGAGGCTGATTGGGGTTGTCGGGGCGCGGCGGCTTGGGCGGTTTTACCGGGTGGTCGGGACGATCGGGCCGCACCGGCTTGCCCTGTACATCTTTCTGCTCCTGCAGCATCTCCCTGACGCTTTCGCCGACGTCCGACAGTTCCTTTACGGAGCTGTCGCCGGCGGCGAGTATCACGGTGGAGGCAATAAGAAGAGACGGTAACATCGAAACCACATGGAATGGCTTTTTCATTTAACGCACCCCTATCCCGGTTTCCCGGAGTTATCAATCCAGACTATTATATTTTACCCGTTCCCCCGATGACCAGACAGAGCAGAAAGTCCCACCCGCTTATAAGCCTTTAGGCCCCCGTCCCGGGAACGCTACCCCTTCCGGCGCCGGGCTTTTTTGGGCCTGGCCCGCGGCCGCGCCAGCTCGAAAACGTCGTACAGCGTGCGCACGGCCGCCCCCGGGCAAGCGCCGCCCGCCGGCTCAGTGCCCCGCGTGACTATGGGCCTTAGCCTCTTTGGGCGGCAGCGCCTTGTGAATGGCCTTAAGGACGTCTTTTATGGAAAGGACTTTCGACATGGAGCCCCGGCAGTTGGGGAATTTGGCGAACCCCTGCGCCAGCATAGGGTCCGCGCCGTAGGCGGACAGTACCACGAAAGGAATTTCGGACGTCTTGCGCATATTCTTGATGGCTACGGCCACGTCGTGCCCGGTCATGTCGCCGAGATTATAATCCAGGAGCACCAGGTCGGGAAGATACGACAGGGCCATCTTCACGCCCTCCGCCCCGCTGGACGCTATCTTCGTCTTATAACCGAATATTTTCAGGCAGTCCGCCAGCAGGCAGGAAAGATCGAGATCGTCTTCTACGATAAGTATTTTCATGGCTCCCGTCCGACAATATCCCGCAAAACTTACAGTTTATTGACCTACGCGTAAGTGATAGCAATGCTGGCCGGGCCGATTTTGGAGCGAGACAAGGAACGAGGAGCGCGCATAGCGGGGGCTATGTAAGCGACGAGCGACGCAGTCGTAGCCCAAGACCACCGGTATGCTCGTTCGTCGCGCCTCGCATTCATCTCAAATCCAAGCCTCCAGAAATTCTATTACTTACGCGTAGGTCAATAACTCCGAGGAAGGCGGCCAGCCGCGCGGTTTCGGCCTCGAACTCGCGCTTGAAGACCGCGCCGGCCGGCCGCGGCCCGGCGAAGCCGGTCTCCACCCGCAGACGGCCCTCGCTCACCGAGGCGTTGGCCCAGCCGATCACATCGTCGCCCCACAGCAGCGGCATGGCGTAATAGCCGCGCACGCGCCTGGCGGGCGGCGTATAGGCCTCGAACCTGTACGCCCAGCCCCAGAAACGCTCGAAGCGCGGCCTGTCCCAGACCAGCGGGTCGAACGGGGCCAGGAAACTCACCCGTCGCGGGGGCTCGGCGCGCATATCGCAATCGGGCGGGACTATGTAATCCTCGCCGCCCGCCTTCACCGCCCGCAGTTCGCCGTCCTTTATCATGCCGGCCAGGAACCCCGGCGCCGTCCCCAGCCCGGGAAAATACCTGCGCAGCGGCCGCGCGGCCATGGCCCGCAATTGCCGCAGCGGCACCGGGGCCAGGATATTGACCAGCGCCAGCACGCGCCGTCTCATGCGCAGTTCCGGGGACAGCGGCTCGGGCAGCGGCCGGGCCGGCGCGAACACGCGCACCCCGCCCTCGCGCCTGGCCACGCGCAGCAGGCCGCGGTAATGCAGCCCGTCCAGCGCCTGCGTGGTGGCCTTGGACAGGCCGCCCCAGGCGTTGGCCACGCGTCGGCCGCCCAGCCGCGCCTCCAGCGCCGCCGGGTGCGCCTCGCCCAGCGCGCCCACCGCGTCCAGAACTTTCCGCTCGAAGGCGCCCGGCTTGCCCGCGCCGCGCGGGTGCAGCAGCCGCCACACCGGGCGCGACACGAAGCCGTAGGCGTAGAGATAATCCTCCTCCACGTCGAGCCGCGGGTAATGGCGCTCCAGGTCCCCGGCGCGGTAGCCGTGCGCCCTGTGGCGCAGTATCAGGTCCTGCGCCCGCGCCGGCGCGCGTATCGGGTCCGCCTGCACAAAGCCCAGCCGGTCCACCGCCTGCTGCAGCGTGCCCGCGCCGCAAAGCGCGCGCGCCGCCGCCGCCGACCGCAGTCTTCGCAGAACCTTCATATCGGAATTCTACCAAAACGAAACCGCGGGGGGATTCTCCCCGGCGGCCGCTTTCGCGCCGCCACGCCCTGAAGGCGGAAGCCTCCCTTTGGCCCGCGCTTTGGGCCCAGGCTAGTCTGGGTCTTTTACCTCCGAAAGCCGGGACTATCCGCCCTTTCCGTCCGGCTTTCCGGATAGTAGACTATCTCCATGATAAAAAAGACCGCCCGCTTACTGTTCGCTCTGATCATCCCTCTTGTTTCGTTCCCGGCCGGACGCGCCGCGGCCCAGAACTTCGATCTCGATTCCCTGAACGCGGCCGCGATCGCGGCCTCCGCGGAGGCCGTTCCAGCCCCTTCCCTCCCGGAACCGGACCGGCAGGCGGCTCCGGCCTTGAAAGAATGGACCATAATGGTCTTCATGAACGGCAAGAACGACCTGGCCGGCTATGTGGGGCCGGAACTCAACGAGATGGAAACCGTCGGGTCTTCGGCCGAGCGCAACATAGTGGTGCAGGCCGGGATCCTTGGCGGCCCGGTCAGGCGCTACTTCATCACCAGGGACGACAGCCCCTCGGTCACCTCTCCGGTCCTTGAAGAGCTGGGCCCCCGGGACATGGGCAGCCACAAGGAACTGGCCGCTTTCGGCGCCTGGGCCAAGGCCAATTACCCGGCTAAAAAGTATATGCTGATAGTGTGGAACCACGGCACCGGCTGGGAATCCATAGGCAAGCCCAAGACCATCTCCTACGACGACGAGACCGAAAATTACATCAGCACCCCCGAACTGGCCCGCGCCCTCAAGGCTATGGGCGGGGTGGACGTTTACACCTCCGACGCCTGCCTGATGCAGCAGGTGGAAGTGGGTTACGAACTGAAGGACCACGCGCAATACATCGTGGGCTCGCAGGAGACCATGATCGCCATGATCTTCGATTACGCGGCGCTGCTTGGGGCCCTGGCAGCGGAGCCGGCCATGTCCCCGCGCGACCTGGCCGCCGCCATAGTGGAGAACAACTCGCGGGCCCTCACGCACTTCATGGAGGACGCGCGCACACCCACCCAGAGCGCCATCAGGACCGCCGCCATACCCGGCCTGGCCGCCAGGATAGACGCCTGGGCAGGCGCCGTAATGGCCGCCGGCCTCAAGTCCGAAGTGCGCGGGGCCGTGCAGGAGGCTTTCCGCTTCACCGGCGGCAACGATTCGGACCTGTACGACTTCGTGGGGCTGGTCACCCGCCGGACGCAGGACGCCGCCGTAACGGCCGCCGCGGCGGAACTGAAGGCCTTCATAGAGACCGAGCTGGTGCTGGCAAACCGCACCAACAACAACCCTAAAATGAACCGCAAGGACTATGGCCGGTGCCGCGGCATCGCCATTTTCGTGCCCTCCTCCGACCCGGCCAAGCAGAAGAACGCCGTGGCCAAGGCCTATGGCAAGCTGGCCTGGGCCAAAGCCTCCAGGTGGCACGAGTTCATGAAGTGGTACCGGGGAAAGTGAACGCCGAGGGGGTCTCCCCGGCGGCGCCGCGCTAAAGGTCAAAAGTAAAGACCTGACCCCTTCCGTCAGCCGAGTCCCGATATTTTCGCGCGGACTTCGGCGAATTCACGGCAGGAAACCGGCTTGCCGCTGAGCCGGGCGCTTTTTTTCAGCGCGGCTTCCATCTCCCCCGCGCGGCCGAGTATCCCCAGCGCCAGAGCGTAGTGCACATAGGCATTATAATAATCGGCCTTGTATTTAAAGAACTTCTCCCAGGCCTCAACGGCCCGGAGGGCCCACAACCCGGCCAGGCCGCGGCGCCCCGCGCCGGCGTGCGCGTAGGCGTAGTTGGCCGCGCCAACGCCCTGCCCGTAATATCCCCAGTTATGCCCGCCGGCAGCGGCTTCCCGTCCCAGAAAATACTGTTTCCTGAACTGGCCGGTATGGTAGTAATACTCGTTGCGCGCCGAGATATTCCACTCCCACCTGACATTGCCCAGCTTCCGCAGGAGCCCGCGCAGCATGGCCCGGCTGCGCGCCTTGAGCGCCTTGCCGCGCGCGCCGCCCAGGCTTTCGGCATAATCGCCCAATACCATCGCGTAAGTTTTAGTGACCTTAAAATCCCGCGGGTATTTCCTGTACAGGGGCGTGAGCAGTGACATCGCCCGCCCGTATTCCGCGTCCCCGACCGCCTTCCATATCTTTTTATAGCCCTCCAGCCACTCGGACTGCGGCATTATGCCCGGGGTATTCACCAGCGTGGTCCTGGGCAGAGAAAGGTTCAGGCGGTCCACCTTGAACCCCGCCTTCCGGAAGAACCCCTGCGAGGCGGGATTGAAAGCGTCGACCGCCGCGACCGCGAAAGTGGCGGTTTTCCGCTTCAGCCACGCCAGCATCAGCCGCTGCACCCGGCGCCTTTCGCGGACAGTAAGCGTCTTGCGTATCCACACCCAGCCGATAAGCTTAACGGGGTTGTCCCTGTACTCGAGATCCTTTAGCAGCATAAAACCGGCGACACTCCGGCCTTTGACGGCGCGGAAAGCCATGCCGGGAGGAAGCCCGGTATAAAATTTCCGTCCTTCGGCCAGCCGCTTCGCCCATTCCCCCTTCGGGAAATGCGCCCGGACCAGGGGACGGGAGGTCGCGGTATATGCGCTCAATAGTTCTTTGACGCTCTTGAGAGGTTCAATTTTCAGCGAAGAACAGTGGGAAAAGGCCCCGGGCACTTTTATATCCTCTTTCTTCGCTATATAACCCAGCCGCGCCTCGTAGTTCTTCGGGATATTCTTCTGCAGCAGGGCGTAAAGACCGTCGACCTGCCTGCGCGGATAAAAAGTCAGGGTCTTGATGTCCGCCGGGCGCTTTATCCCGGCCAGCATCTTCCTGTCCACCGCGGCCAGCGAAGACACCTTGAACGACATTTTTTCCGGCACCGTACCGGCCGCCTTATCTTTTTTCCCCATATTAAGACCGGACATCCAGACCTTTTGTGGTCATTCCTTAAGGTGGACCATATCGCCGAACTGGCGGTAGAAGGATTCGCGGCGGTCGCCGGGGATGAGCTTCACCATCTTGACCAGGGCGCCCCAGTTCTCGGTCATCTCTAAGCCGCCTATAACGAATCCCTGCTTGAGCTTGAGTATCAGGATGGACTTATTGGTCGGCTTGTGCTGGCTGGAAATACGCTCATAACCAAGTTCCCCTAGATAGGAGACGAAAGCCTTCAGGAAAGCGCTGTATATCCCGCGGTCCTGGTATTCCGGCAGTATGCCGGTATTGCGCATATAGAAAGTCTGAAAATCCTCGGCCTCGCCCATGTGCCAGCCGACAGGCCGGCTTTTCCGGTCCAGGAAGAGAAAATACTCATGATGGAGCACATGGTACCTCTTCCAGAACTCTTCGGCCTTCTTCCTGCGCTCCGGCGTAAGACGGAAGCACGGAGTCTCGCCCCGGTCGGGGAAAACCACGTCGTATTTTTCGGCCACCAGGTCCATGACCTCTTTCCTGGTCGCGGGCCTGACCGAGAAGCCGCCCTTCACCTTCAGCGGGAAATATTTCCGCCGCAGCGCGTCAATGTTCATCTTGTTCTTTTTCATATAGCTCCAATTTTCCAAAATTTACTGACGCTCTCAAACCGCCCGGACACCCGGCGCGGCGGCTTTCCAGTCGAACACTTTGTAGGAGCTCACATCGAGCTCTCCTTTATAAAGCAGGTGCGGGGCATACCCCCACATTACAGGCGGCCGTTTCTTTTCGAAACTGCGCCGATAATAACGCAGATTACGGTCAGGCATCCCCGAAAGTTCTTTAACCCGCGCCGAAGTGACAGGCTCGAATTCATCCCTTGGGAATTCCCGCACTTTCCCGTCCTTATCATCCTCTTCTTCGTTGCGATAAAGCGCGGCGTCAGGGGAAAGGACGTCCAAAAGAGGGATTTTGAACCATTCCCGGCTTACTTTATGATGGTCAAAACCCGTTTCCGACAAACCCCTGTATATCAGGGACGGATGCATCAGCGAAAAATGCAGGACATCGTTCCAAATACAGTCGAAATACTCTATCACCGCCCGCGTCAGCCACTCCCGCCCCTCGTACTTCTTCACGCACCTGGCATAAACGTCCGGGTACACCGTTTTCAGGCGATTCAGCGGATAAAGCCGCGTCCCCTTAAAGTCCGGCTGCCTTATGTGGTAGACACAGATCCCGTTCGTATCCATGATATCGGAGCCTAGTAAGCCTCTTACTTCCGCACATGAACTCTTGAAAAAAAGCGGGCATACCGGATCTTCCCCTTTTTGTCCCTGATGAATTCTCCGACATTTCCTTTATACGGGTAATCCGTCATCTCAAACTTATCCGCGCCGTAGAAAGCGATACGGGTGGGGGGCGGCTGCTGCTCCGGCTTATGCGCGGGGGTAGGAAAACCCCCTTTATCCAGCATTTGCGCGATGATGTTATTTTTCTTTCTGAAAATACTGAACTCGCCGTCCGGGAGGGCGTAACGCCCCAGATACTCCGAGACTTCCTTCCTGGACAATTTGATATAGGACTTTTTATCCCCGGCCTCTCCCAGGAATTCCTTCAGCCCGCGCAAATAGACAGCCGCCGCGGCGGCCGATCCGCGGCCGCTATTGGTAAAGATTATGGAAACATACTTCCGTTCCGGAACTATGGCGAGGGAGGTCTGCTGGCCGTTCGTTCCTCCGCCGTGGGAAATAACATTCATATCCTTTCCCAGCGGCGTCACGAACCAGCTCAACGCCACGCTTTTGGCGCCCGTAGCGTGCACCAGCGGCGTATGCAGAGCTTTCATCCCCCTGGCGGAAACCAACCGTTTCCCACCTGGCAAACACCCGTCGCCCAGGTGGAACCTGGCGTACTTCATCAGGTCCCTCGCGCTGCACACGATGCCGCCCGCCGGGTGCGCCGCGCGCCCTATGGCCCATGGGCGCGCTATCCTGGTCTTTCCTTTCACGCGCTTGTGCCCCACGGCAAAAGAACGCGATATGGCGTCCTCCGCGAAAAAGAAAGAATTTCCCATCCCAAGCGGCTTAAAGATCAACTCATGAACGATCTTCTCGAAAGGCTTACCGGCCGCTTTTTCCAAAACGCGTCCGGCGACATAAAAACCGGCATTGTTGTATGACCATATCTTCCCGAACGGAGTTATCTGCGGGAGCCGTCCGACTTCTTCCACCATCCGCTTAAGGGCGTCGTCCCCGCTGCCGAAGTCGTTGAAATAGTCCCCGAACCATCCCCCCGTGTGGGTCAGCAGATGCCGCATCGTCACCTTTCGCGCCACGGCGGCGTCCTTAAGCCTGAACTCGGGCAAATACGCGCGTATCGGCTTATCCAGGTCCAGCTTTCCCTTTTCCGACAACATGACGGCCGCCTGCGCCAGGAAAGTCTTGCTTATGGACCCGATCTGGAACAATGTATCGGGGCCCACAGGGAGTTTGGTCTCGACGCTCGCCACCCCAAGGCCGGAATAATACTCTTTTCCCTTGTACAGGAAGCCGAGCGCCATTCCGGGCACGTAAAACTTCTTCATCTGCCTGCGCGCTTCCGCACAGACGCGTGAAAATCTGCGGTCCATAGTTTTATCTTCCATAGAAGTTCGTAGTCCTCCGCTTTATTCAACACCTCCGACCCGAGTCAGCGCCTCTCCACGCTGCAGCGACCGGCCTTGAATCCCATCGAGCTGAAGAATTTCTGACTTTTGACACTCTTGGCGTGCTCACCGGTTATCATGCGGCTTTTGACGTTCTTCCTGAGCCAGCCGGAGATGACCGCCTTGGCATCGCGCCTGAGAGCCGGCGGCAGCTTGGGGTCTATCCATATCTGAGCCACCAGGGTCCCGGGCCTGCCGCCCTCCCTGTAAGCCAGGATAGAGACCAGCCCCACATTGCGGCCGTCCTTTTCCAGCCAGAGATTGCGGCACCTCTTCAGCTGCTTCTCCATGAACTCATCGGAGCGCTTCATAAATTCCGGTGTGACATAACTTTTTATCGGGCGGACATACTCCATGAAAGCGCGCTCCATCCCTTTCCTGAAAATACGCAGGTCCTTTGCCGGGACCAGCCGCAGACCGCCAACATTTCTGGCGCCCGCGGGCAGCTTTATATCTCCCTTCGATGCTAAATACATTATCCGGGCCGAATATTTATTTGAAATCTTAGGCGACAGGAAGCCGGAGCTTGGAGCGACGGGCTTAAAATCGAACACCAGTCTTTTGATGTTCGCCGGCCAGTCCAGGCTCTCGATCAGTTTGTCCGTAAGCGCCGCATGGCCGGCTATCTTATAAAAAGCCAGGCCCTTTTCCCTTTTAACCAGTTTCGCTTTCTGCATTTTCCCTCCTGTCCGGTTTTCTGCGAGCAACTTATCGAATTCAAAAAACAGGTTCCTCCCGCGGGCGGGTGATCTTCGCGTAGAAACAGGCCACCGCACCGATAATAAGCGCGTAGGCCATCCCCTCTAACAGGAACTTGAGATAGAACAGGACCGCCTCCCCCGGCGCGGCCTTAGACACCAGCCAATGCAGCAGCCGCAGCGCCCCCATGGGCAGCGCGGTTATAAAGAGCAACTGGAAGAACCTCCCCTCGCTGACCGCGAAGCTGCGCTTGAGCGATTCGATGAGCGGCAGGTCCCCTTCCACGCTGATATTGAGCCAGAGCGCAAACCTCACCCCCAGCCACAGCGCGGCCAGCATCCAGGGGATAGCGAGCAACAATCCGGCCGGCATCATTACCAGCAAGAGCACCGGCAGGAACAGGATCAGCGCGAAGGACACGTCCCAGCCCAGTTTCCGCCCGAACCACTTGCCCGCGTAGAAGGCCATCTTTTCCGCCGAACCGCCGAGCGCGTGCATTATCATGCGCCCAGCCAGGCCGGCGCCGAACCAGGCCCCTATCAGCATCCCCGGCAGATAGGCGATGAACGTAAGACCGGGCTCCGCCTTCATCGCCTGATTCATCGAATAAGGCCCGGCCACGCCCAGGGCGCCGCAGGCCAGGATATAGAGCCATGCGCCGAAGACCGTAGCGGCGACATAAGAGACCGCCTCGCCCCTGGACCTGGCCATGAGACCGAACGCCCCTTTCCACGATTCAAATATCATTGCGGTCCTCCTTCCCCGGAGCGGCAGCGAAGCCCAGGTTTATGCCGTAGGCGCGCATGGAGCCTTCCCTGACGGCCAGGAGCGTGACTATGCTGCCCGGCAGGCCAAAAATAAAGGAAAAGATGCGCCAGAGCACATCCGGATTGTTCTGCGCGCGCATTCCCGCGTAACTTATATTAGCCAGCACCCATATAGCCGAAACTCCCGCGCTTCCAATATCCATAACCCTCCGGAGACCGATAATGTGCCGCGAAAAACGAGAAGCAATTTTTATGCCACCCCGAATCTCCCGGCGGCGGAAGGCGGGGGAACAGCGTTCCCTAACCCTTCCTGGTAAGCAGGTCGCCGCCGAAGGCCGCCCGCCCCGCGGCCGGCGGCTCGTAAAAGATATGCACGTTCCCGGCCGGTCTGCCGCAGGCCCCGGCCACGGCTTTGGCCATAGCCAAAGCTTCCGCCTTCTTTTTCCTTGAAGAAGTTGGAGAACCCTTGAGCAGGTCCACGAAAACCGGCTTGATCTCCCCGGGGACCGGGCCGCCGCATTCGGCGTAATTGCCACGGCTGATATAACGCAATCGCACCCAGACGCGCCCCGGCGGCGCCTTAAGCACCTTCGCGGCCGCGTCCGCTATCCTGCCGGCCAGCCTGGCGCCGTACGGCGTCTTACCCACGATTTCGACTTGAAGAATAGGCATGACCAGATTCTATCAAAACCGCCGGGGGTGCTCCCCGGCGGCTCCATATGACTTCACGGATAGTCATATAGTCATCAGCGTCCCCTATTTCCCCCCGGCGGCCGTAGGTCAAAAGTAAAGACCTGACCCCTTAGCGACGCCTTATCCCGGCGTCAGAAATACAGCGCTATGGTGCTGTCCAGGTAAAGCCTGGGGAGCGAGACCTTCCAGAGCGTGACATTCCTGTCCGGGTTCCCCGTCTTTGAAACGGTCACGCCCTGCTCGTAATCCTTGGCAAGGATGTTCAGGTTGGCGAACAGGCTCCAGCCGAAGCGGGCCTGCGGGCGCCATTCCAGCCCGGTGCGCAGGAAAGGGGTGAAGAAACTGACGGTATTATTCGTGTCCGGCCTTACCGTGTAGCCCCCCGGGTACGTCACCTCCTCGATCTTGTCCATGTCGATGTTATCGAGGTTGCTGAAGGAAACGCCTGCCCCGTTATGCCAGGTGAGCGGCGCGGAGATCCTGCGGGTGTGATCAAGGGAAGCCCTCATGCGGAACCCGGTGTAGCCCGTGCGGATCTTGCCCGGGATGGCGGGGGTCAGGTTGGCCGAATACAGCGCCTCCGCCGCTCCGCCCATGTTGCTGAAGATCGAGGAAAAATCCACCTGCACCATCCAGCGCGGCTTGGCCCAGTAGCGCACGCCGAAGGTGCCTATACCCTCGGGGCGCTTGGCGTTGGTCGGGGTGAGCGTAAGCGCCCCGCCGTCCAGACTCTGCATGGGGACGTCGGACTTGCCCAGGAAACCGTAGCCCAGGCCGACAAAGACGCCTATGGCCTGGTGTTCGGGCACCAGCACCAGGTAGCGCCCGGCTTCCTGGTCGAAAGTTTCCACCGGCACCTCGGTTATCTGCGAGGCGATCATCTCCGAGGTCTCGCTCTCTATGAGCTTGGCCGTTATCTGGTAGGACCTGCCCATCCTTATGACATTGCCCAGCACCAGGAGCCTGGCTCCCAGCAGCTTGCCGACATTTACGGCCGCCTCCGAGTCCACCGCGCCCGAGAGCCCCAGTTTCTGTTCCCTGAGCACGTCCTCGAGCTGGGCCCTCTCCGTAAGCTTGTAGAACCCCTTGGCGAGCAGCTGGCTGGCCAGCAGTTCTCCCACGGCGAAGTCCACCCTCTTCTTGGAAAGTTTTTCGTCGGCCTGGAACGGGAAAACGGCCAGCGTAGCCCCCTCCAGACCCCGCGCCTTCCCGGCCTGCACAAAAGCCGACGCCGTCTGGTCGAACTTCCTGCCGAGCTCCGAGGCCGACGCCCCGGCCGCAAAGAGCGCTAAAACACAGACCGCCAGTCTCCATTTGTGGATCATATTTCTCCTGTATTCATCACACCTACATAGCACCATTCTTCACGAAGGTCCCGTTCTCGTATTCCTCGAAGGCCCGGCGCAGTTCCTCCCTGGTGTTCATCACGATGGGGCCGTACCACGCGATGGGCTCGCCCAGCGGCCTGCCCGAGACCAGCAGGAACCGCGCCGGCGCGTCGCCGGCAGTCACCCTGACCGCGCCGCCCGCGCGCTCGTAAAGCACCACGTTCCCGTCCCGCACAAGGCAGTCGGGCTTGAAATCGAAATACTTGCCGCCGGCCACGTCGTGGTCGAAGGGGCCGCGCCCCTCGTCGAACCAGGCCCCGCCCTCCACCGCGTAGGCGATAGCCGTATGCCCGTCCGGGACGGCGTGCTCGAAGACCCTGCCGGCCGGCACCGTCACGTCCAGGTACTCCGGATCTATGACGATGTCCCGCACGGGCCCCTGTACGCCTCCGACTTTGCCCGCCACCACCCGCGCGGTCACGCCGCCGGCCAGTTCCACTTCGGGGATGTCTGCCTTCTTCACCTCGCGGTAGCGCGGGTCCATCATCTTCCGCGCGGCGGGCAGGTTGGCCCACAGCTGGAAGCCGCCCATCGCGCCGTTCTTATCGCCCTTGGGCATCTCCTGGTGTATCACCCCGGAGCCGGCCGTCATCCACTGCACCTCGCCGGGGCGTATCACGCCCTTGTTGCCCATACTGTCGCCGTGCTCCACCGAGCCGGCTATCATGTAGGTGATGGTCTCTATACCGCGGTGCGGATGCCAGGGAAAGCCGGCCAGGTAGTCGGCCGGGGTCCCCGAGCGGAAATCGTCGAACATGAGGAACGGGTCGAACTGCGGCACCTCGGCGTAGCCGAAGCCGCGCTTAAGACTGACCCCGGCCCCCTCCATTGTGGGCTTGGCGCGGAAGATCTTCTTTATTTTTCTTGTCATTTCCCCCCCCCTGGCTCTCCGGCCGGCGCGCGGCCGGACCGCCCGCCCCGAATACTACAAAAAAACCGGCGGCCCGGCACAGAACCGCCGGGAGGCTTTATCCCCACATTCGCTGGTCGAACGAAAAAGGCTCCGGAGCGTTGAACCGGACCGACTTAAGATCGCGGTGGTCCGGATCGATGAGATAGTCGAACTCGGAAGGAACTATCACCGAAGGGACCTTGAGGAGCGGGGAATCGCCTTTTTTTATCCAGTCGTCGCCGATCCGCCTGGTGCTTTCGGGCGCCGGATAGGCGCGCCAATCCTTTGGAAGCCCGCCGGGGCGGATCTCCCCTATCTTAACGTGTCCTGGCACGTCCGCCTTTATACGAACGAACTTCATCTCCCGCGCGTTCCGCTCCAGATGCACGAACAGCTCCAGGGCCGCGAGCGAAAGCGACCCCGCCGCGTAAACCATCTTCACCCCGCGGCTATTCCACCGTCCCGAGACCATCGCGGCCCCGTTGCCATCGAACGCGGTGCGCGCATATTCTTCTTTAACTATGCGCCAGACGGAGATCACGGCATAACCCCCAACTCCAGCCGGTTGAGCAGCAGCTGCACCTGCTCGTAGCCGGGTTCCGTATCGAGCAGCTCCAGCGGAACAGCCCCCCCGAGCCCCTGCTGCGGCCTGCGCAGCCAGGAAAGAGCGCCGGCCCGGGTCCCCAGCACTTTCGCCGCGAGAGACAGCGTCTTTTCCAGGCGATAAACCCTGTCGGCGGAGAGCGACGAGAGTTTGGCGGCGGACCGTTTGATCCTGAACAAAGTCTTGCCGCTCACCCCTATCAGCCGGGCGAAATCCCTGTCCGGCAATTCATACTCCAGCTGGACGGAATGCATTTCCTTATAGTCGAACCCGCCGCGTATCGCGATGATCCGCCGCCCCGTTTTACCCAGCTCGAATCCATACGCGGGCGTCGGCTCCGCCGTCGAACGCGAAAGGGAGGTCTTTCGCCGGCCTTTTTCGGACTTTTTTGTCATATCACACCTCGTATTATAGGATAATAGACAATTGTCTTTTTGTCAACAGCATATTGTCCGATAATACTTCCGCCGGTCCGCAGTCAGACGAAGTTGATCTCCAGGCGCTTGCCGAAGACGCGGGCGATCTTCTCAAGGGTAGTCAGCGAAGGGCGGTACTTGTCCTGCTCCAGCCGCGATACCACCTGCTGGCGGGTGTGCAGGCGGCGCGCCAGTTCGGCCTGGGTCATGTGATGACGCTCGCGCAGGTCGGCTATCTTATGGGCGATGAGCAGCCCGGCCACGCCGCGCTCGTATGCCCGCCGCATCGCCGGGGTCTTGAGAAATTCCTTCTCGAAATCCTCGTGAGTATAGTCTTTTTTCTTCATATATACACTCTCCGCCCTATTGGAACCCGTCCTTTATCCTTTTGGCCCGCTCTATCTCCTCCGGAGGCACGGCGCGGGTCTTTTTCAGGAACCCGTGCGTCAGGACTATGCCGCGCGCGTGGAAGAAGTAGAGCACCCGCGGCTCGTAATGCGCGAATGAGACGCGCAACTCGAATATCTTGTCCCCCAGGTAGCAGGCGTAGCGCGGCTTTGCCAGCGGGCCGGTCAGGGAGAGATACTTTATGTGCTCCGCGACCTTGCTCCCGACTTTTTCCGGCAGGGACAGGATAAAATCCCGGACGAAATTCTCCCCCCGGGGCGAGACGTAATAGATCACCTTGAACATCGCGGCGGCTCCCCGGGGCACCGCGTGATTTACAACAATTTTATTGTCATCACAGTTTACATCAAAATTGTTGTACAGTCAATGCCCCCGCCCACGCCTGTTATAGCGTAGAGGAGGGGTGCGACAACGTGGTGTCGCCAGGCCAAGAAGAACCCGCCGGGGGATCGGACGAAGTCGATCTCAAGGCGCTTGCAGAAGACGCGGGCGTCCCTACCTCGGCGGGGGCGGGTATTCGCAGGACTCGATGGCGCCGGAAGGGCCGTCGAAGACCAGCGTGAAACCGTCGGCGAAGGGCACTTTGTAGAAATCGGGGTGGTCCGGCGTTTCCGGGGAATAGATCCCGGTCACCTTCTCGCCAAGGACCAGTTTCCACTTGTCTATCTCGGTCTTCAGCGAATCCGGGTCGCGCTTGTCGGGGACCGGGAAATACCTGTGGTCCATCACTTCCTGGAACCGGTCCCAGTCCCCGGTCGGGACCATGTTCCTGCCGGCGTGCTTCCTGGCCAGCAGGCGCATCATAAGTCTGGCGTACGACCTCTCTGGGTAATAGCAGTCCAGCACATCCCCCGCCTCGTCGAGCAGCAGAACGAAGCCGTCCGGATAGTAGGCCTTGAAGTAGCTCCCGCCGGTCACGTTGATGGCTTCGCAGTCGGAAGAGGCGCAGAAATAAGTGACCGTCTTCGGCGCCTCGGCGGGGTCGGCCTTCCACGCCTCTACCTCGAAGTCCGCCATCTTCTCGCTGCCGCCCAGCGAGGCTATCGAAAGCCTGGTGGCCAGACTGCCGGCCTTCATCCTGGCGAACTCCGCCCATTCGGGCGTGCGCGTAGCCCTGACCCCTTTCCCGGCCAGCGCGCGCAGGGCGGAGCGCAGGTCGCGCGGCTCGGCCTGGACGGCCCAGTCGCGCTCCAGCACGGCCCGGGCGGCGGTGACGGCCGTCCCGTTCCCGGCGTCGACCAGCCGGACATTGAGCTCGGAGCGCCCGCCGCCGAGGTCGGCGGTCATACCGGTGACCACGGCGTCCGCGCCGTGCGCCTTCCTCAGCCGCCGCAGCAGGTCAGGGCTGGCGCCGGCCTCCGGCCTGTACGCGAATTTCTCCAGCTCCCCGGCGTACTGGCCGGGGACTATGACGGTGAATTTACCCAGGTTTATGAGCTCCGTGGTGAGCCGGTCGCCCAGCAGGCTGCCGTCCAGGCAGGCGCCGGCGGTCCCCGCGCAGCCGAAAGGCAGCACGGCCACGGTCTTCATCTTTTTGCCGACCGGCGCCGAAAGTTTTTCGGCCAGGTCCCGGTAGGGCCCCTCCGCCGCGGCCGCCGGCCCCGCCAGCAGACAGAAGCAGACAATGCATACGGACATTTTCATACCCCGCCTCCCTCTCCCCATGCCGGTAGTATACATGCCGGCCGCGGCCCTGAAAATAGCATTAAAAGGCTAGTCGCGATCGCTATGAACCGGGGCTTCCCGGGCGGCTCCGCGCTAAAGGTCAAAAGTAAAGACCTGACCCCTTCATGACCCCTTCAAGGGAGCTTGACGGTGCGGCCGGCGATGAAGAAGTCGGGGCCGCCGCAGTGATGGAAGGTGGCGGGGTTCTTTACGGACGCGTCCACCCAGGCCTTCACCACTTTAAGGATGAAAAGGTTGTACTTGCCGGCCAGGCGGGCGTCGTGCCGGCACCGGCGTGAGGCCGAATCTGGCGAACTTATCCGCGTCGGCGCCGCTCACATTGCCGCAGGCCAGCGCCTTGCGGGCTATCCCCCGGGTGGGGATATTGACCACGCATTCCTTTGTGGCTTTGAGGTTCTTGAAAGTCAGGCGCGCGCCACAGCAAGGGACACGCCGGCAAACGCCAGGGCACGATCCCTTCGCCCTCCTTAGGCAAACTCTGGAACTATCCCCCCGTCGACGGCGAAATAAGTTTTTTTATTTTTTCGTGAAAACCTTCCGCGGTGACGAACACCATTTTTTTACCATCCTGCATCCGCTCCAGGTATCCCATCTCGGCAAGCCCCAGAAGATCCGCTCTGGCCGTCTGATATACCACGCTATGAAACGCGGCATGTTTGGCTATCGTAAGCTGCTCATCCGGATTTTCATATACCCAGGCCAATAATTCTCTCTGCCTGGGATTTACACCGCGGACCTTTCTGAGCAGACTCATCGCCTGTCGCTGTACTTTCTGTTTTCTATCGACATATAGCGCGGTTTCATGGATAGCGTCATGTATAACCCTGAGGTTATACATCACAAAACATGTCAGATCGTTCGACAGCTCCGAAAATAAAAATGCCCTTTTATACTGGCCATAAGTTTTCATTACGACGCGTGAAATTGAAATATACTCAAAGATCCAATACCCTTTTTTGAGCATATACCAATAGAACAGCCCCCTGGCCGTGCGCCCGTTCCCATCCAGGAACGGGTGTATAAACGACAACCAATAATGGAGCATTATCCCTTTAACTACAGGATGAATAAAATGCTCATCGGCGTCATTATTAGCCCACATTCCGCTTATCGCGGATAGGCCTTTCCTGAATTTCCTCCGACGGTGAGGCGTACGTCCCGCAATCGAATTTGCACCCGCAGTAACGCCATTTC
>WOVA01000049.1 GCA_009773155.1 Elusimicrobiota bacterium
CTACGGGTACTGCGGCAATACGAAAAGGAGGCCTAGCTAAAGAATTACGACGGAGTAACGCCGGGTGATTTCATGCTCATTCTTGGATTAGAAAATGCTCCCCGGGCGGCGGGGGCCGGCCGGGCCCCCGATTAGTATAATAATGACCGATGAAGAAGATCCTGGTCACGGGCCCCACGGGCTATATCGGCGGCCGCCTGGTCCCCAGGCTGCTGGCGGCCGGCCACACGGTCCGCGTCCTGGCCCGCCACCCGGCCGACCTGGCAGGCCGCCCCTGGACCGGGAACGTGGAGATCGCGCAGGGCGACATTTTCTGCGGCGACACCCTCGATGCCGCGCTGGAGGGAGTGGACGCCGCCTATTACCTGGTCCACTCCATGTCCGACACCCCCGATTTCGAGGCCTGCGAGGAGACCTCGGCCCGCAATTTCGCCGCGGCCGCCAAAAAGGCCGGCGTCAGGCGCGTAATCTACCTGGGCGGCCTGGGCGCCGCCGCCGCCCTCTCCCATCACCTGCGCTCGCGCCACCGCGTCGGGGCCATAATGCGCGAACACGGCCTCAACGTCACCGAGTTCCGCGCCGCCATCATAGTGGGCTCGGGCAGCGTCTCGTTCGAGATGATACGCTACCTGGTGGAGCGCCTGCCGCTCATCCCCTGTTTCCTCTACCTGCGCGGCACGCGCTGCCAGCCGGTCGCTATCAGGGACGTGCTCTCCTATCTGGTCCTGGCGCTCGACACCCCGGCCTCGGAAGGGCGGGTAATCGAGATAGGCGGCAGCGCGGTCCATACCTACCGCGAGATGATGGAGATCTACGCCCAGAGCCGGGGCTTGCGGCGCGGCTTCGTCAGCTGCCCGCTCTGGTCGCCGGGTCTGGCCGCCCGGCTGGTGGACCTCATAACCCCCGTGCCGGCCGTGCTGGCCCGGCCGCTGCTCGAAAGCCTGCGCAACGACGTGGTCTGCTCGTCCGACGAGGCCCTGCGCCTGTTCCCGGACATAAAGCCGCTCGATTACCGCACCGCCGTCCAGTACGCGCTGATGCGCGTCAGTGAGAACGCCGTGGAGACCTCCTGGACCACGGCCTACGAGCCTCATTACGCGAAACCCTGTTCTTTCATCGACACCGAGGGCATCATCCTGCAGGACCATATGCAGCCGATAGCCGCGCCGGCGGAGAAGGTCTACTCCGTCTTCGCCGGCATAGGCGGCGCGCGCGGCTGGTTCTGCGCCCAATGGCTCTGGGAGCTGAAAGCCCTGCAGGACCGGCTCATCGGCGGGGTCGGCATGCGGCGCGGCCGCCGCCACCCCGACACGATACAGCAGGGCGAAGCGCTGGATTTCTGGCGCGTCGAGCGCGCGGTCGAAGGCCGCATGCTCCTGCTGCGCGCCGAGATGAAGCTGCCGGGCAAAGGCTGGCTGCTGTTCGAGGCCCGCCCGCGGGACGGGAAGTCGTCGCTGCTGCGCGTCGCCGCCTATTTCGAGCCCAAAGGCTTCTTCGGCAACCTCTACTGGTATTCTTTATATCCCGTGCATACCGTCATTTTCCGCGGCCTTACCGCGGAGATAAAGCGCCGGGCCGAAACCGCCGCCTGAAAATCCCCTCGGCCGCCCCGCCGCCGCCCCCGGCCCCGGAGCGCGGCCCCGCCAGGCTATCCGTTGTCGCGACTCAATTTAACGAGGCCGCCGCGCCGGGCCGGGTCCTGCGCGTGTTGTTGAGCCGCAGGGCGATCTCGATGAGGTCGAGGTCCGATATCTCCGGCCAGCACTTGCCCGCTTCCAGCGCCTTCACCGTGGCGCCCTTGCGCTCGAAGTAGATACGCGCTATGGCGCTGCCGCGGTAATGCACCTCGTAGCCCGGCGCGCCGGAGCCTTTGAAGAAGTCGTTCCAGACGGGCGCGCGGTACACGTAGACCTCGCTGCCGTCGTTCTTCTCCGCCCTGAAACTCTCGCTCGCCCACTCTTTCAGCGTCCATCTCATGTTTCCCCCTGACCGATCAGTTCCGCGACGAGGCCGTAAAGGATATGTGCAAATAGTGTAGAACAGGGGTGCGACAACGTAGTGTCGCACCCCTAAATATGTTTCAATTGCTTCTTGGGGTGCGGTAAGGCGCAGCGGCGGCAGGCCGCGTTCCCGCGCGAAAAACAATGAACACACCAGGAATACTCGTCAGCTATTTCTCCAGGCACGAAGAGGCGCTCGCCGCTTTCGCTCGGCTGCGGCGCAAAGGCTTCGAGCGCGCGGCGTGGATCAGCAAGAGCCCCGAGGGGAAAGTGCGCACCCACGACCCGTTCGCCTGGCTGCGCCTGGTCTCCGTCGTCGCGACCGTCATCATTGTTTTCGCGCTGGCCGAAGCCGCTTTTGCCCTGCTGACGCCTTCCGCCGTCCTCGCGGTGCTCTTCAACGCGGCCTGGCTGAGGCGCTCGAAATTCGGCGTGGACCGGCAGCTGCTCAAAGATCACGCGCGCTGGCTGACGGCCGGCGAGACCGTCATCCTCTTCCAGGGGCCCAACGAAACACTGCACCTGCCGCACGCCGTCCTGCTGGCCGGCAAAGAGCGCCCGCCGGTCATCTGCGTCATGCATCCCCGCCGGCCCGGCGAGGCCTCGGATGACCGGGAGCCGGGCAAGTCGCCGCTCGATACCGCGCAGCTGGAGGACCACGCCCGCCGCCTGGCCGGCAGGCACCGGCTGGCCGCCGGTACGCCCCGCGACCCGGAACTGCTCCGGCGCCTGGGCCGCGGCCTGGGGCACTTCCGCCAGGCCTGCCGGGAGCTGGCCGCCGCGTACCGCCTCAAGCAGTCCCCGCCGCTGACCAGCGAGTGGCTCCTCGACAACGATTATATCTTCGAGAGCAACGCCCGCGACGTGCGCCTCAACCTTCCCTGGCGGTTCTACCGCCAGCTGCCGGCGCTCTCCGGCGGGCCGGACCAGGGCCTGCCGCGCATTTACGGCCTCGCCCGCGAGCTCGCCGCCCGCTCCGACCTGCACCTGGACCGGGAGAACGTCCTCTCCTATATCCGCGCCTACCAGGCCGTCACGCCCCTCTCGATAGGCGAGCTCTGGGCGGTGCCCCAGATGCTGCGCACCGCGCTGCTGGAGAACATCCAGCGGCTGACCCTGAAAGCGGTGTCGGAACTGCGGGAAGGGGAACTCGCCGATTTCTGGGCCAACCGCCTCATCACCGCCACCCGGCGCGACCCCGACCAGCTCTTCACCATACTGGCGGAGCTGACCGAGACGCACCGCCGGCCCGGCCATTATTTCGCGCTGGAACTGCTCGATTATCTCCACGACGAGGAATCCGTCCTGACGCCGGTGCGCGCCTGGCTGGAGCGGTCGTTCGGCGGCTCCCTGGCCGAGCTCAACCAGCGCGGCAAGACCGGCCGCGCCAGGGACCAGATCTCCATCGGCAACGCCTTCAACAGCCTGCGGCTGCTGTCCCTGCTCGACTGGAAGGACTGCTTCGAGGAACTCAGCGGCGTGGAGAGCGCCCTGCGGCAGGACCCCGCCGGCGTCTATCCCGGCATGGATTTCGCCACGCGCGACCGCTACCGCCGGGCGGTGGAGGACCTGCACCGCGGCTCCCGCCGGCCCCAGGAAGAGGTGGCCGCTACCGCCGTGGCGCTGGCCCGCCGAGCCGCCGAAGGTCCCGATATGGAGCCCGGCGCCGACCATGTAGGGCTTTACCTTATAGGCGATAAGCGGGCCGAGCTCGCCCGCGCCCTGGGCTGCCGGGAAGCCCTCCATTTCCGCGCCCTGCAGTGGATCTACCGCAACCACACGGCCGTCTACTTCACCGGCGTGCTCTCGCTCTCGGCCGCGCTGCTGCTGCTCTCGCTGCGGCTGGGCCTGCCCGACGGCGCGCCGGCCGGCCTGCTCCTGGCCTCGGTCCTGCTGCTCCTCCTGCCCGCCAGCCAGATGGCGCTGGAGCTGTTCAATTACCTGGTGATGCGCCTGCTGCCGCCGCGCACGCTGGCCAAGATGGATTTCCGGACCTCCGGGATCCCGGACGACTGCCGCACGCTGGTGGTGGTGCCGATGATGCTGCTCGACCCCGCCACCATCGACGCGGAGGCCGAAAAGCTGGAAGTGCGCTATCTCGCCAACCGCGAGAACAACCTCCTCTTCGCCCTCTACTCGGATTACCGGGACGCGCCGCAGCCGCATTGCGAGGCCGACGCCCCGCTGCTCTCCGCCGCCGTGCGCCGCGTCGAGGAGCTCAACCGCCGCTACGGCGCCGGCCGCTTCTTCCTCTTCCACCGCGAGCGGCGCTGGAGCGAGTGCGAACAGAAGTTCATCGGCTGGGAGCGCAAGCGCGGCAAGCTGGAAGAGCTCAACAGCCTGCTCGACGGCACGCGCCCCGGCGCGGCCGAGCTGGTCCGCGTTGGCGACCCGGGCAGCCTCTCCGATATCCGCTTCGTCATCACCCTCGACAGCGACACGCAGCTGCCGCACGACGCCGCGCGCCGCCTGATAGAGACCCTGGCCCACCCGCTCAACCGCGCCCGCCTCGACGACGGCGGCCGGGTGGTGTCCGGCTACGGCCTGATCCAGCCGCGCGTCAGCCCGTCCCTGTCCAGCGCCAACGGCACCCCCTTCAGCCGGCTCTTCTCCGACGGCAGCGGCATAGACCCTTATTCCAACGCGGTCTCCGACGTGTACCAGGACCTCTCCGGCGAGGGTTCCTATCACGGCAAGGGCATCTACGACGTGCGCGTCTTCGGCCGCGTGCTCTCCGGCAGGTTCCCCGAAGCGACGCTGCTCAGCCACGACCTCATAGAAGGCGCGCATGTGCGGGTGGGCCTGGCCAGCGACATCGAACTTTTCGACGAGAGTCCCCAGGATTACATCACCTACATAAACCGGCATCACCGCTGGATACGCGGCGACTTCCAGATAGCCGACTGGGTGCTGCCGCGCGTCCCCGCAGCCGGCGGCGGGCGGGCCCCCAATCCTCTCTCCGCGCTCAACCGCTGGAAGATCTTCGACAACCTGCGCCGCGGCCTGCTGCCCATCGCCCTCCTGGCGCTCCTGGCCTGCGCCTGGACGCTTTCCGCGCGGGCCGGCTGGACCGCCTCCGCGCTGGTCGTCGCCCAGATCTTCTTCCATTCACTGCTGCAGTCGTTCACCTGGGTATTCAACAGCCGCAGCCGCAAGGCATCTTCTTCCGGCCAGCGCGCCCGCGACGTGCTCCGGACTTTGGCCAAGGCTTCGGTGCTGCCGTACAAGGCCTGGATCTCCGCGGACGCCGCGCTGCGAGCCATCTACCGCATGCTCGTTTCCCATCGGGGGCTGCTGGAGTGGACTTCCGCCCAGGCCGCGGGGGCCGGCGCCCGGTCCAAGGTGCCCGCCTTCCTCGCCTCGCTGTCCCTGCTGACGCTGTTCAGCGCCGTCGCCGGCTACTGGGTCCTGTCGCTGTACCCGGCCGGCTTCGGCGCGGCCGCCCCCTGGCTGGCGCTGTGGGCCGCCGCCCCTCTGACCGGCTGGCTGCTGGTGCGCCGCCCGCCGGCGCGTCAGCCCCGCCTGCTGGTGCCCGCCGCCGACCGCCAGTTCCTCCGGACCGTGGCCCGGCGCACCTGGCGCTATTTCACGGATTTCGTCAACGAGGAGAGTTCCTGGCTCCCGCCCGACAATTACCAGGCCACCGAACCGGACCAGCTGGCCATGCGCACCAGCCCTACCAATATCGGCCTCTACCTGGCCAGCGTCCTCTCCGCGCGCGACTTCGGCTACCTGACCCACGACGCGGCCGTCGACAGGCTGTCGCTGACCATGGCCTCGCTCGACAAGCTCGAGCGCTACGAGGGGCACCTGCTCAACTGGTACGATACACGCAAACTGGAGCCGCTTAACCCGCGCTACGTTTCCACCGTCGACAGCGGCAATCTCCTGGCTTCGCTCTGGGCGCTGGCCCCGGGCCTGGGCGCGCTGGAGAAGGCTCCGCTGCTGGACGGGAAAGTTTTCGAAGGGCTGCGCGACGGCTGCGACATACTGCGCCAGTCGCTGCGGGCTGCCGGAACTCCCGACCTCTGCGCCCGTGAGCTGGAAGAGCTGCGCGACGCCTGCCGTTTCCCGCCGGAACGGGCGGCCGACGCCCTGGTCCTTCTTAAGAGAATGGATATCCTTATAGGGGAAGTCGCGGGGGGGAAATCGGGGACAGTATATTTAATTCCACGTCCGTTAAGCGACGAGAACGGCCTTGGGCAAGGTGAATTAAATATGCTGTCCCCGATTTCCTTGGAAGCCGCCGCCTGGGCCCGCGAACTGCGCGGGCAGTCCGCCGCCTGGCTCGCCCTGGCCGGCCGTTACCTCTCGTGGATAGAGGTGCTGGCGGAAAAGACCGGGGCCGAGCTCGCCGCCCTGGAGCCGGCCGCCCTGGACGATTTCCGGCGGGCGCTGCGCCGCGCTCCTTCGCTTCTCGAACTCGCGGAGGGGGAGATCCCCTGCGCGGCCCGCGTCCGGGCCATCCGCGAGCGCTCGCTGTCGGGCCCGTCGGCCCTGCTCGACTGGTGCGACCGTTTCCTCAAAGCCTTCGACAAGGCCAAGTGGCTGGCCGGCGAAACGCTGGCGCGGATAGAAACGCTGCGCGGCTCGGTACGCGGACTCTCCGCCGCCATCGACATGCGCTTCCTTTATAATCCCGACCGCCGCCTCTTCTCCATCGGCTTCAACGTCTCGGAAGGCCGGCTGGACCGCGCTTTCTACGACCTGCTGGCCAGCGAGGCGCGGCTGGGCAGCTTCGTCTCCATCGCCCGCGGCGACCTGCACGTCGAGCACTGGTTCGCCATGAACCGCACCTACGGCGCCGTCGGCAGGCGCCGCGCGCTGCTCAGCTGGACCGGGACGATGTTCGAATACCTGATGCCGCTGCTCTTCCAGCGCTCGCACGCCAATTCCCTGCTGGACAAATCCGTCCGCGAGGCCGTGGAGATCCATATCGCCCACGGCCGCAGGCACGGCACGCCCTGGGGCGTCTCCGAATGCGCCTACGCGGACGTGGACAGCCATAAAACCTACCAGTACCAGGCCTTCGGCGTGCCGGAGCTGGGCCTCAAGCGCGGCCTGGCCGAGAAGCTGGTCATCGCGCCCTACGCCACGCTGCTGGCCGTGGGCGTGGCGCCGAAAGAGTCGGTGGAGAACCTCCGTCGGCTGGCCGGGCTGGGCATGCTGGGCGACCGCGGTTATTTCGAGGCGCTCGATTACAGCCGCGCGGGCGGCGCCGGCGTCATAGTGCGGGCCTACATGGCCCATCATCAGGGCATGGGCTTCCTGTCGCTGGCAAATTTCCTCAACAACGATTCCGTCCGCCGCTATTTCAATTCCGACCCGCGCGTGCGCGCCACCGAGCCCCTGCTCTACGAGCGCATCCCGGCCCTGCCGCCGCTCTACCACATCTCCACGCGCGAGCGCGTCTCGTCGGTGGCCGGCCTCGGCGAGCCCGCGCCTTCCGTCAGGCAGTTCGATACGCCGCACACCTCCGTGCCCAAGACCCAGCTCCTGTCCAACGGGCGCTACGGCCTGATGATAACCAATACCGGCGGCGGCTGCAGCCGCTGGGGGGATATCGACGTAACGCGCTGGCGGTCGGACCGCACCCTCGACGACAAGGGGTCCTTCTGCTATATCCGCGAAGCCGACGGCGACCGGCTCTGGTCCAATACCTACCAGCCGGTACGGGGCAAGCCCGGCACCTACTCGGCCAACTTCATGCTGGACCGGGCCGTGTTCCGCCGCGTCGATCACGGCATAGAGACCGAGACCGAGGTCATCGTCGCGCCCGAGGACGACGCGGAGATACGCCGCATAACCCTCATCAACCGCTCCGCGTTCGAGCGCGTCCTGGAGCTGACCAGCTATTTCGAGCTGGCGCTGGCGCCGCACGCCGCGGACCGTCAGCACCCGGCCTTCAGTAAGCTCTTCATCGAGACGGAGGCGCTGCCGGAACAGCGCGCCCTGCTGGCCCGCCGCCGCCCGCGCGGCGAAGGCGAGCAGCCGGTCTACGCGGCCCACCGCTTCACGCTGGACCGCCCGGCCGACGGGGAACTGCGTTTCGACACCGACCGCCGCCGCTTCATCGGCCGCGGCTGCACGCCGTCCCGCCCCATGGGCGCCCTGCAGGCGCCGGGCAACAGCAGCGGTTTCGTCCTGGACCCCATCTTCAGCCTGCGCCAGGAAGTGACGCTGCCGCCCGGCGGGCGCGCGCAGGTCTCGCTGGTCCTGGCCGCCGGCTCCTCCCGCGAACAGGTGATTGCCGCCATGAACAAGTACGGCGACCCGCGCGCAGTCGACAGGGCCATGGATTTCGCCTGGACCACCGCCCAGCTGGAGCTGCGCCTGCTGCGCGTGCAGCCCGACGAGACGCGCCGCTTCCAGCAGCTGGCCGGCCACCTGCTCTACCCCAACCCCGTCATGCGCGGCGCCGCCGACCGCCTGGCCAGGAACCGCAAGGGCCAGCCCGGCCTGTGGGCCTATTCCATCTCGGGGGACCTGCCCATCGCCCTGGTCTCCATCAGCGAGGCCCGGGACCTGACGCTGGTCCGCCAGCTGCTGCAGGCCCACGCCTACTGGCGCATGCACGGCCTCAAGGCCGACCTGGTCATCCTCAACGAGGAGCCCGGCGGCTACGAGCAGCCGCTGCGCGAGAAGCTCGAGCGCCTGGTGCAGGCCCAGTCGGCCGACGCCGGCGTGGAGAAGCCCGGCGGCATCTACCTGCGCAGCGCCGGCCTCATCCCCGCCGAGGACCTCATCCTCCTGCGGGCGGCGGCCAGCGTGGTGATGGTGGCCGCGCGGGGCGCCCTGTCCCACCAGCTGAGCGCCGCGCCCGAGCCCCCCGAACTGCCCGCCCGCCTTGACGCGCGCGGCGGCGACCGCGAGCCGTCGGCCGTGCTGCCATTCCTGGACCTCCCCTACTTCAACAGCCTGGGCGGTTTCACTACCGACGGACGCGAATACGCCGTTTACCTGGGCCCGGGCATGAATACCCCGATGCCCTGGGTCAATGTGATCGCCAATCCTTCCTTCGGCGCGCTGGTCAGCGAGACCGGCGCCGGCTTCGCCTGGCAGGGCAACAGCCAGCGCAACCGCCTGACCCCCTGGTCCAACGACCCGGTCCTGGACCCGCCGTCGGAGGCCGTCTATATCCGCGACGAGGAGAGCGGGGCCTTCTGGACGCCCACCGCGTCGCCCGTGCGCGAGGAGGAGCCCTACAGGGCCAGGCACGGCGCGGGCTACACGATCTTCGAGCATAACAGCAACGGCATCGACCAGGAGCTGACGGTCTTCGTCCCCGTCGATGACCACGGCGGCGAGCCGGTCAAGCTGCAGCGCCTGGTGCTCAGGAATTCTTCCGACCGCCAGCGCGAGCTCTCGGTCACCTATTACGCGGAATGGGCGCTCGGCGAGTCCCGGGAGACCTCGCAGATGCACATCGTCACCGACTGGGACGACGAGACGGGCGCCCTGTTCGCCCGCAACCCCTTCAATCCCGGCTACGCCGAGAAAACCGCCTTCGCGGCGCTGAGCGTGCCAACCGACAATTACACCGCCGACCGCAGCGTCTTCATCGGCCGCAACCGCTCCATGAGCGATCCCGCCGCGATGGAGCGCGTCAGCCTCTCCCGCCGCGCGGGCGCGGGCCGCGATCCCTGCGCCGCCCTGCAGACCGCGGTGAAGCTCTCGCCCGGCGAGACCGTCGAGCTGACCTGCATGCTCGGCCAGGCCTCTTCCCTGGAGGAAGCCCGAGCGCTGATAAAGACCTACCGCGCCGAGCAGGCGGCGGAAGCCGCGCTGCGGCGGACGCAGGCCTGGTGGGACAAGCGGCTGGGCGCCGTGAAAGTGCGCACGCCGGAACTCTCCGCGGACTTCATGATCAACCGCTGGCTGCCGTACCAGAACCTGGTCTGCCGCGTCTGGGGACGCTCCGCCTTCTACCAGTCCGGCGGCGCCTTCGGTTTCCGCGACCAGCTGCAGGACGTGATGGCGCTGCTCTACTCCCATCCCGGTCTGGCCCGCGAGCACATACTGCGCGCGGCCGCCCGCCAGTTCAGGGAGGGCGACGTGCAGCACTGGTGGCATCCGCCGGGCGGCGAGGGCGTCCGCACGCGCATCTCCGACGACCTGCTGTGGCTGCCCTATGTCGCCGCCCGCTACGTCGCGGTGACCGGCGACTCCGCCATCCTGCGCGAGACCGTCCCTTTCCTCGAAGCCCCGCCCCTCGACGAGGGCCAGGCCGAGGCCTATCAGTCGCCGGCGGTCTCGTCCGAGAGAGAGTCCCTTTTCGAACACTGCCGCCGCGCCGTAAAGCGCGCCATGGCCTACGGCGCCAACGGCCTGCCGCTTATGGGCACCGGCGACTGGAACGACGGCATGAATCTGGTCGGCTCCGGCGGCAAAGGCGAGAGCGTCTGGCTGGCCTGGTTCCTGGCCGACGTACTGCGGGGCATGGCGGAGATGGCCGCCCTGCTCGGCGACGACGCCGCAAGCCGGGCTTACGAGCGGGAGCGCGCGGAGCTGGCCGCCCGGACGGAGAAATTCGCCTGGGACGGCGACTGGTACCTGCGGGCCACCTTCGACGACGGCTCGCCGCTGGGCTCCAGGTCCTGCGCCGAGGCGAAGATCGATTCACTGCCGCAGTCCTGGGCGCGGCTGAGCGGCGCCGGCGACCCGGAGCGTACCGCCCGCGCGCTGGAATCGGCCTGGGAGCACCTCGTCCGCGAGGACGACGGCCTGGTCCTGCTTTTCGAACCCCCGTTCCAAAAGGCCGAGCCTTCGCCGGGTTACATCAAGGACTATCCGCCCGGCGTGCGCGAGAACGGCGGGCAGTACACCCACGCCGCCATCTGGCTGGCCATGGCCCTGGCGCGCGGCGGCGACGGCACCCGCGCGGCTAAAATTCTGCGCATGATAAACCCCTGCGAGCGCGCCCGCGACCCGGAGACGGTCTGGCGCTACGGCGCCGAGCCCTACGCGGTGGCGGCCGATATCTACCACCTGCCCGGGAAGGTCGGCCACGGCGGCTGGTCCTGGTACACGGGTTCGGCGGCGTGGATGTACCGCGCCTGGGTGGAGGAGATATTAGGGCTGAAAGTGCGGGGGGAGAGCCTCTCGCTCGACCCCGTGATACCGGCTTTCTGGGACGGCTTCGAACTGACCTACCGCCACGGTTCCGCGGTCTATGAGATCCGCGTCGAGAACCCCGATCATGTCGAGCGGGGCGTCGTCTCCGTGGAACTCGACGGCCGCGTCCTGGCGGACGGCGTCATAGCGCTGCACCGCGACCTGGTGAAGCACCGCGTCGTCGTCCGCCTGGGCGCGCGCGGGGAGCCCGCCTAAGGCCGGAGCAGCGTCTTTATCTCGTCGGGCACAAGCAATACGCCGGTCCCGAAGCTTTCCTGTTTATCACGCATCAGCCGGCCCCTGTTGAAAACATTCATCCCGCCGACCCTGGTCACCATGGAAAAAATGAGGGACCGGTTCTGAAAACCGGACCCCTTTGGCAGGGTGATAAGGCATTTATTCTCGTCCAGTATGGAGATGGAAGCGTCCGAAGTGCGGAGCATTTGCAGCACAATGCTTCTTACCATCGAGCCGAGGGATACCGTCCCGACATGCGGTTTGTATTCTATGACGTCGGAAGGGAGGGAGAAGTCGGCTATGAAGCTGAAATCGCGGTTCAATTCGTATGAAAACTCGGTCCCTACGGCCGTCACCAGTATGCCCACTATCTTATCGGTGGCCGAGTCGAAGGCGGGTCCGCCGGAATTGCCGCCGAAAGCGTCTATATTTGTCATGAATCCGTTCTTCTCCATAGTGAAGATCTGCGCCTGGTCCGGATCGTTTATCTTCACCGCCAGCCCCAGCGGATATCCGATAGTGAAGACCTTTTGCCCGATCTTTGGCGCCCGCTCCGCTTCAAGAGCGAGGGGCTGGCGGCCGGCGGGTTCCCCCTCCATGGAGACCAGGGCGAAATCCCTGTAGGAATCCATGTTCCCGGTCGGCCCCTCAAGAGCGCGGATCTCGACTTTTTTTATAGCGTGAACGGCATCGGCCTGAAAATCCTGGGAGGGAGAGCCCGCGGCGTCGTACTTCCAGCCGAAGACCATAAGAAAGTTCTTAAAATAGCTTGGGTCCTTGGGATCATCAGAGACGCAGTGTCCCGCCGTCATGACCATCCCCTTGCCCAGATAGGCGCCGGAACAGTTGGACAGCCGGCTCTGCGATGAAAAGTCCTCGCTTTCATCCAGGTAGTCGGACTGGGATATCGTTACAGTGTTCTTCAGCTTGTAGCTCTTTTCCACGGGGTCGAAATAGAGACTGCTTTTATTCACAAAAGCCACGGTGGAATCGGCGAGCCTTTTCAGCCGTTCCGGGACCTGGTAGTACTCCTGCATCGAATTTTCGCCGTAGATGCTTTTTGACGCGTCGAGGGAGGGGGGCGGAACGGACCGCGGCCGGACATTCACGGCGCTCTCCAACTGGGTGTAGGGATCGTTCTCCGCGGCGGCGAAACCCGCGGACATCAGCGCGGCCCCGATAGCGGTGCCGATAACGAAGATTAATCTGGTTATTTTCATGATTACGATAGTATAGGAGATGACGCGCCTTCACGGAAGGGCGCTTTTGCCCGGGTGAATATGGGCCAAAAGACCCGCCCCAGGTCTGACCGCGACGGGAGGCTTACTTCTTAAGGTAGGTCTTTACCCGGTCGAGGACCTGCGCTTTCAGGTCGGGCGGCGAGGCCACCCGGATATACGGCAGGAAGCGCAGGATATTGGACAGCGCCTCATTGGGATGGCTGATGCGGCACTCTATCGTAAAGCTCTTCGGACCTTTCTTTCCTATCGTCTGCTGCGGAAAATAATCGCAGGCCTCGAAATAATCGCGGACATAGTTATCGGCTTCCATCACCACCTTGATGGGGGTCTGCATGCCGAACCAGATATTGCGCGCGTTGCGCAGGGCTTCCTTGACCCACTCGGGCTTCTCGTAGGTCTCGTCCTCGATCGGTTCCACCGAAACTATATTGGCGTAGCGCACGGTGCGTATGTCCTTGAATTTGCCGTTCTCGCCGGGCAGGTAACCCAGGTACCACAGCCCCTCCGACATTATCAGCGCGAAAGGCGCGCCCTTGACCGCCGCCGTGCCGCCGCCCTTGCGGTAGGTCAGGTTCATCATCAGCTTTTCCTGGATGGCGCGGTAGAGGTCCTTGTAGAAAGGCAGCGTCATGTCGGGGTTCTTCACGCGCGGCGTGATCATGAAGAAAGGGTAGGAGGTCTCGTCTAGCAGGAAAAGCTTGTCGATGGACTGCAGCACCGACTTGTTCACCTCGCCGCCGAAGATCTTTGAAAGCTTGTAGATGAAGGCCAGCGTGGCCGCGTCGTGATCGGTCACGTTCATCTTGAGGAAGGACTGCGTCTCGCCGTTGAAGAGCCAGCGGCCCTGCTCCAGCTCGTCGGCGCGGATGACCTGGTCCTGCCGCAGCGATTCCAGGTCGCGCTGCACCGTGCGGCTGGAGACATTGAAGACCTCCGCCAGCTCGCCGGTGCGCACCCAGCCGCGCGACTGCAATTGGCCGAAAATGTAGAAAAGCCGTTTCTTGAACGAATCGAAGCGCTCCTGGCGCCTGATCTTATCAGCCGCCTTAAAAACCACACTCTTAACCTTTTTCATAGACCCCCCCTGTGGAGTATATTCTACAATAAAGGGGATATTGGGGACACAATACCTATTTCTGCCGAAATAGGTATTGTGTCCCCGATTAAAGCCAGCTTAAGCAAGCAACTTTGTAGGATATATAAGCGTATTAATCCAAAGTTCCGGACAAAAACAGGCGCAAAAACCACTGAAAGGCATTGTTTTATAAGCACTATTTTGGCTTTTTGTGGTGCCGAAATGTAGCCACTAATA
>WOVA01000050.1 GCA_009773155.1 Elusimicrobiota bacterium
GTTTATTGGGCCGGCTGGCCGCGCATTGGAGGTTGTTATAAGATGCAGCCTACCGGCGGAGCAAGAGCGAAGGCGCGTAGTGCCGAGCCTTGCGCACCCACTTCCTAGCGGCAAGGAGCAGTGCGGGGCCGCGCTGCGTGGCCACGCCTGCGACGACATCTCGCGGATAAGATCGGCCTACCGCTTCCAAAGACGGCAGGGGAGCCGCATAGTGGCCGGCGAGCGGCCACCCTGCGGCGAGCGAGCGGAGCGAAGGCGCGTAGTGCCGAGCCCGCGAGCGGCTTCTCGCGGGTAAGATCAGCAATACAAGGTTTTCAGGATAGGATGAACTGTACAATGTAGGCGGAGCAAAAGTTCAGCCGAACGTGATAATGCACACTCTCTTTGCGGTCATAATTTCAGGATTGCTTGATGCTTATGGTTGTGCGCAGGCCGAGACGATAGAGAAGCCCTTTGAACTCCAGCATGCCGCGGGTGGCCAGTTTAAGCGGAAGCGGGGCGTGCTGATTGGGCGGCCTGGCGGCGGGGAGTACGCGGTAATAAGTCTCGGTGGGGCCGACGCCTTCGAAATCGTGATCCAGGCGCAAGGCGGGCGGGGCGCCGCCGAGCAACGGCAGCACCGGCTGCGTTCCCAGCAGGTATTCCGGCACGGGAACATTATTCTTAAGCATGCGGTGCACTAGTATCACGTCCAGGCCGGCCAGCTCGGTGAAGGTCCCTATCTTCTGCCTGGCCGCTTCGCCGGCGTGCGCGGCGAACTTAACGCGCAGGGCGTGCATCTGGGAACAGCTGTCGCAGTTGCAGGTGCGGGCGGCTTCCATAGCGGTCTGTCGGGCGGTAAAGGAGGCGTGCATGGCCTCTACGGCTGTAAACAGGCCTGGCGGCGGTTCCTGCTCCGGCCAGGGCAGGCGCAGGAAGACGGCGTCCCCCTCAAGTTTCTCTACGATGAACGGCGGGGCGGAGTCCAGCAGGGCTTCCAGCAGGCGGCCCACTACTACCTGCGCGTGGGCCAGCGCCTGAGCCTGGCCGCGCATGAAGCGGGTGTAGCCGCCGATGTCCGCGATGAGGAAAAGTTCACGCATAGGTTTACAATTACAATGCTACTATTTTTTAGCGCCGGGGCCGGTCATCGCCTTCAGCTTGCGTCGGGCCAGGCGCGTGACATAGACGGTCACTATCACGGTGGCGGCCAGGCCGCCGGCGTAAAGCGCCCATTCGGCTGGCGAGCGTCCGCCGCCGCTCCCGGAACGGGCCAGTTCTCCGGCGAGCGCGCCCAGGTAGACGTACATCACGGTGCCTGGCATCATGCCTATCCAGGAGGCGAGGAGATATTCCTTGAAAGGTACTTTTGTAAGACCGTAGGCGTAGTTGAGCAGGGTGTACGGGAAGACCGGCGAAAGCCGCGTGAGGCCCACTATCCTCCAGCCCCCCTCCGCTACGGCGGCGGCGATGGCGGCGAAGGCCGGGCTGCCGGCGACTTTCTTCTCCACCCAGCCGCGGGCCAGGTGGCGGCCTATCAGGAAGGCGGCCGCGGCGCCCAGCGTGGACGCGAGCGAGACTATGAGCGAGCCCCAGACCACGCCGTAGATGGCTCCGGCGCCCAGCGTCAGCGCGGAGCCGGGCACCAGCAGCGCGGCGGCGGCGATATAAAGCAGCACGAAGGCGGCGGCCCCGGCGGGGCCCAGCGCCGCCAGGCGGTCCAGCGCGGCGCGCAGCAGCGCCTGCAGTTCGAAGTGTCGCGCCAGCATGACGGCGGCGGCTATCAGCGCAGCGGCGAGCAGGATTTTAAGCCAGGTGCGGTAATTGTTCATACTCAGTATTTGAAGCCCTGCCGCTCCGCCTCGCCCTCCAGGTGCACGCCGAGGCACAGCACCAGGCGGTTGACGAAATTGAAATAAGCGGCGATCTGCGCGGCGTCGAGCACGGCCTGGTCGCCGTAGCCGGCGGCGCGCAGGGCGGCCACGTCGGCCTCGGAGCAGGCCGAGGGCGCGCGGGTGAGCTTGTCGGCGTAGCGGCAGAGCGCGGCTTCGTTGGCGGCGAATTCCTCCCAGCGTCCGTCGCGGGCGGCCTGGACCTTGGCCGGATCTTTCTCGTAACGGGCGAAGGCGTCCGAATGGTGGCCGATACAGTAAGGGCAGCCGTTGGCGCGCGATACGGCCACGGCTATCAGCTCGCGCTCGCGGCGCAGCAGCGGCGATTTGCCGTAGAGCAGCGTCATGTAGAGCGCCATGTGGGCGGTCAGGCTTTCCGGGTGCAGGCTGTGTATCTTGTGCACGGCCGCCAGCGCGCCGCGGCTGCGCAGGGTCTCGTCGTAGATCTCTTTCAGTTTCCCCTCCGCCCGCTCCGGCTCTATCACCTCTATCCACGCCATAACGCCTCCTTAATGCCGCGCAATTTGTAAAATACGATCATGCTCGAAAGAACCATCAGGCCGGCTTTCCAGAAAGTCTTCGTGGCGCCTTTAGTGGGCCTGCTGCTGCCGCTGCGGCTGAACCCTGACGTGCTTACCGTGGCCGGGGGCGCCGCGGGCGTGGCGGCCGCGCCGCTGCTCTACTTTAAGCTGCCCTGGGCGGCGCTGGGCGCCCTGCTGCTCTCCGGCTGGCTGGATACCATAGACGGCAGCTACGCCCGCGCGCGCGGCGTCTCGTCTGAAAAAGGCTCCGCGCTGGACATAGTCTCCGACCGGGCCGTGGAATTCTCCGTCACGCTGGGCCTCTTCCTCTACGCGCCCGGCCGCGGCCTGGAGTGCGTGGTAATGCTCGGCAGCATGCTGCTCTGCGTCACCAGCTTCCTCGTCGTAGGCATCTTTGAAAAGAACAGCTCGCAAAAAAGTTTCCATTACAGCGAGGGCCTCATGGAGCGGGCGGAATCCTTTATCTTCTTCGGCCTGATGATGCTGTTCCCGGCCTACTTCTCGCCTCTTGCCTGGGTTTTCTCGGCCCTGGTGTTCTACACCGCCGCCGTCAGGATGTACGAGTTCTACTTCCGCCGTTCAGTATAGTATCCCTATAAAAGCGCCCGTCATCAGCGTGGCCAGCGTGCCGGCTATCATGGCCCGCCCGCAGGACACGAACAATTCCTCCGTCCTGTCGGGCAGCACGCTCGCGAGTCCGCCCACTACAATTCCCAGGCTGCCCAGGTTGGCGAAGCCGCACATGGCGTACATCATAATGAGCGAACTGCGCGGCGACAGCCCGGCCCCGCCGCTCTGCGAGAACTGGAGATAGGCCACGAACTCGTTGAGAATAGTCTTTACGCCCATCAACTCGCCGGCGGCGGCGCTTTCCGCCCACGGCACACCGGCCAGCCAGACCAGCGGCCGCATCAGCCAGCCCAGGAGGCCCTGCAGCGTCACCCCCGCCAGGCCGGGAATTACATTCAGGCCCTTGTTGACCAAATGCACCATGGCGAACATCACTATGATGCTAGCTGCGATGTTCACGCACATCAGGGCCCCGTCGGAAGTGCCGCGCATCAGCGCGTCGGCGATATTGGAGCCCTGTTTCGGGAGCTTGAAGTGGTCCGGGTCATGTCCCGCGGCGGGCTTGGCCGGGTCCATCAGGTGCGCGCAGAGTAGCGCGGCCGGGACGCTGATGACGGAGGCCGCCAGGATATGCCCCATGGCGTTAGGAATATACGGGCCTACTAAGCTGGCATAAAGTACCATCACCGTGCCCGATACCGTGGCCATGGCGCAGGTGATGAGGGTGAAGAGCTCCGCCCGGCCCATGGCGGCGAGATAGGGGCGTACCAAAATCGGCGTCTCTATTATCCCCATGAAGACGCTGGCGGCCGCGCCGAAGCCGAGCGCGCCCGACACGCCGAAGGTTTTACGCAGCAGGCGGGCGAACTGCTTTATCACCCAGGGCAGCAGGCCGATATAGAATAGTACGCTGGAAAGCGCGCTGACCACCAGCACCAGCGGCAGCACACGGAAAGCCACAATGTAGCTGGCGCCGGGCTTTATCTCGGCGAAGGGCAATTCCCCCCCGCCCAGGTAGCCGAACATGAAGCCAGCCGACTTTGTGGTGACCTCTTCCAGCACGCCAACCAGGCGGTTAACGGCGAAGAGCGCGTCGCTGACGCCGGGGACTTTGAGCAGGAGCAGTGCCAGGCCCAACTGCAGGCCAAGCCCCGCCAGCACGAAGCGCCAGTTAATAGCGCGCCTGTCCCGACCCAGCAGCCAGGCCAGCAGCATGAAGGCGAATATCCCTAGAATTCCGCGGGCGGCTTCAGTCATTTTTAGTCTCCGGTCCGGCGGCGGCTGTGCCGCGCAGCAGCACTGACTTCACCAGTTTCTTCATCCATGGCTTGAAACCGCGCTTCATATAGTCGTAAGAAGCCGTTTTGAAAATCTCGGCTTCCGTCGGGTATGAAAACATCACCGAGGCGAAGGCGGTGGCCTTGAGTTTGTTGGTGACGGCCAGCGAGGCCGCGCCTATCATCTCGCCGGCCTTCTCGCCCACCAGCGTGGCGCCCAGCAGTCGGCCCTTGGGCCCGATGACGAATTTAAGGAAGCCCTCGCGGTCCTCCTCGGCCATGGCCCGGTCGTTCTCGGCTATGGGGACCAGCACCTTGTCGCGCAGCAGGCCGGCTTTGGCGGCCTCCTGCTCGGTAAGGCCCACATGCGCCACTTCGGGGCGGGTGTAGGTGGTCCAGGCCAGGTTGTGGTAGTTGGTTTTTGCCGGCAGGCTGAGGATGATATTGCGTATTATTATGCCCGCCTGGTAGCCGGCCGTATGGGTGAACAGGTACGGCCCGGTGCAGTCGCCGCAGGCGTATATGCTGGGCACGCTGGTGCGCAGGCGCGCGTCGGTCTTTATGTAGCCCCGCGCGTCAGTCAGCACGCCGGCGGCTTCCAGGCCCAGGCCGGCCGTGACCGGCTTGCGGCCCAGCGCCACCAGCAGCGCGTCGCCGGCGGCTTCCTGGGGTTTGCCGCCGCGCTCGAACTTTATCGAGACCCTGTCGCCAGACTTGGAGACGCCGAGTATTTTAGCGCCCAGGCTGAAAACTATTCCCTCTGCCGTCAGCGTTTCCAGCATCAGCGGGCCAACTTCAGGATCGTCCTTGCCAAAAAGAGAAGGCGCCTGGTCTATTACCTCTACTTCGCTGCCGAGATGACGGAAAGCCTGGCCCAGCTCCAACCCTATGGGCCCTGCGCCCAGCACCAGCAGTTTCCGGGGCAGTTCGCGCAGAGTAAAGATGTCGCGGTTGGTGTAGTGCTTCACGCCGTCGAGGCCCGGGATGGCCGGCACCAGGGGCTCCGAGCCCGTGGCCAGCACTATATGTTTGGCGGTCAGCAGGCGGTCGCCGGCTTTTACCGTGTGGGCGTCCACCAGCGTGCCCAGCGCGCGGATTACCTCCACGCCGAGGCCGCGGAAGCGCTCCTCGGAATCGCGCGGGGAGACTTCCTTTATGATGGCGGCCACGCGGTCCATGGCTTTGGCCAGGTCCACGCCTTCCACGCGCGCGGTCACGCCGAAGCGGGCCAGTTCCCGCGCCGCAGCGGCGGCGTGCGCGCCGCGCAGGAAAGCTTTGCTGGGTACGCAGCCGGCGTTGAGGCAGTCGCCGCCCATCTGCGCGCCTTCGACGAGCGCCACCCGCGCGCCGAAATTGGCGCAGCCGGCTGCCACCACCAGCCCGCCTGAGCCCGCGCCGATAACTACCGCGTGATAATCGTATTTCATTTCTTTCCCCCGTCTGTTATCTCGTTGAGCGCCCAGTCGTAATCCAGCCACTTCGCTTTGAATTTACCGGCCTCCAGGAAGGCGCGGTCTTCGGCGGAAACGTGGCGCGCCATGAAGGCGGCCGCCGAAGGGCGGAAATCTTGCGCGAACCATTTAAAGATAGGCGAAAACCAGGCGACGCCTTTCTCCTTGTCCAGCCTGAACTTGGCCGGGTCGGCCAGGAAGCGGCGGGTCTGGTCGTCTAGCTGGGCGTCCAGCGCGGCGCCTGTATAGGGCTGCGGGCGCAGTACCGGGCAGCCCAGCGAAGCGCAGACCAGCGCCATGTGCGCGCGGGGCTCGTTGAACTCTTTGCGCAGTATATCGTGCTCCATGCCGTCGAGCGTCAGCTCACGGCCCATCACCTTAAAGTTTAACTTGTCCCAGACGCCGGGGATCTGGCGTATGCTGTTGCCCGGGTAGCGCAGCGAGGCGCGCCAGTTGGGCTTTATGGGGTAATGGTCGAGTATCGCCTTTATCGTGTAAGCGTTGTAGGCGTTAAGCCAGAAGGCTGTCTTGTCCGCGCGCGCCCAGGCCTCATACTCCGCAGGCTTAACGGCCGCCAGCGCGGCCAGGTAGGCGTCCAGTTCAGCCGGGGCGGCTTTAAGCGCCTTGTAGTCCACAAGCCCGCCGCGCAGGTGAGCCTTCAGCACGCCGGCGTAGGGGGCATGCGTCCCGTCGAAGGCCGCCGCCGGCGCGGCCAGAAATACGGACAGCGCCAGTATGCGCGCCAATCCCGGCAGAAAGGCGCCCGGCTTTAGGTGTTTCTTCATTTTATCCTTCTCTTTGTGCCGAGAGAGGCCAGGGCAGCGTTGGCTATTTCCTTCAGGAAGGCGCGCTGAGGCCTGAATTTAGCTACGCTGCGCAGCGTAAAAGCCGCGGAAAAGGCCCTGGCCGCCGCCGCGCGCCGGTCCAGGTCCCTCGGCAGGTCGCCGTCCTTCACCGCGCCGTCTATGGCGGAGCGGAAAAAGGCTTCCAGCTTTTTCAGCTCCCGCCTGACGTCCGCGGCCGCGCGGCCCCGGGCCGCGCCGAACTCCAGGCCGCTGTTGAAAAGAAAGCAGCCGCGCGAGCGCAGGGCCGGCACGGCGGCGTCGTCGACCAGCTTGGAATAGATCTGCAGCAGGCCGGCCAGCGAGGGCGCCGGGTCGCCCATGAATTGAGGCCCCCTGGCGCCATACCTGCGCAGGGCCAGCCGGAAAAGGCTTTCCTTGTTGCCGAAGGCGCGGTAGAGGCTGCCCTTTTTCAGGCCGGTGGCCGCGAGGATGTCGGAAAGCGCAGCGCCGGCGTAGCCGCGCTCCCAGAAAAGCAGCATCACTTTTTCGAGGACTGTTTCACGATCGAACTTGCGTGGTCTGGCCATATAAAGGAATTATCACAGTTTGTGACCGAGCGGTCAACAATAACGGCGGTTCAGCGCCGGTCCGAAGCGGTGTAGCTCCTGAAAGGCAGGGCCAACAGGCGCGGCAGCGAGATCCATTCCGGCCCGCGGAATTCTTTGAGGCCCAGCGGCATGGTCTCGTGCGCGCCGCGCGGCTGGGCGCGGTAGGTGCCCAGCAGGCGGTCCCACCACGGCAGGTTGAAGCCGAAATTGCTGTCGGTCTCGGCGCGCTCTACGGAATGGTGCACGCGGTGGTAATCGGGCGTCACCACTATAAGCCGCAGCGCTGCGTCCAGCCGGCCTGTCAGGCGGATATTGGCGTGGTTGAAGAGCGAGGTTGCGGCGAGTGCCAGTTCAAAGGCGGCTACGGCCGCCGGCGGCGCGCCGGAGACCGTCACCGCCGCCAGCTTTATGAACATTGAAATCAAGATCTCTACCGGGTGGAAACGCGAGCCTGTGGTGACGTCCAGTTCTTCGTCGGTGTGGTGCACGCGGTGCAGGCGCCACAGCAGGGCCCGCCGGTGGAAGAGGCGGTGCTGCCAGTAGATGACAAGGTCAAGGAAAAGGAAGGCGGCTATGAAGGCGGCGGCAGGCGGCAGTATCGCCAGGTTCAGCAATCCCCAACCCCCCTCCCGGGCCGATATCGCCGCCCCGACGGCCGCGGCCGGCAGCAGCAGGTAGAGCATGAGGTTGTTGAGCAGCGTGAGGCCCAGGTTTACCGCGTCGCGCCGCAGCCGCGGCAGGGCGAAGGGCCTGCGCGGCGCCAGGAACTCCAGCAGGAGCAGCAGGCAGAATAGCCCCGGTAGTAGTAGGTGGCGGCTGTGAAAGTCTGGAGTCATTGATTGAATTGTACCTATGTTCGGGATGGCTTGAAAGGTATATTATTTGCGGGCGCTGACTTCCCCACGGGGGCGACATAAACATAACAGAAAAGCCCGCCAGGGCCGAGCGAACGCGAGGCCGGGGCGGGTTTTTAATAAACCAAGGTGCCCCCGTTTAAATTCTTTCCCCCGGTGGCCATAATTTAAAAATAAGAAGAAAATTAGATTCTGCGCTGTACGGGCCGCTGTTGCGGCCCGGGAGCGGCCATTACAAAGGCCCACGTTTATTGGGCCGGCCGGCCGCGCATAGGAGGTGCAGCATAAGTTGCAGCCTACCGCCGGAGCAAGTGCGAAGGCGCAACGTGCCGAGCCTTGCGAACCCGCTTCCTTGCGGCAAGGAGCAGTGCGGGGCCGCGCAGTGGCCACGCCTGCGACGACATCTCGCGGATCGGCCGTATAGTGGCCGGCAAGCGGCCACCCTACGGCCTGGCGCCTAGAGGCTATAGAGGTTTTTAAGGAAGCGGTACAGCGTAATGCGGAATCGTCCCCAGAGTTCAGCCGAATGTAACGATGTGGACGCGCTTGGCGGCCCGGCCCGCGGCGGGCGGTCTGGTTGTATCTGTCATTTCTTGGCCGCCTATTTGTCTTGCTTCGGCTTATTGCTCTTGGTTCCCAGTTCTTCCAAAACGGGCGGGGCTTTGCCGCCGGTCTCCGGCAGTTTTGTCACAAACCGCGGGTGGATGTTCCAGTGTGCGTCCTTCGTCCGGATGCTCAGAGTTTTGGAGTTAACCCGTACCACCAGCCCCCGCACGGCATGCCCGTCGCTTTGGAAACTCACACTGTCGCCGGGCTCGAACCGGTCAAGATGAACGCGAGTTTTGAGGCTGTGCAGGTAATCTATGCGCCGCACCACGCGCCTGTTCAACTCCAGCAGTTCCTCCAGCGAAAGTTTTTCAATATCAATGTGCATAGGTGTTCCCTTCTTTTGCGATGGACTCTCCGGCCAGCCGCCGCTCACCCGCGCCGGCGGTACTTTTTCTCCAGTTTTTGGGCAACTGCCACTCCCTCCGGGGTGAGGACCACCGACTTTCTTCCTTTCGAATCGAAGAGATATCCTTTCTCGGTGAGTCCGCGAATAATCTCGAACCGATGGTTTTTCCACGCGCGCGGCGGCAAGCCCTCGGCCTCGGTCCAACTGGCAAGGTAAAGCAGGAGCAGCGTCAGTTCCCGCGCAAATAGCTCTTCGGTTTTGTCCGTATCTGTCATGAAAGCTGCCTCCTGTGAATTGTTAAGGCGCCCGATCGCGGCCGGGGCGCGGCGTTATTCCATGGTGTCGATAAAGCGCGTGCGCGGGGCCTCGAACGCCACTTTCGCAGGGTTAAAATTATCAGGGTCCCAGTTCCCCAGCCATTCCCTCAGCCTGCGGTTTTCGCTTTCGTTCTCTAATGGCCGGCCGCCGCGGGCGAGGCGCACGCAGTCCGCGTAGCCGCCTAGGCCGCCGCAATCCTCCGGCGGGCAGGCAAGCCTGCCGTCCAGGCAGACCGGGTATTCCGCGCCCGTTGCCCTGGGGAGTATCTTTTCCAGCCGCACCGTGTGGCGCCAGCCGTCGCCGAAGTCGTACTCGTAAACAACTTCGTCCCCCTCTTTGCGCAGGTAACCGGCCAGGGGGGTCTCGGTGGTGTAGCCCTCTGTCTCCTCGTACTGATCTTCCACGGCGTAAGGCGACTCCAGGCGTGCCGGCCGCATTCCGCCGTTCTCTATCTCAAAGGCGTGCAGATGGCTGTCCGTCCAGCCCATAGCGTTCTGTATGGCTACATGCAGGTCGTAAAAGGTGTAGGAGGCCGGCACCTGAATGCGCCGCCATACCGGCGGCTTGGTGCCGATAAGCGTTACCTCCAGCTGCAACACCGTGGTAAAGGGTCTGCGGCGCGGGGTGTTGAAGACCACCTCCCGTCCGCCCTCTTCGCTTTCCGCGGCCGGGGCGATGCCGCGGAACCTGTCGAACTCGCGGAAATGCTCGGCGGCTTTAAGCAGTTTGCGGGCGCTGGCCGCTATGCCGGGTTGTTTGCGTCCCGCCTCGGAGGCCAGCTTTTTCGCTATTGTTTCCAGTTCCCCGGCCAGTTCCGGCCGCTCCAGGCGCTCTATCATCATAAAGTCCATTGCGAAGCGCAGCGCCTTCTGCCTTACCGTGGCGTCCGTGTCGCGCAGGGCGGCGGCTATGAATTGGAGAAATTCCCGCGGGAAATGGCCCAGAACGTAGCAGAACCGTATGTGGGGCAGGGCGCAGAGCGCGGCGCGGCGGCGGCGGGGGTCCGGCCAGGAGAGCGCTGTTTTTACACCGGTCCACACCTCCCACATCTTAGCGCAGGCCGCGAAACCGCCCGACGGGGCGTAGCCGCAGTACTCGTCGTTGGCGGCCTGCCGCGCGCGCTCAAGTCCGGTGCGGGCGGCTTTGCGCAATGCCGGGTCTTTAGCCCCCACATCTTCTACGAAGTTATCGAACAAGCCGGTGACGGCACGGCCGCTCCGTGAAATATAGGTCAGGACGGTCAGGCCGCCCAGACGCGGCAGCGGAGTGCTGAACAACACCTCCCGCAGCGCCGGCATGATCTCGCGGGAATTGCCGGTTTCCAGAGATTCTTTATATAGGCGTTGCACCAGGGGGAGCGCAGCCGCAGGGTCATGAGCCCTGCGCGCCAGCCTCTGTAATTCTGCGCGCCTTGGTACTCCGGGCGGCAGCGCGGCGTGAAGCACGTCATGCTTTTTCCAGGCGGTCCCGGCGGCCGGGTCCGGCGGCGGCAGTTCTATGGGCGGCGGGCAGGCGGCCGGCAGAGCGGCGCGCAGCGTGTCGCGCGCGGCGTCCAGCCTGGCGGACAGCGCTCCCACGCGGCCGCCCAGTTCCTGGCGGCCAGCGGCGGGCAGGGAGAGCCTGCCGCGTATTCCGGCCAGTTCCCCGTTAAGGTCCGACAGCACCGCCCCGATTTCGTCCGCGGCCGCGTGCCAGGGCTCGCCCGGTTCCCGTCCGTAGAACTCGAGCGCGAGGAACAGTTCCTCCGCGTCCTTCGCGGTTTGCTCCGCGGTTTTCTTTATCTGCTGGAACGACGGCATCGCTGTATTCACATTTTCCTCCGGGTAGCGCGCCCGTTCAGGGGCGCGGCGAAAACCGCGTTCTTACCGGCCCCGCGCCGCCCGCCGCGGGCGGCAGCCAGTTTCAACTGGTCGTAAAGATCACCGTCGCAGGCTGCCTGTTCAAGGATGAAATCCATCAGCGCCTCTTTCTCCATGCTTGAAAGATAGCGGCGGATCTCCTCTTCCGTAACGCCGCCGCCGGCGGTTTCCCCTCCGGTGGGATCCGCCAGCCAGGCGAGTGAAGCCGCCGCCAGGTGCTTGCAGAACTCGCCTTCCTCCCCAAGCGGGCAGTCGCAGGAATAGCGCAGCCGCCCGCGCATAACCCAGAGGCGTACACCGTAAAGCGATGATCCCCGTACGACGGCACGGAGGGAATCCCCCGACCTGAGGACCTCCTGCACGCATCCGTTTTTATAATACTCGAGGCCGCGCTGGAAATATGTCTCGGCGGCCAGCCTGCGCGCCTCTTTCTTTGTCAGCAGTTTATTTAGTAAATGTCCCATACCATGTCCGACTTGCGGCGAAAGGCCGTTTCGGGAGGCGTGGCTGGCGCTGGTGCCGCAGCGCAGTCGCTCCACACAAAATCCATTTTACTATTTTGGCCCGCTGAAGGTCCGCGTTGGTTGTCAGGGATGTGGCAAATGTTGAACTGCCGAGGATTCCCCGGTAATTGCCAGCCTCTCCTCATTTATTCATATCCCTGGTAAGAATTGTTCGTCCTCGGTTACAACAGTGTAGCCGAGCATTTTATACGTCTTCAGACGCTTCCGGTGCATGTTCGCCAGAACAGGCACGGCGGAATCCACGTAATCGTAGATCACTACGTTCGTTTTATCGGCGTGTCGTCTGTGCAGGCGTCCGGCATACTGGACTATTCTTCCTTTGAATGAGGCCGGCATGGTCAGTAGCAGCGTGTCCAGGCGCGGTTCGTCGAAACCCTCGCCGATATAGGAGCCTGTGGCCAGTATCGCCTTGCGGCAATTATCGGGGAAGCTCTTCAGTCCTTCAAATACTTCGCGGCGTCTCTTCTGGCGCATACCGCCGTATAGAACAGCCAGGTGGTCTAACTTGTCTTTCAGAAGACCCTCAAAAATGGCCAGGTGTTCTCGCCGCTCGGTCAGGATGAGCGGGAAGCGGCCAGCGTCCAGAACGGCGCAGATATCCTTCAGTATCAGCGCGTTGCGGCGCTCGTCGGCGGTCAGTTTGGGCCAAAGCTCGTAGATCTTTGAATTATCGCTCCACTCCGCGGTAAAGTCAGTGCGCCTGGCTATCACCTTGGAGTTCGGCGCGCAGGCGAGCGAATCCTTGTCTTTTACGCGGTGGACGATGGGGCCGCATTGCATGTGGACTATGGGCTGGTGGCCATCGCGCCTGTAGGGTGTGGCGGTCAGGCCGAGGATATATTTCGCCTTAGCCTGGTTAAGCACTTTCTCAAAAGAGACCGCCGCGGCGTGGTGGCATTCGTCCATTATCACGAGTCCGTATTCCGCCACTCGGTCGTCGACGCCTTCTTCGCGCTCCAGGCTGGAGACCATGGCGATGTCTATGCGCCCGGTCGCCTTGTCTTTTCCCCCGCCTATTAGGCCAATCTCTTTCTTGTCGATGCCGAGCAGGGAGGAAAGCTGCAAGCGCCACTGTTGCATCAGCGGCTTGCGATGCACGAGTATGAGGGTGCTGCGCTTTCTGGCCGCCAGCGCCGCTATGGCTATTACCGTCTTACCGGAGCCGGGCGGCGCGGAGAGTATTCCGAAGTCTGCGGCCAGTATATCTTTAAGGGCCGCTTGCTGAGTCGGGATCAGCGTGCCCAGGAAACTATTATTCAGTTCCGTGCCGGGGAACCGCTTTTCCTCTACGGTGAGTTTTACTCCGTAATCCGCCAGCGTGGTCCTAACATCCTCCAGGCAGCCGCGCGGCAATGAAAGCCAGCCTGCGTCCAGTTCGGCGCAGCAGATTATGCGCGGGGTGGCGTGCGTGGAGAAGCGCTGCTTCTGTTTCTTGTAAAAATCCGGGTTATGGAACGCCGCCAAATGCTTTAGCTGGTTTATCAGCGCCGAAGGGAGGTTCGCGGTTTTGATGTAGACCCTGTTTGAGAGCACGGCCTCAACTGAATTGGGCAGTTCCTCCAGGTTTACGTTGAACCTCTTTTTGCCGGACGGCGGCCGGGACCAGGGTTCATCTTCCTCTTCCAGCGGACTCCAGCGGGCGGGAATCTTTCCACCTGTGCTCTCAAGTGCTCCGACGAGGGCTTCCGTTTCACCGCGGGAAAGCTTTTTTACCGAGGCCAGATACGCCCACTGATCAACATAAGGCGTGCCGGCTTCATCTATGAAGACGCTATTCCCTGCCTGGCCGCTTTTTGCAACGGCAGGGCTATCAGGTTGCCGAAGCCGCCCTGCGGCATCGTGTCCTGGTTCGGAAACAGCCGGTCGTAGCTTTTTACTCCCAGTTGACAGTATCTCGTCATGGTCTTGGAGATAAGGCCGGTTCCGAGCCTTCGGGCTAGCGAGGCGGGCACTTCCTCGCTGAAAAATACCCACACATGTCCGCCGTTGCCGGAACGTGAACGTTCTACTGCGGCCGGGACTTTTTCCGAAGCGCAGGTTTCCCTGATGGCCGCTATGTCCTTCGCCCACCCATCGCCGTCGAAATCCATCGCAAGGAAGAAGCAGGCGTCGTTGGCGAGCAGCGGATATATGCCGGCAACAAGCTGTCCTCCCAAGTGGCGGCTTACAACGGTCTCATCGAAGCGAAGCAGTTCCCTGTTCCCGCATTCCGAGCATTT
>WOVA01000051.1 GCA_009773155.1 Elusimicrobiota bacterium
TCTATAGATGGCTACCCCAGACAACCACCCGGAACTCTTCCCTTTGTCGGTCACTCCGCCCGGTTCCACCTTTATCAATGGCCGTTGCCAGCTGCAAACCTTCTGCGGGTCCCGCGTTGTCAGCGTCTCCGGCATCATTCTCGCGCAATACGCGGCCAGCGACCTGATGTCCGAGGCTTATGCCATGGTGAGCCTTGTGCAACAGGGCCATGCGGAACAAAACGAGGTGGCGCGGGCATTTGATTGTTCCACCCGGACGGTCAGGCGATACCAGGAACGCTTCGTCGCAGGCGGCCTTCCCGCCCTGGCGCGGACGAACGGTTATCCAAAGGGCCGGCCACGCCTGCCGCAATCGCGCGCCCAGACCGTAACCCGCCTCAAAGCCGCAGGCCACTCCAATTGCGACATTGCGCGCCGTTTTGGTGTAACTGAAAAGGCTATTCGCAAGCAGCTTAAACGCCTTGGCTGGCGGGAACAGGGACACATACAACCGCTTCTTGCGCTGACCGGCGGCTCGGACCCAAACATGTCCGCTTCACAGGATGCGCCCCTGTGCGCCCCTATCACGCCGGCGCGCCAGGCCTCGGACCCAAACTTGTCCGCTTTTATTGAGCGCCCATCATGCGACCATGACCCCGCCGACCGCTCCATTGACCGGTTCCTGGTAAGGTCAGGACTGCTGCGTGACGCCGCCCCGGTATTCAGCGGCGGTGCCGCGGTGCCGCGCGCCGGCGTGCTGCTGGCTATACCCGCCCTGCTTAAAACCGGCGTCTTCGATTGCGCCAGGGCTGTTTACGGCGATATCGGCCCCGCCTTTTATGGCCTGCGCACTACCGTGCTGACCATGCTCCTTATGGCGCTGCTGCGCATCAAGCGCCCGGAAGCGCTTAAAGAACACTCCCCGGCCCAACTCGGCCGCCTGCTCGGGCTCGACCGGGCGCCCGAGGTTAAAACGCTGCGCCGCAAACTCACCGTGCTGGCAGCCTTCAACCGCGCCGTTGCCTTCGGACTGGAACTGGCCCGGCGGCGCGTTCAAACACACGGCGGGGCGATGGGGTTCCTCTATCTGGACGGCCATGTGCGCGTCTACCACGGCAAACACCAGATCCCGAAGGCGCACGTGACGCGCATGAGGATCTCCATGCCGGCTACTTCCGACTACTGGGTAAACGACCAGGGCGGCGAGCCGTTATTCGTGGTTACCGCCGAGGCGAACGCCGGTCTGGCGCATATGCTGCCCCCTTTGCTCGCTGAATTGCGCGGCCTTGTGGGCGAGCGCCGCGTGACGGTGGTCTTTGACCGCGGCGGCTGGAGCCCGAAGCTGTTCATGGCCGTCATCGCGCAGGGGTTCGACATCCTCACCTACCGCAAAGGACGGTTCCGCCGCATCCCGCCCGGGCAGTTCAGCGGCTGCGCCGCGGTTATCGACAAGCGCGAAGTCGCCTACAACCTGGCCGATCGGGGTGTGTGGCTGCTCGGCGGCAGACTGCGGCTGCGCCAGGTTACGCGCCTGAGTGACGACGGGCACCAGACGCACATAATCACCTCACGCAGGGACCTGCCGGCGATAGAGGTCGCCTACCGCATGTTCGAGCGCTGGCGCCAGGAGAATTTCTTCAAGTACCTGCGCGAAGAATACGCCCTCGACGCCCTGGCCGATCATCAGCTGGACCCGGCGGACCCGGAGCGCACTGTGCCCAACCCCACGCGCAAGGCTATGGACCACAAGCTGCGGCAGGCAAAGCTGGACTTGCAGGAGCTGGCCTCAAAATACGGCCTGGACGCCTTTGCCAGCGTCGAAGCCAGACGCCGCACTATGCGGGGGTTTAAAATCGCCGCTTCGGGAACTGGCCGCGCCATCGAGGCCGCGCAATCGCGCGTCGCCCGGCTGGAGCGCCGCCGCGCGCGGGTACCGCAGCGCGTCCCGGTAGCGCAGGTGGTAGATGGGCAGGTGGTCCGGTTGTCCACGGAACGCAAGCACCTGACCAACTGCCTGAAGATGGTGGCTTATCAGGCGGAAAGCGAACTGGCGGGGCTTATTGCCGCCCACTACCACCGCGCCGGTGACGAGGGCCGCACGCTTATACACGCCGCGCTCGCTTCTGCGGCCGACCTGCTGGTGACGGTTTTTCCGGGTTCAAAATTAAGGCTGCGCTATCGGGTTGCCGCTGCGATTTGAACGGAAAAGCGGACAAATTAGACGGGGGCTATGTCAGGAGGTCTGGATTCAGGTTAAAGAATCCTGATCAGTTTTGACGGCGCGAATAAAAAGGAAAAAGAAGGGGGACACCATACTGCATGGTGTCCCCCTTCTTTCGGCTGAACGGCCGTCTCAATACCGGTAATGGTCCGGCTTGTAGGGGCCTTCGGGCTTCACGCCGATATAGTCGGCCTGTTCCTTCGTGAGCCTGGTCAGTTTCACGCCGATCTTCTCCAGGTGCAGCCGGGCCACTTCCTCGTCGAGGTGCTTGGGCAGGCGGTAGACGCCTATCTCGTGCTTTTTGGTCCAGAGCTCGAGCTGGGCGAGCGTCTGGTTGGAGAACGAGTTGCTCATGACGAAAGAAGGATGCCCCTTGGCGCAGCCCAGGTTGACCAGCCGGCCCTCGGCCAGCAGGTACATCGAGCGGCCGCCGGGCAGGTCGTAGCGGTCCACCTGCGGCTTTATGTTCACGCGCCTGACGCCCCTGGCCTTGTTGAGGGCCTCCACCTGTATCTCGTTGTCGAAATGGCCGATATTGCAGACTATGGCCTGGTCCTTCATCCTGAGCATATGCTCGAGGCGGATGATGTCCTTGTTGCCTGTGGTGGTGACGTAGAGGTCGGCCTCGCCCAGCGTGTCCTCTATGGTCTTCACCTCGAAGCCCTCCATCGCGGCCTGCAGCGCGCAGATGGGGTCTATCTCGGTGACGATGACGCGCGCGCCGAAGCCGCGCAGCGACCTGGCCGAGCCCTTGCCCACGTCGCCGTAACCGCAGACCACGCAGACTTTGCCGGCTATCATCACGTCGGTGGCGCGCTTGATGCCGTCGGCCAGCGACTCGCGGCAGCCGTAGAGGTTGTCGAACTTGGATTTGGTCACGGAATCGTTGACGTTGATGGCGACGCCCTTCCACTCTTTGGCGGTCTCGTGCCAGCGGCGGGGGGATTTCTTAAGCATGGCCTTCAGGCAGTTGTTGAGCTCCAGCTCGTCCTCTCCTGAGGTCTTGCCGTCAAGGACCTTCGAGTCGTCCTCGGCCCAGACGCCGCGGTGTATCATCATGGTGGCGTCGCCGCCGTCGTCGACTATCAGGTTAGGGCCCTTGCCGCCGCCGAAGTCCAGCGCCCTTTCGGTGCACCACCAGTATTCGGCGAGCGTCTCGCCCTTCCAGGCGAAGACCGGTATGCCGGATTTGGCTATCGCGGCCGCGGCCTGGTCCTGGGTGGAGAATATATTGCAGGAGCACCAGCGCACTTCCGCGCCCAGCGCGGAGAGCGTCTCTATGAGCACCGCCGTCTGCGCGGTCATGTGCAGCGAGCCCATGACCCGGGCGCCCTTGAGCGGCTTTTTGGCGGCGAATTTTTCCCTTATGGCCATCAGGCCGGGCATCTCGTGCTCGGCTATCTCTATCTCGCGCCGGCCCCAGTCTGCCAGCGAAAGGTCTTTGACTTTGAAATCTTCTTTCATTTTGAAGGCTCCGTGGTTCTTGGCGGGGTTTACTGCGGTTCTCATTCTGTATCTCCAGCCGGGCGGGATACTTCCCGCCGCGCACATAATTATACTTTTTATGAACGGGGACGGGAACTTCCCGACGGGCCCGGGCTTTTTGTATCCTTTCCTTTATGAAAAGCAATAAGTATCCGTTTTTGGCGTCGCTCCTTCTGCTGATCTCCGCCTCGGTCCCGCGCGCGGAAGACTGGGTCATACCCCGGACCACCTATTATGTAAGCGCGGAGGCGCAGGCGTTCGCCGATTTCCCGCCGCCGCCGGCCGACGGCTCGCCGGCCGACCTGGCGGACCTGCAGGGCGTCAGGGACTGGCAGATCAAACGCACCGCGGCGCAGTGCGCGCGGGCCGGCGCCGCCGCGCGCGCCGCTTTCACCGAGTTCTTCGGCGACATCAGCCCTTTCCCTTCCCCGCTGCCGCCCCGCGCCGCCGCCATACTGGAAAGGATCAAGAAGGAAACCGACGGCGCGGCCGCCGGCGTGAAGGATAAGTTCAATCGGGCCAGGCCCTTTCTGCGCGCCGGCGACCTGGACCCCTGCCTGGGCCGCATCGGCGGCAAGGCTTATCCCAGCGGCCACGCGACCATCTCCCGCGTCCTGGGCCTGCTGCTCGCGGACCTGGCGCCGTCCCGCGCAAAGGAGTTCATGGCGCGGGCCGACGAGGCCGCGCTCGAGCGCGTGATAGGCGGCGTGCATCACCCGGCCGACATAGAGGCCGGCAAACTTCTCGGCGACAGGCTTTACGCCGCTTACTCCGGGAGCCCCGCTTTCCGGACCGACATGGCGGCGCTGCGCGGCTTCCTGAAGAAAACCCCGGCCCCCGCCGCCAAAAAGGCCGCGCCCCGGCCCGCCGATGTTTACTTCACCAGGGATATCTCGCCGGCGGGGATCAAGGCGGTCTATGAAAAACTGGGATTCAGGCCGACGGGCAAGCTCGGCGTCAAAGTCCATTTCGGGGAAAAGGGGAACAGGAACTTCATGCCGCCCGCTCTTCTAAAGGACCTGGTAGTCGGCCTGAAGGGAACCTTCGTCGAGACCAACACCCTTTACGGCGGCTCCCGCTCCGACACTAAGAGTCACCTGGCCACCGCCCGCGGCCACGGCTGGACCTACGCGCCGGTGGACATCATGGACGCGGAGGGGGAGACGGCCCTGCCATACAAGGGCAAGTATTTCTCCCGCGTTATGGTCGGCAAGGGGATGGGCAAGTACGGCTCCTTCCTGGTAGTCTCCCACTTTAAGGGCCACGGCTCGGCCGGTTTCGGCGGGGCGGTAAAGAACCTCGCGATGGGTTTCGCCTCGCCGACGGGAAAGAAGCTGCAGCACTCCGGCCAGTTCCCTTTCACCCGCAAGGAGAAATGCATAAAGTGCGGGCTTTGCCGCAAGGAATGCCCGGTGGACGCCATCAGGGCGGACTACTCCATTGATGAGAGCAAGTGCATAGGTTGCGGCAAGTGCGCGGACCTCTGCCCGACCAAAGCCATAGAGACAAAACAGAGCCGGACCGGCGGGCTCCCTTTCCAGGAGAAACTTGCGGAGTACGCGCGCGGCGTCACGGCCGGGGGGAAGTTCGCCTATATAAACGTGCTGATGAACATCTCGGCGGCCTGCGACTGCGTGGCCACGGCGCCGCCGCCCTTCGTCGGCGACGTGGGCATACTCGCCTCCAGCGACCCGGTGGCGCTGGACCAGGCCAGCTTCGACCTGGTCAACAGGGCCGCCGGGATAGACGACGCCTTTAAGCACGAGACCGGCGTCAGCGGCGAGCATTGCCTGGCCTATGGCGAGAAGATCGGCCTCGGCGGCAGGAAGTACCGCCTGGTGGAACTGAAGGACTAAGGAGATATCCTGAAGAGTTTTCGTGCGACGGCATTGCTGATCCTGGCCTGCGCGCTGCCCTGCTCCGCGGAGGAGGCCCCGCGCGGCCCGGCGGTGGCGTCCGTGACGGTGAGCGGCGCCGCCAGCCTTAAACCGGGCGAACTGGAGGCGGTCCTGCCCCTGCGCCGCGGGTCCCCGTACGGCCCGGCGGAGCGGGACCTGCTGCGCGACGTGGTCCTTTCCTTCTACCAGGCGCGCGGCTACCTGGAGGCTGCCGCCGTGATATCGGAGTCCGGGGATAAGGACGAGGTTACGCTCCTGGTTTCCGTAACGGAAGGGCGGCGCTATGTTTTCGGCGCCACTTCGTTCAAAGGACTGGAGAAACTTACCCACCGCACGCTCGCCAGGGAGTTGGAGTATTCCGAGGGGGAGCCTTACGAATATTCTCGCGTCATGGCCTCGCTCGGGCGGCTGCAGGGCCTGGGCTGGTTCGAGAAACTGGGCGTGCTGGTCTCCTCCTCCCCGGCCGGGGCTATGGACGTGGCTTTCGACCTGCGCGAGCACCCGATGCTGTGGCTCAAGGGCGGCGTCGGATACGGCTCCGAGGAGCGCGAGCGCCTCTCGCTGGGCCTGGCCCAGAATAATTTCCTGGGCCGGGGCTATAAAGCGGAGCTGACAGGCAGCCTCTCCTCCATCTGGCTGGAATACCGGGCCGATTTCGTCAACAGGCATTTCCTCGCCTCGCGCACCGAACTCAGCAATACCTCTTCCTGGAGAAGGGAGCGGCGCGACGGCTATTCCATGGAGACCGCGAAGACGGCCGTGGGCCTGGGCCGTTCCCTGGCCGAGTTCCTGCGCGGCTCAGTGACCTACCGCCTGCAGCGCAACCTGATCTACCGGGTGGCCCCGGGCGTCTCGGCCTACGCTCCCGGCCTCTCGCGCACCCGCTCGCTCTCGCTGGCGCTCAATCGCGACACCTCCGACGAACCCTTCTATCCATCGAGGGGGACCCGCTCGGAGTTCCTGCTGGAGCGCTCCGGCGGACTATGGGGCGGCGACATAGATTTCTACAAGACTCACCTGGGAGCCACGGCTTACCTCTCCGCCTGGCGCGGCACCGTGATCGTACTTTCCGCCCGCGGCGGTTTCGTCCGGGAGACCGGCGACACCGCGGAGGTCCCCATCTTCGAGCGCTTCTTCTCCGGCGGCGCCAATTCCATACGCGGCTACGCCGAGCGGGCAGTGGGCCCGGAGGACGCCGAGGGGAATCCCATCGGCGGCCGGGTGACAGCCGGCGCCAACGCTGAGTTCCGGTTTCCGGTCTATAAGAAACTGCGCGGCGCTCTGTTCGCCGACGGCGGTCAGAGCGCGCTGAGCACTTCAGGCGTCGACCCCTCCAGGTGGAAGATGGGCGCCGGCTTCGGGCTGCGCTACCGCACCCCGGTCGGGCCGCTGAGAGCCGACTTCGGCTACAAACTCAATCCCGGAGCCGATCCCTCCGACGGCAGGTGGCGTATACATCTCACCCTGGGGGAATCTTTCTGAGACGCGCCGTCCTGCTGAAGGCCGCGGCCATTGCGGCGGCGCTCTGCGCCCTCTGCATGGCGGCAGCCTGGTTTTACAGGGCGCCGCTGCTGGGGCGGGCGGCGGAGCTGGCCGCCTCCCGTGCCGGAATGGACCTGGTGCTGGACGGTGAGCTCTCGGTCTCTCTTTCGGAGATAAAGACCGGGCGGGTGGAAGTTTCCGGCGAAAGTTTCTCCGTTTCGCTCGCGTCGGCCTCCTTCCGCGTCTCCTGGGGCGGCCTGTTAAAGGGACGCCATTGGCTGGACGCGGAGATCCACGCCCCTTCGGTCTCCATGTCCGGCGGCGGGGGCGGCGGCGCCCCTCTCTTCGTTCTGCCTTCAATATATCCGCTCAAAACCCTTGAGATCACGGGCGGGGATGTCATGGCCGGCGGCGGGAATGTGTCGCTCGGACTGATCTCGGTTTTCGCGGCCCCCGGCACGGCGGTTCTCCGCGCGCTGGAACTGGAAGCGGAGGGTACGCCGGTCTCCGTCTCCGGCTCCTGCTCCCCATCGGGCTGCTCGCTTAGAGGAACGGCGGGACCCTCGGAATTACTGCCGGGCATGGTGCGGTTCGACGCGGAGATATTCCGCTCATCGGTTAGTTTTTCAGCCGCCATGCCCGCCGCCGGGCTGCGGGCCGCCGGTTCGGCCGGTTTCGACGAGAGCTGGTCCGTTTCCGTGTCCCTTTCTTCGGCGGCTTACGGTATCTCCGGCCGCTGCGAGGGAAGCGGGACCGGCTACGACCCGGCTGTCATGCGCGCCGCGGCCTCCTGCCTTTTGAGCGCCGCCGGTTTTCCGGTGAAGGCCTCGGTTTCCGCGGAAAGGGGAGAGTTCTCCTTCAAAACTTCCGCTTCCACCACTTCGGCCTCGGCTTCGGCGTCCGGGACCTATCTTTATGAGGAGGGCCGGCTGGGCGCGGAACTCGCCGCCTCCGGAGACCTGCTCCTTCCGGGCGATACCGCTATAAGAGGCTTCTCGCTGGCCGCCTCCGCTTCGGGTACGGCCGCCGACCTTTCGGTTTCGGCCGCGCTGGGCGTCGCCACTGCGACGGCTCCCGGCTTCACCGCAGGGCCGATCTCGCTTTCGGCTTCCGCCGCGTCCGGTCCCGAGCCTTCGTTCAGCGCGTCGCTGGCCGCGGGGTCGCTGGCCGCGGGAAACCTGAGGGCTTCTTCGGTATCGTTTAAAACGGACGGGTCCCCGCGGGAGCACAGGCTGGAGCTGACCGCGACGGTGCCGGGAGAAGAACTGTTGCTGTCCGCCTCCGGCTCTTACGGCGAAAGGTGGGATGGCGAGGTGACGGCGCTGGAGGGTTTCGGCCTGCGGCTGCGCCGGCCTTTCACCGTCTACGCCTACTCCGGAGGGGGGGGAGGCTTCTCCGGCCTGACCCTGGTTTACGGCTCAGGAGAACTGAACGTCTCCGCCGATTATTCCGGCGGCCGGTTCACTTCGCTGGAGGCGGAAGCCCGCGGCTTCGAGATAGCGGCCGCTTCGGCCGTCTTGCGTCAGCTCTCCGCGGTCTCGGGTACACTGGACGCGTCACTCAGTCTCTCCGGCGCCCTCGGGGACTTGGCGGGAGGGCTTTCGCTGGGCTCGAACGGGATTTCCGCGGGCGGGGTCGGGATCGGCCGGCTCAGGGTCGCCGCGGATATCTCCGGCGGAAGGATATCCTCCAGGGAGGCGCGGCTGGAAACTCCGGGCGGCCGGATCGAGTCCTCCTTCTCCGCCGCCATCGGCGCCCGGGAGGGAGAGGATTATTTCACCATCGTATCGTCGGATACGGACGTCTCTTTCCTGTCGGCTTTCCTGCCCGATGTGGAGTTTAAGACGGCGCTGCTGAACTCCGATATAAAAGTTTCGCGCAGTTCCTCCTCCTTCCTGGTCGAAGGCAGCGCCGCGCTCTCGGCAGCGCGGATGGATTTAAAGGACCTCGGCCTGAAACTGGGGCCCGTGGACCTGGACCTGCGGCCAGCGCCCGCCGGCGACGGCGTCGCCTTCTCCGGCTTCGCCGTCTCCAACGGCGGCTGGCTGGAGGCGGAGGGAAATCTCTCTCCCGAAGGCCCGGACCTGCGGCTGCGGGGGTCCAGGCTGGGCTTCAATTTCCGTTACGGCGTCCGCGGTTCCGCCGCCTCGGCCGAACTGCGCGCCTCCGGCCCGTGGGAGGCGCCTCTTTTTAAGGGGGCTTTCGGCCTCTCCGAACTGCGCTTCGACCAGGAGCGCTGGGACAAGTCTCCGGACTCCGACGACCGGCCCTCTGCCTACGGCCTCGACCTCTCCTTCTCGATACCCCGCAATGCCTGGTACCGCAGCGAGGCCGGCACGATAGAAGGCCGGGGGGATATAGTAATCAGGAAGGACCCCCTGCGCTCGCCGTTCATCATAGGCCAGATCGAGAGCGTCAGGGGCAATTACTCCTACCTGGGCAAGAGTTTCGATGTTAAAAGCGCCAGGATAAATTTCGCCGGCAAGAGCCCGCCCGACCCGGGCATATACCTGCTGGCCGCTTACGAGGATAAGGTTAACTCGATGCAGGTGTACTTCGAGGCGGAAGGCACCATGCGCTACCCGAGGTCCAGGCTCTATTCCGAGCCGCCCATGGAACAGCGGGACATAATGTCGGTGATGGTGACCGGCCGGCCGCTGTACGCCCTCTATTCCAGCGGGAACGGCGGCCGGCGCTCCGACGGGTCCTCGGTCTCGGCCGAGCAGGCCCTGGCCGGCTATATTTCGGGGCGGGCCGGCCTGCTGGTGCGCGACAAGCTGGACCTGGACGTGCTGAATGTAAGGATGACGCAGGAGCGCCGCGCCGACGTCACGGTGGGCCGCTACCTGACCAGCGACCTTTTCGTGAGCTACGGCCAGACGCTGGGCCCGCGCGGCGAAAAGCGCGTGAACGCCGAGTACTCGCTCTCCAGGCGCCTTAGCCTTGAGGGGAAGACGTCGAGCGAAGGCCGCTATTCGGCCGACCTGCTCTTCAAGTTCGGGATCCGCTGAGGCCGCGCATATCTGCTAAAATATAACCGTACAAGAACGGAGGAACCACCCATGAAAAAGACTTCCAAGACCACCTGCGGCTGCGCCTGCGGCTGCTCCCAGAATTCGCTGAATTCGCCCGCCGACGCCGTGATGGCGCTCTGCGTCATGGCCATGGCCAGCGACGGCAAGCTTGAAAAAAACGAGCTGTCCCGCATAGACCAGATGATAGCGCTGAGCCCGCTTTTCGACGGCGTGAGGAACGCCCGCGACTACGCCGCCTGCATAGCCGAGACCATCTCCGAAAAGGGCCGCATCACCGTTATAGAGGAGGCCGCGGAACTCCTCCCCGGCCGGCTGGCCGAGACCGCCTACGCCTGGGCCGCGAGCATGGTCATGGCCGACGGCAAAGTGGTCTCCCCTGAGCACAAGTTCCTTTCCTCCATCCGCAAGGCCCTCGGCGTGCACGGCGTCCTGGCCGGAAAGATAAACGCGGTCGTGGCTATGCTCAACCGCGCCAGGTAACGGGGGACGCCTGAACTCCGACAGGGTGGTATATTCCACGGGGCCGGGCGGCGTCGAGCTATGTCCGGGATGCCGTAAGGCCCCGTGCTCATGCCCGGAGGGCCTGGCCGGGCCCTCCAAGCCGCGTACGCAGACCGAGCCGGTGCGCGTCTCCTACAGGCGTACGGGTAAGGGCGGGGGGATGACGCTGGTCGAGAAACTCCCGATGCATCCCGCGGGAAAAGAAGAGCTGCTTTCCAGTTTCAAGAAGCGCCTGGGCGCCGGCGGCACCGTAAAGAACGGGGTTCTTGAAATACAGGGCGACCGCAGGGATTTCGTCAAAGCCGAGCTGGAAGCGGCCGGCTACAAGGTCAGGCTCATAGGGTGAGGAGTCGGGCCGCTCCCCCGCCTCCATAAAATGCTAAAATAAAGACAAGCGGCGCCCCTCCCGGGCCCGCGGATGGAGTCCTCTGACTGCAGGCTGCCGGCGGCTGACCTCAAAATCTCATCGGAGAGACTTTCGCCCGGACGGGTCTTTAGCGCCCCGTCCCCGAGCGGAAAATGTTTTATGATAACGCTTCGCAACGTTTCCAAATCCTTCGGCGGCCAGTCCCTTTTCGAGGACGCCTCCCTCCAGATAAACGACGGGGAGCGCTTCGCCCTGGTCGGTCCCAACGGCGCCGGCAAGTCCACGCTTTTTAAGATGATGCTGGGTTCGGAGGAGGCCGATGAGGGCGAACTTCAGTTCAAGAAGGGCGTCGTCGTAGGCTATCTGCCGCAGGAGAACGCCCCGGTCTCCGAGAGCACCGTGCTGGAGGAGACCCTCACCGGACTGGACGATCTCGACGGCCGCAAGGAGGCCGAGGCCAAGGCCGTGCTGATGGGCCTTGGCTTCAAGGTCTCCGACTTCACGCGCAAGGTCAATACCCTGAGCGGCGGCTGGGCCATGCGCGCGGCGATGGCGCGTCTCCTGGTAAAGAAGCCCGACCTGCTGCTGCTCGACGAGCCCACCAACCACCTGGACCTCGACTCGCTGATCTGGCTGCAGGATTACCTGGCCTGGTACCCGGGCGCCGTCTTCATAATCTCGCACGACCGCGCCTTCATCGATTTTCTCTGCACCGCCATAGTCTCGCTGCAGGACAAGACGCTGCGCGTCTACCACGGCGACTACTCCAACTTCCTCGCCCAGCGCGAGTCGGAGAAGGAGAAGCTGCTCTCTCAGTGGAAGCAGCAGCAGCTGGAGATAGCGGACATGGAGGACTTCATCGCCCGCAACCGCGCGCGCGTCTCCACCGCGTCGCGCGTGCAGAGCATGATAAAGCGCCTCGACAAACTGGAGCGCGTAGAGCTGCCTCCGGAGAATAAGACCGTCAGGATACGCTTCCCGCAGCCCTCGCGCACCGGCACCAAGGTCCTGGAACTTAAGAATATAAACAAGACCTACCAGGTCCCCGGCCACGCACCGATAAAGGTCTACGAGAATTTCGACTTCGAGCTCATGCGGGGTCAGAAACTGGCCTTCGTCGGCCACAACGGCGCCGGCAAGAGCACGCTGCTCAAGATACTGGCGGGCGTGGTGGAGCCGGACTCCGGCGAGCGGATACTGGGCCTTAACGGCAAGACCGGCTATTTCTCCCAGCACCGCGCCGGCATACTGGAGCCGCGCCGCACCGTCCTGCAGGAGGCGCTGGACAATGACCGGATGAACCCGGAGCTGATGGTCCGCACCGTGCTGGGCACCTTCCTGTTCCCCGGCGACAATGTTTTCAAGAAAGTGTCCGTGCTCAGCGGCGGAGAGAAGAGCCGCCTTATGCTGGTCAAGCTCCTGCTGGACCCGCCCAACGTGCTGCTGCTCGACGAGCCCACCACCCACCTCGACATCCCCAGCGTGGAGGCGCTTGTCGCCGCGCTGAAGGAGTACGAGGGTACGGTCTGCTTCATCAGCCACGATCTTTATTTCGTGAACCAGCTGGCCGATGCCGTGGTGCACGTGGAGAACGGCAAGGCCACGGTGTATCCCGGCAATTACGATTATTTTCACAGCCGCCAGGAGCAGCTGAAGGCCGAGGCGGAGGCCGGGGCCGCCGCGAAACAGCGGAAAGCCCCGGAGCCGGAGCCGCAGGCCGATCCCCGCGAGGAAGAGCGCCGCCGGAAGAAGGCCCAGGAACAGGCCGAACGCCGTTCCGCCAGGCTGAAGGAAGAGATAGCCGCGGCGAAAAAGAAAGTGGAGGGGCTGGCCGCGCGGCTTTCCGAACCGGCCGTGCACGCCGATTACAACCTGGTCAGGTCCATAGGCGACGAGATAAAGGTTTTGGAGTCCGAGGCCGCAGCCAAAGAGAGCGAGCTCTCCGGCGGCCCGGAGGCAGCGCAGTGACGCCGGAAGAGGGGACACCATGCCGAATGGTGTCCCCGGCCGCGTCCGCCCCGCGGGGGGATAAGGAACGAATGCAACAGGAAACCACAGCGCACAGGGCGGACCTGCGGAACATAGCCATCATAGCCCACGTCGACCACGGCAAGACCACGCTGGTGGACGCCATGCTCAAGCAGACCGGCACCTTCACCGATAAGAGCGGCGAAGAGGCTATCTGCATCATGGACTCCAACGACCTCGAGCGCGAGCGCGGCATAACCATACTTTCCAAGAACACCTCGGTGCGCCGCGGCGACGCGACTATACACATAGTCGATACGCCCGGCCACGCCGACTTCGGCAGCGAGGTGGAGCGCGTGCTGCGCATGGTGGACGGAGTGCTGCTGCTGGTGGACGCCCTGGACGGGCCGATGCCGCAGACCCGCTTCGTCCTTAAGAAATCGCTGGCGCTGGGCCTGAGGCCCATAGTCGTCATCAACAAGGTGGACCGCCCCAACTGCGACCCGCACGCCGCGCTCGACAGGGTCTTCGCCCTGTTCATGGAACTGGGCGCCACCGACGAGCAGCTGGATTTTCCCGTGGTCTACGCCGTAGGCCGCGACGGCTGGGCCTCGCCTGACTATAATAAGCCCGCCAGGGACCTGTCCTTCCTCTTCGACACCATAATGAAGCGCGTGCCCGGCCCGCTGGACCTGGACGCGGAACCCCTGCGCGTGCTGATCACGATGCTGGACTACAGCTCCTACACCGGGCGCATCGGGGTCGGCCGGATAGTGCAGGGCGTCATGAATTCCGGGCAGCCCGTGGCGATGGGCTCTCCGTCCGTGCGGCCCGTGACCCGGAAGGTCATGCAGCTGATGGGCTACCGCGGCCTGGACCGCGTCAACATAAAGACCGCGCGCTCCGGCGACATCGTGGCCATAGCCGGCCTGGAGGGCGTGGAGGTAGGCGACACCGTCTCCTCCGTAGAGGCCCCCGGCGTGCTGCCGGGGCTGGATATAGAGCAGCCGACCCTCTCGATGGAATTTTTCGCCAACGACGGCCCCTTCTCCGGCCGAGAGGGGAAGTTCGTCACCATAACCCAGATCCGCGACCGGCTCTACCGCGAGCAGGAGACCAATGTCGGTCTGAAGGTGGAGGAGATACCCGGCCAGGCCGGCTTCAAGGTCTCGGGCCGCGGTGAGCTGCACCTCGCCATACTCATAGAGACGATGCGCCGCGAAGGCTACGAAATCTGCGTCTCAAAGATGGCCGTTATCACGAAAGAAGAGAACGGCGTGGTCATGGAACCGGTGGAGTACCTCATCCTCGACGCTCCCGCCGAGTTCCAGGGCGCCGTCATGACCGGACTCGGCGCGCGCGGCGCGCAGATGAAGAACATGGTCACGGGCGACGACGGGCGCGTGCGCTTCGAGTACATCATTTCTTCCCGCTCGCTCATCGGCTTCAAGTCGGAGTTTATGACCTTCACAAAAGGCTCCGGTCTGATGCATCACAGTTTTCACGGCTTCCTGCCGGAGGGGAATTTCAGCCGCCCGCCGCGCAACGGCGTCTTCGTCGCCAAGGAAAACGGTCAGTCGGCCGGCTACGCCCTCAACGGACTGCAGGACCACGGCATCATGTTCGTCGGTCCCGGCGAGGATGTCTACTCCGGCCAGGTGGTCGGCGAGCATTGCCGCGGCAACGACCTGGTCACCAACCCCTGCAAGGAGAAGAAGCAGACCAATATGCGCTCCTCCACAGCCGACGCCTCCATCCTGCTCACGCCGCCGCTCAGGATGAGCCTGGAGCAGGCCATAGAATACGTGGAAGAGGACGAGTTCGTGGAGGTCACGCCGAAAAGCCTGCGCCTGCGCAAGAAGATACTCGACCATTCCATGCGCAAAAGGAGCGAAAAAGAGGAGTGAGGTTTCTTTTCGCCTTTTTCTGCCTGACCCTTGCGGCGGCCGGCCCCCGGCCCGCCGCCGACCCGGCCGACGGTTATACCGGTCTCTGGGCCGGGGAGGCCAGGCTGGATTCGGGTCAGAAGTACGAAGTATCCATCTCCATCAGGAAGGCTTCCCACGGCTTCTCCGCTTCCTATCACGCCACGCCCAAGAGCGGCGGTGCCGGCGGGTGGATCAGAGGCACGGCCGAGGCGGCCAAAAAGCCGGAGGGGACTTACAGGATAAGGCTGAGGCTGGACGCTTTCAGGAATTTCAATATGCCCGCCACCGCCTCCGTCGACAAGGGGGGGAAACTGACCATAAACTCCGTCCTGTTCAGCGGCTTCGGTAACCTCAACGCCAGGCAGGATGAGATCCGGTTCATGTACGACTCCCGCATGGGCTCGGGGAGCGGCGTGCTGACGAAGAAGGTCCCTAAAAAGCCCGGCGTCTCAAGGAAAAAGAAGGAAGCGGATCCTCCGCCCGTTCCCTCCGGGCCGGTTACTTTAGAAGTATCCCCGGCCGACTGAAGGGCTCTTATTCTTCACGATTGGACTATGGACGATCACCTCAAGTTCATGCGCGAAGCCGTGAAAGAGGCCCGCAGGGGACTGGCCGAGGGGGGTATCCCTATAGGCTCGGTATTGGTCAGGGACGGGCGTATAATAGGAAGAGGCCATAACCGCCGGGTGCAGAAGAAGTCGGCCATACTGCACGCCGAGATGGACTGCCTGGAGAACGCGGGACGCCTGAAAGCCGCCGATTACCGCCGCTGCACCATCTACTCCACCCTGTCCCCCTGCCATATGTGCACCGGGGCCATACTGCTCTACGGCATCCCCAGGGTGGTCATAGGGGAGAACCGGACCTTCAAGGGACCGGAAGCCTACTCCAGGCGGCGCCTGAAGCTTATAAACCTGGACCTGGCCGAATGCCGGGAGCTTATGGAAGGATTCATAAAGGCCAGTCCGGAGCTCTGGTCTGAGGATATCGGGAAATCGGGAAAATCGGGAAAATAAAGATGTTGCAAGCAAATAGAAATGTCCGGGGTAGCGGCAATTAGAAATGTCCGCTTTGTTGCTGCCTCGGTGGCCGCTGTTCCAGCGGTTTCTTGAATAGC
>WOVA01000052.1 GCA_009773155.1 Elusimicrobiota bacterium
GCGCGCAGCCGCAGACCGGCGCGCAGCCGCAGACCCCGCCGCAGGCCGCCCAGCCCGCCAGGCCGCAGCGGCAGCAGCCCTCCCGCCCCCCGGGCGAAAAGGCCGAACCCATCTTCATCACCGTCGAGACCGACAAGAAGTCGGCCTATGTCAACGAGCAGGTCACGCTGAGCGTCAAGTTCTTCACCTCCGTGCCGCTCACGTCCAACCCGCAGTACGTGCCGCCCTCGCTCAAAGGCCTGCTGGCCGAGGACCTGCCGCCGGTGCGTTCGGGCGAGACCGACATAGGCGGCACCCGCTATTTCTTCAACGAGATCAAGACCGCGCTCTTCGGCCTGCAGGACGGTCAGGCCGTCATAGGCGAGGCCAGGATCATAGCCCAGCTGCAGGGCGCGCACACACTGGACCCCATGGACCCCTCCTTCTTCCAGAAGTTCTTCTCCATGAGCATGGGCCAGGGCCGCACCCACGAGGTGGCCAGCAAGGCGCAGCCGCTCAAGGTGCTGCCGCTCCCCGACGGCGCCCCGGAAGGCTTCAACGGGGCGGTGGGCAACTATATAATCGCGGCGTCCGCGGACCGCAAGGAACTCAAGACCGGCGAGGCCCTGACCCTGGCCGTCAGCGTCAGCGGCAAAGGGCACCTCAATACCATAACGGCCCCGGCCCTGCCCGATACCAGTGCGTTCCGCTATTACGATACCGCCAGTTCTTATTCCCTCACCAAGCACCAGGACGTGGTCGGCGGCAAGAAGGTCTTCACCACCGTGATGATACCGCGCGCCGAAGGCAGACAGGTCATACCTCCGGTCAGGTTCTCGTTCTTCAACCCGGAGACGAAAAGTTACCAGACCGCCGAGACCGGGGCCATCGAGGTGAACGTCCTCAGGGGCGACCCGTCGGCGACGGCCTATTCCTTCGTCGGCGGCAGCGGCGGAGGGGACATCAAGACCATCTCCAGCGATATACGCTACCTGTCCCGCAGGATGGGCGTGCCCGCCCCCAGCCGGCTGGCGCAGGCCCTCACGGGCAACCCGGCCCATAACGCGCTGCCGCTGCTCCTGCTGCTGGGCTCGCTGGCCTACGCGCGCCTGCGCGACGGACTCCTCGCCGACCCGCGCCGCCTGCGCTGGCGCAAAGCCTTCGCCTCCGCCATGCGGCGCCGCGACGAGGCCGGCAAGGCCGCGGAGGCGGGGGACTACCCTAAGGCGGTAGGCATACTCTACGACTCGCTGACCCGCTATCTGTCCGACAAGACGGGGGACGACATAGAGTCGTTCACGCTGAAGAGGACACTGGAGCACATAAAGCGGCGCTTCCCGAAGACCGGCGATTTCTCGCTCGGCGAGATCCGCACGCTCTGGGAGCAGCTGGAATTCTTCCATTTCTCCTCGTCGGCCATAAACAGAGAGAACACGTCCGACCTGGTCAGCAAGTACGTCGTGCTGCTGGAGATACTGGAAAAGGAGTTTGACGGAAAATGAGGACCGCGCTTTTCACCGCCCTCCTGCTGCTCGCCGCGGTCCCGGCGCATGCGGTGGACTCCGACGTGCTGGCCCGGGCCGAAGCCGACAAACTCTACAACGACAGTCTCTACCCTCAGGCGGCGGCCGCCTACGAAGACCTCCTGCGCGCCCAGCCCGGCGACCCCTATCTGCTCTACAACGCGGGCAACGCCCAGTTCCGCGTAAAGCGCCCCGGCAAGGCCCTGCTCTACTACGCCCGGGCATGGCGCATACTGCCGCGCAATTCCGACATGCGCTACAACCTGGACTTCGCCATGAAGAACACCGGCCAGTCGCTTGTACCCGAAGGTGTGCCGCCTTTTCTTCACCGTCTCTACTATTCCGCTTCGGACCGGGAACTGGCCGCGCTGGCCTCGCTGTCGTTCTGGGTCCTCTGCCTGCTGGGCGCCGGGGCAGCCCTCAGACCCGCGCTAAAAGACCGCCTGCTGCCGGCGGCCGGAGCCGCCGCGGCGCTGCTGCTTTTCTTCGGCGCCTGGGGCGCCGCCCGCCTGTCCGCGCCGCTGCGCAACGCGGCCGTGGTGGTACAGCACGAAGCCGTCCTGCGCAGCGGCCCCAACGAGACCTTCAACGCCTACGCCACCCTGCCCGAGGGCCGCGTGGTCAAGATACTCGACGATTCGCGCGACGACTTCTGGGAAGTGGGCGTGCAGAAAGAAGGCATAAAAGGCTGGATCACCCGCGACGAACTGGAAAGCATCTGAATCCGGGGACAGTATATTTAATTGGATGTCACAACGGGAGACGAAATGAAAATAGCCATCGCCAGCGACCACGCGGGCTTCCAGCTCAAGGCGGCCCTCATCCACAAGCTCAGGATGCTGGATTACGAGATCTCCGACCTCGGCACCAATTCGCCCAACGAGTCCGTCGATTACCCCGACTTCACCGCCGCCGTGGCGCGCGCGGTGGCCGGCGGCCAGGCCCGCCGCGGCATAGTGGTCTGCGGCAGCGGCGTGGGCGCCTGCGTGGCCGCCAACAAGTTCAAGGGCGTGCGCGCCGGGCTCTGCCACGACACCTACTCCGCCCACCAGGGCGTCGAGCACGACGACGTCAACGTCCTCTGCCTGGGCGCCCGCGTCATAGGCGAGAGCCTGGCCCTGGAGGTAACTGCCGCCTTCCTGAAGGCCGAGTTCAGCGGCGAGGAGCGCCACGTCCGCCGCCTCGACAAGGTCAAGAAGTTCGAAGAAGGCCTCTCCTCCTGAAATAAGGAGAACTATTCCGGGGGCATGGCGTACCCTCACCTCGCAAAAATAGGGTCGCGCACACCGTGCGCGCCCTTCCCGTTCTCGCCGCTCGCGCTCGTCCGCGTCTCCGCTTCCTCAGGATAGTGATTCCACCGGCTAGCTGCGACGCGGACTCCGTAAGCGAGCGGCTCCGAAGGGTTTTGCTCCGGTGAGGGCACGCCTCCCCCGGCTGACTCCTTATGTCCTCTTTTTCGGTCCTTTTTTCATTTGACACAGGCTGGCGCGAAAAGGTATACTCTTCATAGGGGAAAAATACACCTTCCTAAGTACGGAAGAGCCTGGCAGCCGGACGGTATCGGCACCCGGGCCTTCTTGAACAGGCGAGCACTATGGAAAAACCGAAAAATACCCGGAAACCGGAAATCCGGCCGGCCATTGCCGCAGCCGAAGGCGCAAAAAACTCCCCGGAGGAAAAGAACATGCTGAAGTTAGCCAACCGCAAGACCGCGCCCAAGACCGCGGCCAAAACCAAAACCACCGCCGTCCTCACGCCCGACTATGTCGTGCTGGACTATCCGAAGAACCTCGAGCCCATAACCGCGAGGCATTACGCCGTGCGCGTAGGCTCCTGCGACTGCGTCGGGATGGACCTTTCCATCGACGACCAGCCCTGGCAGCCCTGCCGCTGGGCCGTCGGCTACTGGTGGTTCGACTGGAACAACTTCGCCCCCGGCACCCACCAGCTGGTCGCCCGGATGCACAAGAGCAACGGCGATTACGTGCTCTCCAAGCGCCGCCGCTGCAAGGTCGTCTGAGCTAAAGAGGTAAAATTGCGCCGCCCACGGGCGTCCGAGAGGACAAGCCCGCGGGCGGTTTAATTTGTAAAATGGAGCCTGACCTAAGTCATATGCCCAGAACAAGGATCATAGCCACGCTGGGGCCAGCTAGCGCCAACTCCGCCGTCCTGCGGAAGATGCTGCGCGCCGGCCTGGACATGGCGCGGTTCAACTTCTCACACGGCACCCACGCCGACCACCTGCGGGCCCTCGACCTGCTCCGCTCCCTGAACAAGAAAGAGCGGCGGGCGGTGAAAGCCCTGCAGGACCTGCAGGGCAACCGCATAAGGATAGGCGACCTGAAAACCCCGGTCGAGCTCAGGAAGCGCCAGGCGGTGCTGCTTTTCCCTGGCCCCGGCCGCGGCGACGCCAGGCATATTCCCTTCGACTACCCGGGCTCGCTCAAGCCGGTCAAAAAAGGCCATTCCATCTATATCGACGACGCGCGCATCGCCCTGCGCGTCGAGAGCGCCGGCCGGGGGGAAATACGCGCCGTAGTAACAGAAGGCGGACTGCTGAAATCCCGCAAGGGCGTCAACATCCCGGAAGCCCGGCTGGACTTCCCGCTGCTCAACGACGAGGACCGGCGCGACATACAGTTCGGCGCCTCCTGCGGCTTCGACGTCGTCGCCCAGTCCTTCGTGCTCACCGCCGAAGAAGTGGACGCCGTACGGGCGCTGATCAAGCCGCGCCGGCCCTCCTGCAGGGTCTTCGCCAAGATAGAGCACCCCGACGCGATAAAGAACATCGACTCCATACTCGAGGCCGCCGACGGCATAATGGTCGCGCGCGGCGACCTGGGCATCACCATGCCGGTATGGCAGATCCCGGTAATGCAGAAGCTGCTCATCCGCAAGGCCAACCTGGCCCGCAAGCCGGTCATCACCGCCACCCAGATGCTCGAATCGATGACCGACAACCCCCTGCCCACCCGCGCCGAGACCACCGACGTGGCAAACGCCATACTCGACGGCACCGACTATGTCATGCTCTCCGGCGAGACCGCGGCCGGGAAATACCCCGACCGCGCCGTCTGGATGATGAACGAACTCATAAAGTACACCGAAGCCAACGAACGAGGACTATGCTCTCACCGGAACGCGTCAGGAAAACCGTTCTCGCGGCGCTCCTGATACCGCTGGGGCCCGCCGGAGCCCGGGACCTCGCTCTCTCCGTCCTTCAGCCTGGGCGGCGGGGACTTGCGGGAGCGCCGGACCGGCCTCGACACCGCGGTCCCGCTCGGCAAGTCCGGCGACTACGCCTTCTCGCTGGCCGGCGGGCTGGAACATATCAACACCTCCGGGCACGGCTATTTCCCCGGCGAACTCTACAAGGCCTCGCTGGGCCTCTCCGCCTTCAACGGCGGCGTCAGCTTCTCGCTGGGCGCCCGCTCCGATTCGGACCGCCCCTACAATTCCTCGTCGGAGACCGACCTGGGCTTCAACTTCACCAAAGAGCTGGGGGCCAGCGGCGCGCGCGGAGCCTGGCTGGCGGGACTCAATTATTCCAGCCGCCGCTCTTTCCTGCGCGGCGTGCCGATACCTTTCCTCTCCTACCGCTATATTTCCGACAAATGGACCTTCTTCGCGCCCTTCCTGGTCCAGTGGCGGCCCGGCGGCGACATGTCCTATCGGACCGGCCCGACACCGGCGACGCGCTCTACCTGGAGCCCCCTTTCATCGCCTTCAGGCCTTCGCTGCGGCTGCCCGGGCGAGCGACGCTGACCGCCGAGGCCGGCTGGCGGTTCGACGGCCGCTACTATACCGGCAGGAAGTACAACGACTACGGCCTCCGGACCGAGATAGACGGCGGGGCTTTCGCCGGCCTCGCGCTGAAAAAGTCTTTCGGTACGGCCCCCGCGGGCCGCGGCCGCCCCGGCCGCGGGGACACTATGCGGCATGGTGTCCCCTGATGCACCCGTAAAAATCGTAAAATAAGGCCGATGGAAAACACCATACATATCTACACCGACGGCGCCTGCTCGGGCAATCCCGGGCCGGGCGGCTGGGCGGCCGTCCTCATCTTTCCCGACGGCAGACTGCTGGAGCTGGGCGGCGGCGAGAGGGCTACCACCAATAACCGCATGGAGATGGCCGCGGCCATAGCGGCGCTGGCGGCCGTGCAGGAGCACGCCGAGCCGGTGAAGCTCTACACCGACTCCGGCCTGCTGGTGAACGGCATTAAGGCCTGGATACACGCCTGGAAAAAGAAGGACTGGCTCACCGCGGGCGGCAAGCCCGTCGTCAACCGCGACCTCTGGGAGCGCCTCGACGCGCTCACCTCCGCCCGCAGGGGACGCCTGACCTGGGCCCATGTCAAAGGCCACGCCGGCCACGAGGCGAACGAGCGCTGCGACGTCATCGCCGTCGCCTTCTCCAAAGGCCAGCGGCCGAAACTGCACGAAGGCCCGGCGGTGGGCTGCGGCTATTCGCTGCTGCCACCCGGCGACGAACATCTGCACGTTCCGGGCGCCGCGAAATCTTCAAAAAGATCAAAGCCCAAGAAAGGCGGGTACTATCTCTCCTTCGCGAGAGGAGAAGTTCACCGCGACGCCAACTGGGAGACCTGCCGCAGCCGCGTGCACGGCGTGCCCAACGCAAAGTTCAAGAAAGTCTCGTCGCCCGACGAGGAAAGAGCCGCCCTGGAACTCTGGGGCGCCGCGCGCTGAGCCTCCCGCCGGCCGCTAAGGGCAGCGCGGCGGCAAGGGCGGAAGATAACCCGAAACGTTTCAGGTGAAAGGGCTCCCGCGGGGGAGCCCTTTTTTTTTCGTTGAAAAGAGAAAGAGCCTGCCGTCAGGCCGGTCAGCCGGCCATCAGCCGCCGCCGGAGCAGCGCCGGCAGCGAAGCCGTCTTTTTGACGCTGCCGGGGATAACCAGGACGGTATTGTCGCCCGCGACTGTGCCCAGGACGCCAGGCAGCCGCTGGGCGTCGAGGAATTCGGCCACCGAAGCGGCGGCGCCGGGCAGGGTGCGGACCAGCACCAGGTTCTCGTTGGCCAGGATATCGGTCACGCCGGTGCCCGTCAGTGTCCGCGGAGGGGGAAGGGAACCCGGCGAGGACAGAGTGTACCGGCCGCCGCCCGGCCCGGGCATCCAGGCCGCCCCCAGGTCCTTCAGGTCGCGCGAGAGCGTAGCCTGCGTAGCCTTGCAGCCTCGCCGGGCCAGTTCGCGGCGCAGCGCTTCCTGGCTGCCCACCGCCCCCGCGGATATTATCCTGCGTATCTCGTAGATCCGTTCAGTCTTGTTCATACCGGCCCCTTTCGCCCGAGGTGTGTTGCATAAATATACAACATTTTGTATAGTTATGCAACGCGCCGGGCCATCCCGGGCGCCCATATAAGGAGAATAGGGAAGAATGAAAGAGAACAGAAAAGTAGTACTGGCTTACAGCGGCGGGCTGGACACCTCGGTCATACTCAAGTGGCTCGTCAACAAGGGCTACGAGGTCATCGCCTATATCGCCGACGTCGGTCAGGCGGGGGACTTCCAGAAAGCTAAGCGCAAGGCGCTCAAGGCCGGCGCGCTAAAAGTTTACGTCGAGGACCTCAAGCATGAGATGGTCACCGACTACGTCTTCCCCATCTTCAAGGCCAACGCGCTCTACGAGGGGCGCTACCTGCTGGGCACCTCGGCGGCGCGGCCGCTGATAGCGAAGCGGCAGATAGAGATAGCCGCCAGGGAGAAAGCCTCCTGGGTCTCGCACGGCGCCACCGGCAAAGGCAACGACCAGGTCCGCTTCGAGCTGGCTTATTACGCCCTGAACCCGAAGATAAAGGTCATCGCCCCCTGGAAGACCCAGGAGTTCCTGGACCAGTTCCGGGGCCGCACCGACCTGATCAACTACGCCCAGGCCAACGGGATAGAGATCTCCAACACCATCGCCAAGCCTTACAGCGAGGACGACAACCTGCTCCACATCAGCCACGAGGCCGGCATCCTGGAGGACCCGGCGCGCGAATGCGCGGAGGATATCTATTCCAAGACCGTCTCGCCCGAAAAGGCGCCGAACACCCCGACCAGGATAAAGATAGTCTTCAAGGACGGCACGCCGGTCAAAGTCACCAACCTCAACACCGGGCGCAGCGAGACCGACCCGCTGAAACTCTTCAATATGCTAAACGAGCTGGGCAGCCGCAACGGGATCGGCCGCGTGGACATCGTGGAGAACCGCTTCGTCGGCATCAAGTCGCGCGGCGTCTACGAGACCCCCGGCGGCACCATCCTCTACGCCGCCCACAAGGACATAGAAGGCATAGCGATGGACCGGGAGGTGATGCGCCTGCGCGACATGTTCTCGCCCAAGTTCGCCGAACTGGTCTACAACGGCTTCTGGTTCAGCCCCGAGATGGACTTCCTGATGGCCGCCGTCAACGAGAGCCAGAAGGCCATCGACGGCAGCGTGACGCTGAAGCTCTACAAGGGCAACGTGATGATCGTAGGCCGGGAAAGCCCCAGCTCGCTCTACAACAAGGACCTCTCCAGCATGGATATCGCCGGCGGCTTCAACCAGAAGGACTCCGAGGGCTTCATCAGGATACACGCCACCCGGCTGATGGCGCACAGCGCCATCATGAACAGGCACAACCGCAACTGATGAAACTCTGGGCCAAGGGTTACGACCTGGACAGGGATATCGAGTCCTTCACCGTGGGGGACGACTACCTCCTGGACCGCCGGCTGGTGAAATACGACTGCGCGGCGTCGCTGGCCCACGCCGGCGCGCTGCGCGCGGCCGGCCTGCTGACCGCCGGGGAATACGCCGGGATCTCGGCGGGCCTCAGGGAGATCGCGGCGCTCGACGCGCGGGGGAAGTTCCGGATACGCAGGGAAGAGGAGGACTGCCACACCGCCATCGAGAACCGGCTGACCTCCAGGTGCGGTCCGGCGGGGCGCAAGGTCCACACCGGCAGGTCGCGCAACGACCAGGTGCTGGCCGCCCTGCGTCTCTATGAACGCGACGCCCTCCTGGAGCTGAAATCGCGTCTGGCCGCCTTCGCCGCGGCCTGCCGCGGGCTGGCCGCCCGCCGCGGGCGCGTCCCGATGCCTGGCTACACCCATATGCGGCGCGCCATGCCGACCACGATAGGGACCTGGATCGGCTGCTTCGCGGCGGCCGCGGCGGACGACTCAAAGCTGGCGGACGCTCTGCTCCGCCTCATCGATCAGTCGCCTCTCGGCTCGGCCGCCGGCTTCGGCGTGCCCGTACTGAACATAGACAAGCGCCGCAGCGCCCGGCTTATGGGCTTCTCCAGGGCCATAGAGAACCCGATCTACGCGCAGTTCACGCGCAGCAAGTTCGAACCCGCGATAATGCATCTCTGCTCCCAGGTCATGCTGACGCTCAACAAGCTGGCCTCGGACCTGGTCCTCTTCAGCATGCCCGAATTCGGCTTTATAGAGCTGCCCGAGAAATTCTGCACCGGCAGTTCCATCATGCCGCAGAAGAAGAACCCCGACGTGCTCGAGCTGGTGCGCGGCAAGTACCACGCCGTGCTGGGCGAGGAGTTCAAGGCGCTCTCGCTGGCCGGCAACCTGCCCTCCGGCTACAACCGCGACGCCCAGCTCGCCAAGGGCCCCCTTTTCGCCTGCCTGGACACGGCGCTGGCCTCGCTGGGCATCATGACGGTCGTGACGGCCGGCCTCGTGGTGAACCGGGAGAAGTGCGTCCTGGCGCCGGAACTGTTCGCTACCGAGGAGGCCTACAGGCTGGTCAGGGCCGGAACGCCTTTCCGCGACGCCTACCGCATCGTGGCTGAAAAATTCCGCGCCCATTGACAGACGACGCCGGTAAAGAGAATAATTTCCGGGCATGAACCGACCGGATAATAGCTCCCTCTCCGCGCGCCCGTCCGTCGCGGCAGCGCCGGCCGGGCGCCGCCGCAACCGCAAGTACGTCGCCGGCATGATCGTCTTCGGCGGCCTGCTGGGCCCCGTCTTCCTGATGCTGGCCATAAAGCGCGCCCCGGCCGCCTCGGTCGCCATCTGGCTCAACATGGAACTGATAGCCACCGCGCTGCTGGGCTGGCTGCTTTTCAAGGACCACCTGCACGTCCGCGGCTGGCTCAGCGTGGTCATAACGCTGGCGGCGGGCCTGCTGCTTTCCTGGGACGGCGGCGCGGCCCTGCTCGTCGGCTTCGTCAGCTACGGCCTCAGCATAACCCTCTACATCGCCGCGGCGCAGAAGCTGGGCGCCGTGCGCAGCCAGCTGGCCTTCTCCGCGGCCCCTATATTCGGCGTGCTGCTGTCGGTGCTGTTCCTGGGCGAAGGACTCTCGGCCGTGCAGCTCATATCGGGCGTCCTGCTCTTCGGCTCCGTGCTGCTGATGATGTCGGAAAAACACGCCCACGCTCATCTCCACGCGGCGATGGACCACTCCCATTCCCACACGCACGACGACCTGCACCACGGTCACTCCCACGACGGGCCCCCGTCGGGGCCGCACGCTCATTTCCACCGGCACGACCCCGACGAGCACGAGCACCCGCACTGGCCGGACCTGCACCACCGCCACGGCCATTAGGAAGGAACATATGAACTTATTCCTGGCGACGACGATACTCCTGACGCTGGCCGCGCCCGCGGCGGCGGGGGAGACCTGCTCGCTCAAGATGATGGCCGTTAAGGGCGGCGTGTCGTACTCCCATGAACTGCCGGCGGTCCCGGGTGAACGGGCCTCCTACGCCGGCCCGGCGAACAAAAGAGGGCGGGGCCCGCAGCGGGAACTGATATTCAACGCCATGCTAAACGAGGCGGGGGAGGGCGGATTCCGGCTGGACTACCAGGTGGAAGTGGCCGAGGAGAAAGGCCCGCCCAGACCGCCCTTCCAGGCGCAGGGAAAGGTCCCGCTGCGGCCCGGCAAACAGGTGCTGGCCGCCTCCGCCGCCGGCTGGAAACTTTACTTCAGGCTGGACGGCGAAGCGTGCGCCGGAGAGAGAGGCTGGGAAAAGGCCGGCACTCTGAGCGCGCGTCTTAAATGCGGAAAGCTGTCCTATCCCGTCAGCTTCGCCTACCTTACCAATGAACAGTACATGACCGTCCTCTACGAGGAACCCGCGGAGAACACCGTCAGGCGGCTTACCGTCGGCCTGCTGCCCGGCCCCTCCGCCTTCGACGGGACCTTCCAGCTGCAGTACGTCCTCAACCTCAGGGAAGGCGGGCAGGTGATCACCGATTCGCAGGGCAAAGTACTGCTGGCCCCAGGCGGGGGGAGCCAGCACGCGGCCGCCGGCCGCGGCTGTTCCTTCACCGTCACAGCCTCCCGCTGATAATATTTCCTACAATATCCGCATGGAAACAGAACAGCTCGAATTTTTCAAAAAACGCCTCAGGGATCTCGAGACTGAACTGGAAACCGGCCTGAAGGGGGCCGGCGGCCAGTCGGCCACCGTCTCACTGGACGAATCCATCGGCCGCCTCTCGCGCGCCGACGCGCTGCATTCCCAGCAGATAGGCATAGCCCTGGAAGCCAACATAAAGAGCCGCCTCGCAAATGTCCGCATGGCGCTCGGCGCCATCGACGACGGCACCTACGGCGTCTGCCGCCACTGCCGCAAGGCGATAGCCGAACCCCGTCTCAAGACCATGCCCGAGACGCCCTCCTGCGTCAACTGCTCCGGCCGGCGCTGACCGGGCGGCGGGAAAAGGCCGGCTTAAAGAAGGAGTTACCGATGAACGAATGTATACTGCTGATAGTAAAGCCCGACGGTATGGTGAAAGGACTGGCGGGCCACATCCTCAGGCGCTTCGAAGAGACCGACCTCCGGCTGGTCGGCGCGCGGCTGGCCAAAGTGGACAGGGACCTGGCCGCCACGCATTATCATCACCTCCGGGAGAAACCTTTCTTCGACGAGCTCATACGCTTCATCACCGGCGAACTCCACGGCGCCCAGGACACCGTGCTCGCCTTCGCCTATACCGGCGAGAACGCCGTGAAGAAAGCCCGCGCCATAGCCGGCGCCACCAATCCCGAGGAAGCCGATTACCGCTCCATCCGCGGCAGCTTCGGCCGCGTCACCACGAAAGGAGTATTCGAGAACGTCGTGCACGTATCTTCGGACGCCATAGAGGGCGAGCGCGAGATCAAGCTCTGGTTCCGCCCCGAAGAGATAACCACCGACCTGTTCCCCGCCGTCGCCGCGGACGGCCGCCTGGAATGGGCCGCCCCGGCCGGGCCCAAGACCCGCACCGGCCCCTGGCCCGCGGAATAGTCTACCCCCGCGCCATAACAGCCGACGGCTGGCGCCGCCACCCGTATTGACTATATGTAGAATATCTACTATGATATTCTACATATGGATAACAGCCTGGTTTTCAGGGAAATAATCCTCGCCTTCTGGAAGGTCCACATACTGCACCACGCCGCCGAAAAGCCCGTCTACGGACAATGGATCATCGGCGAACTGCGGCGCCACGGCTACGACATAAAGACCGGCACGCTCTACCCGCTGCTGCGCCGCATGGAGAAGAACGGCTGGCTCGCCGCCAGCAGGGCCCGGCGCGCCGGCCCCCGCGGCCGCGTCAATTACCGCCTGACCAGCGCCGGCCGCGAAGTCCTGGCCTGTCTGCGAGAAAAGACGCGGGAACTGGCCGGGGAGATACTCCCGGGGGCGCCAAGGTCATGAATCGCGCTCTCGAGACCTTCCTCACCTCGCTGCGCCTTGGCCTGACCTCGTTCGGCGGTCCCATCGCGCATCTCGGTTATTTCGAGCGCGCCTACGTGCGCGAGAAGGCCTGGCTGACCCACGAGGAATATTCCCAGACGGTCGCCCTCTGCCAGCTGCTGCCCGGCCCGGCCAGCAGCCAGGTCAACTTCCTCATCGGCCTGCGGCGGGCCGGCTGGGCCGGCGGGCTGTTGTCCTGGGCCGGCTTCACTCTGCCCTCGGCGCTGGCGCTCTACGCCTTCGCCGTCCTGGCGCCGGCCACGCACGGCCCCCTGCTCGGGGCGGCGCTGCACGGCCTTAAGCTGGTGGCCGTGGCCATAGTGGCGCACGCAGTCTGGGGCATGGCGCCCAAGCTCTGCCCGGACCGCGCCAGGACGGGAATAGCCCTGGGCGCGCTCTCGGCGCTGCTCCTTTTCGGCGGGGCCTTCATGCAGATAGCCGTCATAGTCCTGGGAGCGGCGGCCGGCGCCCTGCTGTGCCGCGGCGCGGCCCCGGTCTCCGGCGCCCAGACGTCGCCCATACGACCGGGAACCGCCTGGACGGCGGGGACCCTCGCCCTGCTGCTGCTGGCCCTGCTGCCGCTGCTCGCGGCGGCGAAGCCCGGGGGTCTGACGGCCATAGCCGACGTCTTCTACCGCGCCGGCGCGCTGGTCTTCGGCGGCGGCCACGTGGTGCTGCCCCTGCTGCGCGACGCGCTGGTGCCGGCGGGCCTGCTCACCGACGACGCCTTCCTGGCCGGCTACGGCGTGGCGCAGGCCGTGCCCGGCCCGCTGTTCACGCTGTCGGCCTACCTGGGCGCGGCCGCGGCGCCGCAGGGCGCGGCCCCG
>WOVA01000053.1 GCA_009773155.1 Elusimicrobiota bacterium
AGGCCCGGCCCATGGAGCCCCGCTCCGGCGGCGGCGGCGGTAAGGGCGGCTTCGGCGGCGGGCGCGGCGGCGGCGGCGGTGACCGCGGCGGTCGCGGCGGCGGCGGCGGTTTCTCCAAGTGGTGAACTGACCCCGTAGACTGAAACTGAAAAGTTTCGACCCCCGTTCGCGTTAAGCGAACGGGGGTTTTTCTTTTGACGAATTAAGTATACTGTTCCCGGATAAGCAACGGAGGTACATATGTTCAAATCGGCTAACAGCAAGGAAGACCTGCGTGGCAAGGCCCTAAAAGCCAAGGACCTGGTCGGTTACGACAAAGGCGCGGTGGTCAGCCGCACGATAATAGACAAGAAGACCGGCACGGTAACTATCTTCTCTTTCGACAAGGGCCAGGGCTTGAGCGAGCACACGGCCCCTTTCGACGCGATGGTGCAGATCCTCGACGGCGAGGCCGAGATAACCATCTCCGGCAAGCCGCGTCGCGTCAAGGCCGGGGAGTTCATCATCATGCCTGCTCACAAGCCGCACGCGCTGAAAGCCGTCAGGCGCTATAAGATGGCGCTGATAATGATAAAGGCGTAATTGCCCCTTGACATAAAAGGAGACTCTGTTAAAATATAAGGGTAATGGCAATCCGGTTCCCCGTGTTTTAGCAGCATGCTTATCCCCGCGCCCCGCGAAGGGGGCGGGGATTTTTATTTGACCTAATGGTTAAGACTGCTTTCTCCCTGCTCCTGCTGCTCTCCGCCTGCCTCCCGGCGGAGGCGTCCGATTATCATGTCTCCTACCTCTGGCACCCGGACCTCGCCAGCGTGGAGGCTTACAGGGATAAGGTCGCCGGCCTGCTGGGGTCCGATATGGCCCGCCGCCTCCGCGTGGTGAAGGGGCAGGATAATTACGGCCTGGTCTATCCCCGCAAGGGCGGCCTCGAGTCGGCCACTACCGTCGCCGCGCGCCATTCCCGTCTGCTGGCCGTAAAAAATATGGAGCCCGCCTCGGCTATACCGGCCGCCGACTGGCGCGACGCGCTGGCCGCGGCTCCCGCTCCGCCCGCCGCCCCGGCCGCCCAGCCTTCTCCGGAGGCCGCCCGACCGCCCGCTCCGCCCGCGGCGCAGGCGCCAGCCCCGGCCCCCCTGAAGACGTCCAAAAACGCGGCGCTGTCCGCCCTCGGCGACAAGGTGGAGTCCTATATAAAGGGCCTCCGGCGGAAGCGGATAATCCAGTCCGACGAGCGCACGGCCTGGTCGGTCTATGATTTCACCTCCGGAGAGAAGCTCGTCTCCATCAACGAAGAGGTCCCGATGTCCGCCGCCAGCATGATAAAACCTTTCGTGGCGCTGGCCTGGCTGCACGAGGCCGGGGCCGGCAGGAAGGCTTACGGCCCGGAAGAAAAGCGGCGCATGGAGAACATGATCCGCGATTCCGGCAATGTCTCCACCAGCCGGTTCATGCGGGACCTGGGAGGACCGGCCGCCGTGCAGCGCCTGCTCAGGTCCAATTATCCCGGGATCTTCCAGCAGACCAGCATAGTCGAGTACATACCGGCCAACGGGAGAACCTACCGCAACCGGGCTTCGGCCCGCGATTACAGCCGCTTCCTCTACGCCGTCTGGAAGGACGAAGTTAAGGGCTCCCCCGAGATAAAGCGCCTGATGGGCCTCTCCAAGCCCAACCGCCTCTATACCTCGGTCCCGGAGGTGCCTGAGGACACCGAGGTGATGGACAAGACCGGCAGTACGGCCCGCCTATGCGGCGACATGGGCATAATTGTGGCCAGGGACGCCGACGGCAACGCCTATCCTTATATTATAGTGGGCGTGATCGAGAAGTCGCGTCCCGCCAGCGGCTACGCCGGCTGGATGCGCTCCCGGGGCAACGTCATCCGCGCGGTCTCCGGCATGGTCTACGAGGAGCTCTCGGCGGCGCACGGCTTCGGCCCCGCCGCCGTGGCCGCGCGCGGGGGGGAGGCCGCGGCCGAGGCTGACGCGGACGCCGGAGGCTCCTGACCCGCCGCTTTTTTGTTTGACAACTATTTGGCAATTTGGCAAAATAGTACAAATGAAAGCCTCTATACTCGGCGTCTACGGCCGCGAGGCCGCCGCCTTCAAGGCCCTGGGGCACCCGACTCGCCTCTTCATCGCCCATCAGCTCGGCCGTCGCGACGCCTGCGTCTGCGAACTGAGGGACCTGGTGGGGGACGATATCTCCACCGTTTCAAAGCACCTTTCCGTCCTCAGGAACGCCGGGATAGTCGATTCCGTCAGGAAGGGGAACCAGATAATTTACAACCTGAAGCTCCGCTGTGTGCTCAATATAAGGGTCTGCGGCAACTTTGGCGGGGGGAAATGAGATGAGCTGGAAGGACGAATGGCGCTGGCTGGCCGGTTTTGTCGCGGTATTCTTCCTTTTTTATTTTCTGCCGGTAGGCTCGGTCCGTTTCGACGGGGCCCTGACCGAGGCGCTGGAACTGACCAAGTGGTACGTGCGCGAACACGTGGTGCTCTGCCTCATCCCGGCCTTGTTCATAGCCGGCGGCATAGCCGCCTTCGTCAGCCAGGCGTCGGTCATGAAGTATTTCGGCGCCCGGGCCAATAAATTCCTTTCCTACGGCGTGGCCTCGGTTTCCGGCGCCATACTGGCCGTCTGCTCCTGCACCGTGCTGCCTCTGTTCGCCGGCATCTACAAGCGCGGCGCGGGCCTGGGCCCCGCCATCGCTTTCCTTTATTCCGGCCCGGCTATCAACGTGCTGGCCATAGTCCTGACGGCCCGCGTACTCGGCTTCGAGCTTGGCGCGGCGCGCGCCATAGGCGCCGTGGTCTTCAGTGTCGTCATCGGCCTGGCCATGCATTTCATGTTCAGGCACGAGGAGCACGCCAAGGCCGCGGCCCAGGCCGACCTGCCTGAGCCGGAGGTCAAGAGACCCCTGTGGCAGACCACGCTATACTTCGCTTCGATGGCCGCCATACTGATATTCGCCAACTGGGCGCAAGCCGAGCCTTCCGACGCCGTTTTTCACTCTATATATAAGGTGAAGTGGCCGCTGACGGCCTTCTCGGCCCTGGCGCTTGGCGTCATGCTTAAAACCTGGTTCGGCGCCAACGGCCCGCGGCTTATCCTGGCGGCCATCCCCGCGGTAGTGCTGGCCTTCTTCATGCCGGACCTGCCCATACTGTCTTTCACCGCCGGTTTCATCGGCCTGTCCTGGGTGCTCAACACCTCCGGCGAGGGGGAACTGAGCGACTGGTTCTCCTCCTCCTGGGACCTGTCAAAGCAGATCTTCCCGCTGCTCATCGGCGGCGTGCTGGTTTCCGGCTTCCTGCTGGGCCGGCCCGGCCACGAGGGCATCATCCCCGGTCATTGGGTCGCCTGGGCCGTGGGCGGCAATTCGGTCGCCGCCAATTTCTTCTCTTCCGTCGTCGGCGCCTTCATGTACTTCGCCACGCTGACCGAGATCCCGATACTGCAGGGCCTGCTGGGCTCCGGCATGGGCAAGGGCCCCGCGCTGGCGCTGCTGCTGGCGGGTCCGGCGCTCTCGCTGCCCAATATGCTGGTGCTTAAAACCATTATGGGGACAAAGAAAACGGCCGCTTATGTGACGCTGGTCGTCATCATGGCTACGGCCAGCGGTATGTTCTACGGAGCCCTGAAATGACGGCGCTCCTGCTGGCGCTCTCTCTTTTGTCGGCGCCTGTCTCGGGGCAGGAAGCCTGTTCGGCCAACGCGCCGGCCGCCGACGCCTGCGGCGCGGCCCCCGCTTCGGATATCTTCCTGCCAAAAGGCTTTCCTCCGCCGCCCGACAAACCGCTGGACATCGCCGCCCCGGCCGTTCCGGCCACGCCGGTGGCAAGCCCTTCCGCCGCGGTCCCGGGCGAAAGTTACTCGCTGGATCTTTTCTACGCTTACGACTGTCCCCATTGCCATGAGGCGATGCGGTGGCTGGAAAAGATCTCGCCCCGCTATCCGGGACTGAGTTTCTCGGCATACGAGATAAAGCGCGACGCCGCCGGCCGCGAGCGCTTCCTGAAGAGCCTGGCCGAACTCGGCGCGCGCCTGGAGGGCGTCCCCACTTTCGTGCTGGACGGCAAGGTGATAGTCGGCTTTCTCAAAGGCCAGACGGAACTCGAACTTGAGGGGGAATTTAAGCGCCTGGCGGGAGAAGACTGCTCCTGCCGCCGGAACAATGAGATAAATATCCCGTTCCTGGGGCCGGTGGACCCCGCGTCCGTTTCGCTGCTGCAGTTCAGCGCCGTCCTGGGCCTGCTCGACGGCCTCAATCCCTGCGCCATGTGGGTGCTCATTTTCCTTATGGGCCTGCTGGTCCATACCAGGTCCGTCAAAAAGATGGTCATGATAGGCGGTATATTCGTCGCCGTCTCGGGACTGGTCTATTTCGCCTTCATGGCGGCCTGGTTCAATATCTTCCTGGTCATCGGCTACGCGCGCTGGATAACGGTCGGGCTGGGCCTGGCCGCCGTGATCATGGGGCTTATCAACCTCAAGGAACTTTTCTTCTTCAAGGCGGGGATCTCCCTGATGATCCCGGATTCCGCCAAGCTGAAAATAGCCGAAAGGATACGCGGCGTCATGTCGGCCGAGAAGCCGTTGGCGATGGCCGCGGGCACCGCGCTGCTGGCCGTCTTCGTCAATCTCATAGAACTGGCCTGCACCATAGGCCTGCCGGCCATCTTCACGCGGGTGGTGTCGCTCAAGCAGGTCTCGGCGTGGGAGAAGTATTATTACCTGGCCGTTTATAACCTGGCCTACGTGGTCCCGCTGGCCGTCATAGTGACGCTATTCGTCCTGACCATGGGAAGATACAAGATGACCGAAGCACACGGCAAGATACTAAAGGCCATAAGCGGCCTTCTCATGCTGCTGCTGGGCGCGCTGATGCTGTTCAAGCCGGAGGCTCTGACGCTTATATGAAACCCGGATCGTCCTCGCTCCTTTTCGTTTTTCTTCTCCTCCCCGCCGTCTCCTCCTGCGGCGCGGAAAGACCCGCCGCGGTCCCCGAGGCTCCCGCCCGGCAGGAAACCGTGGCGGTATCCACTCTCACCTTCGCCCGGACGCTGGAAAAATTAGAGGCCGGGACGGCCGTCTTTATAGACAACCGTCCGCCGGAAAAAGTTCACTGGTACCGCGGCGGGTTCACGGAGTGGTCCCGGCTTTATGCGCGGAAGCCCGGCGTTAAGCCGGCGCCGGAAAAGAAGGGCGGTTTCAAGGAGAAAACATGAAGATGAAGATACAGATATTGGGCATGGGCTGTCTCAAGTGCAACCGGCTTTACGCCAACGCCGAACTGGCGGCCAAAGAACTGGGGCTGGACTACGAGATGGAGAAGATCGCCGATATCGACAGGATAACGGACATGGGAGTCCTGCTGACCCCGGCGCTGGCCGTGGACGGCAAGGTTCTGCTCTCCGCCAAGGTCCCTTCCGTAGAGGACCTCAAGAAGCTGCTCGTGGAGCTTAAATGAAGCCGTCGCCCGTCCTGAAGACGGCCCTTCTGGTGTTCGTCGCCGCGGCCGCCGGCGCTATGGTCTATAAGGCCGCCGTCACCCCGCACTCAGGAAAGGAAGCGCAGGGCTCCACGTCAGCCGTGGAGGCTCCGGCCCCCGCCGCTCCGGCGGCCGCGGCGACGGCCGTAAAAACCCCGGCGCCGGTGCGCCGCGAAGCCGAGACCAGGCGGGCCACGGTCTATTATTTCTTCACCAACACCAGGTGCCGCTCCTGCAATACGCTGGAAAAGTACACCCGGGAGGCTGTGGAAGGTAATTTCAGGGACCCTTACAAGGGCTGGATGGTGGAGTTCCGAGGCGTGAATCTTGACGATCCGGCTAACAGTCACTTTGTAGATGAATACAAACTGACTTCCAAAGCCGTTGTGGCGCAGAAATTCGAGGGGGACAGACCGCTGGCCTGGAAGGAACTGCCGGAAGTCTGGCGGCTGCTGGGCTCCAAAGAACTCTTCGCCGGCTACGTGGTCGGCGAGATACAGGGCCTGCTGGACGCCCAATGACCCCGGAATTCTGGGCGGCGGCCGCGACGGCTCTTTGGACGGGGATCATCACCTCGGTGAGTCCCTGTCCCATGGCCACCAATGTAGCCGCACTCTCCTGGATATCCAAACATTCCGGCTCCCATAAAATGGCCGTGCTGGTCCACGGCCTGCTTTATGCCGCCGGCCGCGCGCTCGCCTATATGGTCATCGGTTTCCTGCTGGTCAAAAGCCTGCTCAGCGCCCCGGCCTTCTCTTTCTTCATGCAGAAGTACGGCAACCAGGCGCTGTCGCCGGTACTGGTGCTGGCCGGCATGTACATGCTGGATATGTTCGGCGGGTCGTTTACCGGATTCAATTTCTTCGATATGACGCGCTTCAAGGCAAAGGCGGGGGCGTTGTCCTCGCTGCTGATGGGCATGCTCTTCGCCCTGGCCTTCTGCCCCATCTCGGCGGCGCTGTACTTCGGCATGACGATACCGCTGGCCGCCGCCCATTCCGCGCCGTTCTCCATCCCGCTGCTCTACGGGCTGGGCACTGCCCTGCCCGTCATAGGCGCCGCGGTGGCGCTGGACTTCGGCGTAAGGAAGGCCTCCGCCGTGACCGGGTTGGCCGGGCGCTTCGAGCGCTGGGCAAAACCCGTCACCGCCTGGGTGTTCATCGCCGCCGGCGTCTACCTGGGGCTCAAGTATATTTTCGGCGTAATCTGAGGGTGGTTCAGCAGCAGGTGCCGTCGTCGCCGCAGCCGCAATCCGGTTCCGTGCCTTTCAGCAGGCCGTTGCGCACGGCCTGCGCGCAGCCGACGCCCTTTTTCACCGAGATAGCGTCCACGGGGCAGTTAACGGCGCAGGCTCCGCATTCCATGCACAGGTCCGCGTCCGTGACGGACGCTTTCCGCTCCTTTATCATGAACACGGCGTGCGGGCAGACTGTAATGCACATGCCGCAGCCTATGCACTTTTCCGCGTCCAGTTTCAGCGTGGAGACGCCCCGCAGGTATTTCATACTCATAAGAACCTCCCCGCCGCCAGTATGGCCAGCCCGGCCGCGAAGGCCAGGGCGTGCGCCGGCATGGCCAGGCGCATCTCTTTCTTCACCCCGGAAAGGGAGGTGTAGGTGGAGGCGCCGGTGAAATCCAGCCCGACAAAAGAAGCTGCCGCGGTGTAGATCAGCGCCCGGGCGGTGAGCTGTGCCGGGGTTTGGTCATGGGCGAGGGCGATAAGGGCCGTTATCAGCAGGCCCGCCGCGGCGCTTTTCACGGCGAAGCTCCTTCCCGGCAGCCAGGGCAGCAGAGCGGGCACCAACGCCCCTCCGGCGAACAGCGCCCCCGCTGTATAGGCCGCGTCCGCCCTGTACCCCAGCAAGTAGAGCAGCGCGGCGGCCGGCAGCAGGTACCTGCCGAAATGCACCAGCTGCACCGGCGCCAGCATCATCCTGTCGCTGAAATTAAAGCGTACCCTGCGCATTTCGGGCGTGGCGCGGCCCAGCCGCAGATATTCGGGGATGTCTTCCGCTCTGACCGGTCCGTAGGCGACGGAGAAGCCCGTATAAGCCTTTACCCTGTGGGCGCTGACGCCGGGCGCGCCCAGCTGGGGGAGTATCAGCCGCCGGTGAGTTACCAGTTTTTCGAGGCCGGTTTCGGCTATGATCCGCGCGAGCTCCAGCGTCCCGAAGGTGCCTTTGCCCGCGGCGCACCAGACATTTATCCCTTTTGTGTCCAGCGCCAGTATCCAGGCGCTCAGCCCTTTAAGGTTTGTGCGCAGTGCGTCGAAACTGAGCCTGTAATTAGCGGTGGCGAAGACGGGCGAGTCCGCGCCGGGCGCGCCCAGGGCGTAAAGGCCGGGCTTTACCCGGTACGCCATGCGGCTTATACCCCAGCGGGCTTTCCAGGCCGACAGCCTGTCGGCCGGTGTGCGGTCCGACGAGACTGTTTCCGGGGCCGCCGGCAGCGCGGCGCCGAGCCCGGGAGGGAGGGTTATCTTCCGCGTGGTTGCTTTTTGCGCCATATATGCGTATAATAGCATATATGAAAGCTGCGCGACGCGATAACGAGGCGGCGGTCAAGGCGGTCAGGGCGCTCAAGGCGCTGGCCGACGTCAATCGCCTCCGGACGGCCGCCCTGCTGGCCCACGCCGGGCGGGAGCTTTGCGTCTGCGAGCTGGTGGACGCGCTGCGGGAGAGCCAGTATAACGTCTCGCGCTACCTGGGCGCGCTCTGCGCGGCCGGCCTGATACGCAAGGAAAAAAGGGGCCGCTGGGCCATGTACTCGCTGGTGAACGACCGGGGCCCCCTGGCCGAATATATCGGCAGGCTGACGCGGCCCCGGCCCTGCTGCGGGATCATCGCCGCGGACATGGCCCGGCTGGAACACAGACTTGCTTTGCGGCGCCGCGGCGTGTGCGTGGTCGGGGGAAAGTGCTGACCTTTTGAAAGCCGGTAATATAAGGAAGGGATAATGGAGATCAAGGACGCTGCGGTGGAGAGGCTTAAGGCGATGCTCAGGGAGTCCGGCAAGACCGGGACCCTGCGCGTATTCGTGACGGCTGGCTGCTGCGGCCCTTCTATAGGGATGGACCTCGTAGAGAAGGCGGAAGAGGGCGACCTGGAGGTCTTCAATAAAGACTTCAAGGTCTATGTGGACAAGACCGCCGCGGCCATGGTGGAGAAAGCCGTCCTGGACTGCGACGAGCAGGGCGATATCATAATGAAGAACCTGCCCGGGCCCGAAGGCGACTGCGGCGACGGCTGCAGCTGCGCCCACTGAGGTCAATGTGAAGATACTGTTCCTTTGCACGGGTAATTCCTGCCGCAGCCAGATGGCCGAGGGCTGGGGAAAGAAACTTCTGGCCGGCAGGGCGGAAGTTTTTTCAGCCGGGACAAAGCCCGGCACGCTGGACCAGCGGGCGGTAAAGGTGATGGCCGAGGCCGGCGTGGACATCTCGGGCCACCGGTCCAAGCACGCCGACGAGCTTAAGAACGAGGCCTTCGACCTGGTAGTGACCGTCTGCGATAACGCGCGCGCGAGCTGCCCCGTATGGTTCGGCAGGGCCGAAAAGATGCATCACAGCTTCCAGGACCCGCCGCACCTGGCCAAAGAGGCGAAGACCGAAGAAGAGGCGCTGGCGCATTACCGGCGCGTGCGCGACGAGATACGCGATTTCGTGGCCGGGCTGGCCTGATAGTCAAAGGAGAAAAGCAATGGACGGTATCGTTAAAAAACTTTCGTTCCTGGACCGCTATCTGACACTGTGGATCTTCGCCGCCATGGCCGTCGGCGTGGCCGGCGGCTGGCTGTGGCCGCAGGCCGTGGCCGACTTCAACGAGGCCTCCAGCGTCGGCACCACTTCCATCCCTATAGCTATCGGCCTGATACTTATGATGTACCCGCCGCTGGCCAAGGTGAAATACGAGGAGATGCACCGCGTCTTCTCCAATAAGAAAGTGCTGGCGCTGTCGCTGGTGCAGAACTGGCTGGTGGGCCCGGTCCTGATGACCGCGCTGGCCATCATCTTCCTGCGCGACAAGCCGGAATACATGGTGGGCCTCATCATGATAGGCCTGGCGCGCTGCATAGCCATGGTCATAGTCTGGAACGACCTGGCCCGCGGCGACCGCGAATACTGCGCCGGGCTGGTGGCCTTCAATTCCGTGTTCCAGGTGCTGTTCTTCCCCGTCTACGCCTGGTTCTTCATCACGCTGGTGCCCGGCTGGTTCGGCCTGGAAGGCACCGCCGTGAATATCACCATGGGGGAGATCGCCCGAAGCGTCTTCATCTACCTCGGCGTCCCGTTCATCGCCGGCATACTGACGCGCTTCTCGCTGATAAAGGCGAAAGGCAGCGCCTGGTACTCGGAGAAGTTCATCCCGGTAATAAGCCCGGTGACGCTGATAGCGCTGCTCTTCACCATCATCGTCATGTTCTCCATAAAGGGCGAGAATATAGTGCAGGTGCCTTTCGACGTCGTCCGGATAGCCGTGCCGCTGCTGGTCTATTTCGTCCTGATGTTCCTGGCCTCGTTCTGGATGAGCCGCCGGGCCGGCGCGGATTACCCCGAATCGGCCACCCTTTCGTTCACGGCCGCCTCCAATAACTTCGAGCTGGCCATAGCCGTGGCCATAGCCACCTTCGGCATAAGCCACGGCGCGGCCTTCGCCGCCGTCATCGGCCCGCTGGTGGAGGTGCCGGTGCTCATAGGCCTGGTGCATGTCTCGCTGTGGATAGGCAGGCGCTGGTACGGCCGGCCCTCCGCGGACGCTCCCGCCGCGGTGAGGACGGCGGAAACCGCTTGAAAGCCCCGCCAGTATTTTGTGACAATAGGGTAAAGCAGAAGCAGGGGGAATTTATGAATACAAAATGCATGAGCGTCGGTTTCGCGGCGGGCCTGACCGCCATACTCTTAATGTCCGGCTGCGCCCGCAGGGACGAGGCGACCGTAGGGACGCCCGCCAACCCGCTGGTGGTGGTACTGTCGCCGGCCTATTCGCCGGCCTCGGTGCCGGGAGCCGAGGAGACCATAAAGAAACATCTCGAATCCGCCTCCGGCCTGACCGTGCGGCTGCGCGTGGCCCCTTCCCAGATGGAGGCGATAAACGCCTTCTCCTCCGGCAAGACCGACGCGGCCCTGCTGCGGCTGGAGGAATATCTGGTGGCCAGGCAGGAATACGGCGTCAGCCCGGGCCTGCAGGCGCTGCGCGAGGGCAATGCCTCGGACTATGACGCCGTGATACTGGGCCGCGACGGCAAAGCGCAGGAGATCGGCGCGCTCAAGGACGGGAAGATAGGCCTGGTGGGACCCTATTCCGTCAGCGGCTTTACGCTGCCTTCCATCTACCTCAAGAAAGCCGGCGGCAAGTTCACCCCCGTTTTCTCCAGGAGCCATGACGAGAACGTGGAGCGGCTGCTCAAGGGGGAATTCGACGCCGCGGCCACCTACGCGCGTTACGCCGCCAAGCGCAAGGACCTCAGGGTCCTGGCCGTCACCGGCAGGGTTCCCAATGAGCCCGTGGTCGTTCGCCGCGGCCTGGACGCCGCCAGGCGCGAAAAGATACTGGCCGCCTTCTCCGCGCTGGCGGACAAGCCCGAGGGCCGCGAGGCGCTGGGCGCCATGGCCGATATAACCGGTTTCCGCGCCGTGGACGCCTCCGTCTACAAACCGATACACGATCTTATCCGCTCCGAGGGCAAGGCGGTCTACGATCTGGTGCCGGACGGCTGGACCATACATAAGCTGAACCAGCCCTATTTCCACGACTGACCGGTCCGGTCGCGGCCCGGCCTCCCTTCGCAGCGGGCGGGGGGAGGCCGGCTTTTTTACTCCCGGGGATGAAAAAAAGAGCCTCATGTGCTAGACTATTAAAGAGAGGCTTTTATGAAGCACAAAGTTCTGATAGTCGACGACGATCCCAATATCAGGCTGGTCCTGAAGGGGATTTTTTCCGGCTGCGAGATAAGCGAGGCGCAGGACGGCAAGGCCGGCCTGGTCCTTATACAATCCTCCCGCCCTTCGGTCGTCCTGCTAGACCTTAAAATGCCCGTCATGAACGGCATAGACGCCCTGAAGAAGATTAAAACTCTCTCCCACAGGCCGCTGATATTCGTCCTGACCGGCAACGACGATCTCGATACCGCCGTCAAGGCCCTGGACCTGGGCGCCTGCGGCTATATAACCAAGCCCTTCAGCCCCAGGGATATCAAGCGCGTGGTCTTCGCCGCGCTGGCCGAGAAAGAAGAGCAGAACCCGCATCCCGACCGTTTCTGGCGGGTGGTGGGCAAAAACGAATAAAGTCTCGCGCCGCCAAAGCCGGGAAGAACGGCCAAAGGGCCCAGGAAATAAGGGGACTTTCAAGTCTTGACAGGTGAGGTCTTTGCTGGTATTAATATGATGGCGGCAAACGCAGGAACAAGGGGAGAACCATGAAAATCATTTTGGCATCGATACTGGCTGTCTCGGTATTCTGCCGGGCGGCCGGCGCTTCGGGTTTCGAGGCGGAGCTGAGGCAGGCGGAGGATAATTTCGCGGGCGTGAAGCTGGCCGAGGGGCTTGAACTTCCGCTGCCGGTGCCGTCCGCCTCCATGCCGGAAGGAGTGGACGGCATGCCGGACATCTTCGGCTACTTCGAGGCGCTCAAGCCGGCCGAGCCGGCCGCCCGCGAGCTGGCCGGCTTCGACAAGGCCGCCGCCGCGCTCACTCGCCCCGCCGGAGAGGTGCTCTACCGCGTGGAGCTTGAGAAAGTGAAGAACGCCTACCTGCGCACCGCCAGGACCTTCAAGACTTCCAGGGGCACCACGGTCCATGTCAGCGGGTCCAAGGCCTCCAACTGCCCCGACGGCGGCAATGGCTGCAAGGACAAGGAGAAGTTCTTCCTGGTGCTCACCACCGACAAAGGGGAATCCTTCTTCGCCCGGGCCATGGACATCGTCAACTGGGGCATCTTTATGAGCGGCTCCAGGACCTTTACCATAGACGGCGAGAAATACACGGTCAAGGTCAAGGCCAATGCCTCCACCCCCGAGAACAGCATGCTCGAGGTGAAAGGCCCGAAAGGCGTGGTCCTGAAAGCCAGTCTCAAGGACCTGGGCGACGCCGTGGCGGCGAAGGGCGTGGATGTGCGCCTGGGCAAGAGCTACAAGCTGGCCTACGGCAACGAGATCGTGCAGGGCCCGCAGGGCGCCAGGTTCACCCAGAAGATGCTGGTCCTGATGATCCCCTTCCCCGTTCAGGACGCGTCGAATTACTTCATACTGGCGGCCGACGATATCAAGCCTTCCGGGGTGATGTTCCCGGAACTGGAGCGCGGCCACGGCTTCAGGATGAACGGCGGTACGCTGGAGATCTTCAGGCTCAATTAAGACGGTGGTGAGGGATGAAGAGCCCCGGGCCCGGCCCCGGGGCTTTTCTTTTGTGCGCGCGGCATGCGCGCACACTTGGGGGTGAAAGTCCCCTACGGGGGTTGATAGAACCTACCGTTAGCCAAAGGCAAGGGTGTCCGCC
>WOVA01000091.1 GCA_009773155.1 Elusimicrobiota bacterium
GCGTATCAGCGGGAACAGGTCGCAGGTCCGTTCCGCCAGCGGTTTGATATTTATCGTGTAGCCCTGCACGCGCTGGAACAGGTCGAAGCGCATCCTGCCCCGCGCGATGAGGTCCGTCGGGTCCTCGAGCGTGGCGCTGATGACGCGAAAATCGGAGGTCTCGGCCCGCTCCGAGTCCAGCGGGTGGAAGGTCTTCTCCTCGATGGCTTTGAGCAGCTTCATCTGCATGTTAGGGCTCATCGTGCCTATCTCGTCTAGGAAAAGCGTGCCCTTATGCGCCTCCAGCAGGCGGCCCTTGCGCGCCTCGCCGGCGCCGGTGAAAGCGCCCTTCCTGTAGCCGAAGAGCTCCGCCTCCAGCAGGTCCTCCGTGTAGGCCGAGCAGTTGATGGCCACGAAAGCGCCGGCGCGGCCCGAGCGGTCGTGGATGACGCGGGCCAGTGAGGTTTTGCCGGTGCCGGAAGGCCCCAGTATCATGACCGGCAGGTCCGTGGGCGCATAGCGCAGCGCCTCGGTCACCGCCGCGCGCAGTTCCGGGTCCTCGGTCACGAAAGCTGATTCGAACACGTCGGTGCCCGCGTCGAGTTTGCGGTTCTGCGTGAATTTGCGGATGATGTCGGCGATGTTGGACTCTTCGTTGCCCTTGGCGTAAAAGTCCCGCGCGCCCAGCTCGTAGGCGCGGTCGATGATGTCCTCCTAATCCGAGCTGGACACCACCACGCAATAGATGCCCTTCTCCGCGGGGGCCTTGATGGCCTTGAGGCCGGAGTAATCGTCGTCCGGACCCAGCATCAGGTCGAAAAAGCCGATATCGTAACGCTCCCGGTTCAGATAGCCCAGCGCGCTTTTCAGGTCGCCGGCCATGATGACTTTCTGGGCCAGTTTGTCGTCCTCAAGGACTAAAATATCGAGTTTCCCCATATCTTCCCCTTCGAAAAGGATTGTTTTCCGGTGAAAATAAATCCCGGATATTGGCCGTCTGATGCGCATAGCGCTTGATACGGCACAGGCAAAGCCTTGTAATTTGGGGGATCGGCCCCAGAGTATCCACGCTCCGGCCGTAACCGGATGTATCCAGGGAAAGCAAAAGTCAATTTGCTTTCCCTTTTTTTTATCGGGAATTGAAGAAAAGCGTCAAAAATGTCAAACTGCCAGGGTTAAGGGGAGCGATAATGAACAAGAATGACAGAATCATAGCGGCGTTTCTGGTTTCTCTCGGGGTTTTCTCTTCCGGCGTGGCGACACAGTATGTGAGGTCTCTCACGCCGGACCAGAAGATTGTCCTTCTGCAGGCCAGCGACACTGCGGGTACGGCGGTTCCTGTGGACAACACCAATACACTGCCGGTTCCTGCCCGGAAGTAAGTAACGCCTGATGATCCGACTGCGGAAATTCGGTGTCGTAGTCGGAACCAGGTGTACTTTCGACTGCAGGCATTGCCTGCTCGATAAGCGGAAAAGAAAACGGTCGTTGCGAGAGCGGGAGAAAAGGCTCCTCTGCGAAGTTGTGAGGAGATACGCGCCCGCTTCGCTCTCCTTTACCGGAGGCGAAACGACTCTTTATGTAGACGATATCAACCGGATATCGTCCGCCCTCCCCAAAAACAGTAAATCAAATCCGGGCATAGTGACGAACGGGGGATTCGCTTCCAGCGTCCGCGAGGCCAGACGAATGTTGGCCTCTATACGCGGCCTTACCTATGTTCAGATGTCTTACGACAAGTTCCATGCCGAATTCCTGCCCAAGTCCCGGCTGGAAAACCTTTTTAATGTATGCAGGGAATTGGGGATAGGGTTCAGGGTCGTTACGACTTTACAATCTCCGCTTGACTTGAAGATAACCGCGGAACTCGGTGCAATAGGCGGGTTCGAGGTCGCGGTTCAGAAAATTTGTGATATCGGAGAGGCGAAGAAGAACGGATTGGCTTTCCGGCATTTCGTGTTCGATAAAAAGGTCCTCTCCCAAGTTTGCCCAAACCGTGACCAGCTTGTTTACCAATGTGGGAGGGGGTTCTCGGTCTGCTGCTCGAACCTGATATACAATGGCTTTGGTAAATACTGTCTGCATAAGACCCCGGAGGACCATTTCAACAGTGAGTTCTATAAGCGGATGCGGAACGCCGTTCTTGGGAGGCTGTTCGTGCAGCACGGAGGCGACCCGGAGTCTCTGCGCCCTGAGCATTCGTCGCCGTGCGCTCTCTGCGAACATATTTTCAGGACGACTGATATTGTAAAAACATGGCCGAAAAAATAAGGATTAACAGGGTTACCTCCAACCTTCAGTCTGAGACCGGCTTGGACGGCTGTTTCCGCTCCTGCAGGCTTGAGGAAAGGATGCGGCATTATTCTAACCCCGGGATCAGCATCACCGTGGTGGATGGCGGAAAGATCGCCTGGTCCGGCGGATTTGGATACAAAGATGCCCGTACCAGGGAGAAAGTCGTTAATGATACGATGTTCCTTTCCGGTTCCATAAGCAAGCCTGTTTTTTCTCTTGCTGTAGTCAAGCTCGCGGAGACCAGGTTGATCGACCTTGACCGCGACGTGAATGAATACTTGAAAAGATGGAGAGTTCCCAGTAGAGGCAGTTGGCAGCCCAGGGTCACGCTGCGGCAGCTTCTAAGCCATACCGCCGGGACGACGGTGCAGGGTTTCCCGGGTTATAAGCGATCCGGGTCTATCCCCGGCGTAGTGGAGATATTAAAGGGGCTTCCGCCCTCTAATACAGACCCTGTAATGGTCAACATAATTCCGGGAACGCTAATGCGCTATTCCGGGGGAGGGATCGTCGTAGCTCAAACGGTTATCGAAGACGCTGTCGGGATCCCTTTTGCCCGGTGTTACGTCCCAGCTACCCGAGGCCGTAAAACAGGTAGTAAATCCCACCTGACCGAGGCCGCATTGGCGGCTTCCATTCCCAGTTAAGCGAGGCCGG